>CAMTUI010000044.1:0-23356 GCA_947084985.1 Methanobacteriota archaeon | reverse complement strand
GGCTCCGCCGCGTGTGCCCTTCATGCTGGCACCACAACAAGGCCATCGTCCTCGGGTGCCGCGAGAGCCCTCGGCGGTGCGCGTTCTGCACGAACGAGTTGCTCCCGGCTCCCCAAGTCCTCGGAATCACCTGGAAAGCGATTCTCAAGGGGGCGAGCGCGTGAGCGATGGGACTCCAGTCGTGGGCAAGGTGCAGGGCCAGGGCAAGGTTACGATTCCGAAGAACGTCCGCGATCTACACGGCCTCAAGGACGGGGATTACGTCTCGTGCGTCCTCATCGCGAGGATCGCGCCCGCCGCGCTCGAGGTCTCCGCCCCCGTCCCTGGAGGGTCTCCGCCGCTACAAGCTCATCAAGCTGAGGCGGGCGCACCTTAGGCGTGTACATCGCCGCGCCCTTCCCCGAGGTCATGATGCGCTTCGCCTCGATTCGCTCCGCGCCAAGGAGGACCGGATAGCGGTGGTGCCTCGTGGTGCGGACGTACAAGGCAACCTGAGCGCGGTTGAAGTCCTCGATGGAGACGAGGGCTTGATGGCCGTTCTTGCGGAGGATGCCTTGGTAATAGACGTACCCCGCGTACACGGGGTTGTGAACGATCTGAAGGACTCCGACTTGTGCGACGTTGCCACCTTGCTTCCCTCGGTCCCCGTCCCGCCGGAGGCCGTCCGCGATGGCCTTTGTAAGCTCTCCCGCGATGACGCGGGCGAAGATGTCCCGCACGATCTCGGCCTCGTCCTCGTTGATGATGAGCTTCCCGTTGATGAGGTTGTATCCCAGGGGCGCGCGGGTGAACCACGCGCCCGCGTCGGACTTGAACTTCTCCGCGAAGGCGGCCTTCACGCGCTCCGAGGTCTGGTCCGACTCGAATTGACCCAAAGCCCCGAGTAAGTGGTAGACGAGCTTCCCCATCGCGGAGGACGTATCGAGGGACTCCGTTACGCTCGCCAAGTCCTTCTTGGCGTCCGCGAGTTTGAGGCTGTCCATAACGAACCCGCGCATGGTCCGGTGCAACCGGTTGAGCTTCCACACGACGACGATCTCCCATTTGTCCATCGCGGCCATCATGGCCTCGTACTCGGGCCGCCGCACGTCCTTGTAGGCGCTCAAGCCCTCGTCGCGGTACACGCGGGTTAGAGACCATCCCTTGGCCTCGCAGTAGGCGCGGATGGAGCGCTCCTGGGCCTCCAACGAGTAGCCCTCGGCGGCTTGCTCCTCGGTCGATACTCGTACGTACCCTACGGCCTTCAAATCGCGTCCCTCGTTGAACGTCCGAATCACCATGCGAGGTATAGGTTCCTCCATACTTAACACTAAGGGTAGGTCTCCCTTCCCTTTTTAATTCGATGCGACGGGAATCGCTGCAGAGCCCGCGAAGCTTTACGTCCCTGAGGCGCTTGATGGCGGCAGATGGTCCTCGAGAGCCTCGGCGACTCCCTGCGACAGGCCCTTCGCAAGATCGCCGGCGCGAGCTACATCGACGAGGCCCTGATCAAGGAGATCGTCCGGGACATCCAGCGCGCCCTCATCCAGGCGGACGTGAATGTCCAGCTCTCCCTGACAATCACGCGGGAGCTCCAGCGGCGCGCGCTCGAGGAGAAACCGCCCGCGGGCATGAGTCCCCGCGAACACGTCGTCCGCATCATCTACGAGGAGCTCGTCAAGATCCTGGGCCAGACCCGCGAGATCGCGATTCAGAAGCACCGGATCCTCCTCATTGGCCTGTACGGCCAGGGCAAGACGACGACCGCGGCAAAGCTCGCGAAGTTCTTCCAGAAGAAAGGGCTGTCGGTCGGACTGATCGCGGCGGACGTCCATCGACCCGCGGCATATGACCAGCTCCAGCAGCTCGCCGCCCAGATCAACGCGGGCTTCCACGGGGATCCGGCCCAGAAGGACGCCGTGAGGATTGCGAAGGCGGGCGTCAAGGCCCTCGAGACCCTCGACGTGCTGATCGTCGACTCCTCCGGACGGCATGCGCTCGAGCCGGATCTCATCAAGGAGATCGAGTCCGTCGCGAAGGCGATCCAGGCAGACGAGCGCCTCCTCGTGCTCGACGCGACGGTCGGCCAGCAGGCGGGTCCACAGGCGAAGGCGTTCCACGATGCCGTCGGGATCACGGGCGTGGTCGTCACGAAGCTCGACGGGACCGCGAAGGGCGGCGGCGCCCTGTCCGCCGTGGCGGAGGTGAAGGCGCCCATCCTGTTCGTCGGCGTCGGGGAGAAGATCGACGACCTCGAGAAGTTCGAGCCGCCGAGGTTCATCTCGCGCCTCCTCGGGATGGGGGACCTCGAGACGCTCCTGGAGAAGGCCCAGGAGGCGATCGACGAGAAGAGAGCCGAGGAGCTCACGAAGAAGATCATGGCGGGGAAGTTCACCCTCCACGAGATGTACGAACAAATCGACATGCTCACGGACATGGGCCCCATGCGCAAGCTCGCGTCCCTGATCCCCGGCGTCGCCGGGAAGATGAAGGACGAAGACATGGAGGGAACGCAGATCAAGCTCCGACGGTTCAAGATCATCATGGATTCGATGACGGACGAGGAGATGACGGATCCGAAGCTCGTGAAGTCCTCGCGGGTGCAGCGCATCGCCCATGGCGCGGGCGTCTCCCCGCGCGAGGTGAAAGAACTCCTGCGAAACTACGAGGTGTCCCGCAAGGCGATCAAGGGATTCGCGGGGAACCGCAAGATGCGGAAGCAGCTCCTGCAGCAGCTCGAGGCGTCCGGCGTGAACCTGGGCGACGAGGGATGAGACCGCCCGCGGGCACGAAGCAAGCTTAATGAGTGTGGCGGGGCTACCCGCCGCCCGGCAGAGTGATCCGATGGGGTTGAAGGGGTGGATTGTCCCGCAGGAACGGCAGTTCTTTGACCTCCTCGAGCAGATTGCCGCAACGGTCGCCGAGGGCGCGCAGGCCCTGCAGGAGCTGTTGCGCGACTTCCGCAACGTCGCGGCGAAGCAGAAGCATATGAAGGACATCGAGCACCGAGGCGACGAGCTCGTCCACACGGTCTTCGAGATGCTGAACAAGACGTTCATCACGCCAATCGACCGGGAGGACATCATCGCCCTGGCGAGCTCCCTCGACAGCACGCTGGACATGATCGACGCGGCGACGAACCAGATCGCCCTGTACGAGATCGATGAGCCGAGCCCGGCGATGATCGACCTCGGCGAAGTCATCGTCCTCGCGACGTCGGAACTGAAGCGGGCGGTCGGCATGATCCGCAACATGCGCCAAGCGGACGAGGTCGAACAGATCGCCGTCGAGGTGAACCGCCTGGAGAACGTCGCGGACGATCTGATGAACAACGCGGTCGCCGCGCTTTTCCAGGAGACGGACCCAATCCGCATCATCAAGTTCAAGGAGATCATCGAGCGGCTCGAGGAATCCACGGACTTCTGCGAGGATGTGGCGAACATCCTCAGCGACATCGTCGCGAAGAACCGATAGGGGTCGGCCGATGGCCACCGACCTGCTCTACGTGGGCATCGGAGTGGCTCTCTTCTTCGCCTTCTGGAACGGCTTCACGGACGCGGCGAACGCCATCTCCACGATTGTAGCCACGAGGGTCCTGACGCCCCTCCGGGCCGTCACCCTGTCCGCCCTCGGGAACTTCATCGGGCTGTACTTCGGGACGGAAGTCGCGAAGACGATCTGGATGGGCCTCGTCGTGGACACATACGTCGGGCCGGGCCTCGTGATTGCCGCGATCATCGGCGGCCTCGTCTGGGACGTCATCACGTGGTGGTTCGGCCTCCCCGTGAGCGAGACGCACGTGCTGATCGGGAGCCTCGTCGGCGCGGGGATCGTGGCGGGAGGCTTCGGCGCCGTGATCTACGGCAGCGTCGTGACGAAGGTAATCCTCCCGATGATCTATTCGCCGATCATCGCATTCGGCGCCGCCTTTCTGTTCGCGGGGCTCATCATCCGCCTGTTCCGGAAGGCGCCTGCATCCCGCGCGAACCGGTACTTCCGGAACCTGCAGCTCGTCTCGTCGTTCTTCTTCTCCTTCTCCCACGGCTCCCAGGACGGGCAGAAGGTCGTCGGGATCATCCTCGCGATGCTTGCCTTCAGTCAGATCCCGGTGGACCTCTCCGGCGGCCCGCCGCTCCTCGTCATCACGCCGGTCCAGATCGCCCTTTCCCTCGGGACGCTCCTCGGCGGCTGGCGGATCGTTCGCACGATGGCGATGAAGATCACGAAGCTGCGCCCGTATCAGGGGTTCGCGGCGGAGACGAGCGGGGCGCTCATCCTCGTGACGATGGCCCAGTTCGGTGCGCCGATCAGCACGACCCACGCGATCTCCACATCGATTATGGGGGTCGGCGCGACCCAGCGCGTTTCCGCGGTCCGATGGGGGGTGGCGCGGCGCATCGTCCTGACGTGGATCCTGACGCTGCCCGCGGCCGCGGGCTTCGCGTATCTCGTCGCGACGATCTTCCGGTACTTTGGGCTCCTCTGATGGCCGTCACTCGGATTCGATCCGAGGCGCTAAGAGATACCGCACGTCGCCCTTCCCGCCGGCAATCTTGAACTCCATCTTCACCGGGTAGTCGGAGCCGAGGTAGAGGGTGACGTTCGACGCGGAGCTGATCGCCTTCACCATGTTTGAGAAGTAGTCGAGCGGAAACAGCGACCGGACAGCGTCCTTCGACTGCAACTCCTCGAGGAGGTCCTTCGGGACCATGTGGGACACCGTGTCCGTGTCCCCTTCGGCCACGATCTCGAAGCCTTCCGCGGACGCCTTCAGGGCGATGTGGTCGCTGATGCTCTCCGAGGCCCGGATCGCCTGGCGCAGCTCGTCCGTCCGAACGACGAGCTTCGCGGGCAGGTTGAGGCTCGGGACCTTTGGGTCGCTCATGCCCGCCGTGTCGACGAGGGCCATCCGGCGGGTCGTGTTCCCGACGTTCACCACGAGTCGGTTCTTGTCCTCGTCGTGGCTCAGGGAGATCGTCTCCCCCGCCTTTGCGAGCCGCAGGATCTCCTTCATCTTGTCCAAGTCCACCCCGATCTCGCCCTCGTCCGCCTTGAACGCCTCGAACGCGCCGCGATCGAGCGAGAGATCCACCATCGCGACGTGAGCGGGATCGACGGCCTTGACCGTGATGGAATCCTTCCCGATGTTGAACTTCGCCTCATCCACCAGGGTCGAGACGACGTCGACGACTTCCTTGAGAACATCCGCCTTGACCTTAGCTTCGAACAACTCAGCTCCCCCAGAATCGGCGGGAAAACAGGTCAACGATAATAAAGGTTCGCGGAGCATCGGTCCAGGTCAGTATTCCCGCCACGTGTGACCGCATTTCACGCAGCGGTAGATGCGGGTCGTCGGCTCGTCGGCGGCCCGCGTCTGCCGCATGACCCAGAACGCCTCGTAGTGGCCGCACTTCGGGCACTCGGCGCGCGTCTTGGGGAGGGTCTCCGTGATCTCGTCCAGGACGAGGGTGTCCGCGGGCTTCTCCTTCCCCGGCCGAGCGACCTTCGTCACGTTCGTGTCCTTCCCAGAAATCGAGCGTTCGAACCCGCACGAATTGCAACGCACCTTCCCCTTCGCCGGAAACATGAGGGAGCTACACTTCGGACAGAACATGGAGGGACTACGCCACAATTGAGCGTGCGATAAAAAGGTTGCGCGGTCGGACGCGTCAGAGCTTCGAGTGATCGTAGTTCCGGAGGGCCCGCTCGACGAATCGCTGGATCGCCCGCTCCTCGTCGTGGGTCCGGGCGTGGACCGGGCGACGCTCTTGGGGCTCCGGACGTTCCGGTTCCTCGTCTTCTTCCTCATCCTCGTCCTCCCGACTCGCGCGCGCAGGGTGCCGACGCTCGCGGCGTTCCTCCGCGTGGCCTTTCGGAAGGCGCTTCGTGTGCGCGACGACAACGGTCTCCGACTCATCCTCGTCGTCCTCCTCGTCCTCGTCCCGCCGGCGGGATCGGGTGGACCGACGACCCCCGTCCGCGTCCAGGACCTCGGCGGGGACCTTGCGGTAGTGGTTGAGGGTGCGGTCGCGCCGCCCGTGGCGGCGCTTCTCCAGGCCGACGGGCACGGGACGGCCGTGGGCGCGAGATCGGACGGGATGGCGGCGGTGGCGGGGGGCCTCGTCCTCGTCCTCGTACTCGTCGTCCTCGTCTTCGAGGTGTCCGCGGGCCCCGAAGATCGGCTGCACGAGGTTCACGCCCAGGGACGAGCCCGCGCCGGCGCGGTAGTGGAGCTCGCGCCGCGTCTGGTCTGCGATGAGCCCGCCGATGTAGGCGAAGATGATGACCATCAGGTATCCGTTCGTGCCCATCCCGAACGTCGTGCCCAGGGCCTCGACGAAACCGCGCATGTAGGCGATCATGAACTCCTTGTACGGACCGAGGAACGGAACGATGCTCGCGAGGGCGTCGCTGACGACCATCGGGAGAGAGGCGACGAAGTCAATCTGGCGGGCTGCGATGCTGTTGGAGTACGCCGCGTTCGCGATGAAGATCGCGAAGATGGGTAGGAGGGCCGCTATGACCGCCTTAATCGGCGAACCGGCCCGGCGCCCGCCGACGTAGCCCGCGATCATCGGCCCGGCGGGTTGGATCCACCACAGCAGGAACGAAAGGATCAGGATGATCCGGGACGAGGACCAGAAGGAGAACGGCGGGCCGTCCCCATGGAACCGTCCCATCTCGGAGTCAACTTCGATCCGGTAGACGCCTGGGTGGTGGGCTTTCTTCGAGTCCTTGGAGCCCTTCCCGCGCCCCTTCCCTCTCTGGGGCGGGTCCTCCTCGTCCTCCTCCTTGGCCTTGCGGGGCCAAAGCGTCGAACGGAAGAGCCAGCGGACGAACCCCATTCCCATCCCATCGAGGTTGGTCGGACCTTTGTCTGACGCTCTCGCATCGGCCCCTACAATATTAAAGCATTTGGCTCGACGCCCGTCTTGACAAACGCGCGCGTCACAATCGCGGACGGTAGCGGTTCGGATCGTCGAAGAAGTCGATGACGCGGGTGCCCGCCCGGAGCTTCGCGCCGTGCGGCTTCCCTGCGGGGATCATGTAGTCATCCCCGCGGCGATACGTCCGCGTGGCGCCGCCGATCGTGAGATCCATCTCCCCGTCCACAACGATTCCCCATTGGGCCCCGTGCGAGTGCTCGGGCACCGCGGAATCCTCTCGGGCCTCGACGAAGATGGCGGAGGCCGTAGGTCCGCGCAGGAGCCACACCTTGACGCCCTTGAAGTTCGCATTGGCCTCGGGCAGCTTCGCGATGATGTCAGGGAACCGGGACATGACAGCCGCAACGCGCGCGAGGTGTTTGAACCTTCACGCGGCGGAGGGACCGTCAGCCGCCGTAGTGCCATTTGAGGGCCTCGAGGGGGAGGAGTTTTCCCGGGCCACCGCCAGCGTCGACGACCTCCGCCAAGGCGACGCGATGGTCGCCTTTCTCCAAGAACTCGAGAACGCGGCACTCGATCCAGCCGGCGCTCCCCGCGACGACGGGCAGGTCCGATGGGGTCCGCGCGGTCTTCACCTTCGTGAAGGACCCGTCGAGGACCCTCTCCGCGAGTTCGTTCATCCCTTCGGTGAGGAACGAGACCGTGAACGTCTTCGATCGGCGCACGTTCGCCAGCGTGCGGCTGTCCTCTGAAAATGCGAACGCGACGAGTGGCGGCTTGAACGAGGTCTGCATCAGCCAGGTGCCGAACATCAAGCGGTCCGCCCCGTCGCTCATCTTCGTGCCGACGACATACGCTCCGTACGGGATCAGCTGAAGAACCTTCTTCTTCGCCTTCCTGTCCATCGACCCACCGAACCGCACATCGCACCCGCGATTAATGAAGTTCAGGCCCCGTCTCAATCCGCGACGGGAGGTCGTCGGACCGGGCGATTCTGCCCCTTCGGCGGCTCGAAAGGCTCTGCGAAAATGCACGCGGCCTCGCGCATACTGAAAAAAATGAATCCCGCCTACTTCGCAGATTCCGCTGGATCCCTGCGCGCACTGGTTTCCTACATGAGGCAGTCGGGTCACCGCCGATGCCAACCGCAGTGAATGCCTCAATTCATCAGGTACCGGCGACTGCAGTCCGTTCGTCAGGGGATTCGGACACGTGCGCGGAGTTGCCAGGTGCCACCGCGGCTCTATAGGTCCTCTGCCCATCGGGCGACCCAACCCTACCTGCGCGCATGCCGCAATATCGCAGAATCGAACGCGAGTGGAGTAGCGTCGTGCTCCGAGCACCAAGCGAGGACGACCGAGTCGGGATAGCTCAGTCGACCGCGACCGGACACGTAGACTCGCCATGCCCTCGCCAACAGCTTCCTGGTCGGGATGCCGATCCGGATGAGGCCTTGCGATCGAAGCCACTCGCCAGACGCTCGTCCGGCAGAGAAGCCTTGCCGATAGTGGATGAGGGCTAGCGTCTCCGAAAGGATCTCCGCCGGGATGACGAGCGGGTCCGGAAGCCTGACCTGTTCTATCGCTCGCGCATGGAACTCATCAGACTTCGAGAACAAAGCGTAGAGGAAGCTCGTATCTGCGACCCGCAAGCGGTCACCCATAGAGGTATTTGTCATGGCGAAGACTCGCTTTGGCGTCTTCATCCGTGAAGGTAGGCAGGCTGCCGAGGTCAAGCCCCTGTCCTTCCCTCACCGGCTGAACCCGACCTGCCGTCCACATGACTCCTTTCGACCCCTCGGTCACACAACCGAGCCGCTTGTAGTGCTCAAGGGCCTCCCGCAGCGTCGCATGCATTACGGCACGAGGGAGAAGGAACTTGATCTGGTTGAGGCTGAGGGGCCTATCGGCTCCCCGCAAGACCTCTTCAATCATGTGGAGCGTCTTTAGAGTTGGTCCTTTTCGGGCGCGATACCGCCGGACGGCCATGGTGCGATGGAATAAACTCATCAACTATATAGACATATACCAGGCCACGCTGAAACTGGTCGGCTGGTCGGCCCCGGAAGGGGCTGTCACGTTCAGAGGGCCAACCACGAGCCGGGAGGGAGGCCTCCGGCGATCGATTGAAGAGATCTGGGCGGAGCCGGCATCGTGAAAATGAGGTGCCGCGCACTTCGCAAACATGTTCTGGCCACGGTTCCCTGATGCCAGATCGGATGAGGGAAGTGGGTGGGAAATTCAAGCTGTGCCGCCGGCGCCCCGACGCCCAATTCAACACGATATGCTTCCCGTTGTCTTGTGACTGATTCGAAAGGAATTAGTACACGACATAACGGTAAGCTGCGGGGGATTGCCATGAAAGTTTTCGCCCTTGGAGGGGCCGGGGGCGTGGGCCGACATGCCGCGCGAATCCTCGCAGCCGCTCATGTGGTGACCGAAATCGTCATCGCCGGCCGGAACTTGGAGGCGGCCCGGCGGGTTGCAGCTGATGTCGGTGCCAAAGCAACCGCGCTCCAAGTGGACGCGACGGATGAGGGACGGGTTGCATCCCTTGCCGCGAACTCGGACATTCTCGTTAACGCGGCCGGACCCGACTTCCGCGTCGCACTCCCCGCACTTCGTGCGGCCGTCAAAGCCGGCGTACACTACTGCGACGTAAGCGCCGACGGCCCGAGCACGGAGAGAGCCTTGGCCCTCGATGGCGCTGCAAAGGCAGCGCGCGTGACGGCAATCCTGGGAATCGGAACCGACCCCGGGGTGTCCAACCTTTTGCTCATGCACGCCGTGCGCCAGTTCGATCGGGTGGAAGAACTCCGCTCCTGTTGGGTCTTCCCCCTGGTCTCGTGGGGAGATCCCAAGGAAGTCCTCGCCGATTGGCGACAGGCGGGCCACGCGGACGCCTCGTGGCAGACCATGATCAGGGCGGTCAGGAGGAAGGTCCGCCTGTATCGAGACGGGCGCATCACGGAGGTGGACCCGGTCGAAGATGCAGTCCGCATCACGATTCCGCGAGGGCGTGAGGTGACCGCTCAGCCGCTGAGCGGTCCGTTGCCGATTACCCTGCCACGCAGCGTGCCAGGCGTTCAGTCCGTGTCGCATGTGATGAGCCTGATCCCGCCCCAGCTCAACGAACCGTATCGCGACCTTGGCCGCCGGGTCGCGGCGGGGGAACTCGACGAGTCGGACGCTGCCCTTTCCTTGTATGAAATGGTCGTGGCCGATCCCGACCGGTGGCTGGCCGATCCGGAAGGCTTTGGATTAGAATTCGCGCTGTGGGCGGAAGCGACCGGCAGAAAAGACGGCCAACGGCTGCGATACAAGTGTTGGCCCGTCGGGGGCTGGGAAGGGACGGCGACGGCGTTGGCGAGCGCCGCTTCGAGGATTCTCCGGGGTGAAGTCCCCCATCACGGAGTCCTCTCGCCGGAGTCCTGCCTGAATCCAATGTCTTTCTTCAGAGAGGCGGCGCAGCACGGGCACGGAGAGCCGCCCGGTGGGAAACTGCTCGACGAATCTGTTGAGGTACTGGCGTAGCTCGGTCGCGAACCACGCAACGCACGAGTTCCGGGTGCGAATGGATCGACCCCCCTTTCTGCTGGGGGAAATGAAGTCCCGTCTCTCGGATTTCTCTTGGAGTATGCCTTCCGGAGGAGGCGTTGTCGAGGAAACCTTCAAGACGATTCACAACCACTCCCCGGCCCGCTGGTGCGGGTCCGAGTCCGGAGCACCCGTCTGTGCAGAGCCTCAAAGCACACCGTTTGAGGACTTCTGGAAGACATGGGCAACTGGCACCGCTGGGCCGACCCCGGGAGCCGGACACACATCATCAGCCACCGGGTGGTCGAGCAACAGGGCAATGTGGTCGTCTGTGACGAGGAGGAATTTGCAGGAGGTTTCCGCGTGCGACACCGGGACAGGTACACCTTGTACCCCACCGATCGGCTGGTCGAGGAAATCATCGAGGGCCCGATCGGCGGCGGATACGTCCTCACCTTGACGGAAGTGCCCGATGGCACTCGGATCGACTGGGACTTCGATGTGCGTGCTAAGAGCCCGAAGTTCAAGATCGTTGGCTTGCTGAATGGGCAGAGGGTCATGCAGCGAATCGCGGACGAGCACTGCCGACAGCTGGCGGAACACGCCGAGTCAATCGACGCGCAGCGACAACGGTCCGGGTCCTGAGCCCCCCACGAAGGGCTCTTTCAATCCCCGAGGTTTCTGCGGAGACCAACAGAACGGCAGAAAAAAGGGAGGTGGATCCCGCCTCCCGGATTTGAACCGGGGGCCTGATGATGGCAGCGGGCACCGCGCACGCCTTGTGCACGGGAGCACTCTACAGTCACCCGCTCTGACCAGGCTGAGCTAAGGCGGGACGGGCGACGAACGGCTCACCTGATAAAAAGGTTGTCGAGGTCGTTCGCCGGATGGAGTGCCGCGGGCCGGGCTCGAACCGGCGACTTCGAGATCTTCAGTCTCGCACTCTCCCAAACTGAGTTACCGCGGCTCGCGCGACCCATGAACCGAGGGGAGAAATAGTTTTTCGTGACCGTGGGGCGAGAGCCGCAACCGTATTGAGGGAATCGCGCGGTCCCGCTCGGGGGACCGGCATCGGAGACGCGAGCCTCGTCGTGCGGGACGCACGCATCTACACGGGCGATCCGTCCAAGCCCTGGGCCGAGGGCGTCGCATGCGACGGCGAGCGGATCCTGGCGGTGGGGGAGGAGCGCGCAGTCGATCGTCTCACGGGCGCCAAGACTCAAATCCTCGAAGCGGGCGGCCGGCTTGTCTTGCCCGGATTCATCGACGCCCACGTGCATCTGATCTGGGGATATGAGCTGGGGACGTGGGTCGACCTCACGGGACGGCCGAGCCTCGAGGAGGTCCAGCGCCGCGTCGAGGCGTATGCCACGACCCATCCCGACGAGGAAATCATATTGGGACATGGGTTCGACTATGCAGCCCTGCGCGTCGCCACGCTCCCGGACAAGCGGGACCTCGATTCGGTCATCGCAGATCGGCCCGTCCTGCTCACGGCCTGGGACGGCCACACGGGGTGGGGGAACAGCCGGTTCGTCGAGCGGGCCTGCGCCGCGATGGACGCCGTGGGCCGCGAGATCGGAGAAATGCAACGCGATCCGGCCAACCGCGAGCCGACGGGGATCTTGCACCGCGCCTTTGACGTGACGGGTCTCCTCCCGGAGGTGCATCGCCGTCGATCCCTCGTGGGGTTGCGGCAGACCGTCGAGAGGGCCTCCGCCGCGGGCATCACGACCGCCTTCGACGTCCAAGTGAACTATGAGGACCTAGCCGCGTATGCGGCACTCCGGAAGGCAGGGGACCTGACGGTCCGGATGCGCGCGGCCATCTATCATCCGGCGGATACGCCGAGGGACCGCTACCCGGAATTCGCCGACGCATGCCGGCGTTACGATGACGACTGGTTTCGCGTGGCCGCAATCAAACTCTACATCGATGGTGTTCAGGAGACGAAGACTGCCGCGCTCCTCGAGCCGTACGACAACGATCCATCCACGCGGGGCGAGACCGTCTACAACGAGGCGGAGTTTCAAGGGATCGTCGCCGAGCTCGACCGGATGGGTTTTCAGATCTGCACCCACGCGTGCGGAGATCGCGGCGTGCGAATCGCCCTCGATGCGTACGAGAGGGCTGCGAGACGGAACGGAACGTCGGGCCGTCGGCATCGCATCGAGCACAACGAGAACCTGGCGGCCGAGGACATCCAACGCTTCGCGCGTCTGGGCGTGATTCCGTGCATGATGCCGCGACACTCGTCCCCAGAGCTGACGACTCGATGGCGTGAGGCCGTTGGACCCGACCGCACGCGCTCCGCGTTCCCTTGGCGTGCGCTTGTCGATGCAGGTGCGGCACTCGCCTTCGCGAGCGATTGGCCCGTGGCGGAGCTCGACCCGCTGGTCGGCATCCAAGAGGCCGTCACCCGACGCACGCCCGACGGAGCACCGTCGCCGCACCGCCTGTCGATCGACGAGGCGATCGATTGCTACACGCGAGGCGCGGCCTATGCGTGCCGCGCGGACGACACGCGCGGGACCCTCACGCCGCGCAAGTACGCGGACCTCGTTATCCTCTCCAAGGATCTCTTCGAGATCCCACGGGACCGGATCTCTGAGGTGCGCGTGCTGGAGACGGTGGTCGGCGGCCGTTCCGTGTATCGTGCCCAGGGCGCGACGAAACCGTGAGCCTTATCCGCAACGCTACGTTCCCGGGGCCCGATGAAGGGGTTCGCGCCGCCGGAGGTCTATCGCGCCCTCGAATCGAGGTTCCCCCAAGCCCTCGAGTCCACGCGGAAGCTGCTGCGGCAACCATCTGTCAGCGCGACCGGGGAGGGCGTCCGCGAATGCGCGGAGATGGTCCGCCAGATGATGGCGGATATCGGCTGCACGACACGGACGTTCGAGAAGGGCGGCCATCCTCTCGTCATCGGTGAACTCGACGTAGGCGCTCCGGTCACGCTCATCGAGTACGAAATGTACGACGTTCAGCCTGTGGGAGATCTGAAGACCTGGATCGCGCCGCCCTTCGCTGCGGAACTGCACGAAGTGCCCGGCGCAGGCAAGGCGGTGATCGCCCGAGGCGCGACGAACTCGAAGGGCGCCCTCGCGAACCACCTGTTCACCTGGAAGACAATCCGCGACGTGGACGAGTTGCCCGTGAACCTCAAGATCCTCGCCGAAGGCGAGGAAGAGATCAGCAGTGCGAACTTCATCGAGTACATCCGCACCCACCGCCGCGAGCTCAGGGCGGACGCGGCGATCGCGAACGACTACGGCGAGGACCTGCGCGGCGTGCCGACGATCTACGTCGGCGTCAAGGGCTGCCTCTACCTGACGGTCTGGTCCCGCGGAAACCCGAAGGCCGGCGGGCCAATGGAGAGCGAGATCCACTCCTCGAACGCGGTGTGGATCCGGTCCCCCGTGTGGCGGCTTATCGAGGCGCTGCACACCCTCGTCGACGAGGACCAGAGACCCGCGATCGACGGGATTTGGGACGACGTCGTCGCGCCCACGAAGACGGACATCGGGATGGTCAAGGACCTCGCGATGAAGTTCGATCCGAAGGCCTGGCTCACGGAAGAGCGCACCGCGAAATTCAAGTACGATCTCCCGAAGGACCAGCTCCTGCTGAAGTACCTGTTCGAGCCGACCGTGAACATCTGCGGAATCTACTCCGGATATACGGAGCACGGAGGCACGAAGACGATCCTCCCGCACGAGGC
The DNA here is from genome assembly GCA_947084985.1 of Methanobacteriota archaeon. Lineage (GTDB taxonomy): Archaea > Thermoplasmatota > Thermoplasmata > RBG-16-68-12 > RBG-16-68-12 > RBG-16-68-12. The sequence continues at coordinate 9,236 of CAMTUI010000044.1, read as the reverse complement.
GTACGCGAAGATCGACATCCGCCTCGTGAAGAACATGACGGTCGAGCGGACCCTGCGCAAGCTCAAGGCGCACCTCTCGAAGCGGGGCTTCGACGACCTGCGGATCGAGGTGCACGGCCCCTACGGCCCGGCGAAGACGGACCCGGACTCCTGGATCGCCCGGGCGGCGATCGAGACGGCCCGGGCGCACGGCAAGGAGCCGGAGGTCTGGCCCTCGAGCGGCGGCACGATGCCCGCCTTCGCCTTCGACGAGTACCTGAAGCTGCCGTGGGTCGCCTCCGGGCTGGGCCACGGCTCCCGGGCGCACGCGCCGAACGAGTACGCCTCCGTGGACGGGATGAGGCGCTTCATGGCGGGGGAGGCGTCCCTCGTGTACGCGGCGGCGAAGCGGGGCGCCGCGAAGGGCCGATAGCGCGGGGGAAGGCGCCGGTCGCAGGCCTGAAAATCACGTCCGAATTCGGGTCCGAAATCAGGCCGCTCCGCATGGAGAAAATCGACTCATTCTCAGAGAGAGATTTTCAGCGCGACACCTATAAATAGCGTCATCTAGGATGGGCCGCTGGAATGCCCACCGGGAATTCTCCTCAGGTGACTCCATGCGCGTCATAATCCGCGATATCCGGTCAGACGACGAAGGCGTCGCCTCGACCGTGGGCACGATCATGGCCCTGCTCGTCTTCCTGACCTTCCTCAGCCTGATCGTCAACCAGTACGTCCCCGTGTGGATGAAGGACTCCGAGGCGTCCCACATGAACGTCGTCCTCGGTCAGTTCGGCGGGCTCAAGGGGTCCATCGACCTCCAGATCCTCGCCGCACAGGCGGCCCAGTTCGCGCGTGCGCACTACATCCCCGTGACCGCGGCATCGGCAATCACCCTCGGCGTAGATGGCGTGCCGATCTTCGCCGCCGCGACCGTGGGCACCCTCACCGCCTCCCCGGACGCGGGACCCTTCACCGTCGCGTTCGACTACCTAATCGAAGGCCTGTCCGGCCCGGCCGTGCGCACGCGCGTCCGGGAGCAGTCCAACGGGTCCGTCGAGCTGCACGTCGGGAACCGGTACTTTGTCCCGCAGAGCATCGCGTACGAGAACGGCGCGGTCATCCGCTATCAGGGGGACGGCCAGATCATCCGGGCCCAGCCGACGTTCGGCGTGACGCGGGCGAACGACACGCTCGAGGTCACGTTCGGACTCGTGAGCCTCTACGGGCGCGGGACGATCACGGGCACGAGCACAGAGGTCGTCAACGCACAGGTCTTCTCGGTCGACCGCCAGGACTACGGCGGCACCCCGGGCGAGACCTTCCCGTCCGGTCCGGTGATCTGGATCAACCACACGTCCACGTACGGCCTGGCATGGTACAAGTTCTTCAACTCGACCCTGGCCGGTGCCCTAAAGCTCGGCGGGACCTACGTGAGGACGCCCCTCGACGAGATCTTCACGGCGCGGATCGGACTGACGACCGTGTATAGCGTCTCCACGAGCTTCGATTCCTCGAGGCAGGTGTACATCACGCTGCTTAAGATCCACAACAACCCCGGCCTCCTGTCCTTGAGCGTATTCCGCTTGCAGCACGCCCAGGTCCAGATCGGCGTTGGAGAGTCCGCGACGGACGTTCGGTTCTGAGGTGGAGCGATGGCAAAACAAAAGAAGATCATGATGCCGAAGGGCGCAATCCAGCGGAAGGCGGAATGGTCCGGGACCCGAGGCTCCTACCTCACGCGCATCCCCGATCTCGCGCGCGAGACCCTCGAGGAAATCGAGGTCGTCCCGATCCGCGAGCCGTTCACCTATTCCCGCGTGATCTACGACCACGACGAGTCCGAGTACGTATACGAGGTCTGGGAACCGCAGCTCAACGACCGGGAAAAGGAGTTCCTGGACATGATCAAGGGCTCCCTCGAACGCACCCTCGAATACGAATGGGACAAAATGGCGGAGAAGGACAAGAAGGAATACCTCCAGGAGGCGGTGGACTCGTTCATCAAATCCCGAGGCCTGCGCCTCGAGCCCGCGTCCAAGGACAAGATCGTCTACTACATCATCCGCGACTTCGTCGGGTACGGTCCCGTGGACGTCCTCATGTCGGACCTCCGGATCGAGGACGTGTCCTGCGACGGCACGAGCATCCCCCTCTTCATCTACCACCAGAAGTTCGAGTCGATCAAGACGAGCGTCATCTTCGACGATGACGACGCCCTGAACTCCTTCGCCGTCATGCTGGGCCAGCGATGCGGGAAGCAGATCTCCGTCGCGAGCCCGATCCTGGACGGGACGTCCATCGAGGGCCACCGCGTCCAGGCGACGTACAGCCGCGAGGTCACCACGCGGGGCACGTCCTTCACGATACGGCGCTACAAGGAGAAGCCCTTCACGCCCGTCGAGATCGTGAAGTTCGGCACCGCGAGCGCGGAGATGGTGGCGTACCTCTGGATCGCGGTCGAGAACGGCAAGTCGATGATGATTTGCGGCGGCACGGCGAGCGGAAAGACGGCCACGCTGAACAGCGCGGCCTTGTTCATCCGTCCGGGCGCGAAGATCGTCTCCATCGAGGACACTCGAGAGATCAACCTGCCCCATGAGAACTGGATCCCAGGCACGACCCGGTCCGGCGTCGGCGAGCGCGGGCCCGACGGCAAGGCAGGCGGAGAGATCGACATGTACGACCTCGTCCGCGCGGCGCTGCGGCAGCGGCCGAACTACATCATCGTCGGAGAGGTCCGTGGCGCGGAGACGTACACGATGTTCCAGGCCATGGCGACCGGCCATCCGACGATGTCGACGATGCACGCGGACTCCGTCAAGTCGATGGTGAACCGCCTGGAGAACCCGCCGATCAACACGCCGCGCATCCTGCTCACGGCCCTGAACTTCGTTGTCATCCAGACGCACGCGCGGATCGGCGACTCGATCGTCCGGCGGATCAAGCAGGTTGTCGAGCTCGTCGGGTTCGAGCCGGAGACGAACGAGCTCATCACGAACACGGTGTACGAATGGGACGCCGCGACGGACACGTTCGTCTACAAGGGCCACTCCTTCCTGTTCGACGAAATCATGGAAATGAAGAACATGACCCACGAGGAAATGGAAGAAGAGTTCCAGCGACGGATCGACATTGTCAACTACATGCTCCAGAAGAACATCGTGGACTTCCGAGAGATCGCGAAGATCGTCGTGTCGTACTACCAGTACCCCGACGAGACCGCGAAGCGCATCCGAGAGGAGATGGGCCTGCCCGAGCAGGGAGCCCTGAAACCCATCGAGGCGGGAGGCGAGACCCTTGGGTAGCTCGGCGTTCGAGAAGCTTGAGACGCGCGGGACGCTCACGAAGACGAAGCGCTTCCGCCCCGGCGAGGAGACGAGCAAGGGCCATCACATGGTGAAGCTCCCGAAGGGAGCGCGGCCCGTGAACGTCGATCTCTCGCCGAAGGAGCACCTCGCGTGGCGCACCTTCGGGAAGTTCGTCCAGGCGCGGAAGCACGACAACCCGGAGCTCGAGGACAACCTGCTGAAGGCGCACATCCGCCTCCGGCCCGAGGAGTATCTCGCGGTCGCGTGGATGAACACGACCTTTGCGGCCGTCGGCGCGGTCGTCGCGGCCCTTGTCGCGAGCATCCTCCTCCTGATCCTAGCGGTCCCCGTCACGACCCTCCTGGTCATCTTCGGCCTCGTCGCCGCCCTTCCGATCCTCTTCTCCTACATGCACTCCTTCGGCCTGCCGATCGGGTACAAGGGCAAGCCGGCGGCCCTCGCGAAGAAGCGCGCCCGGAAAATCGACAAGAAGATTTCGGGCGCGATGTCGTTCGTCTCGGCGATGGCCTCGGCGGACGTCCCCGTGGACGTGATCTTCAAGGAGCTCTCGAAGCAGACCGTGTACGGCGAGGTCGCGAAGGAGGCGGAGTGGATCACCCGGGACACTGAGCTCCTGGGAGTCGACATCCTGACGGCGATCCGGCGCGCGGCCCAGCGCTCCCCGTCCGCCAAGTTCCAGGACTTCCTCCAGGGCGTCGTCACGACGTCCACGAGCGGCGGGCAGCTGAAGCCGTATTTCCTGTCGAAGGCGGACCAGTTCGAGAAGGAGGACCGCCTCGAGATGCGGAAGAAGATGGAGACGCTCGGGATGCTCGCGGAGTCCTTCGTGACGGTCGTCGTCGCGTTCCCCCTGTTCCTGGTCGTCATCATGGCGATCATGGCCCTGATCAGCAAGACGGGAGCGAACTTCGTGATCCTCCTCCTGTACGTCGTCGTGGCCCTGATGATCCCCTTGAGCCAGTTCGGATTCATCTTCGTGATCTGGAACATGGAACAGGAGGCCTGAGATGGCGAACGAGGGAGTCCAGAAGGCCCGTCTGCGCCTTCACCAGAAGAAGGACCCCCGCCAGGCCGTGATTGCGCTCAGTGTCACCCTCCTTGTCGTGTTCCTGTTCATCGCGTTCCTGAACCTGATCGGCTCGATCAACTTCAGCTTCCGCGCGGGCACGCGCCCCTTCGACAACTTCCTGAACTGGCTCGTGATCGCGATCCTCGGCTTCATCGGCCCGTACGGGTTCTACCTCGCGAAGAAGCAGCGAGAGATCAAGCTCATCGAGCGACGGCTCCCGGACTTCCTACGAGACGTCGCGGAAGCGGGTCGGTTCGGGATGACCCTCGCCGAGGCGATCGTCGTGTCTTCGGGAGGCCGCTACGGCAAGCTCACGCCGGAGATTAAGAAGATGGCGGCCCAAATCACGTGGGGCGTCCCCGCCGCCGAGGCCCTGCACCTGTTCGCGGAGCGCGTGAAGACCCCGATGATCCAGCGGGTTGTCGCGATCATCGTGAAGTCGTCCGACGCGGGCGGCGACGTGGCCGACGTGCTGACGATGGTCTCTCACGACACGAAGGAGAACCAGCTCACGGAGGACGAGCGTCGGATCGCGATGTCGACGTACATCGCGGTCATCTACATCTCGTTCATCGTGTTCCTCGTGACGATCTGGATCCTAAACGTGACGTTCCTCCCGAAGATGCTCGAGGCCAGCGGCGCGCTCACGAGCACGGGCGGCGTCGTGCAGAGCCCCCTCGCGGAGAACCTGCCCGAGGTCGTGTACAACATCAAGGTCGCGTTCTTCATCGCGACGATTGTCCACGGCCTGGGAGACGGCATCCTCGCCGGCGTCCTGGACACGGGGCGGATCCCGAACGGGCTCCGGCACTCGTTCATCATGCTCCTGATCGCCCTGTTCGGCTTCCAGATCATGTGAGGTGACCCGATGGCGCAATCCGTTGGACGGGAATACACGGAACAGATCGAGGAACTCGAGCGCAAGAAGGCCGCCACCACGGCGCGGGTCTCCGCCCTGGACCGAGAGCGGGAGGAGGCCAAGAAGATGCTCGACGAGATCGAGAAGACCCGGAAGGCCGCAATCTTCCAGGCCCTCGACTCGATCAAGAAGCGGTACTTCAACCGGCTCCTCGGGGACAAGGGGATCAAGGTCAAGGCGCCGAAAGTCTCGAGCGTCGAGGAGACGACCCTGGGCAAGGTCACGACGATCCCCAAGATCGTCCAGCGCAACACGAACGAGATCGAGATCCAGCCGATCCTGAAGAACTACTCCTACGTGCGGATCCTCTACGACACCCTCGCGAACGAGTACTTCTATGAGGCGATCGAGCCGAAGCTCCTCGAGGAGGAGTCGGAACTCCTCGACGTCCTGAAGGAAATCATCGTGGAGAACCTCGAGATGGTCGAGGACGAGGCCCGCGCCCAGAAAGAGAACTACCTGCGGCGGATCGTCGACCAGCTCCTCCGGGAGCTCGGAGTCGAGCTCCACCCGATCTCGAAGGAGCGCGTGCTGTACTACATCTTCCGGGACTTCATCCGCTACGGACCGATCGACGTCGTGATGACGGACGTCCAGGTCGAAGACATCTCCTGCGACGGCGTGCGCGTGCCGTTCTACATCTACCACCGCAAGTACGGATCCATCCCGTCGAACCTGAAGTTCGACAACGCGGAGGAGCTCGACTCGTTCGTCGTGTGGCTCGCCCAGCGGTCGGGGAAGCACATCTCCGTCGCGCAACCCATGCTTGACGCCACGATCCCCGACGGCTCGCGTCTCCAGGCCACCCTGGGGATGCACGTGACGAAACGCGGCTCCTCGTTCACGATCCGGCGGTTCCGGGAGAATCCCTTCACCCCTCTGGACCTCGTCCGGTTCAAGACGATGTCCCCCGAGATGATGGCGTACCTGTGGCTCGCGATCGAGAACGGACAATCCATGCTGATCTGCGGCGGTACCGCGAGCGGCAAGACGACGACGCTGAACGCGATCCTGCTATTCATCCCGCCCCAGATGAAGATCGTGTCGATCGAAGACACGCGGGAGCTGAACCTGCCCCACGAGAACTGGGTGCCTCTCCTGACCCGCGCCGGGTTCGGCGGGAAGTCGAGCAGCACGGGCAAGGTCGCCGGCGAGATCGACATGTTCGACCTCCTCACCGCAGCGCTGCGACAGAGGCCTCAGTACATGATGATCGGTGAGGTCCGTGGACCCGAGGCCTTCGTCGTGTTCCAGGCCATGGCGACCGGGAAGTCGGCGTACACGACGTTCCACGCGGACGACGTGCAGGCGATGGTCCACCGCCTCGAGAACGAACCGATTAACCTGCCGCGGGCCCTCGTGGCGGCCCTGGACATCGTCCTGCTGCAGGCCCAGGTGAAGGTCGGCACGGACATGACCCGGCGGGTGAAGGCGATCGTCGAGGTCGTCGGGACGGACCCCGAATCGAACGAGCTGATCACGAACTCCGCGTACACCTGGAACCCGGCGGACGACATGTTCAATTTCTCCGGTCACTCGTACGTGTACGAGAAGATCTCCCTCGCGCGGAACTGGAACCAGCGGCGCATGGAGCAGGAAGTGAAGCGTCGGCTGGACATCTTCGAGTACATGAAGCGGATGGAGATCAAGAACTACCGCGACGTGGCGAAGATCGTGTCGTCCTACTACAAGGACCCGGACGGCATGATGAAGATCGTCCGCGACACGCTATCCGTGCAGGGCATCAAGACGGCCGCGTGATCAGCCGGTCGACGCCGTCGTTCCTTCTTCGAGCGGCGAGCACGGCGCATCCGCCTGACGCGATGAGACACGCCGCCAGGATCGTAAACAACGTCGAGGTCATCCCTCCCTGGATCAGCATGCCGCCGAGGGCCGACCCGACGGATCCGAGCCCGAACACCGCGAGGAACGTCATCCCGAATGCGACGCCGCGGCCACCCCGCGGGACTTCGTTTGTCACGAGGACGTTCTGGAGCGGCTCCAGGGAGAAGAGCAGGAATCCATAGAGGGCCGCGAGGGCCGCGGGCGGATTCGAGCTCGCGACGCCGAAGAGGAACAGCAGGGCCGCCGCGGCGACGCTCAAGGCGAACAGAAGCCGGTCCGACCTCGCCCGGTCCGCGAGCCGGCCCGCGGTCACCTGGCCGACCGCGCCCAGGGCCAGGAGGCCCACGTACGACGCTGTGCCCACGGCCCTCGGCAGGAACGTCAGGCTGCCCCAATAGGCGATCCCCGCGAACATGTACACGAGCAGGACAAGGACCATCGCCGGCGTGAGAAGGGAACCCGCCCGGACCGGCACGGCCTTCCGTTCTTCCGCGAGCTCCGTGCCGATGCGCGAGGCGAGCAGGATCCCGAACCCCAGGAGCGCGGGGAGCACGAGGAGAGCGGCCACGGACCGCCAGGCCCATCCGAAGGCCAGGAGCGACCCGACGAACGCAGGACCCAGGGCGACCCCCAGGCTCCCGCCCATCCCGTGCCATCCGAACCCGCGGCCCGTCTCCCGCACGCGCCGGGAGATCAGGGCGAGCCCCGTGGGATGGTAGATCCCTGCGGCGAGTCCGAGCCCTCCCAGGGAGAGCGCGAGGACGGGGAGGGTCGGGCTCAGGGCCACCGCAACGAGGGACACCGCGATCCCTCCCGCGGACACGGCGAGGAGCGGCCCGGACGGTCGGCGGTCCGCCAGGTACCCGAACGGGAGGCTCGAGAGGCCGAAGCAGGCGTAGGCGACCGCCGCCAGGAGGCCGAGGGTTGCGGGGTCCACGGAGAACTCGGACCAAACGGTCAGGAAGACGGGGATCGAGAGGATGCTCGCGTGGGAAAGCCCATGGAGGTATCCTGTGACCGCCACGGTCCTTCGGTCCTCGGGCCTCACGAGGCTGGCATCTCGCCCGGACCCTAAACCCTGTCGCCCGGCGATCGAGTGCGGAGAGGCGGATCATGCCGCACCCGAGACAGGGGGGAGGCGTGCGCTCGTCCGATGAAAAGCGAAAAGGAAAGGGGGTGCAGGGAAGGCGAGCTCAGAGCTCGTCTTCCGTCTGGTCGTCGCCGCTCGACTGGCCCTCGGTGGACTCGCCTTCGCCCTCGCCGAGAGGCCGCTTGATGACCTTCTTCTGGACGACGGGCTGGGGCGCGCCGACGGGCTTCCGGATTACGCGCCGCGGGATCGCCTCCGTGCCGGTTGGAGCGCCGGCCGGTGATCCGTACGGCGAGGCTTGAGACCCGCCCTGGGGTTCCCGCGGTGCCGGGGACGGTGCCGGGGACGGTGCCGTGGCCCGGCGAACGGCCGGGGCCGGGGGCGCCCCGCCGCCACCGCCGCCGCTCGGCGGACGAGGCATATCCCGCATCAGGGAGCCGCACTTGTGGCACACGGTGGCCGTCACGGAGTTGAGGGTGCCGCAGACGGGGCACGGCTTCGAGCCCATCTTGCGCATCTCCTCTTCCTCGCGGAGCCAGTCCTCGAACGTCAGGAAGGTCGGCTGCTTCCGCCACCACTCCTGGAACTCGCGGTCCGAGAGCGCGCGGCCCAACTGCCGGGAGGCTTCCTCCTTGAACTTCAGCACGACCTCGTCGTACTGAAGGCGCATCTTCTCCTGGTAGTCGGCCATCTCGACCTCGCCCGTGGCGAACTCGACGCCGCACTCCGGACACTGCTTCACGTCGACGGGGATCCAGGCCTGGCAGTTCGAGCACTTCGCCATGTCCTTCTCGAACTCGACGCCGCACTTCGGGCACGTCGTCGCGTCTTCAGGGATGAAGGCGCCGCACTCGCCGCACTCGACCATCTTGCCGAGGCCGTAGACCTTCCAGTACAGCGTGACGCCGATCCCGACGGCCACGGCGGCCGCGATGATGATGAACAGGAGCCAGTAGGGCAGTCCGAGGATCGGGACGGGCTGGTTCAGGAAGGGCACGTTCC
>CAMTUI010000043.1:0-20638 GCA_947084985.1 Methanobacteriota archaeon | reverse complement strand
CGTCTCTTCGTGAGGCCTACTGCTTCGGGATTTCCTTGCCTGGGTCGATGAACGGTTTCTTGACGACCGTTGCCCCGCGCGGTCCGCTTGGGTGAAGGACCTCGAACTCTGTGCCCAGGTCCGCGTACTCGATCGGCACCATCGCGTACCCGATGTTCTTCTTGAGCCGGGGGGAGTAGATGGCCGAGGTCACGCGGCCGATCTGCCGGCCGCGCACCCGGACGGCCCACTTCGTCATGTTGAATTCAATGGGCCTCCCGTCGAGCTCGATCCCCGCCAGCTTCCGCTTCGGGCCGTCGTCCTTGAGCTTGACGAGGGCCTCCTTCCCGATGAAGTCCCCCTTGTCGAGATCCACGAGCCAGCTGAGGCCGACCTCGTACGGGTTGTTTTCGATCGTCATGTCCGCCCCGTGGTTCAGGATTCCCGCCTCGATCCGGCGGATGTCGGAGGGCCCCGTGGGCCGGATGTTGTATTTCTTGCCGGCCTTCATGACCGCGTCCCATAGGTCGGGGCCGCGGGAGCCGTCGAGGAGGTACAGCTCGTAGCCGATCTCGCCGGTCCACCCCGTGCGGGTGACGACGAGCGGAATTCCGTTGAGATCCGCTCTCACGAAGAAGTAGTAAGGGAGGGACGTGACCTTGTCCCCGAAGAGATCCGCCATCATGGCCTTCGACTTCGGCCCCTGGACCTGGAGGGGCGAGGCGTCCGGCTCCGTGATCTTCACGCGCATGCCGGAATGGTACGCGACGCCCTTCGCCCAGAGGAGGATGTCGCTGTCCGCGAGGGCGATCCAGAAGCGGTTCTCATCGAGGCGGAGCAGGACGGGATCGTTCAGGATCCCGCCATTCTCGTCCGTGATGAGGACGTACTTCCCCTGACCCACCTTGCATTTTCCCATGTCCCGCGGGGTCAGGAGCTGCATGAACTCGAATCCGTCGGGCCCGCTGATCTCGACGTTGCGCTCGACGGACACGTCCCACAGAGCGACGTGCTTGAGGAGATGCCAGTACTCCGTGACGGGATCCGTGTAGTAGCTCGGGAGGAACGTGTGGTTGTAGACCGTGTAGGCCTTGCAGCCGGCCTCGAGCGTCTTGTCGAAGAACGGGGATCTCCGAAGGCGAGCGCCCCGCTGGATTAGGGACATGTCGTAGAGCTTCTTCTTCGGCGCCGATGCCTTCCTCCGAACCGTCTGCTTCCTCGCCGCCATCGTCGATTCTCCGTGACCCCGCCATCCGGGGAAGCGGGCCGCAATCGCGGATGAGGTATAAAGGATTCCATCCACTGAGGAGTCGCGCATCACCGCGTGGGGAAAACGGCTTAGGACTCGTCCCGGTCCCGATCCATCGATGGCGGCCCGAATCGTCCTAGAAGAGTGCGAGGCGAGCCGGCCTCGTGGTATGCGTCCGCGAGTCGATTCGCGAGCGCGGGAGGGACGCCTCCCTCGAGGAGCGTGCGTCGGAACGCGCGCACCCCGCTCTTCCGCTGCCGCTGCATCCGGACGAAGCCGACGCTCAGTCGCAACAGGAATCCGGGCATCCGCGCCGCGATTACGACCGGAAGATTGCTCTCAGTCGTCATCCTTCGACTCCCGCTCCCCGTGGTGGCGTCCGCCCATCGCGGACCCGAGCACGGACCCGAGGCTCAGGGAAGACATGTACTGCTCCGTGAGCCGGAAGGCCTGCTCGTCCGTCATCCCGCTGTCCTTCAGGGTCTTGTAGAACCCCGCGACCGCCTGACCGTACTTCTGTGCGGACTCCTTGCCGTACAGCACGTCCGCGAGGTTGTTCAGGAGTGCCGGGATTCGCTCCGAGACCGCATTCAGGATCTCCTTCACGTCGTCCGCTTTCCATTCGTCAGACCCCATGTCCTTGACCTCCGTGATGTGTCCTCTCAGGCTGCTCCCCGTACTTATCGGAAGCGGACACTAGTGACCACTCCCCGGCCGACTTGAAGAGGCCGCAGCCGCAGAGTTATACGCGGCCCTCGCGTCCGAGGGCCCATGAGGATCGGGATCCTGGGAAGCGGGAGTGTCGGCATGTCCCTGGGGGAGGGCTTTGCGCGGAACGGCCACGACGTGAAGGTCGGTTCGCGTACCCCCGACAAGCCGGAGCTGCAGGAGTGGCGGGCGAAGACGAAAGGGAAGGTCTCGACGGGCACATTCGCGGAGGCCGCGTCGCACGGGGAGGCGCTCGTCCTGTGTCCCCTCGGAGCCGCGGCGGAGACCGTCATCGATCTCGCAGGGACCAAGCACTTCGACGGGAAGGTCCTGATCGACGTGACGAACCCTCTCGACTTCTCGAAGGGGATGCCGCCGGGGCTCTTCGTCGGGACGACGGACTCCCTCGGGGAGCGGATCCAGCGGAAGCTGCCGGAAGCGAAGGTCGTCAAGTGCTTCAACATCGTCAACAACCGCACGATGATCAATCCGCGGATGAAGGAGGGCCTGCCGGACATGATGATCTGCGGGAACGATCCGGACGCGAAGCGCCAGGTGGCCTCGGTCTTGAAGGAACTCGGCTGGGGCGACCCGATCGACATTGGGGGCATCGACGATGCCCGGTGGCTCGAGGCGCTCACGGCCCTGTGGGTGCGTGTCGCGACGACGGTCGGAAGCTGGAGCGTTGCGTTCAAGGTGCTCCGGTCGTAGGGCCCGAATCACTCTTGCCCTCGGGCCCGGTGCCCGGGAGCAGGATACGCGCCCACTTCGCCGCGATGTCGTCCGAGACACGAAAGGTCCGGCCCTTCGGGCCGGAATTCGATACGACGATGCCTTGGGCCACAAGCTCCTCCAAGCGCTGCCGTACGATGCGCCGCGACGCCGTCCCCCGTTTCGCCTTCACTGCATCCGTGAGCTGCGAGATGTTGCGGTCGCCCTTCTCGAAGAGCGCGGACACGATGTGCCGCGAGATGTCGTCCTTGAGGCCGGGGACTGCGAGGTCCGGCGAGATCGCCCCGTATCGCGCGTAGAGGTCCAGGAGGCGGAAGTACCCGCGCGTGATGTCTTGCAGCTGCTCCATGTATCCCGCGATCTCCTGGTACGGCCCGGCGACGCGCTCCAACGCGTCGCGGAGGGCCTCGACCTGCTTCCGCAACTCCTTGAGATCCCTCCGGAGGTCTTCGCCGGCCATGCATTGGTCCTCATGGTCGTCCTTCGCTTATAGCCGACGCCCTTGCGTCGACGTTCCCTCGTGACGTTCGGGGATTCCTCTCGTTCGGGTCGGGTTCCGTTTCCGCAAGGCCTCTTCTCGCCAGGCGACCAGATACCATTGAAGCACGGTAGTCACCGGACCGGAGCACGGATGGTCATGGGACAAGAGCGGAGCGGGGAAAAGTGGCCACCGGGTGACCAGCGGCGCCTCCTCCGTGCCGCGTTCAGCGGGATCCCGTGACGAAGTAGCCGCGCTCGCCGTCTGTCACGGAGATGTCTCGGAAGCCGTGGGCGACGAGGATCTGCCGCAGCGCGTCGGGCTCATAGAAACTCGGAGGCGACCCGTGGAGTCTCCTGCCGAGAACTCGTGCGAACCATCCCGCGTGGGCCCCAGGGTACAGTTCGTGGAGGACCAGGCGGCCGCCGAGTGAGAGGACCCGCCAGATTTCCCGCAGTGCGCGGTCCGGATCGCCGACATGATGGAACGAGACCACCGCGGCAACTCGTTCGAATGAATCGTCCGGAAACGGGAGGGCCTCCGCCTTCCCTCGGACAAACGAGAGCGGCGGATTCGCTCGCCTGCCGTACCGCAGCTTGCGGGGGTCCGGCTCCAGGATGACGATCCGGCGGCATCCACTCGCGAAACGGACGGTTGCGATCCCCGCCCCGCCTCCGATGTCGAGGAGACGTACGTCCGGCCCGGGCGCAACGAGACCCTTCAAGGCGGGCAGATCGTGCCGGCGTTTCCGGACACTTCGGTTCTCGAGAAGTCGCACGATGGTGGACATGCCTTCGCCTTGGAGAACGGGCGGCGATAGTTCAAAAGGGGTTCGGTCCGGCAAGACCGGTCAGTGCTCTAGCCGCGAAGTACCGATCGGACCCGCAACCGCCGCGGCCTCGAGCGGGACGACCGGGTCCCCCACCCGGATTCGGCCTTCTGTGAGGATCTGGGCCCGAAGACCACCGCGGTGCACGAGGCCGCCGAGGACGCCCCGCCGGGTGAGACCCTCCAGGTGTGCGCAAGGTTCGCAAAGTCGAATGCCTCGGAGGCGCACGTCGCCAACACGGAACTCGCGGCCGACGAGATGGTTCAACGCGGCACCCCGCGTCACGAGGTTCCGCCGCGCGGCGCCCGGTTCGATTGCGACCTCGTTATCGCGCGCGAGCGCTTCGATCGCCTCGAGTTCGATGAGGGTAATCTCCCGAAACGGGCCCGGCCGGTCGGAATACGTCCCCTTGGCGACGAAGTAGCGGTCCCCCTCGAGCCCGCGGCCCGGGACCGCGAGCACGCTTTCCACGGATTGCATCGGGTCCTCCTTTTCCGGTGCGATGTGGATGGAAACGACCTCGCCGTTCCACGGGGTCGGTACCATCAGGCCTGTCCATGCGGCGCGCCTACGTAAGCGTGTTGCCGCTACGCGGACTCCGAGGCGATCGCATCGACCTCGATCTCCACGAGGGCCTCCGGCGCGACGAGTCGAGACACCTCGACCATCGTGGCCGCCGGCCGGATGTCCCGGAAGAATTCCGCATGGGCCCGCCCGATCTTCTCCCAGTCGTCCATGTTCGTCACGAACATTCGCGTCCGCACGACGTCCTGGAGGGTCGCGCCCGCGGCGGCGAGAGCCCGCTCGATCCTCTCGAGGATGAACTTCGCCTGTCCGTACGCGTCTCCGGTGGCCATGATGCGGCCTTCCGCGTCCGCGGCCGTCGTGCCCGCGACGAACACGAAGGGACCCATGCGGACAGACCGCGAGTATCCGACCGCGGGTTCCCACGTCGCGCCCGAGGAGACGTTCTTGCGCTCCATGCCGCCGCATCCGCTCCGCCGGGAAAAATCCTTGGTCCGCTACGGGACCTGCCGCGGCGTTCCGTCGCCCGGCGTGCCTCGGGGGATCGGTCCGGTCATCCGGTCCGGGCGATACAGGAGGTTCGACAGCTCGTCCGATGCGCTCTCCGCGACCTTCGTCGCCTCCTCCCAGGTCCCCAGGTCCCGCCAGCGTCGCTCCTCGAACGTCCGCACGGTCCGAGTGAGCTCGCTGCGCAGCGTGTCGTAAGCCGGGCCGTCGTACACGGCCGCGGCGATTACGAAGTCCCCCCGCACGGCCACGATTCCGAGCCCGTCATATCGCATCGCCGTGACATGGAGGCCGCGGGACGAGGGCACGCTCGTCTCCACGAAGTTCCCTACGACCGCCAGGACGCCCTCGAGCTGCTCGGCCTCGATCGGGAGGTTGCGCGCGGATGCGAGGGCCACGAGCGGATCGCCCGTGCGATAGAACAGGTACACGGCCACGACGCGCTCTTGGATCGCGGACACGGCCCGCAGCATCTCCCCGAAGTCCTCCGTGGTCATCGGCGCGATCGCGGCGAGGATGATCCCCGCGGGGATCACGAGGAGGGAGGAGAACCATGGCACGCCGCCAGTCTGCGTGACGTTGTTGTAGATGTTCGTGCTGAGCCAGAGGACGAGGATCAGGGCAAGGCTCCCCGTCGTCCAGAAGAACCGACGGCGGATCCGTGGCGCGACGTCCCGCCGCTTCAGGTACAGGTGGGCGATCAGGACCGTCGACGCGGCGACGTACGCGATCTGCTGGGACGCCCAGAGGGAGTAGCGGGAAGGATCCCTGAGGAGGCGCAGGCCCCACGAGGCCGCCTCCGCCCCGGACGTCAGCCCGGTCCAGATGATCCCCAGGGACCCGAGGACGGGCAGGGCCAGCAGGACGTCGTACTTGGAGTGGCCGAGGGTGATCCATTTCGCCGCGAGCACGAGGACGAAGGTCGCTGTCGTAATCACGGTGATCCGGACGTTCGAAATCAGGATGGCCATGGACGCCTGCGTGGGGTCCGTGAACCCGAGGAAGATCCAGTCGAGGAACGCCCATCCTCCGATCAGGAACGCAAAGGTCGTCAGGGTTCGCTCGAACGGAGACACGAGCCGCGCGCGGGCGATCGGGACCAGGCCAACGGCCCACCAGGCGATCGCGGAAGCGAGGGGGAGGATGCGGAGCAAGTCTTCTGTAGCCATGGCTCGTCGCGGCCCGTCCGGCCCGTCCGTTCGGCACGTGTGTCCGTGACCACAAGAAGATTTCGGCGGTTTGTTCTGTGCGCGCACAGACCACAACGTTCAAACTACGCAGTCGTCATCGAATCCGCCATGACGGACGACTCGGCCGTGAACGAGCGGCTGCACGGGAGCGGCTTCACACGGCCGTCCTCCTCCTACGGAGACCTCCGATGAAGATCGACCACTGCGAGTTCCCGGACGACCTCCTCTACGATGACGACGGCCTGGTCTGGGCGCGGTTCGATCCCGCGGGGGGCGTGACGGTGGGCATCACAAGCATCTACTCGGCCTTCGCGGGACGCCCGGTGAAGGTGACGGCGAAGCCGCTTGGGGCCGAGTACGCGAAGGGTCGCGCGATCGGGACGCTGGAGAGCGGGAGGTATTTCGGGCCGATCCGTACGCCGCTGAACGGAGTCCTCCTAGAGGTGAACAAGGCCGTTCTCGCGAAGCCGCGCGGCCTGACGGATGCCGTCTACGGGGAGGGATGGTTCGCCCGGATGCGACCGAGTCGTCTGGAGGAAGACCGGCGTGGGCTTCGCTCTCCGGCGGACGCGAAGGACCTCTTGGCGAAGCAGATCGCCGCGCTCCGCGTCCGATGCTTCGCCGCCCTCCCGGACCACGAGATGCACGAGATTGGGATCGAGTGTGCTGCCGTGATTGTGAAGCTGAACGAGCTTCTCACGCGGATCGAACGGGGCGACGTGGTCCACCTGGTGACCGACGATCCCACGGCTCCGATCGAAATGGTCCGATGGTCGGACCAGACGGGTCAGCCGGTGATCGATTCGAGGAACGAGGGGAGCCTCTACCACTTCCTCGTCCGCAAGGTGACCTGACGTCCTTCGTCCATCGGGACCCGTGAAGTGACGGGACAACGTTCATGGCGTCGCCGGCGGTTGCGCCCCGAAACGGTGTTGGCATGGGGTTTCGGTACACGGGAATTCGCGTGCGCGACATGGATCGATCCATCGACTTCTACACGAACGTCCTCGGGATGCGCGTCACTTGGCGGATGAAGATCCGGGAGACGGGCGGGGAGATCGCGGTCCTGAAGAGTCCTCGCGGAGAGCAGCGCCTCGAGCTGAACTGGTACCCGCCGCGCGGTCGGTATCGACGGTATCGCCAAGGGGACGAGTTGGACCACATCGCCTTCGCCGTCCCCAACGTCGACGCGTTCCTGCGGGAGCATCGCCCGGAGTTCAAGGTCGCTATGAAGCCGTTCAACGAAGGGAGCGATCGCCTCGCGTACGTCACGGACCCGGATGGCGTCTGGATCGAGTTGATGTCGCCCCTCAAGCGTCGGAGGAAGAAAGGCGCGTAGGTTGCAGCGGGTCGGGGCCGCTGTTCACGGCTCCATCGGCCCCGGGAACAGGACGGCCCGCCCAATGATGTTCCCCGCGCGCAGGTCGCTCAGAACTGCCGCGGCGTCCGGAAGGGGAGCCTTGCGCGTGACCACCGGTTTCAGCTTTCCCGCCTCCGCAAGGGCGATGACCCGCGCGAGATCCGCCATGGTCGACGAGTACGCGCCGAGGTACGCTTTGCCGCCATCGACGAGGTCATCGGCCGTCACGGAGATCGCCTCCGATCCGGGCGCCACCGCAACGAACCGGCCGCCGAATCCGAGGAGGGACCGTCCGAGTTCAAAGGTCGCCTTCGTGCCGACGAAATCGACGACCACATCGGCGCCCGCGCTCTCCGAAAGTTCGCGGACCGCCTCGATCGTCTGGCCCGGTGCCACCGCGCGGTCCGCGCAGGCGTCGAGGGCCGCCTTGCGTGCTTCCTCCCGCGAGTCGACCGCGAGGACCTTGGCTTCGTGCACCTTTGCGATCTGGATCGCGGACAGCCCCACGCCACCTGCACCGATCACGACGACCAGCTCGTCCTCGCCCGCCTTGCCTAGGGCCACCACCGCCCGATACGCGGTCGCGCCGCTGCATCCGAGCGGAGCCGCCATCGCGAGATCGAGGTTCGGCGGCAGCGGGAGGACCGTGTTCTGTTTCGCAACCACGAACTCCGCGTAGCCGCCAGGCGCGTCGAATCCCAGGGAACGTCCTTTCTGGCACAGGTTCGTCCGCTTGCGGCGGCAGTGGCGGCACTCCCCGCACGGCTGTTCGAAGTGCACCACGACGAGGTCGCCCGCGTTCGTCGTGTAGACGTCGGAGCCGAGCTTCGACACGCGGCCGACGATCTCATGGCCCGGGATGAGAGGCGGCCGTTCGCCCGCCTCGACTTCATCGAGCAGGTGGAGGTCCGTGCGGCACACGCCGGCGGCGAGGACCTGGACGACGACCTCCTCGGGGCCCGCTTGCGGGTTCGGGACTTGGACGATCTGGACGGACCCATCGGCCTCGAAGCGCGCTGCGCGCATCGTGGTGGCTAGCGGCGGACTGGCCAAAGAGGTTTGCCCCGCGCCACCCGGGCGCCTATTCTGTGTCGACAGTCGTTACCGGCCTCCCTTCCCCTCGGGCGGGCTCGAGCCCTGCGGGATTTCCATGAAACCGATCCGGACTCGGATTGCGGGGGACGTTGCGATCATCGGAGCGTGGCTGCTCTTCGTGAGTCTCCTCCTATTGTACTGGGCCGCCGGCTTGGCGACGTGGCAGGTATTGGGGGATCGTCTTGGTGTCGCGATTGTCGGCTGTGCCCTCGGCGGCACGTGGGCGGGCGCCTGGGAGACGGCCCACCCTGTCGTGCAAACGTGACGCGGCCAAGATCCGTAAGGAGAACGGCTCCGCTCACGCAACTCCCGAAGCGAGACGATCCGATGTACCTACGGCGAGAGCTTCGCGAGGATCTTCGTCGCTTCCGCGGGCGTCCAGGCCTTCAGGGTCTTCGTGCGGACGTTCCCGAGCTTGCCGATCTCGAGAAGGAGCTGCATCGCGGTCTCGTCGTTCGGCGCTTCCGTGACCGCGACGAGGTCGAACTCGCCCATCGTGAAGAACAGCTGCATCTTGGCGCCCAACTTGTTCCCCAACGACGTCACGGCGTCCACGCGTTTCGGCGCCTCCTTCACGTTCCGGATTCCCTGGTCCGTCCAATTCACGAGGCTGATATAGTGCGGCATACGGGTCCCCCGAGGAGTCCCATCCGATGTGGCGTATTTAATCCGGTCGGTCCGTCGGCGATGTCCGTTCCTTGAAGAGCTCGATCCAGATGCCGTTCGGGTCGCTCACGAACCCGACGATGTACTTCGGCCGGACCTCGGTCGGCCGAGCCGGCTTCGCGCCGAGGTGAACCAGGCGGTTGATTTCCTGATCCACGTCGTCGACCTCGAAGGCGAGGTGGTCCAGCTCGTTCCCCGCGCGGTACTTCGCGTTCGGATACCAGTTGAGCTCGAGGAGCTGCGCTGAATCCTTGCTCTTCAGGCCCGCCACCTCGCCGCGTGTCGCAGGGATCGGATGGCGGTCGAGGAGCTCCATGCCCAGGCCTTCCGTGTAGAACTTGATCGACTGGTCCATGTCCTTCACTTCGATTCCTGTGTAGATGAAGCGCATAGGTCTTTCCCGCGTCGCCCATCGTCGCGAATTCCTTTAGCCTTGCGGTCGGCTCGACGCATGTCGGCCTCGAACCCGGAACACCTCGAAAAAGGTCGGACGCGGGCCCGGTACGGACCCGCGTCAGCGGTAGGAGACGTCCAGGCTCTCGCGGAACGATGCCCAGGACTTCTCGACGATTCGCGGCAACTGTCATGCCGCGCGGGTGTACGGAATCGTTATGAAATACCTAAGCCGGGCCTCACACGAGCTTCGCGGTCATCGTGATGTCCGCCTTCAGCAGACGGGAGATTGGACATCCTTTCTTCGCGGCGTCCGCCGCGGCATGGAACCTGGCCGGGTCTGCGCCGGGAACCTTCGCGGTGACGTCCAGGTGGATGGACGTTGCCGTCCAACCCGCATCCGTCTTTTGGAAATCCAGGGTCGCCTTCGTCTCGATTTTCTCCGGGCGGTACCCCGCCCTCTCGAGTTCGCCCGACAGGGCCATCGAGAAACAGCCCGCATGCGCGGCGGCGACGAGCTCCTCCGGGTTTGTTCCCGGCTCGTCCCCGAACCGCATCGAGAAGGCATACGCGACGCCCTTCAAGGCGCCGCTTGCCGTCGACACGATGCCCTTTCCGTCCTTCAGGCCTCCATTCCACTGGGCGCTCGCTTTCCGTTCCATCGAATCAGCGGGGATAGAAAACGAGCCCGGCACTTAATGTTTCCCTCGGCGCGACGTCTTGATTCCCGTCGTACCCGTCAGCCCGTGAGGCCCTGCTGGGCCATGACGCCGAGCACGTCGAAGTACACGCGCCATTCGATGATCTTGCCGTCCTGTACTCGGAACACGGAGGCCATCCAATGGCGGAAGCGCTTTCCCGTCGGGGGGACCATGGCGCCCCCTCCGCGGACACGCGCACACACTCCTGCGCGCTGCACATCTTGATGGGGTCCCTTGAGTATTCACGCCGAATGACGGGGGTCGAAGAGGTGTCCGGAACCCGCCGGAGTGGCCCATGCTCGTCAAGCTGGCGTTGTTCGTTCAAGGAGACAGGATCCTTTCTGCGATTTCGCGCGAATGCGGGACGATTTGCCGAAGCTGTCGGCACCGCACGAGCTCGTTGTGATTCGGAATGCCGGCCATTCGTTCGATCCGCGGGGAACGAAGCGAGATACATTAGCGGACGTGTTGGAGGGCGTGATCGGGTGGGTCCGGGCTCACATGGCTCCCTGAGGAAGAGCCGGGTCACCGTCCTCCGGCCGCGGTCAGCCGTCTCACGGCTCGACCGGACGACACGGGTCCCGTCTCGATGTACCTCGTCACGGTCGCGGCACCCCACCAATTCGCGTGGTCCATCTGGAAGCCGTCGTCGTGGAGGGACCAGTCGGTATGGGCGATGAGCGCGCGCCGCCAGATCTTCCCCTTCGGGGATTTCGCCTCGCCACGGAATTCCTCCCCTACCTCGGGGCTTGTCGTCGCATGGAGCCGGACGAATCCGACGTCTGCGACGGAGAACCGCGTGTTGTAGCCTTGATAGCGGAAATCGATGTCCGCCGTTTTGGGCGGCAGAACCTTCGTGAAGGTCTTCGGGAAGCTCTCGAACACACCGCCATCATGCCTGCCTGACGTGATTTCCTCGACTGCCGTGTGCTGCCGGTCCGTCACTTCCGTGTCGACATAGAGATGGACGGTCCCGCTCCCGTCCCTGATCGACTTGGGCCCCCAGATCCCCCAACAGAACTTCACCCCGTCCAGTCGGACCCCTCGGAACGATTCCGTCCGGATCTGCCACCCGAGGAACGCCTCGCAGTTCCCATGGGAGGGCCCATCCCGGAAATCGCACGGGCACAGGACGTCGCAGTTGGAACCCTCGAGCCAATCCATTTGGAATCGCCAGCGTCCGCCCAAGGTTGGTAACCGCCGGCACGACTGTCCCTGCGCCGCCACAATGGTTCCCCCGCCCGGTGAATAGGCTTAAGCGTCTCCCCATCGTTTCGACAGTGGGGGACCGAGGTGGCGTCGTCGGCAGCACCCGTCGAGATTGTCCATTTTGCGGATCCATGGTGCTGGTGGTCCTGGGGCCTCGAGCCGGTCCTGCAGCGCCTGCGAGAGGTGTACGGAGACAACGTGAAGGTCACGTACAAGATGGGGGGGCAGTTCGAGAACCTCCAAGAATGGATGCAGGAATACGGCGTGGACGAACGCACGACATTGGACTGGGTTCGCGAGTCAATCGACCTCATGAAGATGCCCGTGCGACCGGACTACTACCTCAAGACCGGAGTCACGAGTTCGCACCCCGCATGCCGCGCGTTCAAGGCCGCGCAGCTGCAGTCCGAGGACCTTGCGGCCCGATACTTTCGTCGCATGATGGAAGCCTTCGGCCTCGAGTGCCGGCCCGCGACGGACGACGAGCTGGTCCGGTTCGCGGCGGAGGTCGGTCTCGACGGGGACCGGCTCAGGACGGACGTCGTCTCCGAGGAGGTTGCGACGGCGTTCGACGCGGACAGGCTCGAGATGCGCGACAGCGGCGTGAATTTCCTTTCCCTCCTGATTCGGGACCGCCAGGGACATCAGGTCGTCAAGGGCGACATGTTCACTGCGAAGCCCTTCGAGGCGATCATCGACGACCTCGTTCCCGGGCTCCCGAAACGCAGCCCTGCGGACATCTTGGAGTACGTTGAACAGCACCGGGCCCTCATCCCGGCTCACGAGATTGCAGAGGTCTTCCGTATCCCCGACCAAGACGCCCGCGACCGCCTTGGGAGGCTGGCCGCGTTCGGGTTGCTGACCGCCCATGAGTTCGACGGCATTCCGGCGTGGCGGTGGGCCGACCAGAAGCTCGACAAGCTTCCGATGGACGTTGTGCGGATCTCCCATGTCCCGCCGGAGATCCAGGTGGACGCGGTGACGGACCTCAAGCCGATCGTCACGAAGGCGGTCCAGTCCCTGTACACGGAGGTCGCGACCCGACCGGACAAGGCGTACCACTTCCCGCTCGGGCTCGATGCCCTGGAGTACTTGGGATATCCGGAGGAGGACCTGCGCAGCCTGCCGCCGACGGCCATGGAGTCCTTCGCCGGAGTCGGATTCCCCCATGCCGCGGGAGCGATCCGGTTGGGGGACACGGTGCTCGACATCGGATCAGGCTCCGGGACGGACGTCCTGTACTCGGCCTTGAAGGTGGGGCCCTCCGGGAAGGTCTATGGCCTCGACATCACGCCCGCGATGATCGCGAAGGCCCGGGCGAACATCGAGCGCATGGGTGCGAGGAACGTGGAGATCCTGGAGGGGGACGCGACGCAGATCCCCCTCCCGGACGGGAGCGTGGACGTCGTCACGAGCAACGGGGTGCTGAACCTCGTGCCCGACAAGTCCGCGGCCTTCCGGGAAATCTTTCGGGTGCTGAAGCCCGGTGGCCGCTTGCAGCTCGCGGACATCGTCGTGCAGGAGGACGTCGGCGCGGTGTGCGGGCTGAACCCGCAGCTGTGGGCAGACTGCATCGGCGGCGCGGCCGTCGAGCCGGAGTACCTGGGGACGATCCGTGATACGGGGTTCCAGGACGTGCGCATCCTGAAGCGCCTCGACTACTTCGCTAAGTCGTCCTCCGAGAGCACGAAGCGGATTACGAAGACGTTCGGCGCGGAGAGCGTCGTGGTGTCGGCCCGAAAACCGTAGGGTCCCCTCACTTCTCGATTGGCGTCGGACGAGGTTCCCCATTCCGTCCAGGAGCCGTCGTAGTTCTTCACGTTCGGGTAGCCGAGGAGGTACTTCAGGACGAATCAGGAAAGGGACGACCGCTCGAGAGCCCAGCGGAAGCTCGGTGCAGCGGCGCGCAATCATTGCTGTTACAGGCTGAGCCCCCGGTTACTCGTGCCAAGGGGAATCTTCGTCCCGGACGTTTGTTAAAGAATGTCCGCGTTGCCGCGCGAATTCCGAATCCTCATATATGCTGCGTCGTTTCCTTGCGAAGGGGACCATGCCGATTTTCGGAGAAGCGAGCGAAGCCGAAGTCACTCGCGCAATCCTATCCGGATTCGCGCGGGATCTGAACGATTACGCCGAGACCGAAGTCATCGTTGTGGGCGGGGGACCGAGCGGTCTCACCGCCGCGCGGGAGCTCGCTCGTAGCGGCGTGAGGGTCGTCGTGCTGGAGAGGAACAATTACATCGGCGGCGGCTTCTGGATCGGCGGATACCTGATGAATACGGTGACTCTCCGGTCCCCGGCCCAGAAATATCTGGACGAGATCGGCTGCCCGTACACTCAATACTCGAAGAACCTCTACGTGACGCCTGGGCCCCACGCCTGCTCGAAGCTGATCGCCGCGACGATGGACGCGGGCGCGAAGATCCAGAACATGACCTCTTTCGAGGACATCGTCGTCCGGGAGAACAACCGGGTCGCGGGCGTCGTGATCAACTGGACGCCGGTGCATGCCCTGCCTCACGAGATTACGTGCGTCGATCCCGTCGCCCTGGAGTGCGACGTCGTGATCGATGCGACAGGCCACGACGCGTACGTGATCCAGGCCCTCGAGAAGCGCGGCCTCGCGAAGCGGATTGGCGAAGGCGGCATGTGGATCGAGAAATCCGAGGACGCGGTCGTGGAGCACACGGGCGT
The DNA here is from genome assembly GCA_947084985.1 of Methanobacteriota archaeon. GTDB lineage: Archaea > Thermoplasmatota > Thermoplasmata > RBG-16-68-12 > RBG-16-68-12 > RBG-16-68-12. Next base: position 6,323 of record CAMTUI010000043.1, on the reverse strand, counting down.
GGCCTATCCCGGCGTGATTGTCTCGGGCATGGCGGTCTGCTCGACCTTTGGCCTGCCGAGGATGGGCCCGACCTTTGGAGCGATGCTCCTGAGCGGGAAGCGGGCGGCCGAGGTGGCCCTGGAAGAACTCGGTCGTAAGCCCCGGAAGAAGTGAATCACCGTCCCGAACGGCGTCGATGACGCGGCCGTTCGCCATTCTAGCCATCGGCGGAGCGTGTCGTTTCCGGAGAGCTTGGCTGCGGGACTAAATACCTCGGTCGCAGTGGGTTTCCCCGTGACGGAGGCAAAGTCCGAGTCCCCTAAGGGCAAGGACGAGGGCGCGATCTGGGACCTCCCGCGCACCGTCTACCTGTACCGCGACCCGTCGTCCGCCACTCTCCGCCTTGAGGAAATCTCGGCGTACCTTGGATCGGTGGTCGGATTCCGTTGCGAAGTCCGCGATGAATTCTTTGTCCATCATGGTGTGGACGACCTTGAGGGCTTGGCCAAGCGGATTGCGGCGACGCGCGTGAGGGACATTCGGCGCCCTTTCCAGGCGAGGGAACCCATGTTCGGCGAAGTCCAGTTCGAACTCAGACTTCTCCGGGATCCGGAGAAGCGGGTCCCGGCGATCCTCTACGATGCGTACGAGTACCTCGCCCTTCTGAGGACCCTGCTCCCGGAGGAGGAGGCCACATTGAAGACGTTGCACATCGCGTTCGTCCATCGCCTGTTGGGGACCTTCGCGGAAGACGGGCGGTACCACGCCCGAACCGTCGTGTGCAGTTACCCTTCCTTGATCTCGACCTCCGGACTCGTGGAGGCGCCGACGAAGCCAGAAGGATACTACAAGCTCAAGGCGAAGCTGTCTCTCGCACTCGGGACGGTCCCGTTCGAGGCCGCGAAGGAGCCGTTTGAGGGGCAGTTCCTCGACTACGATGATGACCGCATGACCGAGGTGGCCAAGGGCTACGCGCTGCTCGCGGCGATGTACCACATCGCGAAGGAATCGTTTTGCGACGAGCCCTCCTGCCGGCTCTTCGATGCTCACACGCAATCCGAGATGCTGGCCGCCCAGGTCGCCTCCGGGAAGCTGTGCAGGCCCCATGGGGCCCTCGCGGAGCGTATCCGGGGGTCGATGTCAGGAGATGGCCGCCAGGTCTAGGGAGTCGGAGGCTCTCTACATGGAGGCGCTACGTGTCAGGAAGTGATCGGGGATCGAGAAGGCTCGAGGGTGTGTACCTCGTCACTTCGCCCCTTCGACCCGTCGCGCGCCTCATCGAGACCGTGGCGGGGGCCCTCGCGGGCGGCGTATCGATGGTCCAGTTCCGCGACAAGGGGGCCTACTCATCAGAGGAACGCGCGGAAGCAGGACGAGGAATCGGCCGGCTATGCCGTCGCGATGGGGTGCCGTTCCTGGTCAACGACGATCCCGCCCTGGCGATCCGCCTCGGTGCGGATGGCGTCCACGTGGGCCGGGACGATCCTTCGCCCCTGGTCGCTCGGTCCCTTCTCGGTCCGAAAGCGATCGTGGGCGCCACGGTGTACGGGAATCCCGGCGAGGAAGATGCGGCTGAGAAAGCCGGGGCCGACTATGTGGCCGTGGGATCCTTCTTCCCTAGCCCCACGAAGCCCGAGGCAGCCGTGCGCTCCCTTTCGATCCTCGACGGCGTAGTCGCTCGCTCTCGCCTGCCCGTCTTCGCGATCGGCGGCATCACCGCGGATCGCGCCCGGATTCTCGCCCGACACGGCGTGGCCGGCGTCGCCGTGGTCTCCGCGATCATGGACGCGGCAGACCCGCGGCGGGCCGTGGAGGACATTCGGCGCGCCTTCGAAGGCGAGGACTGAGTTTCTGCCTGCAGAGGCGTTTCGCGCAAGGCCGACTAGTTGCGGTCACTTCTCGGTCGGCGTGCGGACGGGGTTCCCCCACTCCATCCAGGAACCGTCGTAGTTCCGGACGTCCGGGTAGCCGAGGAGGTACTTCAGGACGAACCACGTGTGGGACGACCTCCCCCCGATTCAGCGGTACGCGATGATCTCCTCATCCAGGCAGACGCCCTTCCGCGACTCGCAGCAGGTCGACCGTGCGGTACACATGGAAGCTCTCCTGCGAGACGAGTCCGCGGTCCTGTGACCAGATGCCGTCCGCTCCGAGCGCGAGGGCAAGGGCCACGTACGGTGCATCCTCCATTTCTCGGTCGTTCAGCAGGCTGCCGGCCTTCGTCAGCTCGGCTTCGTAGTCCGTCGCGGAGTGCTCGATCATGTGGCCACGGAGGATGCGCAGGGCTTCCTCTAGAGCCGAGCGTGACAGACCAGCCCGTTCGGAAAGTTCGTCGACATGGGCTTCGACCTCGCTGACGAGGTACTCGGGTGCGTGGATCTCATGGCCTCTCGATGGACAAACGCCGGGGGACGCCGCCGGCGTAGCCCTGCCGGACGGGTTCCGGTGGAAGGCGATCCTCGACGCGGTCATCACCCGAGAAGTTACAGCCGCCGAGAGCGAGGGTCAAGTCAAATCACCCGATTAGGGGACAGAACCACCACGAGTGGGAAGACCGCTCGCCGATCCGCCATGATGTTCACCGACCCCCGAGGCGAATCCATAAGTATCATGAAATCCATGCATATCATGCATCCGATGGCGTCGAAGGTCCGGGAGTACACGACCCTTCCCGTTCGCAAGGAGACGCTGCGCCGCCTGAAAGGCTACAAGGTCGGAGGCGTCAGCTATGACGAACTGCTCAACGACCTTCTCGATGCCCACCCGCCGGAGGAATTCTTCCTGGAGCACCTGCGACGGCTCAAGCGGGAGCCCAGGCGGCCTTGGTCCGAGATTAAGAAAGAGCTCGGTCTCTGAGGCAGGATCTTGGCCGCCTACGAGATTGAGTTCACGAGTAGCGCGGAAAAGGCCTTCCGGAGGCTCCCCCCAACTGTCCGGCGTCGGTTCTCGGCCGCGCTTGAACTCCTCCGGAAAGATCCCCGGCGCCGCAGGCCTGGGTGCGATCTCCGTCTACTTTCCGGAGCGGCGAATGCATGGCGTTTGCGGGTGGGGGACTTCCGTGGCATTTACGCGATTGAAGAGTCGAAGATCGTCTTCACCCGGTTCGGACATCGGAAGGACGTGTACCGGCCATAGGCTGGGGTCCTGGTGGACGTGGCTGCGGCTGCCAACAGGGCACCCGGCAGAGGTCTATTTCTCGATCGGCGTCCGGATGAGGTTCCCCCACTCCGTCCAGGAGCCGTCGTAGTTCCGGACGTCCGGGTAGCCGAGGAGGTACTTCAAGACGAACCACGAGTGGGACGACCGCTCCCCGATGCGGCAATAGGCGATGACCTCCTTGTCCGGGGTCACGCCCTTCGATTCGTAGAGGGCCTTGAGCTCTTCCGGCGTCTTGAACGTCCCGTCCTCGTTCACAGCCTGGGCCCAGGGGATGTTCTTCGCCCCGGGGATGTGCCCGCCCCGCTGCGCGTGCTCCGTCGGATATTCCGGCGGAGCGAGGATCTCCCCCGTGAACTCCTTCGGGCTGCGCACATCGACGAGGACCTTGTCCGGCTGCTTGAACGCCTCCCGGACGTATGCGAGGTACACCCGGAGTTTCTCGTCGGGCTCCTTCGCCTTGAAGGTCGTTGCCTTGTTGGACGGCACGTCCTTCGTCACGGGGAGGTCCTCATCGAGCCACTTCTTCCGGCCGCCGTTCATCAGGACGACGTTCTCCACGCCGTAGTACTTGAAGACCCAGAACACGAAGGCCGCGAACCAGTTGTTGAAGTCCCCGTACAGGACGATCTGCTTGTCGTTCGAGATCCCGAGCCCGCCGAGGAGCGTCTCGAGGCTCTCCTTCGAAACGATGTCCCGCGTCACGGGGTCGTTGATGTCCCGCTTCCAGTCAATCAGGACGGAACCCGGGATGTGTCCCAGGTTGTAGTTCGACGTCGGGTCGTAGTCGACCTCGGCGATTCGTACGTTCTCGTTCCCGATGTTCCCCTTCACCCAGCTCGTGTCCACTAAGACTTCAGGATGCGCATAAGCGGCCATGGATTCCTCGCTCCCGAGCATGCGAAGTATTACGGCGTTATATTTCTTTCGCATATCGATATTCCGATTCGCTCGATTTCCTAAGCTCGAGCTTCCCGCTGATTTCTAGGTTCGAATCCCGACCGGGGCGCTCCTATGGAGGGATGGGAACCCTTTTGGGCAAGCCTTCCCGATCCGTGGTCGAGTTCCCCTCATGCCGGGCCTATCGGCCCGGCCCTTTACCTTATCTCAGGACAATCTTGCCTGCCTCTAAGGAAGCCCGCTTGCCTCCAGGAAAAAACGGTCGTTGCTCGAGTTTCCAGCTTCCGTAACCGAGCCAGAGCGGAACTCGAGTTCAAGTGATGCTCCATCAAGTAACCGTCGACCAACCAAAGGGTGAGGCGGTCATAGAGCTTGCGCCTACAGTTGCGGTTAGGGCAACCCCATTTCTCGTTAGGCTTGTTGAACTCGCCCCAGCGGCGGAATTGGTTTACGACCTCAATCGTCTCCCCACTCGGCAGGCGATCTGAAGCGTATTCTTTCAAGCGGTCAATCCAAAGGCTTCTTTGAGGCACGCCGACCATCTCCCGGATGCTTTCAGCGGGAAGGAATTGAACGCGCGTTCATAACCAATCGGATGGCGGGGAGAGCGGGTCCACGAGGAACGTGATGAGTCCCCCTACAATCGGGCCGACGAGGAAAGCGAACCCGACCGCATCGAGATGTCCCGTCGCAGTCAAGGCCCCGCCAATTGAGACAATCAACGCGAGAAGGAGTCCGACGAGGTAGGCCAATCGCCTCTCATGGCGATTTCGCGTTTCGCTTACCTTGACTCCTTCACGAGTGTCGAAACTTCGTCCGGATGCTCGAGAGCGGTCGAGAGGAAGTTGTCTCCCCCAGAGGCGGAGCGGGAAGAGATTCTCGACCGGATGCGACTCCACCTCTCTTCGGAGCCTGTCCACCTGCTCTGCTTCGAATGTGGTCACTTCCACGAGGAGGTCCGCGTCGGTGAGATGCCCGACCGCCCGTCGTGCGCGAAATGTGGTTCCCGACTCCTGACGGTCCTCGGGTGGTCTCCGTGGACTGTGCGGGACGCGCACGCAAAAAGGTCCCGAAAACTCGATCTCAGCGACGAGGAGCGGAAGCTGCTAACCTGGGCGAAGCAGGTGGCGGATCTCGTAGCGGTCTATGGAAGGCGAGCGGTCTTCGCGAGCTCTGTCTATAGCGTCGGCCCGGCGACCGCCTCGAAGCTCCTCGCGAAGATGCAGGACACGGACAAGGAGTTCTTCAACGACCTCTTCGAAGCGAAGCTGAAGTACATCACGACGAGGCCGTACTGGAACGACACGCAGGCGAAGCCGAAGATGTATTGACGGTCCCCCTACCTGCAGCCGCGCGAGTACTTTCGGTGAGCTCTCTTGGGTCTCCTTAAGTGGCCGGAATCCGAGTCCTTTTCCATGAAACCAGAGACGACCTCGGCAGGTTTAAGAGACCGGCCTCGGATTGCACACGTGCCCATGGGCGGCCGCAAGAAGGTCTTCCGCATCGTCGTCGAACCGGCCGAGGACTCTCCAGGCGACTGGTACGTCGCTACGTCACCGGACATGCCGGGACTCGTCACCCAGGGCAAAGGCCTCGACGATACGCTCGCGAACGTCAAAGATGCTATCCTCGCATACTTTGATGGCAAGCCCCCGGTCCATTCGCTGGACGTGCGTGTCGCGGTCTCGGTGTGACCCTTGACAAAGGTCCCTCGGGACGCAGACGCCCGGAAGGTCATCCGAGCGCTCGAGAAACTGGATTTCCATATCGTCGGCGTGTCGGGCGGGCACTACAAGATGGTCCACGGACAAGACCCTTCCCATGTGGTCATTGTCCCTTTTCATGGGAGAATCAAGACGGGCACGCTCTCCGCGATTTTGAAGGCCGCGAGGCTGAGCTTGGAGGAATTCCTAGAGAAGTTCATCATCCTCAGCTGAACGCAATCTCGGGGTTGGCGAGCGGCGTCGGCCCGACGACCGCGAGCAAGCTCCTCGCAAAGATGCACGGCACGGATTAAAGGCGCAGCTGAAGCTGCTACTGAATTGTGTCGGACTCGGGCCGAGTCTCACTTCTTGGCTTTCTTCGGTTCCGTGATGATGACGTCACCGATTTCCCGGAGTAGGATCGACTCACCTTGGCCGGGAAGGAAGAAGTCAAGCCCTTCCTCCATCAGCCGCCCAAAGGTCTCGTCCTTGTGGGCCCGGAATGCGTCAAAATCGCCGTACTTGTTGCATTCCCAGATGATGGCGGTATCGTACCGCCCGAACCCCAGCACCGAGCCAAAGGT
>CAMTUI010000042.1:0-20092 GCA_947084985.1 Methanobacteriota archaeon | reverse complement strand
GGACACGCGGCGGAGCGGATCGCGAGGATCCTCGACAAGCTCGTGTGATTCGCGCGGGGGCCGCATGAGTTAAGGGGGGGCAAGGCGCATCGGTTCCCCGTGGAACCGATTTCCTTAGCGGCGATCGCGGTCATCGTCCTCGCGACCGCATACGCGTTCGCGCGCAAGGCGCTTCTCTCCCTGACGTACGCGGTCGCGTTCCTCGCGATCTACGGGTTGGCGGTCGCATCGACCCTCCCGTTCCGCATCTTCTCGCCCATCCACCTGGATCTCGGGCTCTTCTATTTCCCGGGCGGCTGGCCGGATCCGTGGACGTGGATCACGTACGCCTTCGTCCACGGATCCCTTAGCCACATCTTCCTGAACGTCCTCGGGATCGTCTTCATCTCCCCCGTCTTCGAGGGCCGCGTCGGGAGCGCCCGGTGGATCCTCCTCTTTTTCGGGGGATCCGTGTTCGGGGCCCTAGTCTTCCGCCTCCTGAACGGGGACGTGGTGGCGCTCCTCGTGGGTGCGTCCGCGGGGATCCTCTCCATCTTCGGCGCGTACGGGCGGCTTTACCCGAGGGACCGAGTCACGTTGTTCCTCCCGCTGCCGGGGATGCCCGCGGTGCCCGTTATCTACATCGTCATCGGATTCCTGCTCCTCCAGTTGCTCCTGAGTTTCTCAGCCATCGGGAACGTCGCGTGGGAGGCTCATGCCGCCGCGATCGCGTTCGGCTTCGCCGTTGCGCCTGCGGTCATGCGCATCCCCCTGCCCGGGGGAAGGACCCGCAAGCTCGCGTCCGTCGAGCCTCTCCGAGACCTCGCGACGACGTCGGAACTCCGGACGATCCTCGAGGAAGCGGAACGCGCGGACATCGCCGAGACCCGCGACGCCTGGATCGACAAATTCGTGAAGGGCGCTAGATGCCCTAAGTGCGGCCAACCGCTCCGACGGACGTTCGGTCGGCTCAGGAGCGATTGCGGCTGGACCCGGTCCCTCTGAAGACCACGCATCCGGAGAGACGCCGCCCATTGGTTGGTTAACATGTTAACCAAGGTGCGGTCCGCCCGCCGATCTCGGGCGGGGCCCCGCGAGGGCAAACTTTTTTCCCCATCTCGGCATTCGATGCGTCGTATGGCGGCACCGAGCGCCCTGGTCCTGAAATGCGAGACGTGCGGCGAGATGCCGCATCGCGTACTCCGGGGCAAGATCGCCGGGAAGGACGAGATCGTCTTCGAGGGCACCGTGAAGTGCACGAAGTGCGGCCGCGTCTCGTCCGTCGTCACGAGGGAGCCGAAGCCGATCCAGCTTCCGATCATCGTCTCATGGCTCGAGCGGTCCGAGCGGATGAGCCTCGAGTTCTCGCCGGACGAGGACATCGATGTGGGGCAGGAGCTGGACCTCGGGGACACGCGAATCACGATCACGGCGATCGAGGCGGGCGGTCGCCGGGTCGATGGCGCGCGGGCGAATGAGGTGTCGACGCTCTGGGCGAAGCGGATCGACCAGGTGCGCGTGAAGTTCTCCGTAAACAAGGGGAACCGCACGGTGCCCCACGAGGTCCTCGCCGCGCCCGACGAGGAGTTCGAGGTCGGGGAGATCGTTGATCTGGGGAAGATCCGCGCGCTCGTCCACCACATCCGGACGCGGTACCGCACGGTCCGCGCGGGGCGTGTCCGCGCGGACGAAATCGTGCGGATGTACGGCCGGGTCGTGCGCGAGCGAACCTCCCGGTAGGAGCTTGGGGAGCCGGTAGGGCCCTAGTTCGGGTATTATCCTCCCGGTGCGAACCGGGCGAGACGACGAGACTCCCAGTCCTGGCGCAAGCAGATTGGCATCCGATACGCTGCGGAACGCGTTCCGTCACAACGCGGCATGTGAATAGGGGCATCGGACTTCATTCATAATGCTACAATGGTTGCGTCCCGATATGTTCGGACCTTCCAAACGTGATCCTACCGACAGCCCAGATACGGAATGGAGCTACGGCTCGGGTTTGGCGTAAAGGCGATTGAACACCTGACTGAGGCTAGGGAGGTCGAACAACAATGCGCGTCGTCGCGTGGCTTCCGATTCAAGTTTGGCGTCGAATCCCGATCGAGACACGAAGACGAACCGGACCGGGCGTCCACGTAGCCGCTCGACGAGCTTTACTTTCATCTCGAGTCGACGGAGGACTTCCAGTTCCATCGGTGATCGAGACCAAGTGACCTCGCCCGCTAGGACCTCGGTTTTACCTGCAGCAACGATGTCTATCTCTTCCCCAGGCCGGTTCCACCAACGGCCAATTTCATCGAACTCTATGGGCACGCCACGGTAGGTTGAGCCATTCAACAGCACAAGAGCCTCTCTAGCAACTCGCTCGAGCTGGAAACCCACGAACTCATCCAGCTGCTTCTCAATTCGTCGCCACACTTGACCAGGGCGTCCGAGTTCGATTAGGGGGCGGTTTTCAAAGACAAAACGATAGTAGAAAGCGAAGAACGGATCATCGAACACATACCGAGCCTGTTTCTTGATACCGCAAACGGGGTCTTCCATTCGGACGAGATCCAATTCATGGCGGAGGGTCTCGAGGTACGGCCCGAGACCGCCGCGCTTCACTCCCACTTTGCTCTCGAGACTCCGAAGATCGTGCGTGCCTTGTCCGATTTCGAACAGAATCGAATTGTACCGCGTTGGAGATTGAAGTTCCAATCGGAGCAAGTTCTGGGGTTCCTCAATCAAGGGAGCGGTAGCGGAGAGGAACGCGCCCCGAACAGCGTCTTCAAGGTTACGGTCCACAGAGAAGTCGTGGTAGTAAGGAGTTCCTCCAAAGACGGCGTACCGCCGGATTCGGTCTTCCTCTATCATTTCAGGATACAGGAGCCGGACGCCCGCGTACCCGAAAGGACGAAGCCGAAGATCTGCCGCTAGACGACCAAACAGGGGAGCAGTCCTCTTTGCCGTCACGCGTTGCATCATGCCAACGCTACTTCCGCAAAGCACTACAGAAGGCCCGGTCTCGCGTAGTATCGAGTCCCAGTGATGCTGCAGACGGCTTACGGCTTGCGAGTCGGACGAGAGGATTCTCTGAAATTCATCCAAAACCACGAGCTTGCGGTCGACCTCCCGAACGTGGTCGAGAAACGCATCCCAAGAGGGATATGGAATCAAGAGGCCGCCGGTCTCGGTAGCCACTTGTCTCGAGAGTGATTCTCGTTGCTGCGGCGGATCCGCCTCGTCGATCAGGAGGTACAGGCCGCGTTCTTCACGACAGAGCTTCCTAAGGAGCTCCGTCTTACCCAGACGTCTGCGACCGTAGACCCTCACGAGAGACGGTTTCGAGCCTCGGAAGATCTTTTGAAGCTCTTGAAGCTCGACCAGCCGATTGACGAATCTCACAAAGATAGTGAACATTATCCATATAGATAATACTTGCTATCATTGTTGCAATACAGGTAGCGATCTCGACATATCCCTACTTGCCGTGGTGAGATAAGGTCTCAAAGACCAGGGTGCGGCCTAACAACCTAGTACAGATTTATTACGTTTGATTGGATATTAGGCAACGCGCTGTCCAAATCAGCACCGTCGACTGGGGGATCGTCTACGCAGAAAAAATCAAACGCGCTCGCGAAGCGGCCCTTCCTCAAGACTCCCAAAGGGGTGGCGATTCTTCTCGCCGTAATCATCGTAGTTGTCTCGTTGGTCGCTGCGCTGTTCGTTTTCTTCCCTCGATATGGATCACTTTCCATTACTGTCCATTCTACAAGTTCCCAAGGGACCTTTGTCCTATTCGTAAACGGCCGCGAGTGGGCGTCCGGAGGCATAGACGCGGGCTACTCGCGCATCATTCATGCCGATCTAGTTTGGCGTGGGGAGGAATGCCAAGTGATGATCGTGGAGCTTGCATCGACGACTCCGACCATGATGTGGCCACGCACACAATCCCAGACGACTGTGGTATGCAGCGGCGTAGACCGATCGATTTCCTTCGAACTCCCCTGACCTAGTCGCGACTGAAACAATCACTGCGAATCGTCATGCGTTCGCGCTAGGACTCATCCTTGCGTCTCTCAAGGTAATCGAGTAGCTTGAGACCTGCGAGGAACCCTCCAGCCATTGCTAGCTCTTTGAGCGTCTGAACTGTCTGCCACCTATCTCGAAGAGTCCCTAGATAACGAGCCACCACTTCTAGCGTGGGCCTTGTGTCGTTAGGATCAAAGGCGACGTATTCGATTCCTGTAAGAGGCTTCGGTACGTCAGAACCGAGCTGAACTACCGGAATCAACGGTTTCCTCGACAGGCTCGCCATTCCGAGCTCGAAAAGGACCCATTGGGAATTGGAAGAACTCGGAGTGATGATAGCAACGACGGCATCGCAATCCATGAGTTTCTTCTCAATCTTGTCGAAGACTCGCCTTCCCGGCTGCAAGTCGAACTCGGCCATGTAGACATCGAATTTTCGTCTAGTGAGGAATTTCCGAAAGGCGGCTACCACTTCACGATCAACGCTAGCTGAGCTATGAGAAATGAAGACGCGGAACTGCACCTAGATCCCTCACAGGTCAGAGGCGTATGACTAGCGAACCGAAAAGCTTGACCACGCCTAATCCAATGATTGTTCGTGGGCTATGTAAGGGGTCACTGGAGGCGCAGCCGGAGGACAGGTCGGGTGTCCTATGTTCGCGGTCATCTCAGGCGATCGCGGGCATGCTTCATCGCATCGGCCTGCTTTGGCGAAAGTTCGGCAGAGGTCCTCCAATTGCGGAGATGGAGGGACGACCGCCTCTTCCAGTCCCGACCTGGCGTTGGTTTTGTCGAGGTGTACTATGCGGTGAGCCCAGCGATAGCTCTTGCTCTGAAGACGTCGCGAAGCCTTGTCGCCGTAGCTAGGGTCTTGGTTCGTCCTTTTGTGAAGGTGGCCCAGGAATCCAATAAGCCGGGAGACACGCCCAATCTAGGAATGAGGAGTGGCAGAGAGTAACGTCTCCAGATCAGAACGGCACATTTCCTTCCGAGCCGGACATAGGAAGTCTGCCGAATGTAGCAATCGCATCAGATTATCTCGTCCTACTCGCGGCGAGCCCATGGTGGGCTTGGAAGCGCATGGAAGCAGCCCGGCCATCGCTCCCGGCTACCAGAGCCGGCGTTCGATGGCTCTGGCAGGGGTCCGTCTTACTGAGTCTCGATTGTGAGTTTGAGCGGGATTGCCCGCGCGAGGGAATCGCCCACCGGGGAGCCGCGTTCGCACATCGCCCGCAGCCGCTCGATCTGCTCCTTCGTCGCCCCGGGCGCATGGAGTCGGACGGTATAGGCGATCCGGTCGTAACCGGGCTCGGGCCCGTCGAGGCCGAGGAGCCTCCGGATGTCGAAGTGGCCCGTCGCCTCGACCTCGAGGCTCTCGAGCTTCAAGCCGAGCAGGGATGCATGGGTCGCTACGACCTCCACGTCGCACGCCGCGAGCGAGGCGAGGAACATCCACATCGCGCTCGGGTCCTGGTCCGCGCCCATGTGTATCACAACGTCCTCCCGCTCGACTTGGGCGCGGGACCCGCCGAGCCACTTGGCGACAATCTTCGGGTTGCGTTCCGCCTCGGACGGATCTTTGCGGACCTGGTCGATGTACTCGCGGAGCTCGGCCACATTCAGTCCGTTTATGATCTCCTCCCCGGCCATGCATTCCACATGGCGGACCGGCCCTAAATTGGTTTTCGGCCCGAAACCAGGGAAAGTGGCCCGATTCTCTATTGTGACGATTGACACCGGAAGCGCACCGATAAGCTACGCTGGGTGCGGCTTTTGTCGTGGCAATAGCGCCAAATCGCTACCTAGTAGGTAGCAGTTGCCGTGAATCGCTACCGTTCTGGGTGAGCGGCAAAGGATTATGGCCTGCCGATCGATGATACGAACAGGATGATTACCCTCCTCGGCGTCGGCCACGTATTCAACATCGGCCGGGCGGTGCGCGAATCGATCCTCGAACGCCGGCCGCGGGTCGTCGCGTTGGAGCTCGATCCGACCCGGTACCAGGCACTCATGAGCCGCTCGCCCCGGAGCCGAGGCGCCTCGATCCTCGACCTCCTCGCGCAGTTCCAGATGCGCATCGCCTCGAAGTACGGGGTCGAGGTCGGAGACGAAATGGTCGCGGCCGCCCGGGCGGCGCAGGAGGCCGGCAGCGAGATCGTCCTCATCGATGACGATTCGCGGGAGGTCTTGGTCCGCGTGTGGAGGGGCATGTCTATCCGCGAGAAGCTGCGCCTCCTCAGCTCCACGGTCCTCGGGTTTTTCGCAGGCAAGGAGCGGGTCGAGAAGGAGCTGGACCGCTTCTACCAGGACGAGCGGGCGTTCCTCGAGGAGTTCGCGCGAGAGCTCCCCACCGCGAAGCGGATCCTGGTCGATGAGCGCAACGAACGCATGGCGGGCCGATTGCGGCGGTTGCACGAGACGAAGGGGGATGTCGTGGCGGTCATAGGCCAAGGCCACGTTGACGGCCTCGTCCGGAACCTCGACGGCCTCCCGGTCCAAGTCGTCCACCTGCGTGAACTCCGGCAGAGGGCCGAGACCCCGGCCTCGACCGCGTCGGCGAACGTGACCGTTCACCTCTGACGCCGCGGCCGCAGGAGCCAGCGCGGCACGGACGCCCTGTATACGGCGTACTCTGCCCCGAAGCGCGCCTCGAGCGTCTTCTCCTCGCGGAGCACGATGAAATACGCGGGCACCCCGAGGACGACCGTGATGAACGTGGCACTCGGCGAGCCGACGAAGAGGGAGAGGCCGAGGAGGGTGGCCGCGTGGAACAGGATGATCGGGTTCCGAGTGAGCCCGTACGGTCCGGTCGTCACGAGGCGCTGGGGCGGTCGGAGTGGATTCGGCGTGCCGCCGCCGCGCTGTGCGAAGAGCGTGAAGCACCACGCGAGGCCGATCGCTCCGAAGACGGCCAGGGAGATCCCCGGGACTGGGATCCATGCGGGCAGCCCCGGCAGGCCGAGCACGTCATCGAGCCGCAACCCCGTCCACGGGATGCCGATGTACAGGAGGGCGAAGAGAGCGGCGCTCTCCGACCATGCGACGGCTCGGGAGGTCACGACGGCCCCGAGGCAGCCACGGTATTTGCACGTTGGGCTGAGGTCGCAGCGCAGGAACCGCAGGTTCATGCACCTCCCGCGAACCCTTAAACCGGCAGGTCCCCTTGCGCGACCGGATGGTCACGCCGGACGCCGCGAAGGAGGCGACGACGAACTTCGTACGGAAGCACTTCCGCCGCCACTACGAGACCTCGAGGCCGACCCCGCCAGATCGCTTCGGACGACGGGAGTTCGGCTTCATGTTCTGGACCGCCGGGATCGTGCAGCGGCACCTCGGATTCCAGAAAGAGGAGGACCTGCGCGGCTTCCTCGCGACCCGCGTGCCCGCCCACGCGTACTATTCGTCGGCGTACTACGAGAAGCCAGATGCCCCGACGATGGAGGAAAAGGGCTGGCTCGGCGCAGACCTGATCTTCGACCTCGATGCGGACCACCTGCCCAATGCGGCGAGGATGTCGTACCCGGAGATGCTCGAGGCCGTCCGCCTGAAGATCGTCCACCTCTACGATGAGTTCCTCAAGGCCGACTTCGGGTTCGACGAGAAGGCAATGCGCCTTGTCTTTTCGGGCGGCCGCGGGTACCACATTCACGTGGTCGACGAGCGCGTATGGTCCCTCGGGTCCCACGAGCGGCGGGAGGTCGTGGACTGGATAACGGGCAAAGGCCTCGACGTCGACGCGGTCTTCCGCGAAAGCGCGTTCGACCTGAAGGAGTTCCAAGGCCATGCCCGCGTGAAGAAGCGCATCATCGCGCCGGCGCAGGACGAGCCTGGCTGGCGGGGCAAGATCATGCGCGGAATCCATGGCCTCGTCGGGAAGCTCGAGACGATGACGTCCGACGAGGCGATCAAGTTCCTGACATCCTTCGAGGGCGTGAAGGATTCCGAGGCCGCGGACCTTTACGAGAACCTCTTCAAGCCACGAGCGACGAAGCCCCGCGTGATCCGCGGCGTCGACCGTCTCCGGGAGGGACAAATCGAGGCCCTCTCCGACAAGAGCCGCGATCTCCTGATCCGGCTCGTGAAGGACCTTCAGCCCGTGCGGCTCGACGAGCGCGCGGGCGTGTCGCTCGAAGGGATCGTGCAGCGCGGGGAGACGGACGAGCCCGTGACATCGGACATCAAGAGGCTCATCCGCATGCCCTCGTCCCTGCACGGTAAGACGGGGCTGCAGGTCGTGCCTCTCACCCGCGACGAAGTCGACGACTTCCGACCGCTGCGCGACGCCATCCCGAAGGCGTGGACGGACGAGCGCGTCTCCATGAATCTCAAGAATAAAATCAATCTGGAGATTGGTAGCGAAGCGTTTAACTTGGCTCCTGGAGTAAACGACGTACCGCAGTACCTGGCCATCTTCCTGGCAGCCAGGGGACTCGCTACGGTCCCAGAGGCCTAGTCTCCCATGTCGGGGTATTTCGATCGGATCCAGGGTAAGGACCGACTGATCCGGATCCGCCGCATCCGCAAGGTCCTCATCGCGGGCATCGCCGGCCTGACATGCGTCTTGATCGCCTTCCGCATGCAGGGCGAGGGCGCGAGCCTGAAGCCGATCTTCCTCCCGATTAACGGCCTCTTCGAGGTCGCGCTGATCATGGGCCTCTTCGCGACGATTGTCGGTCTGTACCTCCGGAACCTCGAGATCAACAACGTGACCCGCGACAACCAGCGGTACATCATGGCGAAGTACTCGATGACGCGCTCCCTCCGCACCGCGATTGCGGCGATCGCGATCGCCGCGGTCCTGCTCCTCGCGATCACGCCAGGCGTCGCCGCGTCCCTGTTCGCGGAGCCGCCCCAGGTCGTCTCGCTGCAGCCGAACGGCTCGGAGACCGTCACGTTCACGAGCCCCGATCCCTTCGGCCTGACGTTCGTGCGGTCCGCCGATGTGACCGTCACGACGGGCGGGGCGTCCGTCGCGCTCATGAAGAACAACGTGAGCCAGACGATCATCCCATGGCTCAACGCATCGGGGCGCGTGACGCTCGACGTCGAGCCCGTCATGTGGGCGTCCCTCGCGAACTGGTCCCTCGTGTTCCGAAACCAAGTGAACGAGCCGACGTACCTGACGTTCACCCTTCAGAAGGGCGTCGTCCCGACCCTCTTCTCATCCGTTCCGTTCCTCCTTCTCCTCTATGGCATGGGCCACGTCGGCTGGTACGTCGGTCTGAGGCCCGTCCGCGAGCGTACGAAGGCCGCGTCCCTGTACGCGCCCGCAGAGGTCGATTCCGGCGAGCGGATCTACGAGGAAGCCATGCCGACGCCCGCGCCGAAGGCGCGGATGGCCTTCAACTTCGGAGCGCAGGCGCCTCCGCCGCCACCCGCCACGCCTGCCCCGCCGCCTCCGCCCACCGCTGCCCCCGCCTCGGCCGTCGCGGCGATCCAGACGCCAAAGCGGGAACCGCACCGACCGGCCCCGAAGCCCGCAGTCCGCGTGCCGGACACCCCAGAGACCTTCACCACGAAGGCCTCGGCCCTCGTCGCCGCGGGCGCGCCCGACGCCGCCCTGACGGTGTACGACGAGGCCCTTCGCCTCGACCCGGGATACGTGCCTGCGCTGCGTGGCAAGGCGGAGTGCTCGGCCGTCGCTGGCCGCCGGACGGAGGCGATTGATCTCTATCGCCGTGCCCTGGCGACGGACCGGCGGAACCTCGATGCGTTGCGGGGCCTCGCGCGCCTCTTCTCGGAGGAGCGCCGCTGGCGGGAATGCCTCGAGTCCGTCGACGACATCCTGGGCCTCCGGCCGAACGAGGCATGGGCGCTCGAGATGAAAGGGGACGCCCTCACGAACCTCGGACGTCGGTCGGAGGCCCTCGCGGCGTACGAGGCCGCGACGGCGATGGACCCCTCGAACGCGAACGTGCGGCAGAAAATCGAGGAGGTCCGCGTCGACGTGCCCGGTCTCCTGAGCCGCGCGCTGATTGCCTCCGCGAGTGGCAATTACGGCAAGGCCCTGAGCCTGTTCGACGACATCCTGGAAGTGGAGCCGAGCAACGTGAACGCGCTGATCGGCAAGGCGGTCGCATACCGCCGGAGCGGCAAGCCGCAGGAGGCCCTGAACTGCCTCGACCTGGTCCTCGGCGTGCAGCCGTCGAATGCCGCGGCGCTCCTGATCTGCGGGAACATCCTCCTCGAGGAGGGGGACATGGAAGGCGCACTCGATGCATTCGATCGCCTGACAACTCTCTACCCGAACGACGAAGAGGCCTGGGCCGGCCAGGGCGACGTCCTCCTGAAGATGGGCCGCGACGACGACGCACTCCGCGCGTACACGGAGGCCCTCAAACTGAGTCCCGGGGACGAGGGGATCCAGCGGCACATCCTCGAGCTCGAGGCCGCTAAGGCGTTCGAGGCGGACATCTTCCAGGAGCTGTACAAGGTCAAGGGGATCGGCAAGGCGCGAGCGAAGGCGCTCCTCGACGCCGGCTTCAAGACGGCGGAGGACTTCGCCCGTGCGAGCGTCGACGACCTGATCGCCGTCAAGGGCATCACCCGCAAGATTGCGGAGGACCTCGCGAAGCACTTCCGCGGGATCCTCGCGGACGCCCCCGCGCGCTGACCCGAGCAAGTTTTTAAGTAGCCGGGCCCCTTGCCACGCGATTTCCATGAAGGCGTTTCGGATTAGTGGGCGCTTCCGGATGGGTCGGAACTGGCAGGCCTTCACGAAGGAAGTCGCCGCTGCGGACGAGGCCGCCGCTCGCGAGACGCTCCTCTCCGTCCTCGGGAGTCAGCACGGCATCGCCCGCAAGTACGTCACGATCGCCTCGATCGCGGAGGTCCCGCCGGACCAGATCGAGGACCATGCCGTCAAGCACCGACTGGAGGCGCGCGCGTGAGCAGTCCGGAAACTGAGCTGAGGCGGAACCTCGCGGTCCTGGACCAGTACCGCGAGCAAATGGAGGCATTCGCGCAGCAGCAGGAGATCGTCCGCATCTCCCTCGAGGAGCACATGCGCGCGCGGGAGACCCTGACGCGCTATCAGCAGGCGGGCAAGGACGCGGAGATCCTCGTGCCCGTCGGGGCCAATTCGTTCCTCGTCGTCGCCTCGAAGGACGTCAACAAGGCCTTCGTTTCGATCGGGTCGGACCTCCTCGCGTACGATGACATCGAGAAGCAGCTCGAGCGGCTCGACGCGCGCATCAAGTCGATCTCCGAGGCGGCGAACGCGATCGGCCAGAGGCTCGGCGAGCTGCAGCGCCGGGCAGAGGCCCAGGGGGCCATGGTCCAGGACATGTACGAGCAGCTGCAGGTCCAGCCGGGCGCGCGCGAGCGGAGCTAGATGTTCAAGGGATTGCGGGAGAGGCTCGCCGGCTGGAAGGAGAAAGCGGACGCCGAGGTCTCGTCCGCCGCGGTCGGGGAGAGCGGGCGGAAGATCAAGGAGGACAAGCTCGAGGCGATCCTGTACGACCTCGAGATCGCCCTGCTCGAATCGGACGTCGCGTTCCCGGTGGCCAAGGAGATCGTGGACCGCCTCGCGGACGACCTGAAGGGGAAGCGGATCTCAAGGGACGTGACTCTGGAACAGGGCGTCGAGGCGGCCCTCCGCGACGCGATCCTGAAGGTCCTCGAGGTGCCGCCCCTCGACTTCTTCGGGCAGCTCGAGAAGAGCCCGAGGCCCTTCGTCGTTATGTTCGTCGGTGTGAATGGCACGGGCAAGACGACGACGATCGCGAAGCTCGCGTTCCACATCCAGAAGAAGGGCTACACGTGCGTCGTCGCGGCGGCGGACACGTTCCGCGCGGGGGCGATCGAGCAGCTCGAGAAGCACGCCGAGGCCGTGGGCTTCCGGCTGATCAAGCACAAGGCCGGCGCGGACCCCGCGGCCGTGGCCTTCGACGCGGTCGAGCACGCGCGGGCGCGCGGGCGGGACGTCGTCCTGATCGACACGGCCGGACGGATGCAGACGAACCAGAACCTGATGGACCAGATGAAGAAGATCAAGCGCGTCGCGAACCCGAACCTCATCCTGTACATCGGAGACGCGCTCGCGGGGAACGACGCCCTCGAGCAGGCGAAGCAGTTCCACGAGGCCGTCAGCCTGGATGGCATCGTCCTCACGAAGCTCGACGCGGACGCGAAGGGCGGGGCCGCGCTGTCGATGGCGAAGACGATCGGCAAGCCCGTCGTGTTCGTGAACCTCGGGCAGTCGTACGCGGACATCCGCCGCTTCGACGCGAAATGGATGGTGGACCGCCTCCTGGGGGACTAGGGTGGGGTTCCGGGATCTGCTCGAGAAGGGCCAGATCGCGCAGTTCCCGGCGTTGCAGCTCGCCCTCGGTGCGATCAAGGGCCACGTCGAGCGGCTGACCGTCAAGTCCCTCGGCCCCGGATCGAAGGAAGAGTTCCCGATCGTGGACATCGTCGGCTCGCCGACGGAATACCGCATCCGGGTCCTCGAGAGCAATCCGGACTACCTCGATTGGCTGAACTCCTCTCTCCTCTGCGCGGGCTTCGTCGAGCCGATCGGGCTCAGCGCGATCGCGCGTCGGCTCGCGGAGTACGAGGACATCATCGTGGGCGTCGACACGAACGTCCTGTATGCGTGCATCCTCGGGGAGCACCTCCTCGATGAGTTCTCCCGCATCCATCCTCGGCCGTACCGGGAGAGCGTGAACTGGATCCTCCTGGTGATTCCGGGCGTCGTGATGAAGGAGCTCGAGAACGCGGCGAACATGCGCAAGGGGAGTCGCCTCTCGCACGCGGGCCGCCGCGGGTACCGGGCCCTGCAGGAGATCACGACCCTCAAGCGGACGGAGGGCTTCCAGGGGCTCAGCGTCCTCGTCGTCGGACCGACCAATCCGGAGCAGCTGCACCTTTCCCAGGATGGCCTGTCGATCATCAACGCGGACTCGATGATCCGCGACCAGTTCAAGGCATTCCTGCGGGGCATCGACTTCCGCAAGGGCATCTTCTTCCTGACGCTCGACAAGACGAACGCGTCCCTCGCGGCCGCGGAAGGCCTCACGGCGATCCGCGTCCAGCACCCGCGCCGCCTGCGGAAGGGCGACGATCTCGCGATGCCCTCCGAGGAGTCGATCCTGATCGGTCGTATTGTGTACGAACTCGCGATCGAGTTCGGCAGCATCCGCGTCGGATGGGAGGACCGGGGGCCACACTTCCTGGACCTCGAAGGCGCGTGGCCCTGGAAGTCGATGGAGCACTGGGAGGCCTCCGAGCTCCTGTGTGCGGACTTCGACCCGGGGTTCCACAAGGCGATGAATCGCTACGTCGACGGAGGCTTCGATCCCCGACGCTTCCTGCGGGAATGGGAGAAGCTCCGCGAGGTCCTCGAGGAGTGATCACCCCGTCCCGGGGATCCAGCCGAATCGCTTCCGCACGAGCCACACGAGGTTCTGCGTCGCGTCGCTCACGCTCCGGATCTTCTTCTCCCCGATCCGTGGGCGGTAGTCAATCGGGATCTCGAGGAGGCGGAAGCCGCAACGGACGACCTCGAGCTTGAGCTCCTCCGAAAAGGCCATGCCATCGTGGACGAGGCGGAGGCGCGCGAGGATGTCCCGTCGGAATGCCCACATCCCTGACTGGGAATCTCGGATCGGGAGGCCGTACAACGTGCGGAACGCGGCGTTCAGGATCTCGTTGCCGACCCGGTGCATCCCGGACATCGCGTCTGCCTGGAGGCGGGTCAGCCGGTCCCCGGACACGAAATCCGCCCGGTCCTCTCGCAAGGCGCGGAGGAAGTCCGGGAGGCGGTCCGCGGGATACGTCAGGTCCGCGTCGAGGGTCGCGATGTACGTGCCGCGCGCCTCCGCGAACCCCGTCTTGTACGCCCGGCCGTAGCCTCGGCGAGGTTCCGACAGCACCCGGGCGCCCTTCGACCGCGCGAGCTCGTTCGTCCGGTCCCGCGATGCGGTGTCGACAGTCAGGAGCTCGACATCCCATGAGGCGAGGGCCGCGGAGACCTCGTCGAGCACCGTGCCGATCGAGGCCTCCTCGTTCATCGTCGGGATGATCACGGAGACCTCGGGCATTGGCGCGCCATGCTGGCGTTTTCGCATAAGGCTTTCGAGCGGCGGCGTCACGAGGGGAGCGGCTCGCCGAAGAGTTTGTATCCGACGTAACCGAGAAGGGCGGCGCTCAGCCGCAGGAGAGACCAGAAATTCGTCTTCTGGCGGAGCATCGCGCCCGGTCGGTAGTGGCTCCAAAGGGCGCCATGCTTCAGGGTGAGCTGCTTCCGGCCCGCGCCGTTCCAGAGGGCTTGGCGGAGGAAGTCGAAAACCGAACCACGGGTCCGATGATATACGATCGCCCCGGCGCGAAATGCGATGGAGTGGCTCGCGCGGACCGCCCGGATGTTTAGGTCGATGTCCTCCGCCGTGACGAACCATTCGTCAAAGCCGCCGATTTTCAGCAAGACGTCCTTCCGATACGCGATGTTCGACGCGGGATACGTGACGTCGGTGCCTTCCACGATCAGCTCGACCCGCTCGAGCTCCTCGAACGGACGATATCCGATATGCAGCGTACGTCCGGCCGCGATGTCGTGGTCCTTCAGTCCCTCGCGGAGTTCCTTGATCCAGAACGGGTTCGCGATCCCATCGCCATCGATGAACGCGATCGCCTCGCCTTTCGCCATCTGAATGCCGAAGTTGCGGCCGGCGCCCCGCGTCCCGCCACGGATGTACAGATGGACGAAGCCGTAGCGGTTCTCATAGCGGCGGACAATGTCCCGGGTCGCATCCTCGCTGTGTGCGTCGACGACAATGATCTCGATCGGCGGTTCCTGGATCACGAGGCTGTCCAGGAGATGGGAGATGTTGCGAGCTTCATTGCGGACTGTCGTGACGACCGATATCAGCAATGGCGCGGCGTAACGCCCGGCGCGATATCTGGGTTTCGGGTTGCGCCGGGAGGTTTTCGAAGGACGGAAGGCGACGCCTCCCGACGCGTCAGTCCGATCGGCGGCTTCCTTCCGCGGCGCGTTCGTACACGTCAAGCACCTTCCGAGCGACGGACTCCCACGTGTGGTGGGCCTCCACGTAGGCACGCGCCCGCGAGCCAATCTCTCGGCGTCGCGCATCGTCCAACAGGATTGCGGCAATCGAGGCGCCGAGGACCCCCGGGTCCCCGGGTCGAACTAGGATGCCCGTCGAACCATCGACGATGATTTCCCGGAGGCCGCCGATGTCCGACGCAACCACCGCCTTTCCGGAAGCCATCGCCTCCAACGCGAGGATGCTTGTGGCCTCTTCGACGCCGGCAAGGGAGACCGATGGGACCGCGCACACATCGGCCGCGGCGAGGGCCGCAGGCATTCGGTCGTGGGGGAGCTGCCCGGGCATCTTGACATAGGCGGTCATCCCGAGCTCCTCGACCGTGCGCCGAATTCGGGGCTCAAGTTCGCCGTGACCTGCAAGGAGGAGCACCGCGTCCGGAATCTGCGCGCGGACCCGCGGCATCGCCCGGATGAGGATGTCCAGCCCGTTCTTCGGAACGAAATGCTTCGCGGCGAGGACGAGCGGCACCGTCTCGGGAATCCCCATCTCGCGTCGGAATTGCCCTCCCTCGGAGCCGGGCCGGAAGCGGCCCGTGTCCACGCCGTTCGGGATCACCTCGACCGCACGCGCGGCGTATTCCGCCCGGAGCCATTCCGCGATTCGATGATCGACCGCGATGATCCCGTCGGACGCGTCGACGGCCGTCCGGACGATCCAATCGTAGATTTCATGGAGAGGACGACCGGGTCGGGTTCGCGTATTCACGATCGCCTCTCGGGTCAAGTACCCATGGAAGGTCGTGACCATCGGCTTGCGCGCGAACTTCGTGACGAGGGTGAGGCGCGGGTCGTGGGCGTGGAGGATGGCCGCCCCGCGCAGGAAGCCGAGGGAGGCCTGGAACTCGGGCAGGAATTCGAAGGGAGGAAGCGGGGTGACGGGGAATTGCCGAACGACACGGATCTCCGCGCGGCCCTCCCGAATCCGAGCCCGGCGAGGCCCCGGTGTCACGACACGGACCGGGCGGCTCCGAGCTACGACCCTCACGAGCTCGGCGAGGTGGACGGCGATGCCCCCCGTGGCCCACGGGCTCATAGGACCCATGAAGCCCAACGGGTCCTCGGCGCCCATGGAAACCGCCCGACGCTCGGGGAGGACCGTGCCGCTGGATATTTCTTTCGGACGGAGCGCCGCGGAAAGCAAGCTAGATGAGGAAGCGATCCGTGCACGGACCCGAGATCCGATCTCGGACATCAGGAGAACGCTCTGTGTCGACTCCGCCGGCGCGAGAGGCACCCCCGCATGGGTTCCGGGTGGCGGCCCTGGAGGATGTGCGCCACCTCGAACCGATCCCCGAACTCGAGGAGATCGACCGGGCGATCGACCGGCCGTATATCCAAGAGCCCCGGATCTACAGCTCTCAGGCCTGGTCTCGACGCGTCGAGTACCCGTGGGTCCTGGAGAACATCGGTCCCCTCGAAGGCAAGACGGTCCTCGACGTCGGCCCGGGATACTCTCCGCTGCCAATTCTACTCGCGCGGAGAGGGGCGAGAGTCGTCGCGGTCGATCCACAGCCGTTCCCTGAATTCCGGGCCGAGGGCATCCGCCTGGTCGGAGCCGGCTTGCCCCGGCTCCCGTTCCGCGATCGTTCCTTCGACATCGTGACCTGCGTCTCGGTCCTGGAGCACCTGCCGCCCGACTTGGGGGCGAGCCTGCAGGATCTCTACCGCGTTGCGCGGGAACGGGTCCTCCTGACGTTCGACCTGGCCCTGGATCCCCTCGCACGTCTCGGCCTCTCGCGCCCAGAGTGGGTCGCGATTGCGCGGTCTCTCGGTGAACTCACGAAGCTACCCTCCGACCCGCTCGTTCCCACGGGAATCGAACGGATCGTCTGCGGCTCCCATGTCGGCGTGTGCCTCGCGTGGGTGCAGTCAATCGATGGGCGATGGCCACCCCTAGAACTCCATGCGGTCGAACGCGCTCTCGTCCGCCTCCACCGCGCCGTCCAACGAGGGGTGCGACTCGCCGCGGACCTGCAATACCGGGTCCTCACGGACCGCTATCCGGCGACGCAATCCGACGCACGGCCAGGTCGAGAAGGCCGGTGAGACAACTTTAGTACCTGCCCCCGGATACGCGCGCCGTTGTGCCCATGGGCCGCATCGTCACGATTATCGGGACCCGCCCGGAAATCATCAAGATGGCGCCGGTGGTCAAGGCGCTGGATTCCCTGGACCAAGACCATGTGCTCGTCCATTCCGGCCAACACTACGACATGCAGATGGACCAGATCTTCTTCCGGGACATGCGGCTCCGGGAGCCGGACCATCGGTTCGAGCTGAAGGATCAGCCGCCCCATCTCCAGGTCGCGAATACGATGCGACAGGTGGCCCCGGTCGCGAAGGACTCGGACCTCGTGATCGTCCACGGGGACACGAACACGACCGTCGCGGGTGCGTTGTTGTCGAACAAGCTCGGTCGCCGCCTTGCGCACGTCGAGGCGGGAATCCGGTCCTTCGATCGGACGATGCCGGAGGAAATCAATCGGATCCTCGCGGACCAGCTCTCCCAGCTCCTCTTCGCTCCGACGGAGACCGCGCGGGAGAACCTCCGACGGGAAAACGTGACGGAAGGCGTCCATGTCGTCGGGAACAGCGTGATCGACGCCCTTCGGGAGAACGTCGAGGTCGCGGAGGACCGTTCGAGAATCCTCAGGGACCTCGGGCTCACCCGCGCCAGGTACCTCCTCCTGACGTTCCATCGACAGGAGAACGTCGACCGTCCCGAGCGGCTCTCCCGGGCCCTGGATGCCTTCGAGGCCGCGGCCGCGAAGGCCGACCTTCCGATCATGTTCCCCATTCATCCGCGGACCGCGAAGAACCTGCGGCGGTTCGGGCTCGAGAAACGGGCGTCGGCCATCGAAGCGTTGCGGCGCATCGAGCCAACGGGCTATCTGGATCTGCTGGTCCTGGAGAAGAACGCGGCCCTGGTGATGACGGACTCCGGCGGCCTGCAGGAGGAGAGCTGCTACTTCCGGGTGCCGTGCGTCACCCTCCGCGAGAACACAGAACGGCCGGAGACCTTGGCGATCGGGGCGAACGTCCTCGCGGGGACGGAACCGGAGCGGGTCGCCGCCGCGGTCCGGCGGCAGCTCGACGCGCCGCGGAAGTGGACGAATCCGTACGGCGACGGGACGACGGGGAAGCGGATCGCAGGGATTGTCGCCGAGACTGTCGGGTGAGGCCGTGCGCATCCTCATGGTCCTGGCGAAAGAGCCCATCCACGATTCCCGCGTCCTTCGAGAGGCCGGAAGCCTCCGGCATGCGGGCCACGAGGTCTCCATCCTCGCATGGGATCGGACGGGCCGAATGCCCCGGAGGTCGGACCACCAGGGCCTCTCGATCCACCGGATCTGCACGGAGGGCTTCCTGCGAGCGCTCGCGTCGGACGTGTTGCGAAATCCAATCTGGTGGCGCCGCGCTACGCGATACGCACGCGGGCTGCCCTTCGACGTGGTCCACTGTCACGACCTCGATACGCTGCCGATCGGCGTCCGCTTGAAGCGGGTCTTCGGCAAGCCCCTTGTCTACGACTGCCACGAGATCTTCAGGTACATGATCAAGGACGACGTGCCCCGCGTCGTCGCCGACGCCGCGTTCCGCTTGGAGAGAAGGCTCGCCCCGCACGCGGATCGAGTCATCGCGGTGACCCAGGAGGTAAAGGAATACGTCGACCGAATCTCCGAGAAGGACGCCGTCGTGGTCCGGAACTGCATGAACCTCGTGACCGAGGCGTATGTGCCCCCGCCCGGACCGCCCTTCACGGTCCTCTACATTGGAGACCTCCATCCGAGTCGTTTCGTCCTCGAAGGGATCGAGGTGATCGGCGGGATGCCGGAGACCCGCCTCGTGGTCGGCGGCACGAAACGTCTCACCCCCGTCGTAAAGGCGAAGTGTGCCGAGCATCCCAACACCGAGTTTCTCGGTCCGGTGCCGGCCGACGAGGTCCTCCCACGCACGCTCCAGTCCCATGCCGTAATGGCGATGCTCGACCCTCGCCATCAGAGCTACCAGGTCGCCCTGTCGAACAAGATCTTCGAGGCGATGGTCACGGGGCGTCCGTCGATCAACACGGAAGGGCTCCCGGGGGCGCGTCTCGTGGACCGCGAAGCGTGCGGCCTGTCCGTCACCTATTCGCCGGACGGATTCCGGAGGGCGGTCGAGCGGCTACGGGACGATCCCTCGTTCGCGGAGCGCCTCGGCCGAAACGGGCTCCTGGCGGCGATCCGTGAGTACAACTGGGCCAACGAAGCAAGGAAACTCCTCGCACTCTATGAGGACCTCGAGCACTCGATCCGCAGAGGAGTCTCCCTCACCTCAGCATAGGCGGAAATCCTTCGAGAACGCGGGGCTCCCGGAGCGTGATGCCCCGGACAGGCATCGTCCCCGACGCGAGCGACCTCCTCACGTAAAAATTATAAGGCCGCCGAGGCGATGGAAGGTACTACCGTGAGGATCCTCTTCGTCGGGACAGAGTTCACACTACGGGACGGAACCGCGAAACTTCCTCCGTTCCAACAGGTGGATCTCGACCTGCTCCGCGGCCTCGGCCATGACGTCCGGTCTCTCGCCTGGAGAGGCAGGAACCTCCCCAAACTGCTCCGAGCCAGCCGCTCGTCGGACCTCGTCTACTGCTGGCACATTTCCTACCATGCGTTTGCGGCCTCGCTCGCCGCCCGGAAACTCGCGTGCGTGGTCGGCGGATACGAATTCGCGAACGTGCCGGAGGCGGATTATGGGAACCTGCGCAAACGACGGATGCGGCTCGTGACGCGACGCGTGTGGGCCGTGGCCGACGCACTCCTGTTCGTCGACCCGAGCCTCGCGGACGAGGCCTCGCGGGCGTTCGGACATCCCGGACGAGCCTTCCACGTGCCGACGGGATACGATTCCGCGTTCTGGACTCCGGCCGATATGCCGAAGGAGAACATCGCCGTTACGGTAGCCCACGCATCGACCCCCTCGCGCATGCGTGTGAAGGGAGTCGACCTCTTCTTCTCTGCGAGATCGGAAGAGCGTCGTGTAGGGAAAGAG
>CAMTUI010000041.1:0-18657 GCA_947084985.1 Methanobacteriota archaeon | reverse complement strand
TCTCCGCCCGCGCACGGAGGTGCGCGCATGCCGGACGACGTCTCCGATCGGGCCACGAAAGTCTATGACGCGATGAAATCCGCCGGCATCATCGCGGAGGACAAGATGCGCGATGCGGAAGCCATCACGAAGATGTCCAAGCTTTCGAAGAACTTCGTCCTCCAGGCCCTCCAGGAATTGCAGTCGAAAGGATACGTGAAACGGAAGGCCCGGGAGAAGGCAGCCGGCTACTTCATCGTCAAGTGAGCCGACCGAGCGGCTCCGCGTCCTCTCGTGTGCGTCAGGGCTGCGGCGACCATGACGGGCAAGAGCGCGGACGCATCGCCCTCGATTGTCACCTGGCTCGCGGTCTCCTTCACCTTTCCCCACGAAATCCCTTCGCGGACGCGGGCGCCACTCAGGCTCCCGTCCCACTCCGGCGCTGTGGTGATGTACACAGCGTAGTCGAGCCCGCCTCGGAACTGATTCCACCAGATTGTGTGGTGTTTCGAGACTCCGCCGCCGATCATGAGGGCGGCCGTCTCCTTCGCATCGAACACGAGGTCCGCGAGTTCCGCCTCGTCCCGGAACTGGTCGATCGCGAAGGACTTATGGTCTTGCCAGAAGGACCAGAGCTGGTATCCGACGGCTCCGTCGAAGATCGCGGGCACGTACACGGGGATGCGGTTCTTCCAGGCCCACCAGAGCAAGGATTCCCGGCTGCCCGTCCGTCGGCCGAATTCCCATAGCAATTCTTTCGTCGACAGGGACCGCTTACCCGATGTCCACATGTCGCGGAGCATCGGTTGGAGCTTCTTCTCCAGGATGACGCCATACGATTCGTTCGGCACGAGCACGTTGCCGAGGCGGTTCACGCCGAGGCGGTGTAAGGCGACATCGTCCATGTCGAAGTCCCCGTGGTAGTACGACCGCCACACGCGCGCGAGGTCGTGGTCCGCCGTGCCGCATGTCGTGATGACGACATCGACGAGTTTGCGTTCGACAAGGCCGCGCAGCACGCCGCGGACTCCCGTGGCCATGAGGGCCGCGGGAAACGAAAGGAACGTGGTGCAGCCCCGCCGCCGGAACATCGTCCGCAGAATCGAGACGCCGTCGGCAATCTTCTTCGCTGTGAATCCGCCGCCGCGGCCCATCGCCTCGACGAGCGATGCCGCATCGCGGACCTCATCGAGGTCGATATCCTCGACCTTGCGGCGGAGGAGGTCCCGCTTGGCCATCGCCGCGGAATCCCGGGAATTCAATAAAAGGATATGGAATCCGCGTCATAGCGTCCGGTCGCGGCGAAGTGGGTTATGCGCGTTCGGGATGTCATGTCGACGGAGCCGGTGACCCTCAAGCCCACGACGACCGTTCGGGAGGCAGCGATCACGTTGGCGGAGGAGAGCGTGGGCGGCTGTCCCGTGGTCGACGATTCCGGCCGGGTGATCGGCATGCTCAGCGAGGTGAACATCCTTGAGGCCCTCAAGACGCAGAGCAAGGAGCTCCGAATGCTCATGCCGCCGGAGATCACGTTCGGGATCTCGTTCGTCGAGGTAATCAAGGAGCGCGAGGCCCTGTCCGCGTTCAAGGAAGTGGAGAGCAAGCTCGTCCGGGACGTGATGACGAAGGACGTCCACGCCGTGGCCCCGGATGACCCCGTCGAGGCCGCAATCCGCGTGATGGTCGAGCACCGCATACACCGCGTCCCCGTAATCGAGGGAGACCGGCTCGTCGGGATCCTCACGCGCCAGGACGTCCTGCGCGGCTTCTTCCGCCACGCGGGCGAGGCTACCCACCAAGGAGCCCTTTGAGCCGCTCCCACACGCCGAGGGGGCCGCGCCATCGGAAGCCGTTCCCGCAATCCAGGCAGCGGCCCCATCCATCGTCCTCGAAGACGAGGCGGCCTGATCGACAGACGCCGCACAGGCCCGAGGAGGGCTTCTCGATTCCCCGTCGGCGTCGCTCCTCCGCAATCTGCGCGCCCAGGCGACGCGCCGCCTCCTCCGCATTTCGCGCGAGCGTCACTCCGGCAAGGTAATCGCCTTTCATTACGACGTCGCGCGCCTGCCGCAACAGGGTGCGCACCTCGGCGGCGCTCAAGTCGTACGATTCGGCTTCCTTGAGCACGGGTTCGCACGCGGCGATGATCGCCAAGGCCCTCTCCGTCTGACTTTGGCGGAGCTGCATCGCGCGATCAATCTGCCGCTGTTGGGCCTTCATCGCGAGCCGTTCGGCCCGCTTGAGGAAGTCGCCTGCGGTCGCGTACTCCCCGCGACCCGAAGCCTCCCGCGCCTTCCCCAGGAGTTCCTCCGCCTCTGAAGGGTCCGCGCCTACGTTCCGCGCAAGGGTGATGTGGTCCGCGACGGACTCGAGGGATTCCTCGACCTCCCGAATCCGCCGGGTACGGGCCTCGCCCGCGTGCGTCACGGCATCGGACAGGCGTTCCCGCGCGGCCGCGAGCTGTCCGCGATCCAGGGTGTCCGCCCCGCGACGCCATGCGTCTTCCGCCATGGCGACGGACGCACCGAGGTTCGCGGCCTCCCGGATCGCGTCGCGTGTGTCCGCGAGGGCCTCCCGAATCCGCTCCGCCTCCCGCCCGTGGGCCAGCTCTGCGGCGCGGACGAGCTCCGACAGGACGGACTCGTCTTCCATCCGCCCCTCGAGGAACGTGTCGCGAGCACCGTCGAGCATCTCCCTGGCGCGGCGTGCGGCGGGGTCCTCCGCGTCACAGGGTTCGAGGAGCCTCTGGGCCGCAAGGATCGCGTACGACCAGGATGCGCGGCGGAGCTGGAGGGTTGTGCGCTCCGCGACACGAGACGCTTCCTGGGCCGCCGCGAGGGCCGCCTGGAACCGGCGTTCCTCAAAGCGCTTCCTGGCCTGGTCGAGGAGGTCTTCCACTCGATCAAAGTCAATGCTCGATTCCCTGCCGAACAGGAACGCGGATTCCTTCGGGGGCGCGACCTTCGCCTCGAGTTCCATCAAGATCTCCGGGGACGAGGGGGCCGCGGCGAGGGCCTCGACCAGATCGGACTTCTTCTTGAGGCCATAGAGACTCACCCGATGTCGTTCGCCGATTTCGCGGAGCTGGCGGGGCCGCAGCCTCTCGAGCCGCGACTCGACGCGCCGACGGTCGATGTCTGCCAGCAGCGACGGGATGTCGGGAAGGGACGCCAGCGCGTCGATCAGGTGCGCACGCTCGGGATACAATACGGGATCGATGGATCGGCTCGCGGCGATGTCCCGAAGCTGATCGTCCGAAAGGAAGGCGAGCGTCTCCCGTGGGTCCCGAGGCGTCCGGACAAACCTCCGCCGGAATCAAAGCCGTCCCGTTGCGATAAACGTTACGAAACCGGCCGGGTTACGCGCCCTTCGGCCGATACCGCCGGAGAACCTCGATCGCCCATTGCACCTTCCGGAATTCGTGCGGGTCTCCGCTCGCGTCCGGGTGTGTTCGCTTCGCCCTTGCGCGGAACGCCCGCTCGATCGCGTCGCTGGAGGGCCACCCGCGGCCGAACCGCGGGGGCTCGATGCGGACATCCGCGAAGCCGAGGATCCGGAGGGCTGTCCGAATCCCTTTCGTCTGGAGGTAGAATTCCCGGAGGTCCGTGAAGATTCCCCCGGACTCATGGCCGCCCTCGATGCTGTATCGCTTGTGGTCCTTCGCGATTGCCGAGCCGATGCGGTGATCGCGCCCGCAGGCGAAGCAGAAGAAACGGCCCGCCATGGGTCCTCATGCGTGAGTCCGCTCATGGCCTTTCGGGTCTCTCAGACCAAAGCTTAATCGAGTGCCCGTGCGTTGGCGTCGTCCGTGTCGTTCCGGGCCGGGCCATCGGTCTTCAAGGACCAAGGGAAGCTCTCCTTCGACCACGTCCCGGACCGAATGATCCACCGCGAAAAGCAGATGCAGCGGCTCTTCAGCTACCTCCGGCCGATCGTCGAGGCGGGCGCATCGAGCAACGCGTTCCTGTACGGGCCGGTCGGGACGGGGAAGACCCACACGGCGAAGCGCTTCTGCGCGGACTTCAAGAAGTACGCCGCGGAACACGACCGTGCGGTGGATTTCTATCTCGTCAACTGCAGGCAGCGGATGGGCGACGATGCGGTCCTGCTCGCCCTCGTGCGCAAGTTCGATTCGCATTTTCCTGACCGCGGGTTCTCGATCGCCGAGAAGCTCGAGAGCCTCCGCCGCCATCTCGAGAAGCACAAGCTCCAATTCATCGTGATCCTCGACGAGGTGGACGCCCTCCTCAAGAAGAGCGGTGCGAATCTGATCTACTCCTTCGCCCGGATTGCCGAGGAGAGCACCGCAGCGAAGGGCAACATCTCGATGATCCTCATCTCCCAGCGGTCGAACGCGTTGGAGTACATGGACGCTGCCGCGCTGAGCACGTTCCGCCGCTCGAACGTCGTCGAGTTCCCCCGGTACGACCGCAAGGAACTGAAGGACATCCTCGTCGACCGGGTCCAGCTGGCCCTCCATCCCGGGACCCTGGACGGAGACCTCGTCGAGATGATCGCGGACATCGCAACGGAGTTCGGGGACGCGCGGTACGCGATCGAGCTGCTCGAAAAGGCGGGCCAGCTCGCGGACGAGGAATCCGCCAATGAAATCATGCCGGAACATGTGCGCGGCGCGAAGGCGCATGTCCATCCGACGGATGTCCAAGAGCGTCTCGCGCAGCTCGACACGCCGAAGAGGCTCGTCCTCCTCGCGATTTCCCGGAAGAGCCGGAAGAAAGCGTACATCACGATGGGGGATGCGGAAGAGGCGTACGCGATCGTGTGCGAAGAGTACGCCGAGAAGCCGCGGGCGCACACCCAGTTCTGGAAGTACGTCGGGGATCTCGACGCCCTCGGCCTCATCGACACGAAGCTGAGCGGCGAAGGCGTCGTCGGCAAGACAACGCTCATTTCCCTCCCGGAAATTCCCGCGAAGGTCCTCTCTGATAATCTGGAACGAGGTTTAAAGAGACGTTGACGGCTATGGAGAAACAGATGGGATGGGTGCAACCGCAGGAAGGCGAGATGGGCGCGGAGGCTGAGACGCTTCGCAGCGGAATGCCGATCGAAATGGAGAAGGGCGTCTGCTACCTAGTGAAGGAAAAGAAGCCCGAATTGAGCTTCCGCCTCTTCGATATTCTCCTGGGGCAGCGGCTCCCAGGGCTCTGCATCACCCGCCAGTACCCCGAGCGGGTGCGCCGGGAACGCGGGCTCGCGGACGTGCGGGTCATCTGGCTCTCCCACACCCCGGGCGAGGACTTTCATAACCCCACGGCTATCGGCACGCTCGCGAAGGTCATCCAGAAGTTCATCGAGGACAACAACGGGGAGGGCGCGGTCCTCCTGGACGGCCTCGAGTTCCTGATCATCAACAACGGGTTCCTGCAGACGCTCATGTTCGTCGAGCACGTGAACGAGTTCGTGATGCAGCGCCGGGCGATCATCCTCCTACCCGTGAGTCCGGACACGCTCGAGGAAAAGGAGCTCGCCCTGCTCGAGCGGAACGTGAAGGTCCTTGAATCGCCGACCCTGAAGACGGACCTCGAGTCTCGCGAAGTGAGCCGCCTGCTCGACACCTATTGAGCCTTCGTCGACCCCAGCTGCTGCCCGACAATCTCATCGACTTGAGCGAGGAATCGATCCTCCTTGCCCTTCGGGATCGTCGCTCCCGACGCGATGTTGTGGCCGCCGCCGTTCCCGCCCGCCGCTATCGCGGCCTCCCGCAATGCCACGGCGAGATCAAGGCTCCGCGCAATCTGGTCCCGCGTACCGCGCGCGGACACCTTCGTCTGCCCGTCCATCACGGACAGCCCGAGCACGGGCTTCGACTGATCGAAGAAGAACTGCATGCCCGTGCCCGAAACGGACCCGGCCAGGCTGGCGTCGTCGCAGTAGAAGAACTGGATGTGCTTCTTCGGGAACAGGCCCTGCGACTCCAGGGAGACGAGATAGCCGAGGAGTCGGGATGTGTACTGCTCCAGCAGACCCTCGGCCTTGCTCAGGGCCTCACGGTCCCCGAGGCAGACAGCCATCCCAAGCCCCTCCTGGCCGAGCCGGTCGCAGCCGTTCACGTATGCCTCAAGGTCCTGCGCATACATCTGGTCCGGTTCGATCCAGTAGCGATCTTCCACGAGGCTATCAAGGGCCTCGGGGGCGGCGCCTTGCTCGACGAGCCGCGCCGCGAGGACGGAGGTCAGCCTCCGACGCGTCGCGGCGTCCATCGTCCGCAGGTTCGCCTGCGGATCGTAGCCCGCCCCCCGGAGGAACGCTTCCGCGTCTGAGGGTCGACCGGAGAGGCCCCGGAAATATGGTTCTACGGATGAGGCCACGGCCTTCGCGAGGGGCATATCCCGGAGCGCGAGGCGGCGTTCCGGCACGACGATCTTCCGCTCGACCGCTTCCGCGAACAGGGCCGCGTTCAGCCCGACGAACCCGCCCACCGCCTGTTTGTCGCTGATCGCACCCGCCATGGCGGTTCCTGCGAGATCCCAGTTCGCCTCGTCGATGACGAGCGTGAAGAGCCAGGTGGTCGTCGCGCCGCACATCTCCCTCGCCCCGTCGACGCCGTCGAAGTGTGGATTCACATGGGCGATTCGCTCGGAGTCGCGCACTGGCCTGTGGTGGTCCAGGACGATGACGGGATACGCAAGGCCCTCGAGGAGATCAAGCTGGCCAGACCCCATGTCGGCCACGATGAGGAGCTCGTTCTGTTCCTGTTTCAATCGCTCCGCGGACGCAGAATCCAGCGCATGCGCCATCGATGCATGGATCCGCTTGCCCCGCCGCATCAGGGCGCGCGCGAGGATCGACGCGGAGGTGGTTCCATCCGGATCGTAATGACAGAAAAGCCGGACACGCGAGGCTCCATCCACGAGGTCGGCGGCCTTCCGTGCCCGCGCCAGCAAGCCATCCGGCGCCAGGTCTTCCAGGCGCTTGACCATGGGCGCACCTACTTCACTTGCAGCTCCGCCAGTTTCAGGGAGTAGTCCCAGTCCGCGGGGAGGACGCCTTGCTCCTTGTAGTATCCGGAGAGCCGGCGGATCCGGGACTCCATGAGATGGAGGCCCCGCTTGTTGCTCAGGTCACTTCGGTGCTCCTTCAGGTGGGCCTGGATGGTCGTCGCGCGCTTGATTAGGCTCGCGAGGTCCTCCGGGATCGGGAACTTAGAACCCTTCGACTTCAGGATTTCCGTGATGCTCCGGTCCGTCACGAGCTTCACGTTGGGGACGCCGTAGCCGTCCCGCAGGCGGATGCCGATCTGCGCGGTCGAGAGGCCTTCCTGGTGGAGACGGAGGATCGTCTCCTCGATCTCCGACTTTTCCATGGCGACCCACTCCGGCTTCGACTTCAGGAACGGGCGGGTGGACCCGCTCTTTCCCCTGCGGTGTGCATGGATGCGCGCCATCGTGTTCCTCGGGAGGGGCTGCGCATACCGCGGGCACGTATTTAAGATTGAGCCCGTGGGCGCGCGACGACCATCACGCGGAAGGTTTCCTTGCGGATCGGTCTGAAGCGTTTCTCCTTCGGGGTGACCTCGTACGCCTGGAGGAAATCGAAGCCCGCCCGCCGCAGCAAGCCCCGCATTTCGCCGATCGCGTGCGTGCGGACCGTGTGAACTTCGTCGAACCGATCGAGCAGGCGGGTGCCCTTGAACACGAAAAAACGAAACTCGATTGGAAGGCGGCCCGTCCGGCGATCGAAACGGGATTCCGAAAGGCGCACGACTTCGTAATCGCTCCCGGCCTCGTGGACCCACGACTGGTAGGGTGGCGGCATGACGCCGGACCGCTGCCAGAACTCGAAGGTGAACAGTCCGTCTCCGGCACGAGATGCCGACGGACGGACCGGAGACAGCGGAGCACGTCCGGATCCGTGAGGAGATAGCCGAACGCCCCGAACGCGCACATCGCCGCATCGAAGGTCCGCCGCAGGTTGAAGGACCGCATGTCGCCGTGGACGAATGGTATCGAGAGGCGAGCCGCACGGGCCTTGCGCCGTGCGTATGCCAGCATCTGCGTCGAAAGGTCCAGGCCCGTCACATCGTAGCCGCGTCGCGCGAATGGGATGGCGTGGTTGCCGGTTCCACACCCGAGGTCGAGAACGGATTCCACGCGGCGTCCCATAAATCGCCGGAAGATTCTCTCCGCAAAATCGACATCCCCTTCATAATCGACGAGCGAGTGATAGATGAAATCGTAGTACTGCGCGAATCGACCATACGCGCGCACGGGCGTCCTACCCATGAAAGGCCCGCATGCGATTCGGGGAGATGACGCTACCGTCTACGGACCACGAACGCCGCATGGTCCGTCTCGAACGGCTCGAGAGTCCGCCTGTCCACGATATCGAACCCGCCGCGCCGGAGGGCTGCCTCGACGGAGACATAGATCTTCGAGGGCGCGGCGGCAACGTCCATCGAACGGGCCTTGACGATGAGCATGCCGAGGCCCGATGACGGGAGCAACGCCGCGTTCTTCAGGAAGATGCCGACCTGATCGCGCTGGGCCACGTCCTGGTACAGGACGTCAATGGCCCGGACATGCGTGCGATACGTCTCCGGCTTCGAGGCGTCGCCGAGGACAGGGATCAGGTTCACACGACGCTCCGCAAGCGAGATAAGGTCCCGGAACGCACGGGGCGAGATCTCGACGGCCACGAGGTTGCCTTGGCGGCAAATGTCCGAGAGATGACTGACGGTCGTCCCGGTTCCCGCGCCCAGGTAGAGGACGGAGCTCGAGGCACGGAACGGCCAGTGGCCACCGCCTCGCTTGAGGTACGCCGCACACTTACTCCGGTTCGCGTCCCATCGCCGGAACTCGTCCGCGCGGTCGTGGATCAGCGCCTCGCCGTACACCGCAATACCGGGCACGAGGTTACGAGTGTAAAGCCACGTGCCGTCGGCGTAGACGCCTTCCCACGGGGTCCCGCGAATCGCCATCGAGCTGCGAACGAACGGGAATGTATAGAACCTTCCATCCGGGGAGGTCCGTCAGCGCTTGCGGGAGGATCCGCGGGTTGGTTTCTTCTTTCGACGGGCGACTGGACGCGACGTGCGATGCCCGCGGGCGGGCGCGCGCTTCTTCGGCGTCCGCCGCGTGGTGGAGGATTTCCCCCCATGCGGTCGGCCGGCGGGCGCGAGCCGCTTGCGCGCCGCGAGGGCCTCGGAATCCTTCGGCTTCATCCGCAAGACCTGTTCGACCGCGCGAAGGGCCTCGGGCCGGTCCCGCGACGCCTCGCGGACCAAGGCCACATTGAGCATGATGCGCGGGGTCTCAAGATGCTTTGCGGCTCTCTCGATGTTCACGTGCGCGGACTTCGTCTGACCGAGGGCCAGGTAGGCGACCCCGAGGTTGTTGAGCGCTTCCGCCCGCCGAGGATCGAGCTCGAGGGCCTCTCGGAGCGCACCGACGGCCTCGCGGGTGTGGCCGGAGAGGAGGAGGGCCGTTCCCCGGTTAATCCAGGCGTCGACGTCCGAGGGATCGTGGCGCACGGCCTCCCGGAACGCGTCCGCCGCCGCGTCGGTCCGACCGGCCTTCAAGAGGAGTACGCCGAGACTCCGCACGAGACCGGGCGCCTCCGGATGGGATTCCATCGCCGCGCGCAGGACGCGGGCGGCCTCGTCCACGAAGCCCATGCGGGACACGTACGACGCCTTCATCGCGTTCGCGCGGACGTCGCCGGGATGTGCGGTCAGATACGCATCGGACGCCCGGATGGCCCCGTCCAGATCGCCCGCGGTCGCGAGGGCCTCTGCCCGATGGAGGGCGGCCGTGGGATCGCCCATCTGCGCGGCCCGGTCGAACGCCTTCGCGGCCTCCCGCGCGTGTCCCGCGGCGAGGTGGGCATAACCGAGACCGACCCACGGGGCGGGCGCATCGAGCTGGATCGTGGATTCCCAGAGCCTTTCCGCGACCTCCGGGAATCCGAGGCGCGTCGAGAGGGCGGCCTCGTGCTCCCTCCCGAGACGCCAGGCTTCCGGGCGCACGCGCCGCCGAACATGGTCGAAGACCCGCATCCGGACGATCGCACTACGGCCCTTCGGGTTCAGCTCGAGAGACACGCACATCCGCTTCAGCGCGGGCCAGTCCGCGTGCGCGACCTCGGCGAGGGATGGGAGACTCAGGGAGTCACCTCCCGACACCTCGATTGGATCTCGCATTCCGCGCAGCCGGGGTCCCCCGGCTGGAACGTGCCGAAGCATTCGTAAACGCCGCGGTAGAAGTCCACCCGCTTGCGGAGGACCTTCGCCTTCCGCAACGCCGCGCGGGCCTCCTTCTGGCTTGGGTCCATCTCGATGGCCCGCTCGAGGGAGCGAATCGCAAGAGTCGATTCAAGGAGGGCGATGTGGCCGAGCCCTTTCAGGTGCCAGAGCCACGGAGTCTCCCGGACGCGAAGCGCGCGGTCCGCCCACAGAACGACCTCCCCGTTCTGGCCGCGCCTTTGCGACAGGAACATCCGATTGACCATCGCGTCGAAGAAATCCGGATCGAAGTGGAGGGCCTCGTCGATGCATCGGACCGCCGTGTCATCGTCCCCGAGGCGCAAAAGCGCCGCGCCCTTGTTGTTCCATGCGGGCGCGTGCTCCGGGCGCATGGAGAGGACGTGGTCATAGCACGCGATTGCGGCTCGGTAGTCCTTCAACTGATGGAGGACCGCACCCTTGTCAATCCACGCCTCGATCGATCGCGGGTTGCGTTTCAGGAGCTCATCGTAGGCGCCCACCTCCTCCTTGAAGCGCCCGAGATCATGAAGCGTCGTTGCCAGGCCGAGCCAGCCCTCTTCCGAATCTCGGTTGATTGTCAGTGCATGCGCGAAGCTCTGGAGGGCCGCGTCGAAGTCCCCTCCCCGGCGCAGCGCGTACCCGCGGAGAAGCCACGCGGCGTCATACTCTGGCTTGAGGCGCAGGGCCACGTCGAGGTGAAGTAATGCCTCCTCGGTCTGACCGCGCTCGAGGGCGCGTCGAGCGGTGAGCATCGACGACTCGAGTCGGTCGACGCTCGGCAGGAACCGCTCCGTCGCTTCCTCACGGGGAGCGTTCATCAGGCGCCCTCCGGCTCGAGCCGTCGGACGCAGGTGGTCCGCCAGCGTCGGGCGAGCTCATGGTCCGGCTTCAGCGCGAGGGCGTGGTCGTACGCCTCGAGCGCCTCCCGGTACCGCTCGAGCTGCTGCAGCGCGACGCCCTTCCCGGTCCACGCATCCGGGTTGCGGGACTCCCGCTCGATCGCCTGCTCGTATCGCAGC
The DNA here is from genome assembly GCA_947084985.1 of Methanobacteriota archaeon. Lineage (GTDB taxonomy): Archaea > Thermoplasmatota > Thermoplasmata > RBG-16-68-12 > RBG-16-68-12 > RBG-16-68-12. The sequence goes on along the minus strand of CAMTUI010000041.1, from coordinate 7,437 downwards.
AACGCCATGTGGGCGTCGCCTCCCTCGAGTGCGAGCTCTGCGAGCTGGAGGAGCACATGGAAGTCCTCGTTCTCCGGCTCAATCGATTCAACGAATGACTGGAAGTCCGCAGAGACCTCGTGCTGACCGTCCGATTCAGGCTCGCGCAGCACCTCCTCGATCTCCGCGAAAGCCTCCGCGAGGGAGGGCGCCTCTGGTTCGGACGTCGGCTCCGGCACGATTACCGGAGGTGCGCCGATGGCCTCGATCGCTGCTCGGGCCTCCTTCAAGGAGGGATGCGAGGGGTCAAGGCGGGCCGCGTGAGTCAGGGCGTCCTCCGCCGGCCCGCGATCACCGAGGGCCGCGTGGGCCCGGGCCTTCCGCGACCACGCGTCCACGCGATCCGCGTCGAACGACAGGACCTTGTCGAAGCATTCGAGGGCCTCCTTCGCCCGCTCGTAGGCCAGTAGGATCGCCCCCTTCGCGAGCCATGGGTCCGGGTAATTCCATTGCAGCGCGATTGCTCGGTTGTAGTACTGGATCGCGGCACCCCATCGGCCTTTGCGTTCCAGGAGTTCCCCCTTGCGGAACAGGATGGGCGCGTTCTGCGGATCCTTCCCGAGGGCGCGCGCGAAGAGGCCTTCTGCGGCATCCATGTCGCCGAGATCGAGGAGCGTGTCGCCGAGGCCAAGCACGGCCCGCGGTTCGTCCGGTTGAACATCCAGGACCGCCTGGAACAAGATTGCCGCCTCGTTCGGGTGACCGTCGCGGCGCAACTGCTCCGCCTTGAGCACGATGTCCCCGGACTTCGCCGGTTCGATCCGGAGCGCCTCGCGGAGGGCATCGACGGCGTCTGCGAGGCGGCCGAGTCCGAAGAGGAGATTCGCCCGCTCGAACCACGCCTGGCGGTTCCGGCGATCGGTGTCGAGGACGCGGGTGTAACATTGAAGGGCCTCCTCGGGACGGTCGAGCAGGACGAGGATTTCCGCGCGGTCGAACAAGAGGGCCATGTCCTCTGGCCGTTCGCGGACCAGCCGATCGTAGCATGCGAGCGCCGCGTCGTAGTCCCCCTCTTCCAGGAACGCCTGCGCCTCTTCGCGAAGCCGCGTCGCGTGCTGCTCCTGCTCGACCTCGCCCGGCACGAGTTCATACCGGATTGCTTGGGCGAGCGCCTCCGAGACTCCTCTGCACTGCGTGAGGGCCTTCACGTCCGCAGTCTGAAGGGAGGTCATGTCGGGGAACGCGGTCGCAATCACGTCGGCCTCGGCCTCCGTCATGCCCGGGACCGTCCCGAGGAACCGCAACACGTCGCGTCGGGCCGTGTCCTTCTCCAGCGCCACGAGACGCTCCGTCGCGGCTCGCTCGTGGGCCTCGACGTCCTGTTCCTTCGTCGTCAGGGAGCGCTCCCGGTCGACGAGGGCTTGCTCCTTCGCCCGGAGTTCCTCGCTCCGGGCACGGACCCACGCCTCGACGTCCGCGCGTTCCCGCTCCAACCGCTCCTTCAGGGAATCAAGCGCCACGCGCTCCGCGCGCACCGCCTCCTCGTCCGGCTCCGGTTCGGGCTCCGGCAGAGGACTCGGAGGAGGCAGGGACGGCTCGGGCTCGGGAATCGGTTCCGGAGGCAGCGGCTGGGGTGCGGGAAGCGGGAGCTCCAACTCCTCGAGCGGCTCGGGCAGAGGAGCCTCGGCCGGTTCGGGGAGGGGGACCTGCTCGACAGGTTCGGGCGGAACCTCGGGAAGGGGCGGAGCGGGTTCCGACGCGACGGTCTCAAGTCGGGCGACGGCTTCGCGCATCGGCTCCTCTGGCTCCGCCGGAGGCTCGAGCATGTTCGCGCGGGCGCGGTAATCTGCGGCGAGATGGATTGGCATCCAGGCGCATGACGCGAGATAGCGAAAGAGGGCCGCGAGGGCGGACCGGTCCGTGGGATCGGCGGGCGGGGACTGCCGGGCCTCCCTCAGGAACGCATGGAGAATCTCTGCGTCGCCTTCGCTCAGGGCCGGTCGGGCGCCGGCATCGAGGGCGAGGATGCGCACGAGACGGACTGCGTCCGAGGTGCGTGGTTCCGGCGTCGTCCGCCGCCATTCGACCTGCGACAGGTCCATTGACAGGACGGCAACCTCGCGAGTTCCGAGGAGGTCGAGGAGCGAGGAGCCGGGCAGGAGCGCCGGATCGAGCCAGAGCGGACGGTAGGCGACAAGGTAGTCGACGCACGAGGGACAAAGAAAATCGCGACTGGTTGCGCCGCATCGAAGGCAGCGCGAAGGGAGCACGTGCGTAACAAGGAGGGAGGGTAATATAAAAGCTAGGCGACGAATGACCACGTGCGCCAACAAAACGGGATGTCGCACTCGCGTTCGAACCGGCACCTTCATTCGTGGGCGAAACGGTCCCATCGCCGAGGGTGCGAGCGTGGGGATCCGCATGAGGCCGGCGAGACGCGCAGACATCAAGAAGATCTGGCAAGCCACGCTGCAGACTGTGTGGGATGACATTCCAGACGACGAACGCACGCGGCTCGACCGACGCGCCTGGGAGGACCATTTCCGCAAGAAGATCGAGGCGTACGTCGAAGGCGACCGCACGGAGAAGTGGATTGCCGAAGGCCCGGCGGGCGAGTTCCTCGGCTATCTGATCCTGGGGGAGGGAGGGTTCCTCACGCCCGAGGCGCACGCCTTCATCTACGACTTGTGGGTCGCGCCGGAGCAACGCGGGACGGGGATCGGCAAGTCCCTGGTCGAATGGGCGTGCGAGTGGGCGCGGAACCGAGGGCATCGAAAGATCAAGCTCGAGGTCGCCGAGGCGAACGAGCGGGCCAGGCACGTGTACGAGGGCGGCGGGTTCCACACGGAGCGCCGATACATGGCCCGAGCCCTCCCCTGATGTGCCCCTGGGTCTACGTCGCCGCACTCGGGACCAAAACGTTAAATAACGGGCTTATAGTCGTAGGGGCACAGAGGTTCGACGATGTTGAACGTCACTCTCTCGGAGACGGCCGTCACCAAGCTGCGCGACCTAATCGGACAGCACGGCACCGCCGATACCACGTACCTGCGGATCTACATCGCAGGCGGTGGGTGCAGCGGGTTCAAGTACGGGATGGCCCTCGACAACAAGCTGCACGAGGGCGACGAGGTCGTCGACGCGAACGGGATCAAGGTCGTCGTGGACCCGAACAGCCTCCAGCACCTGGACGGCTCCAGCGTGGACTACATGGAGAGCGTCGCGGGGAGCGGATTCGTCGTGAGCAACCCGAACAACTGGGCCACCTGCGGGTGCGGCCAGAGCTTCACCCCGAAAGGCGAGGAAGCCCCCGACAAGTCCGAAGCGCACGCGCACGCGCACACGCACTGAGACGACGCGCGATCCGAGCTTTTCCGATCAACCCGCCTAGCGAAGCTTCCGCGTGAGCTGCTTCTTGATCTCCACCATCGCCTCTAGGAAGCCCGCGACCTGCGCCTCTTCCCGTGCCACGTCCGACCGACCGTAGATCTGGGCCGACGTCGCGAAGAAGCCGTCACTGACCGCCTGGTTCACCATCCGGTCCCCGAGGTCCGTGCGGACGATCATCGTCTCGAACAGCGAATCCGGGCCGACATGCCCCACGCTCACGTCGCTGAAGCTCACGGTGAAGTCGTAGCACTGGAGGCAGTTCGCATTCACGAGGCCTGCGACCTCCTGCTGCGGCAGCCGCCGCTGCACCCCGGTACTGGATGTGAACATGAGCTCTTCACCGGTGAACTCGACCCGCCGGATCTCCGCGGGATCGAAGCCCAGGAGCTGGCGCAGGTGCTGCCCTCCCCAGGCCGCAGGCGCGAAGTTTCCGTAGCAGAACGTGCCCAGGGCGAAGACGAGCTCATAGCCCGGGGCGAAGCGGTCCCAGAGGATCTTGCGCGCCGTGTAGATCTGACAGGGACGGCCCATAATCGCGATTCGCGGATGAAGCCCTCCGTCCGCCTCCGTGAAATGCTGCAGCTGGGACAGTGTCAGGAGGTTCGCGCGGAGCCCGCGGCCCGTGAACACGGCCCGCCCGGATCCCATGCGGATCTCGCCAGCAGAATACAGGTCCTTCCGGCGGAACGCCACGACGGGTTCCTCCGAGACCCCTTGGTGGGCGAGGATGACGACGTCCGCGAGGTCCTCCTGCAGCAGGTACGCCAGCAGCGTGCCGGCCACCTTGGGTCCGGGATGCGTCCGGAATTCCCGGTCCCGGCTCGACAGGTTCACGATCCGGCGGAGGGATCCGAGGGGACCCGCATCCGGGCGGTACACCGCGAGCAGCTCAAGGTCGGGGCGGAGGATCTCGGGAGCGTTGACATATTCGTTCCCGCACGAGGCACATCGATCCGCGTGGAACGTGATCTCCCGGCCCGCGATGTCGAGCGCGTATTCGTCGATCCTTTCCAAGGTAGCCCCGCACGCCGCGCACGCGGCTTGATCGACCGCTCGCGAGGCTAGGCCCAGAGGAGAGACCATTCAACCAACTCCGAGCCAGACAGCGGTCGTCGCACACCATCTAGTACGTGTACGTAGAGTACGCATTACTCCAACGAGGGGTGAAGCGCAGGTCGCAAGAACAAAACATGTGAAGGTGCCGAAGCTGTCCACGGTCGGTCGACATCACTACCGGGATGTCTTCCACATCGACGGGAACCGGGTTAGATTGCTCACGGTGGCTCACGTCCGAGGCCGGACGGTTCCGCGGAAGGTCTCGGTCCCGCCGAGGTCCGCGCCCTCCCACTGCTAGCCGAACCAACAAAGGCTTATTCGACGACGGGAGTCGGGTCGGGCATGGCGAAGACCGCGCCGGAAATCCGGGTGAAGGCAAAGCAGACAGTGAAGGTCGGGGCCCTCGAAGTGACGAACCGCACGACGAATTCGATCACAGTGCGCAAGACGACGCGGGGACTCATCGTCACGAACTGCTGCTTGGAAGAACAGGGGCTCTAGTTACCGAGGCGAGGTCCGCAACGAACCGTTCGACGGCCGCCGGTGAGGGATCCTCGGTCGCTTTCCTGACAATCGCGCTTCCGACGACGACGCCGTCGGCTCCCGCATCGCGAAGGGCGCGGACATGCTCCGGCGTCGACACACCGAACCCTACCGCTAGCGGTATCAACGTGGCTTTCTTCAGGGCGGCCAGACGCGACGTCAGGTCCTCCGGAAGCGAAGTGCGGACGCCCGTCGTTCCGTATCGAGCGATGACGTAGAGGAACCCTCGGGAGGCGAGGGCGATCGCCTGAGCCCGGGCCGGGGGTGTGGAGGGCGCCACGAGCTGAATCGCATCGATGCCGTGGGCCGAGAACGTCGCCGCTACGCCGTCGGATTCCTCGAAGGACAGATCCGGGATGATCACCCCGTCCACGCCCGCTGTGGACGCGAGGTCCGCGAAGTCCCCCAGTCCGATCGCGAGGACCGGATTCAGGTAGGTCATCAGGACGAGCGGCACATCACTGGCTCGGCGGATGTGAGACGCAAGACACAGTACATCACGAGGCCGAGTCCCTGCGCGCAACGCCCGCTGTCCCGCCTTTTGGATTTCCGGTCCGTCTGCGATCGGATCGGAGAAGGGGATTCCCAGCTCCAGGATGTCAGCGCCTCCCCGCACGCAGGCGAGGGCGAGGGACTCCGTGGTCGGGAGATTGGGATCTCCTGCCATCAGGTACGCCACCATGGCGAGCCGTCCGGTCGCCTGGGAACGACGGAAAGCGGCCTCGATGCGGCTCAGAGGGACACCCCCATCGCATCGGCAACCGTGTGGACGTCCTTGTCCCCTCGACCGCTGAGCGTCACGACCACGCTGTCCTCGCGGTCGAGTTCCTTCGCCTTCTGGACCGCCGCGAACACCGCGTGGGACGGCTCAAGTGCGGGAAGGATCCCTTCGAGTCGAGCGAGGAGATGGAAGGCCTCCAAGGCCTCGGTATCGCCGACCGCGACGAAGGACGCGCGGGCGCTGTCCTTGAGGAATGCGAGTTGCGGCCCCACCCCCGGGTAGTCGAGCCCCGCGGAGATGCTGTGCGTGTCGAGGATCTGCCCGTCCTCGTCCTGCATCAGATACGTCCGCGCGCCATGGAGGACCCCCGGTCGACCGGCGGAGAGGGTCGCGGCATGCCGGCCGGAATCGAGACCCAGCCCGCCCGCCTCTGCACCGAGGAGCTCCACGTCGTCCCCGAGGAAAGGCGCGAACGTGCCCATCGCGTTGCTCCCGCCGCCCACGCACGCCACGAGGACCTCGGGCAGCCGACCGATCTGTTCGAGCGCCTGCGACCGGATCTCGCGACCGATGACGCTCTGGAAGTCCCGCACAATCGTCGGATACGGATGGGGTCCGACGACGCTGCCGAGACAGTAGTAGGTCGTGGTGACACTCGTGACCCAGTCCCGCAACGCTTCGTTGATCGCGTCCTTCAAGGTCTGCGTCCCGTCGGTCACCTCGTGGACGGTCGCACCTAGCAGGCGCATCCGGAACAGGTTCAGGGCTTGGCGCGCGACGTCGAGGGATCCCATGTAGACTTCCACCGGGAGGCCAAGGACGGCTCCCGCCATCGCGGTCGCGACCCCGTGCTGACCTGCGCCCGTCTCCGCGATGATCCGCGCTTTCCCCATCCGCTTCGCGAGGAGCGTCTGGCCCATCACGTTGTTGAACTTGTGCGCGCCGCCGTGGCAGAGGTCTTCGCGCTTCAAATAAATCCGCGCGCCACCCGCGTGTTCCGTGAGCCGACGTGCGAAGTAAAGGGGGGTCGGTCTTCCGCCGTAGTGACGATAGTACCATGCCAGGTCCTCCTTGAACTCCGGCTCATTTTTCAGCTGCTCATACGCCCCCTCGAGCTCGAGGAGCGCGGGCATGAGGGTCTCGGGCACGAACTGGCCACCATAGTCTCCGAACCAGCCCCGAGCGGTATCACCCATGGACGAGTTCCCCTAGCTTCCTCGCGGGGTTCGGGGATGCCATCACGGACGTGCCGACGAGGACCGCGTCGGCGCCCGCATGCAGCATCTCATCAATCTGGTCCCTCCGGTCGATCCCGCTCATCGCAATCGCCGGACGGTCTTTCGGTCGGGAGGAGAGCAGGCGACGCGTGGTACCGAGGTCCACGTCCATCGTCGAGAGGTCTCGGTTGTTGATGCCGAGGACGTCAGCGTCCGTCGCCGTTGCGGCATCCCACTCGTCCAGGGTGTGGACCTCGAGGACGACGTCCATGTCGCGATCGTGCGCCCTGTCGATGAGGGTCTGCACTGGCATGCGGAGGAGCCCCCGCGTGGCCAACGTCTGGATGACGAGAACCGCGGAGGCCCCGGAGGCGGCAGCCGCATCAATCTGCCTGGGGTCCACGATGATGTCCTTCATGAGGACCGGGAAGGCTGTCCGTGCGGCGCGCCGGACGAAGTCGAGGTGGCCTCCGAAAATGCGAGGCTCCGCGAGCACGGAGAGGCCGAGAGGCTCCACCGCGACGAGGGCCG
>CAMTUI010000040.1:0-38129 GCA_947084985.1 Methanobacteriota archaeon | reverse complement strand
CGCCATCCTTGAACACCACGAGGTTCTCCGAATCGACGATCTCGCCGCTCTCCGCGTCGAAATGGCCGCGCCCATCGAGCACGTAGGCGAAGGCCCGGTGGCCCTTCTTCACGGGATGGTCGAAGGTCGTCCTCGGAGCGATGCGGACGTCGAGGTACTCGGGCTCGACGATGATGTCCTGCACCGGCCCGCGGATGTCGTTGATCCGACCGGCGATCACGCGGACGCGGACGCCCTTCGCGGCCTCGACCTCCGGAATTTGACCTGTCTTGACTTCCTGGTACCGAGGGTCCATCATCTTGTGCGATGATGGCAGGTTCACCCAGAGCTGAAAGCCGCCCATGCGACCTTCCATCCGCCGCGGCATCTCCTGATGGATGATCCCGTTTCCCGCGGTCATCCACTGGACGTCCCCGGAGGCGATCACGCCCGCGTTCCCAAGGCTGTCCTCGTGTTCGACGACTCCGTCGAGCATGTAGGTAACCGTCTCTATCCCGCGGTGCGGGTGCCACGGGAACCCCGCGATGTACTCCGCCGGGTTCTCGGAGCGGAAGTCGTCGAGAAGCAGGAACGGATCCAGCCGCGGCACCTCTTGGTGGCCGAAGGCGCGGCGGAGATGCACCCCCGCTCCCTCGATCGTCTCTCGACTGGGTAGGATCGCCTCGATTGTGCGGATCGGTTGCGGGTCGGAATCCGCCATGGTCCGTCCTAGGCCGCGGTCGTATTTAAGTTGTCACCGTGGCCGGCATCAGGCATGTGGCGTACGACCCTGCGGAACTCACTCATACCAGATCTCGACTGTGTAGCCGTCCGGGTCGGCGAAAAAGATGTACGGCTCGCCCGGGACGAACTCTCCTTTGTCGAGGATGCGTCCTCCCGCGCGTTCGACGGCGCGGGCCGCGGCCTCGATGTCCTTCGGATCCACGAGGCGGAAGCCGAAGTGCGCGAGCCCGCCCCGCTTGCCCGAGTCCTTCGCGTTCTCTTCGAACACGATGACGTCCCGACATCCGGGCGTCTGGACCTGCACCTGACCCGGTTCCTGATAGACCACCGTGACGCCGAACACCTGCTCGTAGAAGCGGAAGGAACGCTTCGCATCCTTTACGGCGAGGGCGATGTGTGTGAGCCCGCGGGTCTTGATCATGGTCAACTCCCCGAGGACGCATGCCGATCGGGATAGATGAACGCAGCCCTTTCGCGCATGTGTCGGCGCGGCGCCGTCCCCCAGGAACCGCTCGCTAGACGCCAGAGCGTGGTCCGGGACCCTCGAAATCCTGAAGACGGGACTGGCCGGGGTCCGGCTCGTGGATTGCCGCGAGTTCGAGGCCCGGCAAACCCAGCAGCCGGCGGAATGCGTCGGCACACGCGGGGCCAAATCCCGCAAAGTGATTGTTGAACAGGACGTACGCACGCCGGACGTCGCCCTCTACCCGCCGAAGCCGCTCGACCCACCGCTCCATTTCCTTCGTGCGATCGATCTGGACGGTCCCAAGCCGGTCCAGGGAGCGGTCCCCGATGAACCTCAGGTAGAGGAAATCAGTCGTCACCTCCGGCATCGTGTCCAGGTACTGGGTCTCGTTCCAGACCATCGCGACGTCCCGACGCCGCAACTCCTCGAAGATCCGGGCCTGCATCCACGAATCGTGGCGGAACTCGACCGCATATCGCTGGTCCGTCGGGAGGGAATCGAGGAACCCGAGGAGACGTTCCATCCCGCCACGGACCTCGAACGCCGGCGGCAGCTGCAGGAGCAAGGGGCCGATCTTCGGCCGCAGCTCCTCGATCGCCCGTAGGAAGGCGTCCATCGAACCAGCCGGCCCGCCGAGGGCCTGCTCATGTGTCACGACGCGCGGGAACTTCGCTGCGAAGAGGAAGTTTGGTGGCACGGTCCCCCGCCAGCCGTGTGCCACCTCTGGGGCCGGGATGTGGTAGAACGTCGAATCGATCTCAACAAGATCGAACACCTTGCCGTAGAGATGAAGGAAGTCGGATTGCGGGGTGTGTCGAGGATAGAACGGCCCGATCCAGAAGTCGTACGAATACCTGACGCAGCCGACCCGAAGCTCCACGACCTCTGAACACTCGGAGGATTGATGGCCCTTGCGCCTGATTCAGGGATCCATGAAGCATGAAGCCGTGAAGGCGGGCCTGCCCTCCCTGAACCTGCCGTTCTCCTGGGGCGTGCGTGCGGGACACCTCGTGTTCGTCGGGGGAATGGGCCCCTTGGGTCCTGACGGAAAGATCATCGAGGGGGACATCAACGCGCAGACGCGGGTGACCCTCGAGAACTTCAAGAAGGTCGTGGAAGCCGCCGGCTCGTCGATGGACCACGTCGTGTCGACTACCGTATACCTGCGCGACCTGAACGACTTTCGTGGGATGAACGAGGTCTTCGCGGAATACTTCGCTCGGGAACCGCGGCCCGCGCGGGCCACGGTCCGCGCCGACCTGCTGTTCGAGATGAAGGTGGAGATTCAGGGAACCGCGATCGTCCCGGAGGGCTGAGGGCCCCGGATGTGCGTCATCGAAACGTTCTAGAAGGCCCGCTGGGGTGTCGGTGGCGGTCGATTCCATGGACGTGTGCCCGAAGTGCGAATCGCCTCGGTCGCCGAACGATCAGTTCTGCCACTTCTGCGGGACCGCGTTCGCCGCTCCGACGCCGCCAACGCCCACCGCCCCAGCGGCACCCGCGACCGTCTCCGCCACGAAGCCCGCGTCGCGGCCGGACTACATCGGGATTGTGTCGTTCGGATTCCTCCTCGTGATCCTGGGAATCGTGTTCGCCCTGAACCCGAACGTCGGTTCGGAGTTCTACGGCTGGGTGGAATCGTCCGCGAAGTCCGCGGTCGCGCTGCGCCCGCCGGACACGCTCATCGCGAGCGCGCTGATCTTCTTCGGGCTCGCGACCCTGTCCGGGTTCGCGACCGCGGGCATGAGATACGCCTCCGAGAGGACCGTAATGCGACCCCTGGCGGACGTCCTCGCGTCCCTCGCCACTCTCGCGTTCGCGATCCTCCTCGGCATGTTTCGCCAAGGAGAGGTGAGCGGGCCGGTCGCCCTCGCGATCGAGGCAGCGGTCGTCGGCGTGCTGATCGTCGTCTACGTCGGGCTCGTGCTGACCGTGAACCGGCGGTCCAGGCAGACCCGGACGATGACGGCACAGCCCGCGGATCGGCGCGACAGCTGAGCCGCGCGTGTCGGTCTCGCCCGGCACCCCCCTGAATCTCATTATCGGTATGGAAAATGGGGGTCATGGACACGTCTTGTTTATGTGTCCGCTCGACGATTCCCGTCAGGGAAGGGGGAGGAGGTTCGTGGAGCGACCCCATCGACCAGATTCGAATCTGCCGGAGCGCCGTTCTCTGTTCCGGCGCATCGTGGGCCGGAGGACGACGGTTCGACAGAAGCCGGCCATCCGTCGGCCCGCCTTCGAGGTAGCCGCGGATCCGCGCAAGTCGCCGCTCGTCGTCGTGGCTTGCAAGGCGTGCGGCTTCGACTACGAAGTCACGAAGGTCACGTTCGACGACGGGAGCGCGGGGGCCATCTGGGCGTGTGCCTGCGGCAGCCGCTACATCCCGCCCGGGGGCGGCGATTCCTTCACCCTCGTCCGGCCGTAACGCTCTGCGACGGACGTGCTCACGACTTCGGGATGTCCTTCTTCGGATCCACGAACGGTTTCTTGACGACCGTGACGACGCGCTCGTCGGTCCGGGTCGTCACCCTGAGCTTCGTGCCTAGCTTGGCGTGATCCGTAGACAGGAGAGCGTACCCGATATTCTTCTCGAGCCGCGGCGAATACGTGAGCGAGGTGAGGTGGCCGACTTTCTGTCCGTTCGCGGAGACGGGCCAGTATTCCGGAATCCACGTGCCGATCATCGGTCCGTCGACTTCCACGCCGATGAGCTTGCGCGTTACGCCCTGGGCCTTCGCCCTCTTGATCGCCTCCTTCCCGAGGTAGTCTGCTTCCTTGTCGAGGTCCACGGTCCAACCGAGGCCCACCTCGAACGGGTTGTTGTCGAGGACGATGTCCGAGGAGTAGTTCAAGATGCCCGCCTCGATCCGGCGGATCTCGGACGGCGCGATGGGGCGGATGTTGTATGGCTTGCCCGCCTCCATGACCCGATCCCAGAGCTGCTCCGCGAACGCGCTGTCCCGGAGGTACAGCTCGTAGCCGACCTCCGCGCTCCAGCCCGTCCGCGTGATCACGAGCGGGATCCCGTCGTGCTTCGTTTCCATGAGATGGTAGTACTTGAGATCGAGAATCTCGTCGCCAATCAAGTCCTTCATCAGGTCCTTCGACTTCGGGCCCTGGATCTGGAGCGGGGACACGTCCGGCTCGCGGACGATCACGTCCATCCCGGAATTCACGGCGATTCCCATGCACCAGTAGATGACGTCCCAGTCAGAGAGGGAGAGCCAGAAATGATTCTCCCCCAGGCGCAGGAGGACGGGATCGTTGATGATCCCGCCGCTCGGCGTCGTAAGGAGCACGTACTTGCACTCCCCGACGGCGCACTTCGTCATGTCCCGCGGGGTGAGATAGTTCATGAACTCGAAGCCGTCCGGGCCCATGATCTCGACTTGGCGCTCCACTCCGACGTCCCATACGGTGACGTGGTTCACGAGATGCCAGTATTCGTCGATCGGGTTCGTGTAGAGGCCGGGCATGAGCATGTGATTGTAGAGGTCGTACGCCCTCACACCATGCTTCGCGGCACGCCAGAAGTACGGCGACTTCTGGATCCATGCGGTCTCACGGAACCCCGGCAGGATCGGTCCGCCGGATTCGTCGATCGCCTTCGCGTACTCACCGTCGTGCTTCCCCGCAGGCATTCTACACCTCCCTTTTGCCTCGGGAAGCCGGAGGAATACATGAGCGTTTGGGCACGGCGCATTCCGACTTGCCGAAACAAGATGCAAGTGAAACGCGACTCGTACACGACGATGCAAAAAGATTCAATCTCCCTGCGCCGTACGGTCTCTCGTGGCGACGAAAAAGAAGACGACGGGCCGCAAGAAAAAAGCGGCGAAGAAGAAGGCCTATTACTCCGGGCGGAAGGAACGTCGAGCGAAGAAGTAGTCAGCGTTTGCGCCCCGGGTTTGCGCGAGGATCGTCATAGCGGAAGGTTTCCAAGTTGCTTCGGGGAACCGGCACGACGACGCGCGACACCATGCCATGCAGGGAATACGGCATGCGGATCAACCGCATCTCCCCGGACGTGACCCATTCGTCGATCGCGTACCGTCGACCGAATCGTGCGGCAATCCGGATCCGTTCGGCCTTCGTGAGGCGGAAGCCTTCCGCATCGAGAACGTGGATGTGGAAGCCGCGCCCTGAGTAGACAACGGAGAGATCCGACCACCGCTCCGCGAGGTCGTCGTGGAGCTCGGCGGCCTGACGTCGGACCTCGGTGAACTCCCAGTCGCAGAAGGATAGCCCCTGGTGGCGGTGCATCTTCGCGTCGATGTCCCCGTGGATCGGACAATCGAGATTCTCCGGGTCCAGGTCGAAGGCGAGCTCCTGACCCAGGAACCATCGGCTGCGCCACGCTCGGGCGTACTCCACGCCGGCCCGACGGATCGCGGCGACGGACGCGTACGCGTTCCGATCGTAGTACACGCCCTCCGGGAGATATTTGATGAGATACGGTCGGAGGTCCTTCGGATCGCGAACGTCCTCGACCAGCAAGGGGATGTTCTTCAAGGAGCGGAAGCGCCGCGGGTAGACGCCGGAGTGACGGCCGACGATCAGCGCGAACACGTGTTCACCGGGCATGCCCGCGAACCAGCGCGATGCGGCGTCGTAGTCCATACGCGTCGCGAAGAACGCGCGGCGCTCCGACAAGGAGGCGGGCCGGAGCGAACCGGGCAGCTCGTATCGCGGCCGGACCACGGACGCGTATCGCCGGCGCACGTAAATAGGCGTCCCGGGACTTGACGCATCTTAGGATTTCGGTAGCTCCTTCTTCGGATCGATGAAGGGCTTCTTCACCACAAGCGCCTCGCGGTCCCCCGCCGGCGTGACGATCGTAAGCCGCGTGCCGAGCTTCGAATGCTCAATCGGCACCCACGCGTAGCCGATGTTCTTCTCCAGACGGGGAGACATCGCGAGAGCCGTCAGCTTCCCGATGACACCGCGATCCGTCTTCACGGGCCAGTGCTCCGGCAGCCACGGCTCGACGACCTTCTCACCCGGGATCTCCACGCCGACGAGCTTGCGCGTCACCCCATCTCGCTTGATCCGCCGGAGGGCTTCCTTCCCGATGAACGCGTGTTTCTTGTCGAGGTCCACCAACCAGCCAAGCCCCGCCTCGAACGGGTTGTACTCGAGGCTGATGTCCGATGGGTAGTTCAGGATGCCCGCTTCGATCCGGCGCATCTCGGACGGACCGGTCGGTCGGATGCCGAACGGTCTCCCGGCCTCCGCGACCCTGGCCCACAGGTCGCCCCCGCGGCTCCCGTCGCGCACGTAGATCTCGTATCCGACCTCCGCTGACCAGCCGGTACGCGTGACGATTACGGGGATTCCGTTGATCGTCGCCTCCATGAAGTGATAGTACGCCAGGTCCGCGACCTTGGGTCCGACGAGGGCCTGCAGGACGTCCTTCGACTTCGGACCCTGAATCTGCATCGGTGAGACGTCGGGCTCACGAATCTCGACGTCCATGTCCGCGTGGACGGCCACGCCTTTCGCCCACAGGAGCACGTCGCTATCGGCCGTCGAGAGCCAGAAATGATTTTTGCCCAGGCGGGTGAGGACGGGATCGTTGACGATGCCTCCCTGCTCGTCCGTCAGGACGACGTACTTCGCCTGCCCGACCTTGCAGTCGCTGAGGTCCCGTGGCGTGAGGTACTCCATGAACTCGTACCCGTCCGGGCCCGAGATCTCGACCTGCCTCTCGCACCCGACGTCCCACATCGTTACGTGGTTCACGAGGTGCCAATACTCGCCGACGGGGTCCGTGTAGTGACTCGGGATGTACATCTTGTTGTACAGGTCGTACGCCTTGCAGCCCGCCCGCTTCGCCGACTCGAAGTACGGCGACTTCCGATACCACGATCCAAAAGAGAGCGTCGTGTGTCCGCCATCAACGACCATTCGACCCGCCCTCCCGTTCCCCCGAGGGAATGCGGGAGGATTATTTTACATCCGTCATCAGCGCGCGACGTGTGACGTCCGAAAGAATCCATCAGCGGACGCCCTCGCGAAGCTTGTATCGCTGGATTTTTCCCGTCGCAGTCTTCGGTAGAGATGCGACGAATTCCACCCACCGCGGCCGCTTGAACGGAGCGATCCGAGTCCGCACGAACTCGATGAGTTCCTCCGCGAGGGCGGGCGACGCGGTACCGGGATCCTTCAAGACGACGTAGGCCTTCGGTTTCACGAGACGGTCCGCATCCTCGTGACCGACAACGGCCGCCTCGAGGACTGCGTCGTGAGCAACGAGTGTGCTCTCGACCTCGATCGGCGAGACCCAGATGCCGCCGACCTTGAGCATGTCGTCGCTCCGACCGCAGTACCAGAAGCATTCGTCGTCGTCCTGGTAGTACTTGTCCCCGGTCTGGATCCACGGGCCGAACAAGGTCTCCTTCGTCTTCTCATGCCGGTTCCAGTAGTACGCCATCGTCGAGTCGCCCTTCACACGCAGGTTCCCGATCTGGCCCTCAGGCACTGGCGTGCCGGCCTCATCGACGATGATTGCCTCGTACCCCGGGACCGGCACGCCAGACGAGCCGGGCTTCACATGGCCTGGAAGGTTCGAGAGGAAGATGTGGAGGACCTCCGTCGTCCCAATGCCGTCGAGGAGCTCCACCCGAAACCGCTCTCTCCAGCGACGGTATACCTCCGCGGGAAGGGCCTCGCCGGCGGAGACGCAGAGACGCAACGACGACAGATCAAAGCGCGATTCCGCATCCTTTACCTGGAGCATCGAGGCATAGAGCGTCGGCACGCCGAAGAAGAGGGTCGGGCGATCCTGATCGATGACCTGGAAGACCGCCTCCGCCGTCGGACGGCCCGGGAAAAGGATCGCCTCGGCGCCGACTCGCATCGGGAAGTACATGTTGTTTCCGAGCCCGTACGCGAAGAACAGCTTCGCCGCCGAGAAGGTCCGATCCGCTTCTGTGATGCCGAGGACCTGCAGCGCGTAGGTGTCCGAGCAGACGACCATGTCGTGCTGCAAGTGGACAGCGCCTTTTGGGAATCCCGTCGATCCGGAAGAGTAGAGCCAGAACGCCACGTCGTCCTTCGACGTGTCCACGGGCTCGAGATCGGGAGAGGCGCTCGCGGTCCACTCGCTGAACTCGAGGTGCGGGACCTTCGCTCGACCGACCACGACGACATACCTCAGGTGCTGGGCCCTGTCAAGGGCCGGACCGGCTTCGGCCAGGAGCGCTTTCGAGACAATCGCGACCTTCGCCCGGCTGTCGTCGAGGAAGAACCGGTAGTCGGCGGCCCGCATCAAGGTATTCACCGGCACCGGCACGGCGCCGATCTTGATCGCACCGAAGAACGAGGCCACAAATTCTGGGCCGTCCAGGAGAATCAGCAGGACGCGGTCCTCCATCTCCACGCCAAGGTCGAGCAGCGCGTTTCCAACTCGGTTCACCATCTCGTGGATCTGACCGTATGTGACCGCCTTTCCCACATGGAGGAACGCGGGGCGACGGGCGCGGCCTTCATGGACGTGACGGTCCACGAAGAACGCCGTCGCGTTGAACCGATCCGGAACCGAGCTGAGCGGCTCGACCGTAGCTCGCCCTCCCTGCCGCCTCATATGGTCCCGGTGGCTGCAAGAACGTTGCGGCCATGCGCGGGAGAAAACGTAAGAAGGACGCGGCCTTCCCGTGCCTTGGGTGCGGCGTGGCCACGGCGTATGGATGCCAGAGCATGGTGGACCCCTTGAGGACGGTCCTCGTTCGGCGGCCCGACGAGTCCTTCGCGGTCCCCGACCCGCAATCGTGGGGCTACACCTCGCGGCCCAATCTGGACGGCGCGCAGAGGGAGCACGACGCATTCACCTCCCTCCTAAGGAGCGCGGGCGTCGACGTGAGCTACCATACGGACCCGCAGCCCGGTCGGGCCGACTCGATCTTCGTCCATGATCCCGCCATCGTCACGGACGAAGGAGCGATCGTCCTGCGGATGGGAAAGGCCCTGCGGCGGGGGGAAGAGGCGTCCATCGCGAAGGCGTTCGAGGCCAACGGCGTGCCGATCCTCGCCAGCTTGAATGGCGGTGCGACCGCGGAAGGCGGAGATCTCCTCTGGGTCAATCACGACCTCCTCGCGGTCGGCCAGGGCTTCCGCACGAACGCGGAGGGCCTGCGTCAGCTGACGGAAATCCTCCGGGAGGTGCGCGTCCGCACGCTCCCGGTCCACCTGCCGTATTTCCACGGACCGACCTCCTGCCTCCACTTGATGTCCCTGATCAGCCTCGTGGACCAAGACCTCGCGGCGGTCTACCCTCGACTTCTGCCCGCGCCGTTGTGGCAATTCCTGAAGGACGACGGCTTCGATTTCGTCGAGGTGCCCGACGAGGAATTCGATACGATGGCGCCGAACGTCCTCGCGCTTGCGCCGCGCGAGTCCATCATGATCGAGGGAAATCCCATCACGAAAGGGCGCCTTGAGGCGACGGGCTGCCGCGTCCGCACGTATCGCGGCAAAGAGATCTCGCTCAAGGCGGAGGGCGGGGCCACATGCCTCACTCGGCCGATCCTGCGGAAACGCTAGGAGGGCCACTCGATGACTTCCAAGGTCTCCCTGACGGAGGCCGAGCGGAACGTCCTCGATGCTGTGGACGTCGAAGGGTTGATCGCCTTCGTGCGCGAGCTGATTGCAATCCCAACCCTCGGCGGGCAGGAGCGCGATGGCCAGGAGCACGTCGCGGCCACGATGCGCCGCTTCGGCCTGGACGTGGAGACGTGGGATCTCGACGTCCCCGGGATGCGGTCGCACGCGTCTTTCAGCATGGAGGTTGATCGGGAGAGTGGCCTTGGCGTCGTCGGCGGGATGGGCGAAGGTCAGGGCCGCACGCTCATCTTGAACGGCCACGTGGACGTCGTACCTCCCGGAGACGTTTCACTTTGGGACAGCCCGCCATGGGAGGCGTCAGTGCGCGATGGCCGCGTCTATGGCCGGGGTGCGGTCGACATGAAGGGCGGTCTCGCCTGCGCCCTTTTCGCCGCGAAGGCGATCCGCGATGCCGGCGTCCGTCTGCGGGGGAGCCTCTTGCTCGAAAGCGTCATCGGCGAAGAGGATGGCGGCGTAGGCACCCTAGCCACCGCGCTTCGCGGCTACCGCGGCGATGGGGCAATCGTCCTCGAGCCAACGGAACTCAAGGTCGCCCCCGCGCAGGCGGGCGCCCTTTCCTTTCGAGTGACGATCCGCGGGCTCGCAGCCCATGCCAGCGTGCGGGAGGAAGGCGTCAGCGCAATCGAGAAGTTCCTCCCCATCCTCCATGCGCTCCGAGCTCTGGAAGCGGAACGAAATCGCTCGGTCTCGGACCCGCTCTTTGCCCGCTACCGCATCCCGTATGCGCTCAGCATCGGGACCGTACGCGCGGGCAACTGGCCATCCTCCGTCGCGGACCTTCTCGAGTTCGAGGGCCGGTACGGCGTCGCGATCGGCGAGGAAGTCGCCACAGCGCGGCGGTCATTCGAGGACGCGGTCGCGCGTGCCGCCCGCGAGGACCCTTGGCTCCGGGAGCATCCGCCTCGGGTCGAATGGTGGGGAGGACAATTCGAGCCCGCTCGCATTGCGAACGACCATCCCCTCACGACGACGGTGGCGGATGCGCACAAGGATGTGACGGGAAGACCAGCCGCCCTGGAAGGGATGACGTACGGATCGGACATGCGGCTCCTGGTGAACGTGGCCAAAACGCCAGCGATCCTGTACGGTCCAGGGGACGTGCGAAAGGCCCACCGACCGAACGAGTGCGTCGCAGTCAAGGACCTCGCCTCAGCGGTCCGCACCGTTGCACTCGCAGCGCTTCGCTTCTGCGGCGAGGCGACGTGACCTCTCAGGACTTCGGGATGTCCTTCTTCGGATCCACGAAGGGCTTCTTCACTACCGTGGCGGTGCGCTCGCCCGCGGGCGTGACGATAATCAGCTCCGTCCCAAGTTTCGCGAACTCGATCGGTACCCAGGCATATCCGAGGTTTTTCTCCAGACGGGGGGAGTACGTAAGGGCGGTCAGGTGTCCCACCTTTTTGCCGGCCCGCTTGACGTCCCAGAACTCAATGGCCCAGGGGCTAATCTGCGGGCCATGGATTTCCAGCCCGACGAGCTTTCGCTTCACGCCCTGCTTCTTGATCTTCGCGAGGGCTTCCTTCCCGATGAAATCGGCCTTCTTGTTCAGGTCGACGAGCCAGCCGAGGTCAACCTCGTAGGGGTTGTTCTCGAGGGTCATGTCCGAGCCGTAGTTCAGGATGCCCGCCTCGATGCGACGGATCTCCGAGGGCGCGATGGGCCGGATGCTGTATTTCTTGCCCGCCGCCATGATGCGATCCCACAGCTCGACGCCTCGGCTTCCGTCGCACAGGTAGACTTCGTATCCGACCTCCGCGGTCCAGCCAGTGCGGGTGATGACGACGGGGATGCCGTGGATTTTCGTGTCCAAGAAGTAGTAGTACCCCAAGTCCAGGATCTCCGGCCCGACGAGGTCCTTCATCACGTTCTTCGACTTCGGCCCCTGGACCTGAAGCGGGGAGACATCGGGCTCGGTGATGTCCACGTCGAGCTCGGAATTCACCGCGACCCCCTTCGCCCATAGCAGGGTATCGGAGTTCGCGAGGCTCAGCCAGAACTTGTTCTTCTCCAAGCGGATCAGCACGGGGTCGTTGAGGATCCCGCCCCGCTCGTCCGTGATTACGACGTACTTGCCTTGCCCGACCTTGCACTTGCTGAGGTCCCGCGGGGTGATCAGCTCGGCGAACTTGTATCCGTCCTTGCCACTGATCTCCACCTGGCGCTCCACGCCGACGTCCCACAAGGTCACGTGGTTGATGAGGTGCCAGTATTCCTCGAACGGATCCGTGTACAACCCGGGGATATACATGTGATTGTAAATGTCGTAGGACTTGCAGCCGGCGCGGCGCGTGGCCTCGAAGAACGGGGACTTTCGATACCAGGGCCCAAAGTACAGGGTGCTCTGTCCGTCAATTTGCGGCATTCTCAACCTCCTCCCGGGCGTTGGGCCGGGAACGCGCATCATTTATAAGACAGAATGCTCAGCGTGCCGACGAATTTCACGAAGACGGTGGCGTCGGCATGCCAAGCAAGTGCATTTCGTGCTTGAGTGTTTCGCGCAGTCCTGACTCGAGGGGCCGTGGGTCGAAGCCGAGTTCCCTCCCCGCCTTCGCATGGCTTCCTAGATACGTGACGCCGGCGAGATCGCGGAGCCTCTCGGAGCGCGTGAGGAACGCCATCGCCTTCAGGAATCCTGGCGATACGTGGAATCGCGGGGCAGGGATCCCTGTGATCCGCTGCGCCAAGTCGAACACATCGATCAAGGTCCGAGGCTCGCCCGCGACGATGTACGCCTCGCCCGATTTCCCGCGCTCCATCGCGAGGACGTGGGCGAGGGCTACGTCGTCGACTTGGCCCCAGCAGTACGCCGTGCGTGTCGGGAGAGCCCGAAGTTTTCCCTGCAAATATCGGACGAACGTCGGCCGGATTTCGCTCGTGTCTCCCGGTCCGTACGTCACGCCGGGCTGGATGATCGTCAGGGGCAACCCTCGCTTCATCATTGGATCCGCGACCTCGTAGTGCGCAACCCACTTCGTCCGGTCGTACTCCGTAAGCCACGGCCCGGTCGGACGATACGTTTCGTCGACGACCTGACCGCGAGTATCCCCGAAGACCGCGAGCGTGCTCGTGTACACCCCCCGCGGAATCCCGAGCTCCTCCATGAGCCCAAGGACGTTCCGGGTTCCGAGGACGTTGATCGATTCGCCCGCGGCACGGTCCTTCGAGCCAATCTTGTACCATCCCGCAATGTGGAAGACACCGTCGGCGCCGGCCATCGAAGCCCGCATCGACTCCCTGTCCGTGACGTCGCCCTTCCGGACGTCAACGCCCACGGCGGCGAGACCTCCGGCCTTCGACGGGTCTCGCGCGATCGCGAGCACATCGTTTCCGCGGGATCGCAACAGCCGCGCCACGCGTCCGCCTATGAATCCCGTGGCCCCGGTCAGGAAGTATCTCGTGCGCGGACCATGCCGACCGACGACCTTAACCTTGCTCGTCCTCCCGCCGGACGCGGCGGACGCCGCACGGGTTTAAGCCGCGACGCCGTTTATCCGACCTCGAGGAGTCAGTCCCATGGTCATGATCGTCAAGAAGGGCACGCTCCCCCCGACGCCGCACACGGAGTTCCACGCGATCCCGAACGTGCTCGCACTGGAGGAGATCCACGGGAGCTATGGCTTCAGCGGCGCGTGGTCCCGGAAGCTCCACGTGCGGTTCTACCCGACGGAACAGGTGAAGCCGCCCCGGAAGGGGGACTTCGATCTCGCCCCGGAGTACCCGCCCGAGGCAGACGTCCTCCAGCCGTACCACGTTCGCACAGGACGGATTCCGTTCGAGAAGGACGCAATCCGATCCCGCAAGCCGATCGTGCACGGACCGCGTACCTCGTTCTCGATCTCGAAGCCGACGGAGTCCATGCCCGAGGACTCATTCTTCCGCAACGGCGAGCGTCACGAGGTGTACTTCGTCCAGGACGGAGAAGGCGTCGTCCGCTCGGAGTACGGGGACCTGCCGTTCCGCAAGGAGGTGTACGTCGTGGTCCCGAAGGGCACCACGTACCGGATCGAGCTCAAGTCCCCGAAGGCGTGGCTCCTGGCAATCGAGTCGATCTATCCGATCAACTTCGCACCACATTATTTCAACAAGGAGGGCCAGGCGACGCTCATGTCGCCCGTCGTCGAGACGGAAATCGAGACCCCGGAGTTCCGGCCCTTCGTCGATGAACGTGGCGAGTTCCCGATCGACGTGAAACACGGCGGCGGCAGGATCACGAGGATCACCCTCGGCCATCACCCCTTCGACCTCGTCGGATGGGAGGGCGCCCTGTACCCGTACGTCTTCGACGTGAAGAGCCATCACGGGATCGCGCGGGAGATCCACACGGCCCCGCCGATGCACCAGACGTTCCAGTCGGGGAACGTTCCGCACAGCGGATTCTCCCTGTGCTCCTTCGTCCCCGTGATGGCGGGATGGCATCCGAAGGAGGTACCGGCGCCGTACGCCCACTACAACGTGGACAGCGACGAGCTCATGTTCTTCTGCAACGCGATGTACGGAGCTCGCGCGGGCGTCGTCGAGGAGGGGTCGTTCACGTTCCACCCGGGTGGGACGCCGCACAGCCCCCAGGGGAACGCCGCGCAGCGATCCCTCGCGGCCCGCGGCAAGATGCAGGCCCGCCTGGCCGTCATGCTGGACACGTACTTCGAGACGATGCGGATCACGACGCACGGGTTCGGATACCGGGACCCGGAGTACGTCCTGAGCTGGTCCGAAGAAGCACCGCGCGTCGTCGCAGACGCCGAAGGCTGGGAGTCCCCGTCCGCGTGAGGCAGACCATGGACGCGGTCGGCGAACGGATCCATCGCGTCTCTCCGACGTTCCCGCCCCAGACCTTGAAGGAAATCCTCCGGGACGCGAAGCCCTTCACCGCAGAGGGTCATTTCCTCTATCCCGCGGACGAGAACGGGAACCACACGCAGGGCTTCTTCGCGCTCGAGCCGGTCACCCGCCACCCGCCGTTCGTCGACGCCATCGCGGACGACATGGCCGCTTGGGCCCGGAGGGAGGGCATTGACGTCGACCTCCTGTTCGCCCCCGCACAGCCGGCGGTGCGCCCCCTTGCAGACGCCTTCGCGAAGCGGCTCCGACGGCCCGTGGCGTATTGGGAATACCTGCCGAGCGGTCGGTTTGGCGACCGGCTCGTCGAGAGCTGGGTCCCGAAGGGCTCGAAGGTCCTCGCCGTCAACGGCGTGAGCCTCCAGGGACGTTGTGTCGGCCTCCGGCTCCCGCAGTTCGTCGAGCGCCTCGGAGGGAACGTCGATGCGGCCGCGGTCTTCGCGAAAGGCGTGGCGGATCTCGTACAGGAAACGGAGCGGCGCCTCGGAGCTCGCTTCTACAGCACGATCCAAGTCGAGATCCCGATCTATCCGCCCGCCGCATGTCCAATCTGCGCGGACACGCACGCCGCACCGATCCCTTGGACGAAGTTCGCAGAGGGAGGGCGACCGTGAGGCTGGTCACGTTCTCGCGCGGCTACTCGTCCCCGCGACTCGGCGCGGCGATCGGCCCTTGGGACCGGTGGGAGTGGATCGCGGACCTCCACGCTGCGGACCCGCAGATCCCCGCGGACATGCGGACCTTTGTCGATCTCGCGGGTGGCCTCGCCGGGGAGACGTGGGAACGCGCGCGGCGCGCGCTGGCGGGTGCAGAGAAAGAAATCCATCTCGGCGGGTCCCCTGTGGCCATTCCGTCCTCCGAGATCCGTCTCCATCCGCCGATCCTGCCGCGGCTCCTCCGAGACTTCCTGGCGTTCCGAGGGCATGTTGCCCGCACGCGGGCGGCGATGGGCAGTGCCGTGCCGACGGAATGGGACATGGTGCCCGCGTACTACAACGGGAATCACCTGAACGTGGTCGGCTCGGGGGATGCAGTCCCTGCGATGCGGTACCAGGTCTTCGAAGGCGGCCGACCTCGCGGGGTCGCCTCGGAGAAGCTCGACTACGAGGCCGAGGTGGGATTCGTCCTTGGGCTCGGGGGCGCGGAGATCGCCGCGAAGGACGCGACGGCGCACCTGTTCGGCATCACGATTTTCAACGACTTCTCCGCCCGGGACATCCAGATGACCGCGGGACGGATCGGCATGGGCCCCGCACCCGGAAAGGACTGGGCGAACGCCCTCGGACCCTGCATCGTCACACGGGACGAGATTGGCGAGTTGAAGGACCAAGGCATCGCGGTGCGCGTGAACGGAGAGGAGCGGCTCCGTGGCCGGTACCGCGAGCTCGTCTATGAGAACCCCTTCGTGAAGAAGGGGGACCGGGCGCTCTGGTCTTTCCCCGAGATGGTCGAATGCCTGTCGCGCTTCCAGACGATCCACGCGGGAGAGGTGTGGGGAAGCGGTACAATCCCAGGCGGCTGCGAGTTCGAGAAGGGCGAGAAGGCACGGTACCTGAGACCGGGGGACCGGGTGGAGATCGAGATCGAAGGGATCGGCGTCCTCGCGAACTCGATCGCTCCCGCGACGTGACGGCCCCGAGGACGTTCGGCGAGCCCATCGCATCCTGGAGACTCGTGTCGAGGAAAACTCAGGCACCTCGGCGCCCTCGAAAGGCCCATGCCATCCCATGCCACGAAAGGGTTATCGCGCCGGGGTCCACTTCGAGGCCGGTGACCCGATGCCCGCCCCCTCGTTCATGAACCTGAAGGTGGACCACAAGACCGTCCTGTGCCGGGACATGAACGCATACCGCGCGCTGCGGGACTTCCTCTTGAACAGCGGCTACGAGAACGTCTACGAAACGGAGCGGGTCGGGGAGGAGAAGACCGCGATGGCCACCTTCGCGTGCCGCAGCTCCCTCACGGGCGAGTGTCTCGCGGTCGTCCTCGGCCTGAGTGCGCCAGGAGAGGTGTCCCACGCGCAGGCACCGTTCGTGTACGGATTCGCGGGGAACCCGAAGGGGGAGGCGCACACGTACATGCAGCACCTCGCCCTCCGCACGTCGGACTTGGCGAAGCTCAAGGAGTACCTCGAGTCGAAGGGCGCGGAGTTCCTGACGCCGATCTACAAGGACAAGGACTCCTTCGGACCGCTCCTCCAAGCCTTCACGCGCGAGCTCTTCGCCGACGAATGGTTCTTCATCGAGTTCGTGCAGCGTGACTACGACCCGGACGCGGTCGGCAAGCCGGGCACGCGTTTCGTCCAGAACACGGTCAAGTCCCTGTACGTATCGAAGCAAGAGGAGTTCCGCGAGTGGAAGAAGAGCGGGAAGAAGCGGAAGTTTCTCGACGGCGTGCCCGACAAGGAGCGGACGAAGCTGATGAAGGAGATCCTGTCGAGCGTGGAGCCGAAGGGATACGTTCAGACCGTGCCACCCCTCGCGCGGAACGTGAAGCTTTCCTGATCGGCGCGAGTCGTGCTACGCCGCGGGACCGATGAACTCGAGGACGGAGGACAGATCCTCGCGTCGATTCACGTCGCGGAACGAGAGGAGATCGGGGTCCACGGCCCTCAACGCCGCCTCTGTGACCAACACGGCGTCGAGCCGGTCCACGAGAGAAGATGGCGAAGGAAGGGCGCCCCCCGCCTCCCGCAAGACCCGGCGCACCGCATCCGCGCGATAGACGGCCCTCACCGGGTCAAGGACGTCGGGGCGAGGCACCGCCGCCTCCCGGTCACCGAGCTGGGAGAGCAGGAGCCCGTAGATTTCCGGACGAAGCAGCGGAGCATCGCACGGGGCGACGAGGATGATCGGGGCGCGGGCCACGTCAAACCCACGCTCGAATCCTTCGATGGGCCCACGGTGGGGCCGCGCATCCTGCACGAACCTCGCTTGAGGAAGGACCCCGTGCAGCCTCCTTTCGCTCGCGGCATCTGCCACGGAGACGATGAGCTCGTCCACCAGGGGCAGGAGCGCCTCCGCGACGCGGACGATCATGGGCTTTTCGGCGACTTCGACGAGGGCCTTGGCCCGACCGAACCGTTTCGATGCTCCACCGGCAAGGATGAGGGCGGACCTCAATGGGACCGCCATCACACCGCACCTAGGTAAACGAGGCGGGCGAGGGTCCAAACGTTGATTACCCGGGCTCTGCTTCCTTTGGTTCGCACTCCGCAGGGGAAGGCCGTGGGGAAGAAAGGTCTCTTCGATGACGCCGACCAAGTGATCCAAGCCCTCGGGGAGCAGCAGTACATCGCGGACCGCCCCCTCGCGATGGCCGTGTACCTTGCGGGGGAGCTACAGAAGCCGATGCTCGTCGAAGGGGAGCCCGGGTGCGGCAAGACGGACATCGCGCGCACCCTCGCCGCGGCGCTCGACACGAAACTGATCCGGCTCCAGTGCTACGAAGGGCTCGATGCCCGGGCCACCCTGTACGAATGGAACTACCCGAAGCAGCTGCTCACGATCCGAATCGAGGAGAAGCGAAAGGATGCGCGCGAACTCGAGTCGGAAATCTTCAGCGAGGCTTTTCTGTTGAAGCGCCCCCTCCTCGAGGCCCTCACCTATGAGGGCCCGCGGCCGCCCGTGCTGCTGATCGATGAAATCGACCGCGCGGACGAAGAGTTCGAAGGCCTCCTGCTCGAATTCCTCTCCGACTTCCAGATCACGATCCCGGAGGTCGGGACGATCCGGGGAAAGCGAGTCCCGTTCGTGGTGATCACGTCGAACCGCACGCGGGAGCTGTCCGACGCCCTGAAGCGGCGCTGCCTCTACCTCTACATCAGCTACCCCAGCCTCGAAAAGGAAGTCGCCGTCCTCCGGCGGAAGGTCCCAACCCTGGGGACCCGATTCGCCCAGGAGGTCGCCGCGTTCGTCCAGAAGGTCCGGGCGCAGGAGGACTTCGTAAAGCGACCCGGGGTCTCGGAGACGTTGGAGTGGGCGTCCGCGCTGCTCGCGCTCGGCCAGACGAAGCTGACCCGGGACATCGTCGAACAGACCCTCGGCTTCCTCGTGAAGGACGCGCAGGACCTGCAGGCTCTTCAATCGGGCCGGCTGGACGCCCTGATGGGATCCTCATGAGCCCGTCCGGTCAAGGCCCGCCAGACCTGTCGCCGATCGTCCTCCCGCGCCTCGCGCGGTTCGTCGCGTTCCTCCGTCGTGCCGGCGTGTCCGTGGGGATGGGGGCGGAACTTGACCTCGCCAGGGCGCTCACCCGCATCGCGGCGCTCGATCGAGAGGCGTTCCTCGACGCGTGTCGAATCACTCTCGCGAAGTCTCCCTGGGACCTCGCACGGCTGGAGGCCGTGTTCGACGCGTACTGGTCGACCTCGTTCGTCCCGCCGGACGCGCAGGGAAACCTCCCGGTAGCGGCTCCACCACGACCGGCGCCAGACGGCCTGCCCTCATCCTCGATGCCGTCTGGATCCGCGCCGTTCGCCATGGAGCGCAACGGTGTCGTGCAGGTCGGGGTGTACAGCCCCGACGCCCCCGCGCCCGGCCATCAGCTCTCCCTACCGGAGCGGCGACGGTTGGCGGCGATCTGGTCGGGAGCCCGCCGTTTCCGCCGATACGCGGCGACTCTGCCCGGCCGTCGATACGAGCCGTCCCGCCGGGGAAGGGTGGACTTCCCCGCTACCGCGCGTCACAGCCTCCGGAACGGAGGGGAATGGGTCGCCTTCATCCTTCACCGCAAGAAGCGACTTCGCGCGGAGTTCGCCATCCTCTGGGACGTGAGCGGCTCCATGAGGGAGCACGACAACGATCTCTTCGCGCTCGTCTATGCCATGCAGCGCGTCGCTCACCGTTCTCGCGTGTTCGGATTCAGCACGCACGTACAGGAACTCACGGATACGATTCGCGGCCGGACGTACGCCCGAGCGGCCGACGCGGTCGCTCGCTCCCTCAGTTCGTCCGGAGGAGGCACGCGAATCGGCCGATGCCTGGAGGACTTCCTCGTCCGGTACGGCGCGCTCGTCCATCCCTGGACGACCGTCGTCGTCCTGAGCGACGGATGGGACCTCGGCGAGACGGACCTCCTGGGAAGGACGCTCGATCGAATCCACCGCCGTTGCCACCTCCTTGTCTGGGTGAACCCGTACGCGGACGAGCCCCAGTTCGAGGCGGCTACCGCTGGGATGCGCGAGGCAATCCGCCACGTGGACCTATTCATCGCTCCCGCCACATTCGAAACCGCGAAGCCGTTCCGTTCAATCGGCAGCCGGCTCGCGTCCTGAGACCTGCCGGCCGTTCTGGCAAAAGCCTTTAACGGCCTGACACGATGCCGACGTGCTACAACCTGGCAGGGGGTTGGAGGATGATACCACCGAGATTTGAGTACTACGCTCCCGCATCGATTGACGAGGCCGTGCAACTGCTGGACCGGTATGGAGGCGAGGCAAAAGTCCTCGCGGGGGGACAAAGCCTTCTCCCGGTCATGAAGCTCCGTCTGGCAGAGCCGAAGGCCCTCGTCGACCTGAACCGCATCGCCGATCTCGCGTTCATCCGCGAGGACGACAAGTTCCTCCGGATCGGGGCGATGACTCGGACGAACGACCTCCTCGACTCGAAGATGCTCCGGGAGCGCTATCCGATTCTCACGGACGCGGCATTCGAGATCGCGGATCCCCTCGTGCGCAACATGGGCACCGTCGGAGGGAATGTGTCCCACGGCGATCCCGCGAACGACCTCCCGGCGTGTATGCTCGCCCTCGGCGCGCAATACGTGGTCAAGGGTCCGAAGGGCTCGCGGACGATCCCCGCGAAGGAGTTCTACCAGGACACGTTCGTGACGGCACTCGAACCGAACGAGATCCTTGTGGAGATTCATGTGCCCAAGGCTCGCCCGAGGCAGGGCACGGCGTACGTCAAGCTAGAGAAGCGGGTGGGCGACTTCCCGATCGTCGGTGTCGCCGCCAACTTGGTCATCGACTCGAAGGGGAAGATCGAGCAGGCGGGCGTGGGGCTCACGGCCGTCGGAGCCACGGCTCTCAAGGCGACGGACGCGGAGCGGGAACTGGTCGGGAAGGTCGCGGACGATGCTCTCCTCGGGAGAGCCGCCGCGCTCGCGGAGGCCATGGCGAAGCCCACATCGGATCTGCGCGGCCCCGCGGAATACAAGAAGGCCATGGTCCGCGTGCTGACCCGACGGGCCCTTCGCCGCGCGTGGGAACGTGCTCGAGGAGGTGCCTGAGATGGCCCTCGCAGAAGCCCGGGCAGAAGAGGAAGACGTCGGGCCTTTCGTCCGGGTTCACGTGGACGTGAACGGGAAGCCGTATGAGGCAGAGGTCGAGACGCGGACCCTCCTCGTGCACTTCATCCGAGAGACGATCGGACTGACGGGGACGCACATCGGCTGCGACACGACGAACTGCGGGGCGTGCACGATCCTTCTCGACGGCAAGCCGGTCAAGTCGTGCACGATCCTGGCGGTCCAAGCGGACGGCCGTGGGGTCCAGACCGTGGAGGGCCTCGTGTCGGACGGGAAGCTCCATCCGGTCCAGGAGGGGTTCATCGAGGAACACGGCTTGCAGTGCGGCTTCTGCACGCCCGGCATGTTGATGACGTCCGTCGCCTTGCTCCAGAAAAACCCACAGCCGACGGAGGAACAGATCCGTCGCGCGATCTCGGGGAATCTCTGCCGCTGCACGGGATACGTGAATATCGTGAAAGCGGTCCAACACGCTGCGAAAAAGATTCACGGTGCGCCGGGAGGTGGCAAGGCATGACCGTCCACGGCGGGATCGGGCAGTCGGTGAAGAGGAAGGAGGATGCCCGGTTCGTCCGCGGGCAGGGCACCTATGTGGACGACGTCAAGCTTCCCGGAATGCTGTACCTCGACATCGTACGGAGCCCGTACGCCCATGCGCGGATCCGGTACATCAACTCGGAACGGGCGATGAAGGTCCCCGGCGTGCTCGCGGTGATCACCGGGAAGGACCTGGAAGCCGCAAAGCTCGCGTGGATGCCCACGCTGATGTCGGACCGCCAGATGGTCTTGCCCGTCGAGCGGGTCATGTATCAAGCCCAAGAGGTCGCCGCGGTCGTGGCGGAGAGCCGCTACGCCGCCGCGGACGGCGTCGCCGCCGTCGACGTGGAGTACGAGCCACTCCCGGTCGTGGTGGACCCGATCAAGGCCCTCGAGCCGGACGCGCCCATCCTCCGTCCGGACAAGAACGAGAAGTCGAACAGGATTTGGCACTGGGAGACCGGGGAACGGCAGGCCACGGAGAAGGCGCTCAAGGAGTGCGACGTGGTCGTCCGGGAAAACATCTACATCCCGAGGATCCACGTCGCGTCGATCGAGACCTGCGGCTGTGTCGCCCAGTTCGACTCGACCTCCGGAAAGCTCACGATGTGGATGACGACGCAGGCGCCGCACGCGATTCGCACCGTGTTCGCGCTCGTCTCCGGGTTGCCGGAGCACAAGATCCGCATCATCTCCCCGGACATCGGGGGCGGCTTCGGGGGCAAGGTGCCCGTCTACCCGGGATATGTCCTGGCTGTCGTGGCCGCACTCAAGACCGGACATCCGGTGAAATGGATCGAGGATCGCTCGGAGAACATCCAGGCGGACTCCTTTGCCCGGGACTACCATATCACGGCGGAGATCGGCGCCACGAAGGATGGGAAGCTGAAGGCCCTCCGCGTGAAGACGATCGCGGACCATGGATACACGGATGCGGCCGCGAACCCGTCAAAGTTCCCTGCGGGGCTGTTCAACATCGTGACGGGCTCGTATCCGTTCGAGAAGGCCTTCGTCGAGGTCGACGGGGTCTACACGAACAAGCCGCCGGGCGGGATCGCATACCGGTGCTCCTTCCGGGTCACGGAAGCCGCATTCACGATCGAGCGGGTCATCGACGTGCTGGCCCACAAGCTCGGGATGGACCCCGCGGAACTCCGGATGAAGAACTTCATTCCGCCGGAGGCGTTCCCGTTCAAGTCGGCCCTCGGTTGGACGTACGACAGCGGGAACTACGGCGCCGCGCTCCGCAAGGCGATGGATATCATCGACTACGAGGGACTGCGGAAGGAGCAGGCGGAGAAGCGGAAGCGCGGGGAACTCATGGGCATCGGGATCTCGAGCTTCACGGAGATCGTCGGCGCCGGACCATCGGCCACCTTCGACATCCTCGGCCTCAAGATGTTCGACTCCTGCGAGGTCCGCATCCACCCGACGGGAAAGGTGATTGCCCGCTTCGGGACGAAATCCCAGGGCCAGGGCCACGAGACGACGTACGCCCAGATCCTCGCGGAGGAACTCGGGATCTCCGTGGACGATATCACCGCGGAGGAAGGGGATACCGACACGGCCCCCTATGGCCTCGGCACCTATGCGAGCCGAAGCACACCGGTGGCGGGCGCCGCGACTGCCGTCGCCGCGCGGAAGATCCGGGAGAAAGCGAAACTCATCGCCGCGCACCTCCTCGAGGTGAGTCCGGACGATCTGGAATGGAAGGACCACAAGTTCCAGGTGAAGGGCGTGCCTGCGAAGGCGAAGACGATGCAGGACATCGCGTTCGCGGCGTACACGAACCACCCACAGGGCATGGAGGCCGGTCTCGAGGCGACCGCGTACTACGACCCGCCGAACCTGACGTTCCCCTTCGGCAGCTACATCTGCGTCGTCGACATCGACAAGGAGACGGGCGAAGTCAAGATCCGCCGATTCGTCGCGGTCGACGACTGCGGCACGATCATCAATCCGATGATCGTAGAGGGCCAGATCCACGGAGGGCTCACAATGGGCCTCGCGCCTGCCCTCCTCGAGGAAATCCATTACGACGAGCACGGGAACATCCAGGGTGGCACGTTCATGGACTACCTGCTTCCTACCGCCGTCGAGACGCCGAAGTGGGAGACCGCGAAGACCACGACGCCGTCGCCTCATCATCCGCTCGGAGCGAAGGGCGTGGGGGAATCGGCCACCGTCGGCGCGCCCGCCGCGATCGCCAATGCCGTCGTCGACGCCCTGTCCCATCTCGGGGTGACGCACATCGACATCCCGATTACGCCCTGGAAGGTCTGGAAGATCCTGAACGAGAAAGGGATCGCCTGAATTGTCGGGGCTTAGAGGATGAAACTCGACGGGACGTTCACGCTGCGTTCTCCTCGGGAGAAGGCGTGGGCCTTCTTCCTCGATCCGAAGGCTCTCTCGGTCGCGATCGACGATCCCCACACGATCGAGGTCGTGGATCGTGACCACTTCAAGGGGACGATCAAGGCAGGCGTCGCGTTCATCAAGGGCACTTTCACGTGGTCGGCGACGGTCAAGGAGCGAACGGAATGGGAGCGGGCACGAATCCAGGTCCACGGCTCCGGCATGGGGAGCGCCTTCGACATCGATTCGACGATCGAGATGTCGGAAGCGGGGGGCCAGACCACGGTCCGCTGGTCCGCCGACGTCGTCCTGAACGGGACGGTCGCGAGCATGGGAGCGCGGCTCCTTCAGGGGACGATCGACAAGAAGACGAACGCGTTCTTCGAGAACGCGCGCAAGCATCTCGAGGGCGCCTAGGAACCGCTACCGGAGGAAGGCCTGCGGGGATTCGATGAAGCGGGACCGACAGCCCTCGGAGCAGAACAGATAGAGCCGGCCCTCGTGCGTTACCCGTAAAGGCGTATCGCGGTCGACTTCCATCCCGCAGACGATGTCCACGAAAGGCGTGCGCGCGGGCGCATCCGGCGTGGTCTCTGCTACCGCAATCTCCCGCGCGACGGCCGTCCGCCGGACGTTCACAATTTCCGCCATGATGCTCAGCGCAATTTCCTCCGGGGTCTCCGCGCCTAGGTTCAGGCCCGCTGGCGTCCGGATTCGGTCGATCGCCTCCGGGGGCAGCCCGGCGGTGCGCAACTCGTGTCGGACCGTGCTCGCCCGGCGCCGACTCGCGACGAGGCCGACGTAGGCCGCGGGCGAAGCGGCCAGCGCTCGCAGCGCGGTCTCGTCGTACTTACCCATCGTCGCGACGGCCGCGAACGTGTCGTGCGTCACGAGGCGAGGGAGCCCGTCGAGCTGGGCGACGACCTGATCCGCGTCGGGGAAATCCTCGTTCCCGGCGTTGGGTGCGACGACGACCACGCGGAAGCCGAGGAGCCGCCCGAGCGAAGACAAAGTGTCTGCGACCGGAGAGGGACCGACGATCAGGAGCTGGGGCTTCGGCAGCTGGGGTTCGATGTAGATCTCCATCGCACCACCGCTGTGGCACTCCATGACGTATTCGACGACGCCTTCCTCTGCGGGACCCGAGCCTACGTCTCGCGAAAGCCGCAGGAGTCGCGGACGACCGTCCCGCAAGGAGGCGAGCGATTCCACGAGGAGAACGGATTCCGCGCAGCTGCCGCCGACCCAGCCGATCACCTGGCGATCCGGTCGTACGATCGCCTTGAAGCCCGGCCGACCCGACGTGGGCCGACTGACACGGACGACGGTCGCGAGGGCGAACGGTTCATTGCGCGATCGCAAGTCGTGAGCGAGAGCGATGAGATCGACCGATTCCCGCGCGACGAGGTGAATCCCGCCTGATCCCGCCCTGCGTGCGATCTCATGACCGGCGAGCTCGGAGGAGAGGGATTCGAGCGGCTCTCCGCGGTCGATCGCCTGCTGAGCCCTGTCGAGTTGTCCGGGGGTATCGATGTCCAGGAGCACGCCGGGATCCTCGACGGAGACTTCGAGGATATCGCCTCCATGATGACCGAAGATCGCCCGGCACCCGACGTCCCCGGAGATCGTCTTGACCTCGGTTGAGAGCGAGGCATCGAGGAGGACGGGGTTGCCGCGTTGGCCGCGGTAGGAGGGAACGACAATCTTCGCGTGCGACGCGCGTTTTGCCTCCACGAGGGCCTCGAGAGTCTTCGGCGAAACGAAAGGCTGGTCGCCGAGGAGGATCATGTATCCTTCCGCTCCAGGATCCGAGGCCTCGATTCCCGCGCGGATCGAACCGCTCATCCCATCTGCGTAGTGACGGTTCAATACGACGGAGGCACCGTCCAGGTGGACCTCTCGGCGAACGCGATCCGCCTCATGGCCCAAGACCACGACGATCTGCCCCATGTGCGCCGTGCGGGCCGCGTCGAGGACGTGCGCCAGGATCGGACGGCCGCCGAGCTTGAGAAGCGGCTTGGGCTGACCCATCCGAGTCGAGGCCCCTGCAGCCAGGACGATCGCCGAGATCATGGTCCTCCCCGTGGAATCGAGGCCCGCCGTCGACCGTGAACACCCTCACGGTCCCTCGCTGCCACGCGCTCCGTACCGTTGCGACGGCGATGGCGCGCTAAATAGTTTGTCCAGACGCTGGAGCGCCTGTTGCCCGGGCCGCTCGTCCCTTCCGCCCGTCACTTCTTGTGCAGATACCGCCACACCTTCTCGGGGGTGAGCGGCATGTCGATGTGGTCCGCGCCGATCGCGTCGCACACCGCGTTGACGTACGCCTGGGACGAGGCGATCGTGCCCGTCTCGCCGACGCCCTTCACCCCGATCGGGTTGTGCGGCGACGGGGTGACGGTCGAATCCGTCTCGATGTCGGGGGCTTCCATAGCCGTCGGGACGAGATACTCAAGCAGGCTATTCGTCAACAGGTTCCCGTTCTCGTCGTACACAGTCTGCTCCAGCATCGCTTGAGCGAGCCCCTGCAAGACGCCGCCATGGACCTGGCCCTCGACAATCATCGGATTGATCTGATTCCCGCAATCGTCGACGGCCACATACCGGCGGATCGACACCTGGCCCGTGTCCCGGTCGACATCGACCACGCAGACATGGCATCCGAAGGGAAACACGAAGTTCGAGGGGTCGTAAAACGTCGTCGCGTCCAGAATCGGCTCGACATCCTTCGGCATGCTCCCTGCCATGTAGGCTGCCCAGGCGACCTCCTGAATCGTCTTCGAGGCCGTCGGCGATCCCCGCACGAAGAACTTCCCGTCCGCGAAGTCCAAGTCCTCCTCCCTCGCCTCGAGGAGGTGCGCCGCGATCTTGCGGGCCTTGTCTCGCACCTTCCGCGCTGACAAGGCGACCGAGCCGCCCTCGACCGGGGTCGTGCGGCTACCGTACGTGCCCTGTCCATACGGCGTCAGCTTCGTGTCACCATGGACGACCTCGATGTCTGCCACGGAGATCCCGAGCTCCTGCGCAACGATCTGCGCGAACGTCGTCTCCTCGCCCTGCCCGTGCGGATGCCCGCCTGTGTACACGGTCGCCTTGCCGGTCGGATGGACTCGAACTGTGGATCCACCCCACAAGCCGCCGGCGAAGCCCGTCGACGTCACGACGGACGAGGGCCCGAGCCCACAAATCTCGACGTACGCTGAGAGGCCAATCCCCATCAGCTTGCCTTTCTTGCGGGCCTCCGCCTGCTCCTCGCGGAGGCGGTCGTACCCCACCTTGGCAAGGGCCTTCTCCAGCGTGGGCTCGTAGTTCCCGCTGTCGTAGGTCAGGCCCATCGCCGAAGGATACGGGAACTTGTCCGGCGGGATGAAGTTCCTCCGTCGAATCTCCGCAGGATCTTTCTTCAGCTTCCGCGCGAGGATGTCGACCATCCGCTCAAGAAGGAAGAGCGCTTCCGGGCGCCCTGCGCCGCGATACGCGTCCACGGGCGTCGTGTTCGAGAACACGCCGGTCACCTCGACGTGGCCCGCCTTGATCGCATAGCAGCCGCCGACCATGAACCCGAAGAGGATCGTCGGGATGCCGGGTGCGGCCGTCGACAGGTATGCGCCCATGTTCGCGAGCACGCGCGCCTTGATGCCAAGGATCGTCCCATCCTTCTTCGCCGCCAAGTCGACGTACTGGACGTGATCCCGTCCGTGAGTCGTGGCCACGTAGTTCTCCGTGCGGTCCTCGACCCACTTCACGGGACGGCCGAAGCGCATCGCGAGGTGGCACACGACAGCTTCCCATGGATAGCACGGGATTTTGCTCCCAAAGCCGCCACCGACGTCGGGCGCGACGACGCGAATCAAGTGCTCCGGATGCTTGAGGACGAGCGACAAAATCAGCCGGTGCACGAACGGGTTCTGCGAAGTCACGAAGAGGGTGAGTTCCTTCGTGCCGGGCTCGTACTGGGCGATCGCAGCGCGCGGCTCCAATGCGGTCGGTTGGAGCCGCTGGTTCACGAAGCGCTGGCTCACGACCACGTCCGCCTCCTTGAACACGGCGTCGACGTCGCCCCCCGCGAGGGTCCATTTGAAGGCGACGTTGCCCGGCGCCTCCCCGTGGAGCTGTGGCGCGCCCTTCTTGACCGCCGCCTCTGTATCGACGACCACGGGGAGCGGGTCGTACTCCACCTCCACGAGCTCGCGTGCGTCCTCGGCAAGGTATGGGTTCTCGGCGACGACGACCGCCACGGCCTCCCCCTGGTACCGTACGACATCGCGGGCGAGCGGGTAGTACGGCGGGGTCTTCAGGTCTGAGTTCGGGATCGTCCACGCGGTGAAGATGCTCCCCACTTCGTCTTTGAGGTCCTGGGCCGTCAGGACGCCAAGGACTCCGCGGAGCTTCGCGGCCTTCGCCGTGTTAATCCGAACGATTCGCGCGTGGGCGTATGGACTCCGGACAAACGCCGCATACACGGTCCCGGGCGGGAGCATGTCCGCGACGTAGCTCCCGCGGCCGGTCAGGAAGCGGTCGTCCTCCTTCCGGAGCACCTTCTCGCCAAAGACCTTCTGGGCCATGGGATCACTTCCTCCCGGGTCGCATCATGTCACCCGCGGCGGAGATCGCCCTCACGATGTTCACGTAGCCCGTGCACCGGCAGATGTTGCCGGAGATCGCGGTGCGGATTGCTTCTTCCGTCGGTGCGTTCTCCACCTGTAGGAGCTCGAGGGCGGCCAAGACCACGCCCGGCGTGCAGTAGCCACATTGGAGACCATGCTGCTCCTTGAACGCTTCTTGGAGCGGGTGGAGGCGACCCTTCGGAGCGAGCGCTTCAATCGTCGTGATTTCGGCTCCGTCCGCTTGGACGGCGAGCATCGTACACGACTTGACCGCGTGGCCGTCCGCAAGGACCGTGCAGGCACCGCAGTGGCTCGTATCGCACCCGACGTGGGTGCCTGTGAGCCGCAGTTCGTCCCGGATGAAATCAACCAGGAGGACACGCGGTTCGACGGTCCGCACGTACTTCGTGCCGTTCACCGTGACCGTGATCACATGGCCGCCGTTCTCCTTCGCTGGCGCCCGCGTTGCCCGCCGCGCCTTGCCGCGCTTCGTCGTCATCGCGGTCACCTCCCCGCCCGCTTCGTCGCGGTCTCGAGCGCGCGTCGCGCGTAGACCTCGACCATTGCACGTTTGAACTCCGCGCTCCCTCGGAGGTCCGACGCTGGCCGCGCCTCCTCGGCGGCGGCCTTCGCGGCCTCCGCGAACGCGGTCGGGCCGGCCTTGCGACCGACCAGGATCTCCTCCGCCTTCTTCGCCCGCATCGGGGTCGGCCCCATGGCGGCGAGTCCAATCCGGACGCCAGCCACGGTGCCTTTGTCATCGAGACCGAGCTGGACCGCGACCCCGACCGTCGCGAAATCGCCGGTCTTCCGTTTCAGCTTGAGGTACGCGCCCCCGTCCGTACGCTCCGCCTTCGGAATCCGGATCTCGATCAGGAGCTCCGAGGGCCTGAGTGCGGTGGTGAAGGTATCTTTAAAGAACTTGTCAATCGAGATTGCTCGCGTCCCCTGCTGGCCCCTTATCACAAGGTCCGTTTCGAACGCGAGGAGCGCGGTGCCCCAGTCCGATGCCGGATCCGCGTGGGCCAGGGAGCCCCCGATCGTTCCCAAGTTCCGGACCTGCGGGTCGCCGAGGGCAGCCGCGGCGTCCGACAGGAGCGTGTACTTGTCTCGAACGAGCTTCGACAGGCCGAGATCCCGATGCCGGGTCATCGCCCCGATTCGCAGGCCGTCCCTGCGTTCCTCGATGAACGCGAGGCCGGGGACGCGCCCGATGTCAACGAGAAGCTTGGGCTCCGCCAGACGGAGCTTCAAGACGGGGATCAGGCTTTGCCCTCCCGCGAGGACCTTCGCCCGACTGCCCTCCTCCCGAAGAATCTTCAATGCCTGTGCCATCGTCGCGGGTCTCACGTAGTCGAATGAACGGGCCTGCATCGCGCTCCTCCCCACCTAGTCGCGAATCCACTTGATCTTCCTTAAACGTTCCGGACACTCGCTCCTCCACACGACGTCTCCGAATTGCAGGAAAATGGAACTTTCACGACCCGACCGGATCCAAAGACGGATGAAGGCCGTCGCCTCCGATCTTCCCCGGGGCCTCGGTGACGCGACAGCGGTAGGCGGTCCCGAGCGGATGCGTTGTCAGCCGGACGTGTCATCCTTCGCGGGCTTGTGCGGCACGTCTCGGCCGTACTTCGTGGCGATCACGTCCGCCATGACCGCGAGCGCGAGCTCCGGCGGTGTGCGTGCACCGATGTCCAGGCCGACCGGGGCGTGTAGCCTGCGGAGAAAGGCCTCTGGCGCACCTCGCTTCCGCAGCTCCTCGAGGTCTTTCTGCAGTCGACGTCGACTTGAGAGGAGGCCGACGAATCGGACGTTCGCCTTCGAGAGGATTTCCAGCACGTCGACGTCCCTCCCCCCTTTTGTCAGCACGACGACGGAGTCCCGACCGTCGAGCGCGAGCGCCTTGGGATCCACCGCAGCGCTCGTCACGAGGCGGTCCGGAGGGTCGCGGAGATCCGGCATCGGGTCCACGACGACAACCTCGAAGCCAAGCGCCTTCGCCTGACGGACGAGAGCGTCCTCGATGTCGTCGCGGCCGCCCTGACCGATGATCACCAGGCGCTCCGTCGTCAGCATCGGCTCGACGAACACCTCCAGGGTACCCCCGCAGTCTGTCTCGACATAGATCTCATCTTCGCTCGTCGTCCGGACAGTCCCTGCGACCGCTTCCTTCGCGTCGACCAGATGGACCCTGAGCAGTCGCGGCTGGCCGTCCTCCATCGTCCGCACTGCGACCTCGCAAATCGGACCCTCCGGACACCCGCCGCCTAGAGTGCCGCGGACGACCTCCCCGCGGCTCGAGATCAGGATCTTGAAGCCGGGCTTTGCGAGGGTCGAGCCTTCCGTCCGGGTGACGGTCGCGATCGCGAACGCTTCCCGGCGAGACGCGAGTTCCGCGACACGTTCCGCGTACTCCGGCGTCTTCACGACCCGGTTAGCGCACCGCGCGGACATAACCTTTCGTGCCTCGCCTCGCGGAGGGCCGTATGAAAAAAGAAAGATAAGCCGAGCCGGCTTCCCCGGACCATGACGGAGAGGGCCCGACGTGGTAGGGTCGAGCACGCGAGCGCGGTCCCCTTCGGCCTTGGGCACACGAAGCCTCACCACTTTATCGAGATCTTCCGGACGATGTGGCGGAACAAGCACGCCCCCGTGTACACGTGGAGGATCCTCCGCGATGGCGTCTGCGACGGGTGCGCCCTCGGGACCACAGGGCTGCGGGACTTCACGATGGACGGCGTGCACCTGTGCACGGTCCGCTTGAACCTCCTCCCGCTTAACACGTCAGGCGCCCTGGACATCCGTCGGCTCGGGGACGTCGGGCCGCTCCGGTCGATGTCCTCGAAGGCCCTGCGCGAACTCGGACGGCTACCGTATCCGATGATCCGCAATCGCGGGGACCGCGGTTTCCAACGGATTTCGTGGGACGAGGGACTGGGTCTCGCGGCCGGCCGCATCCGGGCCACGACCCCGGACCGGATCGCGTTCTTCGTCACCTCACGAGGTATGGTCAACGAGAACTACTACGTGGCCTCAAAGGTCGCGCGGTTCCTCGGGACGAACCACATCGACAACTCGAGCCGGCCGTGCCACAGTCCGTCGACCCTAGCGCTGAAGGACACGCTCGGCGTATCCGCGTCGACATGCTCGTACTCCGATTGGATCGGGTCCGATCTGATCGTCTTCTTCGGGAGTGACGTGCCGAACAACCAGCCCGTGACGATGAAGTACCTGTACTACGCAAAGAAGAAGGGCACGAAAATCGCGGTCGTGAACCCGCTCCGCGAGCCGGGCCTGGAGCGCTACTGGATCCCCTCCGTCGCGGCCAGCGCCGTCTTCGGCACGCGCCTCGCCGATGCCTTCTTCCCAGTCCACACGGGCGGCGACATCGCGTTCATCGACGGCGTGCTGAAGTACCTCCTTGCAGACGGCACGATCGACGAGAATTTCATCCGCGAGCACACGACGGGCTTCGATGCGATGCGCGAGACGCTCGGCGCGCTTTCTTGGGATGACCTCGAGCGTCAGTCCGGCACGACAAAGGACGAGATGCATGCCTTCGCGACAATGTACGCGGAGGCACGCACGGCCATCTTCGTTTGGAGCATGGGAATCACCCAACACCGGTTCGGCGTTGACAATGTGAAGGCGATCGTGGATCTCGCGCTCGCGCGCGGGATGGTGGGTCGCGCGAAGTGCGGCCTCATGCCGATCCGTGGCCATAGCGGCGTGCAGGGGGGCTCCGAAATGGGCACACAGCCCGCGGCCTACGGACTCGGCTACCCCGTGAACGACGAGAACGCGGACCGCTTCGAGCGGATTTGGGGCTTCCGTCCGCCGACCGACCGAGGCCTGACCTCCGTGGGCATGGTCGATGCAGCCCACGAGGGACGCCTGGATGTCCTCTATATGGCGGGCGGGAACTTCCTCGAGACCCTACCGGAGCCATGGTATGTGCGAGAAGCCCTGGAGCGTGTGCCCCTGCGAATCCATCAGGATCTCGTGCTCACATCGTCGATGCTCGTCGAACCCTCGGACACCGTGGTTCTCTTTCCCGCGCAAACCCGGTATGAGCAGAAAGGCGGAGGCACGGAGACGTCGACGGAGCGGCGCGTCTACTTCTCTCCC
Organism: Methanobacteriota archaeon; assembly: GCA_947084985.1. Taxonomy (GTDB): domain Archaea; phylum Thermoplasmatota; class Thermoplasmata; order RBG-16-68-12; family RBG-16-68-12; genus RBG-16-68-12. The sequence goes on along the minus strand of CAMTUI010000040.1, from coordinate 5,600 downwards.
GAAATCCCCGGCCGACGGATCGGCGAGGCCCGGACGGAATGGGGGATCTTCATGGACCTCGCGGAGCGGGTCCGTCCGGACGCGAAGCACCTCATCCACTTCGAGGATGCGGACGCCATCCGGAGGGAGATTGCAAGGGCCATCCCGACGTACGACGGGATTCAAAATCTCCACGCGCGGGGCGATGCGTTCCAGTACGGCGGTCCGCGTCTGTGCGAACGCGGAGAGTTCCCCACGCCGGACGGAAGGGCGCAGTTCACCCCCTTGCGGCCGCCGGACGCAGACCTGCCGCCGGGATGGTTCCTCCTGAGCACTCGACGAGGCAGACAGTTCAACTCGATGGTCCAGGGCGAGGTCGACCCGTTACTGGGCGCTCGGCGTCGAGATGTCCTCATGAGCGGGGAGGACGCGCGTATTCTTGGCGTGCGGGACGGCGAAGAAGTGGTCATGTCGAACGATATTGGTTCGTATCGAGGTCGCTGTCGCATCGTGCCGATCCGACCGAGGAACGTCCAGATTTACTGGCCCGAGGGGAATGTCCTCATTCGCCGGGGCATCGTGGAGCCGCAGTGCGAGATGCCGGACTACAACGCTCTCGTGAGGATCGCGCCTGCGCGAGCCGCGGAGGTTTCCGCTTGACGCGACCCGGGGGCACGTCAACCGCGAAGGTCTGGAAGGTGCACAAAGATCGAGGGACCGACGAGACGGATCAGCTCGCAGCGGAAGAGCCCATGGAGATCCGGGTGACATCGGGGCGCGCGCGCGGAGCGAAGACGACGTCCCTGTCCGTGACGATGCGTACGCCGGGCCACGACTTCGAACTCGCGGCCGGTTTCCTCTTCACGGAAGGGATCATCGAAGACAAGAAGGATCTCCTTCGAATCGAATACTGTACGGGCCCCGGCGTCGAACAGGAATACAACATCGTGAGCGCGATCTTGCGTCCAGAGGTACCCTTCGATCCGGCGCATCTTGAACGCCACGTCTACATGACGTCATCGTGCGGCGTGTGCGGGAAGACATCCCTCGAGGCGGTCCGCGTCAGGACGCGATTCTCGATGCTGCGCGACCGGCCGAAGGTAAAGACGGGCACGATTGGCGCACTGCCAGATCGGCTGAAGGAGCGCCAGTCTCTTTTCGCGAAGACGGGCGGACTGCACGCGGCCGGTCTCTTCGATTCGCTGGGGAACCTCGAGATCCTCCGGGAAGACGTGGGACGGCACAATGCTGTGGACAAGCTCATCGGCGAACGGTTCCTCGCGGGACGCATACCCCTACGCGAAGCGGTACTCGCCGTGAGCGGGCGCGCAAGCTTCGAAATCGTGCAGAAGGCCGCTGTGGCCGGAATTCCGTTCGTTGTCGCTGTGGGCGCGCCGACCAACCTGGCCGTCGAACTCGCAAGCGAGGTTGGCATGACGCTCGTGGGGTTCGCCCGTGGCGATCGATTCAACGCGTACGCGGGTCGGGAACGAATCCTCGGGTCCGGAGGATGATGGTGTGGACCCTGTGACGGCCCCCACGCTAAAGTGGGAGTGGGCGTCGGTGCGCGGTGATGGAGAACCTGAGCCGCGACATCGGCGGTACATCGAAGTGAAATTCAGCGATGAAAGTCGTGCGGCTGCCGCAGGATTTCCGGAAGGCCCTCGACACATCCCCTAAGGCGAAGGCGAACTTCGAGAGGTTCGCGCCGAGCCACCGAAAGGCCTACGTCGATTGGGTCGCGGAGGCGAAACGGCCCGAAACGCGGGCCCGCCGCATCGTGCAGGCGGTCGAGCGCATCTCCCGAGGGAATGGCGCCTGGGACTCATCGCATCGAGGGCCGGAGAATGAGGTCGAAAGGTCTAAGGCAGGAGACCGGCATCGAAACGCGCGTGAAGGTGGCGGTCCTTGGGACCGGCGGCCTCGGCCGCGTCATCGCCATCGAGCTTGCATCGGACCGCCACGTCGACGAAATCGTGATCGTGGACAAGCGCGGGGACCGCTCCCGAGCCCTGAAGTCCATCGGTAAGACCGCGAACGTCACGGCTCTCGAAGCGGACGTCACGGACCGCGACGCGCTCCGGAAAGTCCTCTCCGGGGTGGACGTCGCGGTGAATGCAACCCTCCCGGACTACAACCTCACGATCATGGACGCTTGCTTCGAGGCTGCCTGCGGCTACGTGGACAGCTCCGGATGCAGTCCCGCGCAGGGAGGAGAGCAGCGGGGCGTGCTCGAACAGCTCGCCCTCGACCCGAAATGGCGGGAGCGTGGGATCACGGCCCTCGTGTCCCTCGGATCGGATCCCGGGCTGTCGAACATCATGGCCCGGGTCGCCGCCGAACCCTTCGAGACGATCGACAAGATCCTCGTGCGAAAAGCCGCCACGGGCGACAAGGAGACGGACGGGTTCCCGCTGTACTCACGAGAGATCTTCGTGCGGGACGCGCTCTCCCGCCCGGTCGTCTGGAACGGGAAGGGCTTCGTGGAGCGGGAGCCCGTGAGCGAGGAGGAGGACTTCGAGTTCCCGCCGCCGATCGGGACGCGACACGTGCATCTGTTCCGCCATGAGGAAGTCCTCACATTGCCCGGCCGGCTCGGCAAACCCGTGGGCCATGTGGACTACAAACACGACATCAACCCGGAGCTCGTCCGGGCGATCCAGGCGTTCCAGGCCCTCGGCCTCTTCTCGCCGAACCGCAAGATCAAGGTCGGCACGACCCAGATCCCGTTCCGCGACGCGTTCCTCTCCGCGATCCCGGAGCCCTCGACGCTGATCGGACCCCTGGCCGGCGCCCTCGGGATCGTCGTCGAGGTCCACGGGAAGAAGAGAGACGGCTCGAAGGCGCGCGTCCGGGCGTCCGTCGCGCTCGAGCACCGCGAGGCGAACCGCCGTCGCGGCACGACCGCCGAGCGGTTCCTGACGGCCGCGGCCGCCGCAGCAGGAGCCGTCCTCATCGAGACGAAGAGGGTGCCCCGCACGGGCGTCCTCGCGCCCGAAGAGATCCCGCCGGAGGTCATCCTCCCCGAGCTCGAGTCCCGGGGTGTCGCGTTCCTCATCGAGGAACTCAAAGGCTGAGACGCACATCCGTTAAATACGCACGCGCCGGTGACGCCGCGGTCTGCGACCATGACGACGAACCGGACCCTGACGGCAATCCGTGGCGTGCGGGTCGGCCATGTGCAGGACCTGCGGCGCCGGACGGGCACGACAGTCGTCCTCGTGAACCGCCCTGCCGTGGCCTTCGCGGATTCGCGGGGCGGGTGGCCGGGCACGTTCGATCCCGCGGCTTCGGACCTCGGGAAGACGTTCGTGGAGCGCCACGCGTTCTTCCTGACGGGCGGGGACGTCTACGGGCTCGATGCGGCCGCAGGCATCCGCCGATTCCTTCTCGAGAGGCGCCTCGCCTCCCCGAACGTCGGCGGGAAGATGCCGTCAATCCTCGGCACGGTGATTTACGACCTCTCGTTCGCGGACACCCGCGGCGTCGATTACGCGGAGATGGGCTACCGCGCGTGCGTCGCAGCGGGCCGTCGGCCCGTGCCTCACGGGAACGTCGGCGCGGGGACCGGCGCGACCGTCGGGCCGTTCTACGGCCGCTCGGGAGGCACGAAGGGTGGCCTCGGGAGCAGCGCGTCCCGCGTGGGTCCCTGGACCGTCGGGGCGATTATCGTGACGAACTGCGTGGGCAACGTGTACGACCCCTTCGAGAGTCGCACGATCGGCGGGATGCGACGACCGGGCGGCTTCCTCGAGATGGACGATGTCCTCGACGAATACGTGAAGCGCGTCACGACCCGCTTCGGGACGACGATTGGCGTCGTGGGCACGGACGCGCCGCTCGACCATGAACAGCTCGCACGGCTCATCGAGCTCGCGCACGACGGGATCGCGCTGGCGGTCCGGCCCGCCCACATGTCCACGGACGGGGACACCCTCCTGGGATTCACGACGGGACGACGTCGGGCGAAGCGCCTCGACTACCGCGCGTTCGACGCGATCCACTATGTCGCGGTGCGCGAGGTTGCGCGTGCGGCGGTCAACTCCGTGTACGCGGCGACGGCCCTCGGAGGCGTTCCCGGGTACGAGGACCTCTGAGTCGTGTCAGCCGAGCCGCTTCTCCTGAAGGGGGATCCCGAACTCCGGAAGCCGCTTCAGGAAGGGACCGGGCTCGAGGACCTCCGGCGGGTAGACGCCGGTGCGGGTGATCTCGCCGCGGTCCATCATGATCGCCGCCATGGCCATCGGCGCACCGACGGGATAGCTCGTCGCGTTGAAGCCGTAGGTGCGGAAGGTCTCCTGGTGGTCCAAGGTAGACCAGAACATCCAGCCGTCCTTCCTCCCCGCCTTCGTGCCACGGACCACGACCGCGATGCACGCGGCCCCGCTCGCCTTGCCTGCGATGTCCTTCGGGTCCGGCATGAGGGACGTAAGGATATCCCGAGGCGCGACCCGGACCTTCTCGCCCGTCGACTTGACCTCGACCTCGATTACGTCGCCGCGGTGCAATCCGAACCGCTGGAAGACCTTGAGCGCGCCCGCGAGCTCCTTCGGGATCGCGATCTTGAAGTCCATCCGCTTCAGGCCCTTCCCGATGAACGACGGGAGCGTGTTCGTCTCCTCGTGGTCGACGTTGTAGACGCTAAGAGGCCCGACCGGAGACGGGAACTCGAAGACCTCTTCGCCCTCCAGCGATCCGAGCCGCACGAACTCGCCGTCCCGGTACGCGAGCGCGGGCATGAGGACTTCCTCGATGAGCGTGTCCGGCGACCACAGGGAGGCAAACTCGTACCCTTCGACGACCCCGTTGTCCCCGTCCCGCACGAGAATCTCCTCGACCGTGTCGAGCCGGTCCGCGCCCATGCGGGCGAGGATGTTCGTGAGACCGGGGTCCTGGCCCATTCCCAGCAAGCCAATCAGGCCCGCGCCGCGGAACTTGCCGTCGTATGCGAGCTGGTAGACCTCAGGGGGCGACTTCACGACCTCCCCGGGCCGCTCCTTCGCGAGGGCGAGGTCCGTCGCGGCGTCCATGTAATGCACCTTCGCGTGGAGGCACGCCTCCATGATCTTCAGGTTGAACCGCGGCAGGACGAGGTTGATGACGAGGTCGTAGCCCTTGATCGCCTCCGCGAGTCCCTCGACGTCCTTCGCGTCCACCTTCGCGGCCTCGACGTGGTCCGCCCTGAGCTTCTCGGCAAGGCTCCGCGCCGCGGTGAGGCTACGGTCCGCGATGAGAAGATGGTCTATTTCCTTGCGCGCCGCGAGGACCGTGCCGGCGACCGAACCGATCGCACCGGCTCCGAGGACGACGACCCGAATGGTGTCAAAACTCCCGTGGTCCTTCGGGAGAGGAAGGCCCTACATAATCCTTGCCGGGGTTCGACGTCGATGGGTTATTAAGATTGCCGTTCCGTGCCCCGGTCCGGACCCGTCGCCTAGCACGGATAGGGCTCCGGATTTCTAATCCGGCTGTCGAGGGTTCGAATCCCTCCGGGTCCGCTATCTCTCCATTACGACGCGTCCGAGGGGGTGGTCGTTTTCGGTCAGTCCGTGTCTGACGTTTTGCTGACATCTAGACGCGATGATCCCTCAACTTGACGACTGGAGTCTCCCAGGCGTCTT
>CAMTUI010000039.1:0-14026 GCA_947084985.1 Methanobacteriota archaeon | reverse complement strand
CTTTTCAAGCAGAAGACGGCATACGAGATAACCGCATCGGTGACTGGAGTTCAGACGTGTGCTCTTCCGATCTCTGCCGGACGGAGAACCCGGGATCACGCATCGCACGGAGGCGTTCCATGTCGAGCATAATCTTCCCGCCATTTCGAGGATAGCCTACCTTCGCTGTAATCGCGGCGATCTCGTCCTGCGTGAGGAAACTGACGGCTCCTCCAAAGTAACCGTCCAGCACCCTCGGTTTTCCGGAACAAGATCGCGTTCCTGAAGGACGGCAAGTTCCGCATTAACCGAAGTCAGAGGGAGCGCGCGGGGGCGTTCGTGCGGACCCTGAAAGCGTACCCGAAGGAGATTCAAGTCGCCGACGGGAACCAGATGGACTTCGGCGGTACGGAGCTCGTCTTCTCGCCCGCCGTGCCGCACGGCTACAACGACGAGCTCGGCTACGTCGTCATGACGCGGATCGCCCACGGCGCCGAAGTCTTCGTGCATACGTCGGACGTCCTGGGACCGCCGCTCAAGGAACAGGTTTCGTTCCTCCTGGAGGCCCGGCCGACCGTGCTCTACGCCGACGGACCGATGACCCACATGCCGGAGAACTATCCGGAGGAACACACGCGCAGGTCCCTCGCGAACCTCATCCGTGTGATCCGCTCGACGGACCTGCGGACCCTGATCTTGGACCATCACATCCTCCGCGATCGGGAGTGGCGGTCCCGCATGGACCGCGTGTTCGAGGCCGCGGAGGAGCACGGCGTGACCGTCCAGACGGCGGCGGAATTCCGCGGGAAGAAGATCGAGCAGCTCGAGGCGAACCGCGATCGCCTGTACGGGATCGAGCCCGCGTCCCCGGATCGCCCGAAAGAGATAAGTGGAGGCGGTCCTTCGGAGGGATGACATGGCGAAGGAGCACCACTGCCCGAACTGCGGGGCCCAGCCATGCAACGCGTCGGGCAGCACGATCCACGTCTGCCCGGTCTGCGTGACGCGCTGGGAAGAGGTCCTCCCGGAGGACAAGCCCGCGCCCGCGCCGGCTGCCGCTCCAACGCCGGCGTCTGCGTGACCATGTCCCTCCCCTCGCCGTCCGGATCCCCGTCGCGGCCGGAGGACGGGATCCGGGCGACCCTCGCGGAGGTCCGCCGCGAGATCGCGTGTCGCGTATGCGATGGGGACATCAAGCGATGCCGCCTCGCCGTGTGCCCGTACCTTGACCGCGTGCGGTCGTGGTTCGAAGACCGACGGGATCTGCAGTCCACGAGCCTCTTCGGCGCGTCGCCTCCGAGCGCCTTCGTCGGTTCATGGGGCTACCCGAAGGTCCTCGTCGGGCCTCTCGTCCCACCCGTGCGGGACGAGGACACGTCGATCCTCGATGCGTCGGAATCCTGGCTGCAGTACGACCTCGCGGAGATCTTGCGGTTCCGCCTGACCCTCGTCCGGGGGAAGGCACCGCGGCGGATCGCGGAGGCCCGCGTCCCGGACAAGATCCTCTCGACGGTCCAGGAGGGCGCCATGGCGGCCCGGCCGATCGACACGGAGATGTGGTTCACGAAGAAGCCCGCCCTCGTGAGTCCGTTCTCCGCGAGGGCGCCGCCGAGCGGCCCGAGCGCAGACATCCTAAAGGTCGACCTGGCGTCGAACCCCTCGATTCCGCGGAAGGTGGACGCCCTCGTCGGGGACACGGACGCGAAGGCGGTCGACGCGGTCGCGGAGCTGTACCGAGGGGGCATCTCGCAGAGTCACATCACCCGCATCTTTTCCGTCGGACTGCTCGGGACGCAGGAGCGACGGAAGCTCGTGCCGACAGAGTGGTCCATCACGGCGGTCGACGACATCCTCGCGAAACGCCTCGTCGGCGAGGTCCGATCCCGTCCGTGGACCAACGAGTACGAGGTGTACAGCGCAAGCGGTCTCGCGAACAACGTCGCGATCCTCCTCTTCCCGCAGGCGTTCATGTTCGAGGGACTCGAGGCCTGGAACCTCGACACACACCCGACGCCAGCGCACGACCACGAGTTCGCGGAGGGCCGGACGACCTATCCGGACCAGATCGAGGGCGCGTACCATGCGACCCGCCTGCCTGTGCTGGAACATCTCGCCGCACGTCGGCGGCAGGCCGGAGCGATCGTCTTCATGGAGGTCTACGAGGGCTGGGTGCCCCTGGGCGTGTGGCGATACCGGGAGCTCGCGCGGGCAGCCCTGCGGCGCAAGCCGCTGTCCTTTGCGACCCTCGACGAGGCGGAGGCGGGGCTCGGGCTCCGGCTCCAGCTCCCGCTAGAGGACTGGTGGCGCGCGAGCGTCCTCCGCGCGTACCTTCGCAAGCAGCGACGCATCACGTCGTACGCGTGAGGGGCCCACGAGGGGGTTGACACTCGCCCCGTGATATACCTCTACTTAGAGGTATGATGCGCTAGGCCGCGGGAGGCTCCCGCGGTCCTGCCGACTACAGGGCGCGGACGCGACGGGACCAAGCGCGGAGACGCGGGTAGCGCGTGGGAAGACGGATCCGGGCGAGGTCCATCGCCTGGACATCCCCGTAGATCGCGAAGTCGAACGCAGAGGGCGCGTCCGTCATCAGGTACTCGTGGTCCGCGAGGGCGTCCTCCAGCATCTGGAAGGTGGGGTGCAACGGGGCCCATGCGGCCTTCGGATCCCTCCGGATCTCGTCGAAGGTCCCATAGGGTCGGTCCCATGACTCCGCGAAGTTCCATCGCTCCACGGCGTCCTTGAAGGTCCGCTCGAGGAACGCGGCCACGTAGGGCCATACCCGGTCTTCGAACCAGTCGTATTCCCACGCCTCCAGGATCTTGCACGCGCCCCTCGTGCCATCCGGATAGACGCTCGGCCGCGGGATCTTTCGCTCGAGATAGTCGACCGCCTCCGTCCACGCCACGCCCTTCCGTCCGTCCCGCAGGAACGGGACGTAGTCCTGGCCCGTGTCCCGCACCAGGCGGACCTTGTCGTGGTACGGCACGTAAATCGTCCGGTAGCGGAGTCCCTTGTATTCGAGGATCTTCCGGATCTTGCCACAGTATGGGCTATACGGTTCGTCGTACAGGACAATCATGCGCGCCGCCATGGCCCGGGGAACGCGCGCGGGTATTCCGCCTTTTCGGCGCGGTCACGCCGATGCCTTGAAGCCGGCCCACGCCGTGCGCGGATGTATGGCGAACGTTGACAGGAGCGGGAGGTATATGCAATCGATGCGGGAGGTTGAGATAGGTCGCGGTCCGACGTTCCATCCGAAGGGAGCGAACGGCCGATGGACGCCATCCTCGCACTATTCCGGGACCCGCTCATCGTGGTCCTCCTCGCGATCCTCGTCTTCGTCGGGCGGGTGATCTTCCTGGCGAAGCGGCTCAAGTCGGCGGCGCGGAACCCGACCCTTGTGGACCTCCGCGCGCTCGAGGAGGCGAAGAAAGCGCTCGACAAGCACCACGAGTCCCTCGACGAGGCGAAGCGCACGCTCGAGGAGACGATCGAGGGCGCCCGGGACAGCCTGCGCGGGTACAAGAAGCCCCTTGCGAAGGCGGTCAACGGACGGCGCAAGGGACTCGAGTCCGAGATGAAGTCCCTCGAGCACTTCGATGCGCCCCTCAAGGCCGCGCGGATGACGAAGCGCCGCACGCTCGAAGACGCGAAGCACCAGACCGCGTTCGAAGACGCGAAGAAGCTGTACAAGAAGACCCGACCTGGCGACGGCCGGCGCGCGAGGAAGCCCTCAAAGGATATGTAGCCGCCCCGTCCATGAGCCGCCGGGGCCAGGGGGAGCACCGCGACCGCCCACCAAGATGTCCTCGAGGTCCAAGCGAGACTCGACCAGTTGCGATCCTTCATCCGATGGACCGCCCCCCTCTACGCGCTCTTCCTCGTCGCCAGCCTGTACGCATCGGGATTCGTGCTCAAGGGCTCGTCGATCCTGATCATTGCCCTGCTCGCGGCCTTCGGCGCTCTCGATGTCGCCGTCCTGACGCGAATCCATGCGCTCGAGGCCGCGCCAATTCGCACAGACCTCGACCTGCGGATCACGCGCGAGCGGATCGATCGGCTCGCACGCACGGTCCTCGTGGCTGGCGTGGGGCTCGGGATCGCCTTCCTAGGCGCGTTCGTGATCCTCCTGCTCCGCGGGTGAACTCGTCCCGATTCGTTGTATCTACCACACAATCGTGTTCTCCCTGCAGAAAAGGCGTGCGACGACGTCGCGTGCGTGTCTTCGTCACGCACTCGAAGCATCTCTAATTGTCTGTACAGGAACCTTTTATACAACTCGTTCGTAACTTGCATCTGCCCTCGGAGGGCGAAGTGATACAGTGGACCTCGTCGTACTCGTGATCCCGGCCGCGATCCTCCTGTTCGTCGTCCGGACCCTGATGATCGCCCGGAGCCTCAAGGCAGCCGCCGCGGACCCGACCCTCGCGGACGTCCGCGCGTTCCGCGCGGCGAAACGCAGCTTGAAGGCGCATCACGACCGCCTGGACGAGGCGCTCGCGGAGCCCGCGAGCCACCTCGCCGCGGCGAAGCGACTCGCGACGGTCCCGAAGACCCGGGCATCCGCGCGCAGTCCGCACGGGTCGCGCCTCGGCGACGACCTCGTCGTCGGGCGTCGGTCCTGAGCGACGGGGGCAATCTTCTTGTGGGCGGGCTCGTCTCGCCCCGCGTGGCATCTGCGCCCAAGCATCTCATCGAGCTGAAGGCCCGCTACGAGGATCTCGGCAAGGCCCGTGCGCTCCTGTCCGCCGCGGAACACGTCGGCACGTTCGAGCAGGTCGACACGTACTTCGCCCTGGGCGAGCGGCGCCTGAAGCTCCGCACGGTGGCCGGGAAGCCGGAGGGACAGTTCGTCTACTACGAGCGGCCCAACGTCGGCGGGCCGAAGGAGAGCCGCGTGCTCCTCGCCTCCGTCCCCGATGCCGCGGTGGTGCGAGACATCCTGACGCGCGTGTTCCCGGTCAAGGCGGAGGTCCGCAAGACGCGGGAGATCTATCGCTTCCAAGGCGTGCAGGTCCACCTCGACACGGTCGCCGGCCTCGGACGCTTCGTCGAGTTCGAGAAGGTCCTCACGGACGAGTCCGAGCGGGAGGCCGGACGAGAGCAGGTCGAGTCCCTTCGCCGCTACTTCCAGATCCCGGACGAGGACCTCATGGCCTCGTCGTACAGCGACTTCTTCGAGCGAGGATGAGTCGTTCTCACTCGAGCTCGAAGCTTCGCACCTTCTCGTTCCGTTGAAGCGACGCGAGCAATTCTGCCACGTCCGCCGGTCGAACACGGACCTGAGCGGTCACGCCGACCTGGTGGCTCTCCTTGTCCACGTGGTACCGTTCGAACCGAGCGAGTCCCGGCGGGAGGAGGCCATCGAGTTCCGCCACGGTGACAGGATTCACCAGAGTGAGATGCAGGAGCTTCGCGTGAGACCCGAAGCCCCTCGCCTCAAGCGCGCGATCCGACACGATGACCGCCCACACGACGCCGTAGTCGACGGCGACGAGGAGGAAGAGCCCCGCGCCGGCGGCGACCCCGAGGGCCGCCATTGCCCACACCAACGCGGCCGTCGTGAAGCCGAACACGCGGTCGTTGCTCCGGATCAGGGCGCCCGCCCCGAGGAAGCCGATGCCCGTGATCACGCCGCCGATCACGGGGAGCGGGTTGTCCTCTGCAAGGTCGATCGCGAGGATCGTCAGGGCCGCCGCGCCCGTGGCCACGAAGATGAACGTGCCGAAGCCGACGGGCTTCCGGCGCAGCTGGCGCTCCAACCCGACGGCGAAGGCGAGGCCGAAGACCAAGAGGAGTCGGGCGACCGTGTCAAACGATTCGATCATCCGATGTCTGGCCCATCCCGAAGGTGCATCCCATCGGAACGGTGCATGGTCTGTGCCGCTATTTCTCGATTTTGTCTGTGCGCGGTCAGGGTTGGATCGCCGGCGGCTCGATGATCGGGAGCTCCATGGCCAGGTCCGCGGTCGGGTCGAGCCCCTTCATCGCGCTCTCCTGGAGGATCTGCAGGTGTGCGAGGTCTTGCGGGCTCTTGGGTCGGAGTGCGGGGGCCGCGGCGATCGGCTGCTTCCCGCGGTTCAGCAGGTCCCGGTAGTACGGCATCCAGGCGGACAGGATCTCCCGGGGGTTCACGAAGCTCTGCGTCGCATAGTACTGGTACCAGGCGCACTGCACGTCGCACGACGCCATGCGTCCCCGACGCTCGTGGGCGTCCCGCGACTCGACATACTCGATCAGGTCCGAGTCGATCAGGTTGATCGTCTTCTCCTCGAGGACGCGGCAGGGATACCACAGGAACCCGTCCGCGTCGACGATGATCGACGACGAGTCACAGCCATGGTCCCACGTGATCCGATCGAAGTATCCGTCGGGCGAGATGATCACCCCGGGATACTTCCGCTTGATGTCCAGACCGACCTTCGACATCGACCAGAGGTCCGGCAGGTGGTCCTTCGTGTTCTTCAGGTGGACCGCGCACATGACGACCGCCTTGACCCCGGCGTCGTGGCACCGCTTGATTTTCTGCTCCAGCGCGCCGACGTCGTTCTTCGTGACGACGATCTGGATCGTGACGATGCTCCCCCACTTCGTGTACTCCTCGAGCTCGTCGAACATGTCAAGGTTTTTGTGGCCCTCGTCGATCGAGATGTGCAGGAAGTCGATGTACTTCGCGTACTCGGACATCGGATATCGTCGGGACATGTCCCTCTCCGATGTCGTGAAGAGGAGATACCACGGCTTCCGATACTGGTACTTCAGGAGCTCGACGATGTCGTCCCGCACGAGGGGGTCGCCGCCCTCGAAGCTCTGGACGATCACGGAGGACCTTCCGAGGTTGTCGAGGATCGCCTTCACGTCTTCCGTGGGCATGTCGACCCAGCGGTTCTTGACGTGCCAGCAGTTGCAGAACGAACAGGTGAAATTGCAGCGGCGGGTGAGTTTGAAGGAGCAGTAGAACGGATAGACGGCCTCCTTCGCCATCTTGTTCCGGAGGATGTACCCCGCGACCTCCAGGAAGCGCTTCTTCGGGATCTTCCTCATGTCCTTCCAGCCCCGCCATTGGCCTCCGTCGGATAATCCTTTTCCACCTCGGGCGCCCGACGTGCGCGGAACCACGCGTATGCACTGAGGGCGATCGCCGCGCCGGCCACGAGGACGCTGGGCGTGTACAGGGCAAACTCGACGACCTCCGGTAGGGGGACGAGCATGAGGCTGTACACGACGGGAGGCAAGCGGACGAACAGGAGCAGGAGGGGCATGAAGACGAGTGCGGGGACGAGGACATCCCGGGGGGCTCCTCCACGACTCATGTACTCCCGCAACGCGCTCAGCGCGGCGAAGGTGAGCGACGTGAACAACGCGGCGAGGGCGAGGCTCGCGCCGACTGTGCCGCGCATCGAGAGGATTACGCCGCACAGCGCGACCGCCAGGCCGAGTGACGCCATCGTCGATCGCGCGGGGTCGCGGATTGGCAGAAGCCGGTCGACGCACCACGCGACGAGAGCGGCGAGGACGAGCAGGACGGTCGCGACCGTCGTCAGGGCGGCATCTTGCAGGTCGAGGCGCAGGCCCAGAACGTACGACGTCGGAATCGCGAGCGCGCTGAGAGGCAGGACGAGCAGGAGGCCGGCGAACGTGCGGCCTCGCACGCGTCTCGTCTCGGAGGCCGGAGCCCGTCCCGCGGGAATCGTGCTCGGAACGGCCACGAGGAGGATCGCCAGCGCCGTCATCACGGGAAGGCTGAAGGGCGACGCGAACCCGATCGCCGAACCAATCGCGAACGCGGCGACGAGGCGGGAAGGTGAAAGCGGCTCGCGGCACAGGACCGAGTCGAGGGCGACGAGGGTCGCCACGATCGCCAGCGGGAAAGCGGCGGTCGTATGGATCGCGAGGGAATCGGCGACCAGGAGGAGCACCGCCGCGGCGACGGGAGCACGCGCCGGGTAGACGCGATCGAGATGTTGCCGCAACGGTCTCGACACGCCGGCGGCCAAGACGCCGATCACGATCGCCGGGTACGTCCAGAAGTTCTGTAGGACCGCCTCGCGCAGGGGGAGGAAGAAGAACGCGATGCTCATGACAACGAAGAGGAACGAACGGACGCTAGGCGCTGTCCTTGCGGACCACACGATCCGCGGCCTCCGGACCGACAAGACGACGGCCGCCAACACCACGACGACGAGACCCAGGGCAAGCAACCCCTCGATCATCGCGAGGGTCCTCACGTCTTCCAGGGCGAGCTGTGCGGAGTACGCCGCTCGATTGAGGTCCCCCGAGGCGCGGAGGGTCGCTGCGTCTTGGACATGGTTGTTCGCGGACTGGACGAAGGACCCGAAGAGGGAGGATGCGATTGGGTCCGATGCGACGGCCTGGACGCGCGCCGCGGCCCGCCCGATGAAATCCTCCCGCAGGAGGCGGAAGAACTGGGTCGGCGTGACGACGACGACCTCGCCCCCCGTGCGCCGCTGCATCTCGTCGACGAGCGCGATCGCGTCTCGCAGGTCGAACCGGAACGTGTAGACGGTGATCCAGAGAAAGTGCGGGCCCTCGTCCCAAGCGGCCCGAGCGGCCTCGAACTTGCCGAGGAAGTTGTCCCGCGTGGTCCAGAAGTGTGTCGATCGGACCACGGGCGCGACCCCCGTGGACCCGGACTGCATCCAGGCGTCGCGGGACTTCGGCTGGTCGTCGTAGTCGAGGACCATCCCGTCCGGCTGCATCGCGTCGACGTACGCGGACAGGCTCGCCTCGCTATACGGGATTTCGGAGGCCGCGAACGCGTTCAGGAGCCAGACGACGTCCATGTCCGTGGCGGCCATGTACCGGCGGGAGAAGTCGAGGAACGGATCGAGATCCCCGGGACCCATGTAGTCGGGGTAGAGGTAGCCTGCGCCGCTCGGGGCGGCGACGAACCGGTCGAGCGGGCTCATCGTGTCGTAGTAGGAGTCGAGGAGCGGCGGCGCGAGGTCTGCGAGGAGCGGGCTCATGCTCCACGCGATCGGGACGGTCCCGCGCTCGGGACTCGTCCAGAGGTCCCTCATGCGGCCCGCCACGAAGTCCACGTTGTCCCCGTCCCCCACCGCGAGGACGGCATACGTCTTGTTCTCCAGGACGAGGGGCGGCGGGCCCGCGACCTGGGCGCGCGTTTCGTTCCGGCCCAGGGCCGTCAGCACGGAAAGGTTCGGCACGTCCTGCACGCCCACGACGAACTTGCCTTCCCTCGAGGCGAGCTGCACGAACGAGTTCTCCTCGGTCAGGGTGGGGCTGTCGAACCATCCGAGTATCGGAATGCCTCGAGCGGTCGCGCGCAGGACCCGCAACGTCGCGGCGGTCTCGAACGGCGACGCGAGGACCCCCTGCGGCAACGAGAACACGAAGGTCCGGGTGGCCACGAGGTAGTCCCGGATCGACCACCGGTCCGGCGGGAGGATCGCGAGGAGGGTCTCGGACGACCCGGGGAGGAGATCCCGGATGGCGCGGTCCGTCACGCCGATCGCATCGAGCTGCGTCCAATCGCTCGTCCGGTAGTCGAACTGGACGGGAAGCCCGTACCGCTGGACGAGCCAGGGTGCCAGGTCCGGGCCGGTCACGACAGCGTCTCGCTGTGCCCCGATCATCGTCGCAATGTTGACGGACTCCGGCCGCGACGGATCGTATACGACGAGGCCGCCCGTCCCCGGGGCGTAGATGTCGAGCGCCTCTTGCATCGAGAGGCGGTCGTAGCTCACCCCATACGTCGTCTCGAGGAACGAGAGCATCGCGGACGTATTGCCCGCGACGCCGGACGTTTCGAGATACAGCTCGACCTGGATGCGGTTCACGAGGCCTTGCAGGGACGTGAGCAGGAGACGCGTGGACAGATTCGCCGACGGGTCGAGGGCAACGACGTGAAGCTCCGGTCCCATCCGGAGGAACGGGAACGGACTCTCGCCGGGTGGCATCCGAGGCGGGTCGGGCGCCTGTGACGGGGCCCCGGGCCAGAGCACGTTTGACGCGAGGACGAAGACGACGAGGGCGGCCAGGACGACGGCCAGATTCCGTGATGCGGGTGGTCCGCGGCGTGCGTTCGACACGGGGCTGGCGCTCCTCCGAGCCCGCGGTGGGCGGGCGCCCGGGGAAGTCGGGCAAGCGAGAGGAGGGCCTATATCCTTTCGCCACGTTCGGAGAGGCGCGGCGAACTGTGGGGTCCTTCGCCTTCACGCATCCGCGAGAAGGGAGGGATGTCCGCCGCCACCTCGTGCATCGAAGTCTGTCAGGGGACTAAATAGACTGACCCAAATCTCTCCCGCACCGGGCGACCCCGTTCGCCCGCCCGGGCGGATCGCAGGTTCGCCCCCCTCCCCCCGCCGGGCTCGGCCATGAGAGCGGCCGGACTCCTCGTGGCGGGGATCTTGCTGGCGCTCAGCGCAGGATTCCCGTCCCTGCGTCCGCCGGGGAGGACCTGGTCCTTCGGGTCGGGACGACAGAGGACGTCCTCCGGACGAACGCTTTCGCCTTCCAGGACACGGTCGGCTAGTCCTGGGCCTTCCTCGAGCGGGTCTACGATCACCCAATCAAGATCCTCCCGGACGGCACGCTCCCGGCGTACATCGTGAAGGACGCCGTTCGGACGACGGGGTTGACCTGTCATCCACGAAGGTTAAGTGCGTCGGCCGTCTCGGCGTATCGCGCTTGTGCAGGTGAGGAAGAGATGCCCGACTGGAAGCATGTGTACCGAGACGTGGACCGGATGGACGCGAAGGCCTTCGCGTCGATATTCGCGGACGACGGGACGATGACGTTCGGGAACATGCCGCCGCTCGTCGGGCGCGCTGCGGTGGAGAAGGGCACGGCGGATTTCTTCAAAGCAATCAAGGGCCTTCGCCACGAGTTCGTCAAGACTTGGGAGAAGGACGACACGGCTGTCCTCGAATTCCGGGCGACCTACTTCCGGCACGACGGCAAGACGGTCACGATCCCCGCGGTCACGATTTTCCGGCTCCAAGGGAACCGCGTGAAGGACGGCCGCGTGTTCTACGACCCGACGCCGATCTTCGCCTAGACAGACGGCTCATGCCGGGACATCGCAGACCGTGAAGGAAGATGCTCCCGACGGGTAGCCAACTAGTGCAGGGTCATGAATCCTGCCCGTTACCAGTCTTGAGAACGGGGCTGACAAACTGGACACGGTTTCTCCCCGACTCCTCTCGTCTGAGCGATATCTATCGAAGCGAACCCGTGCGACGAGGCTGGGAGCTCTACGACTTCGGCTTCCACTCCCAAAGCTTCCAGTGGTAATTCCCACTCTCGTCGTTTTCGAATTCTATCACTGTGGAGACGCTGTTCAGGCGAGCAAACTTCGGGGAAGCTTCACCTCGGAAGGAACCGCACACGGCCCATCTTGCCCCGGTCCCTTGCCCCGTGGGCTTTCCGACACCGAATCCTGTCCACTTGCTCGCTTCTCCCTCCCTAGTCATTAACAATACTTGCCCCTCTGCATAGAGCACTCCACCAGGCTTCATCTCTTGCCAGTAGGTTCCAATATCAGAGATCTCTGCTCCGAGAAGCTTCCCGCTCCCTTGGAACGACGCTTCAACCCTTCCGTCCGGGAGCACCCGTAACCCCGTAAGCTTCCCAGCGGCTTCACCGACTGCCTCCCCTAACATTTCGCAACCCCCAGTCTCAATCATGAGGACGGTATTTAACGCTGTCGTCGCCCCGAAGGGGAATATGGTAGCCGATCGCAGTTTCCGGGCGTTGAAAGCGGGGAGCGGTCCCCGATCCTCGATAGCACTTGGTTCTGGAGTCCGCTCCCCGCCGCGAAACAGTAAATCCTTAGCCGTGCTTCCTAGGAAGGAAGAATCCGCTTGCCGAATGTCCTTCTTGTAATATCGGGCGCTCTGGTTTCCGTATTGGGAACGATTGCTGTGCTCATCCCGATTCTCGCTCCGAGGAAGAGGGAAATCGAAAAGATGCGAGTGGATCTCATGCTTGCAGCTCTGTTCTGGCAAGACGAGCTATTCAGGCAACGCAAATATGCCGTCGTGGGTCTCGTTCTGTTCGGAGTCGGCATCGCGGTCCAACTTACGGGTTCGATCTAAACGTGTAAGGTGCCCGCCTTCGGCGCCGCTCTGTGGTCGCGCGCGACGTAACGATTTGCCGGAGACATCACGGGCGAGCCTTCGGAAGCAGACGCGGCTCCGTGCGCTCAGAAGCCGGCGTGTCCCAAAGCCTCATGCAACGAACGACCCATCCCAGCCGGGGGCGGGGCGATGGATGTACACGAAGTGATTCGGAGATGGGCGGACGCAGTCAACAAGGGACAGATGGGCGCGTTCGGGGCGCTGTACGCAGCCGACGCGGTCCTGTACACCCCGCTAACGCCGCAGGGCGTGAAGGGCCGGGAGGCGGTGAAGCAGTACGAGGGTTCTATCTCCGCCGCGTTCCCCGGGGCTTCCCTGAAGACGTCGCCTGTCCTCGCCGGCGGGGACACCGTCGCGGTAGAGTGGGAATATAGCGGGAAGAACACGGGCCCGCTCGCGACCCCCGCGGGGACCATCGCGCCGACCAATCGGTCCGTGACGCTGCGTGGCGCCAGCTGCGGCTCGCGCGCGCGTTCCGCGAATCAAAAAGGGAAAGGGGCCGAGCCACGGGGCCCGGCATGAAGGGGACAGGGCTCGGAGATCGGAGCGTCCTTGGACGCGGTGTGTCGAAAACCCCCGCGGGGACATGGCCCATGGGTCCAGTGCTCCCGACGGGATTTCGCTTTCGATTTCAACTCATCAGGAACGCGAATCAGGCTAGCTGAGGGGTCGTTTCGAGTCAGGTCTATGGTACTTCCGCTACCATTCCGAGTGTCTCTTGGGAAGCCCGGAGGACACTGCCGCCAAGCCGGGCCGTGCTCGAAGAGACCTGGGCGAAACCCCGTCAGTCCAGAGCGTCGAGAAATCTGGAGACCACCATGAACGCGCGGACCGCAAGACGCTGGTGCGCCTCGTCTCTCTGTTCTGTATGAAAATTGGCCACCCAAACCGAGCCCGCCGCCTTTTCATCCTCGAACATCTCGCGGATGTGCTTGATCGCCTCCGCCATGAGAGGCTCACGGACGAACGGCCTGACGGCAGCTGCAACACCTTGAGGCCCGCCTATGTAATTTTCTAACACTGCGAAGAGATCGTACGCGTCCTTCTCAGAATACCGCGAACCCAACGCAAGCCCTTTCATGCCTATGCAGCCCGCCACATCGGCCATGAGGATTTCTGTCGTTGCGTTTCCACCCCCCGGCAGTTGTCCTCCAATCCGGATCTCGGAACGATGAGCCAACGCAAGGGGCGCACCGCGCATCGTTCGCGCCTTCAGGTCGGGCTGGATCTCCCGGTGGCGATGCTTCCCTGCGAGCTTGTCTGGTTCCGGGGCGACCGCCGGTCCCCTTTGTCGGATGCTGAGAACTAGCGACCGACGGTCGGGCGCTGGTCTGCCAAACTCGGCGAGGATGTCTTCAAGTACCTCGTTGAGATCTTGCCAAAATTGAAGGAGGCCCCTAGAAGCTCGCGGCTCGACCAAACGAATGGCGGCATTCGCTTCTAGGATCGTGCTCGGGGACGCGCGAACGTGGGAAGAGAACCACGCCATCATGCTGTCCGTCAGGAGAGCCAACATTAGGTGCACAGACGCGTCCGGCTGGCCGTGAAGGGTTAAGACGGACCGGATGCGCCCGTCCTTGCGCAGTCCGACGCTGGTGTGACCGCCTTTCACGAATAGCTCCGGGTAGTAGGCGATCATTAGCCGCCGGAGTTCCCGGTCATCAATCCTTACGAACGCGCTCCCGCTGGACCGTCGCTTCCTAGCCGTGCGGGCCTGAACCGCATCTCGAATGGTCAGTCGAGCAGGATACAGGAGATCGAACAGAATCAGCCGAGCGAGTTCCTTCGCGTGCGTTCCCATCCACTGCAGACGTTTTGTCCTTTCCTCCATGAAACGCTGGAACCCTGGATCGACAACGCGCTTGAACCCGAACCCAAGCTCTTTCGCGTAGGCCTGTAGGGCCTCCTTCTTGCGGTTCTCG
>CAMTUI010000038.1:0-45708 GCA_947084985.1 Methanobacteriota archaeon | reverse complement strand
CGGGTTTATTATGCCTGCGTAGCGACGATGCGCATCCTGCCGGAAGGCATCAGCGAAGCTCCGCAGAGATGCCCATCCGCGCGGATTCGAGGAGCGCCTTGTACGCGATGAGCCGCTCGTACTCGTCGTCCGAGAGCCGTGCCTTCGCCTCCCGCATGACCGCCGTGATCGAATCGAAGTCGATCGGCTTGGCCGAGGCCATGACGAGAAGCAACTCGACGTACTGTTCGAGCACGTTCATCTCGAGCGTGTCGTCGTAGTGCTCGAGCGGGAAGAGCCAACCGCGCACGGTCCGGATGCTCGGGGATTGGCTCTCCGTGAGCATGACGGCTCCGCCCTTCTTCGGACGAGGTTGCCACTCGCGGATCCCGTCGGAGTGCGGATGATGGACCTTCACGCGCCGTCCTTGTCGACCTGTGCCATATGTAACGATTCGCGGCCCATTATCAGGAGGCGGAATTTTCTGCGCGACTCACGCCGGCCAAGGCACGCCGACGTCCGCGCCGATCTTCTTCAGGCTCTCGACGACCTTCGGGCCGAGCGGGATTCCTTCTTTACGATGCCGTTCCATGCGGGCGAAGCTCTTCTCCCCGTGCACGTAGATCCGCCCCTGCCCGAGGGCCTTCGGGCTGTCCTTCAGCTCCCGCGCGAGCCGGTCCATGTCCCGCTTGAAATCGTCGAGGGGTCGGAAGGCCGTCGGGTCGAGGGCCATGAAGAAATGTCCCACGTCGGGTCGTTTCTCGTCCGAGTACACCTGCAGGCCGGTCGCGGCCCCGCTCAGGACGCCGCACAGGACGTCGACCATGAGCGCGAGGCCATACCCCTTGTGGCCGCCGAGGTCCTCGCCCTCTCCACCGAGGGGGAGGAGGCCGCCGCCGAGGCGGTTCGCGAGGGCGTTCAGGACGCGCGCGGGATCCGTGGAACTCTTGCCCGTTTCGTCCACGGCCCATCCGTGCGGCATCGGTTGGCCCTGGCGGCTGTAAACCTCGACCTTGCCGCGAGGCACCGTGGACGTCGCCATGTCCAGGACGAACGGCTTCTCCTTCGACGCGGGCGCGGTGAGGCTGATCGGGTTCGTCCCCAGGATCGACGTGCGCCCGAACGTGGGCACGACGAGCGGCCCGGCGTTCGTCATGCTCACCCCGATCAGGTCGTGCTCCAAGGCCATGAGGCTGTAGTATCCCGCGATCCCATAGTGGTTCGAGTTGCGGACGACGACCACGCCGACCGCGGTGTCCTTTGCCTTCTTGATCGCAAGGTCCATCCCTCTCTTACCGACGACCTGGCCGAGGCTCTGTCCCCCGTCGATGAGGGCCGTGGCCTTCGTCTCCTTGAGGATGCGGCTCTGGTCGGTCGGCTTTATGAATCCTTCCTTGAGGCCGCTCACGTACCGGCCGAGCCGCGCGACGCCGTGGGAGTCGATCCCGCGCATGTCTGCGAGGACCAGGACATCCGTCGTGACGCGCGCGTCCTCCGCAGGGACGCGCAGGACTCGGAGCACCCGCTCGCAGAACTGCCGTAGGGGCTCCTCCTGAATCAGGACCGTCTCCGCGATGGAACCGCCTCGCTGCCGCCTCCGAAGAATCGTTTCCCGTATAAGCTTGCGGTTCGTACCGCCCTTGCGGTGGTCACGGGCTCTTCGCCCGTCGTCTCCGGAGTTCCTCACGGAACGCTTTCGGCGCCCGTTCCGTGGCGACCGTGATGACGACCTTCGGGAGCCCGCGGACATGCGCTCGGAGGAATGTCTCCGTTCGTCTGCGGTCCTTCTTCCAGCACTCGCGGAGCCAGGTGCCGACGGCCCGTTGGACCCAGAATTCCTCGTCGTAGAGGAGCCGCTCCAAGAGCTGGAACGGCTTGTCCAACTCCCCGCCGTGGACGAAACCTCGGAGGCATACGCCGCGATGCGTCGCCGCCACGGGTTGTTCGACGCCGTCCACCGGAGGGTCTCGCGGAATCGCGCTGGCCGGGCATGCGCCATCGTGCTCACGGGCCCGCTCCCGAGCCAGTCGCACAGGCCCCACCCGGAGGCTTCGTCCGCCCAGGCATCTAGCAAGCGCCACGACGCGTTGTCCAGGGTGTGCGAGTAGCGATTGAGGAGCTCGATGGCCAGCGCCTTCTCCTCGAATGTGGACCCGCGCCAAAGCGCGGCCGCAAGGCGATTGAGTTCGTCCGCCTCGAGCTCGCGGTGTTCCTTCCGGAAGGCCGAGACGATCGCCCGCAATTGGGGCACCGAGACGCCGAGGACCGGGACGGGCGAGCTCAGGTAGGATTGAAGGTCGAACTTGCTCGGCGGGCGGTTCGCGGCCTCGAGCTGATCGACGAGATTCCGCCGACTGGCGTTCACCTCCAGGTTCATCTCAAGCGATACAGCCGACATCTGAGAAAACCGTTGCGGCAAGTGAAGAGCGCGGAGCATTGCCGCGCCGCTTGCTTCCGAGACACCCAAGCCGACCCCGGGAAAGGATAAATACGCCGCATCGATTCCAACGGGTTCGCAGCGCACGGAGGCTTGACTATGCCCTGGGGACTCCAGAATCGTCTCTCCCGGATCATCCGCCCGACCGATGGCCACACCGTCATGCTCGCGGCGGACCACGGGTACTTCCTTGGCCCGACATCGAAACTCGAAATCCCCCGGAAGACGCTGGAACCGCTCCTCCCGTACGCGGACGCAGTCATGGTCACCCGCGGCGTCGTCCGCACGTCGATCGATCCCGGAGCGAATGTGCCGATCGTGCTCCGCGTCTCGGGCGGCGCGAGCGTCTTGAACGAGGACTTGTCCAAGGAAGCGATCACGACATCCATGCGCGAGGCCGTCCGCATGAATGCGTCTGCAGTGGCCCTGTCGATCTTCGTCGGCGCGCCGCACGAGCATGACAGCCTCGTGAGCCTCGGACGCCTCGTCGACGACGGCGAGGAGCTCGGTATGCCCGTGCTTGCGGTGACCGCAGTCGGGAAGGAACTCGAGAAACGGGATGCTCGGTACCTCGGTCTGGCGACGCGCATCGCGGCGGAGTTCGGCGCGCACTTCGTGAAGACGTATTATTGTGACCCGGGATTCGAGAAGGTCGTGGAGAGCTGTCCTGTGCCGCTCGTTGTGGCGGGCGGACCGAAGCTCGAGACGGACCTCGACGCCCTCGAGCTCGCGTACCGCGCGGTCGAGGCGGGCGCGGCGGGGGTCGACATGGGGCGAAACATCTGGCAGGCCGCAAATCCCGTTGGCATGATCCGGGCGGTTCGGGCGATTGTCCACGAGCGAGCGACGCCGAAAGAAGCCTTCGAATACGTCCGGGCGTCGAAGGCCAAGAAGTAGGCGGCGCATCATGCGCGCCGCGATGTATTACGCGAACGACGACGTCCGGATCGTGGACCTCCCGAAGCCGACGATCGGGCATGGGGAGATCCTCGTGCGCGTGAAGTCGAGTGGCATCTGCGGGTCCGACGTGCTCGAGTGGTATCGGAAGCCGAAGGCCCCGCTCATTCTCGGCCACGAAATCGCTGCTGAGGTCGTCGAGGTCGGCACGGGGGTGGCCCGCGTGAAGGAGGGGGACCGCGTGTTCGTGTCGCACCATGTACCCTGCGGCTCGTGCCGTTATTGCAGAGCGGGCCACGAGACGGTCTGTGACACCCTGCGCACGACGAACTTCGATCCGGGCGGATTCACGGAGTTCGTCCGGGTACCCGCGGTCAACGTGAGGCACGGTGTCTTCCCGCTACCGGAGGAGATCTCAGACGACGAGGGTGTGTTCATCGAACCCCTCGCCTGCGTCGTCCGCGGACATCGTCTCGCGAGCTTCCGACCCGGCGGCACGATCCTCGTGCTCGGAAGCGGAGTCGCGGGTCTCTTGCACATCAAGTTCGCGAAGGCCGCCGGAGCGGCACGCACGATCGCCACGGACGTCGTCGAGTTCCGCAAGGCAGCGGCTCGGCGCGCGGGAGCGGATGTCGTGCTCGACGGAGGACACGATGTGCCGATCCTCGTGCGGGCGGTGAACGAAGGCTATGGGGCGGACTTCGTGATTACATGTACGGGAGCGCCGAAGGCGATCGCCCAGGGACTCACCTCCGTGGACCGCGGGGGAACGATTCTGTTCTTTGCACCGACGGACCCGACCGCGAAAGTCGAGATTCCATTCAACGCCTTGTGGCGGGAGGAGGTCACGATGACGTCATCCTACGGAGGAAGCCCGCGGGACATCCGCGAGTCGATTGAACTCCTCGCGAGCCGTCGTCTCGTCGTCGCGGACCTCGTCACGCACGTCCTCCCGCTCGCCCAGGCCGCGGAAGGCTTCCGCCTTGTCGCGGAGGCGAAGGAATCGATCAAAGTTGTGCTCCGTCCGTAGGGTTCCCGCGCCGCGGAGCCTGACGCCTCTTAGTTTCGTCCTGTGCTACTTCATAGCAAGCCTGAAGTGTCCGGACACCCTTATCGAGGCGGGGGGAATTTATGGAGAATATCGGTCGTAGGGACTTCGTTCGGCGGGCTGCTGTGGGATCGATCGCCTTGGTCTCCGCCCCGGCTCTCGTGAACGCCATCGCGGGGACGGCTCGGGCCGACGGCGGAAGAGGATATTACTTCCAGGCCCTGAGTGCAGGCCCAACCGTAGGTAGCGTCGTGCATCGGATGATCATGGGAGGGTGCGGCTCCGTTTCGGCCGACGAAGTGAGCGGCGGCGGGACGTTCCTTCACTTCGACAACGCGACTGCCGTTCCCAGGACGATCCTCGGGACGGGAACTTGGCGGGCGAGGAAGCTGACGGCCTTTGACGTGATCGGGACGTACGGAGAGCTCGTCGCAGGGATTATGGAGGCGAAGATTCGCCTGAGTCCGGCTGCCGGCGAATCGATCCCGGCGACCTTGAAAGTCTTCTGCAACATCGGGCCCGCGGGGCTGAACACCGGCCATGAGGAGGGATTCGCTCTGAAGGTCGGCGGGCTGAGCTTCGACCACCCGCTTCTCGGCCTCACCATCTTCACGAACCAGCCCCCGTTACACTGACGCGCGCTGGCTCCCGCACCCGCGCAGTTGGCGCGCGAGTCTGTGGCAGATGGAGGAAGCCAACGAGGGTCGTCCGAGGGCTAGCGCATCGTAGTACGGGCCTCATCACGCACGTCCTTCCGCTCTCTCAGGCCACGGAAGGATTTCGGCTCGTCGCGGAGGCCCGCGATTCGATCAAGGTCGTCCGGCACCCCCCGCTCGATCCGACGCCGAATTCAAGCGTGCGTGATGACCCGCTCCGGTTCTACGCGCACGACGGACGGCCGCGGCGGACGCACTTGGAGGCCCAGCACGAGCCCGACGACGCTCAGCATCATGCCGATATAGAACGCCGGGCCATAGTTCCCGAAGGAGTCGCGGATCCAGCCGCTCGCGAAGAGGGCCACGATCGCCCCGACCCCGTAACCGGTGAAGAGCACGCCGTAGTTCGTGCCGAGATTCTTCGTCCCGAAGTACATCGTGGCGAGGGCCGGCATCACCGCGAGGAAGCCGCCGAAGACCATGCCGGTCAGCGCGATGCCCGCGTACAGTGGGATCCAGGAAGTCGACGCGGACAGGAGGCCCATCGCGCCGAGTAGGACCGCGTACATCACAAGGAGCGCCCTCTTCGGCGAGCTAACGTCGGCGAGGCGGCCGAAAACCGGGCGACCAAGGCTGTTGAAGACCGCGAGCACCTGGACCGCTGCGGTCGCGAGGATTGCCTCGCGCACGAACGCCACCTCCTCGGCGATCGCCTTCGCGTTCCCGATGATCATGAAGCCGCCCGCCGTGCCGAGGACGTACAGGGTCCACGCGGACCAGAACGCGGGCGAGCGGATCATGTCCTTCGTCGGAACGTCTGCAACGGGCTGCCACGCGCGCTTCGTCTTCGGTACGATTTCGGCAGGAGGCTGCCAGTCCGCGGGCGGGAAGCGGAGGAGCGCCCCGAGAGCCACGAGGCCAACGCCGAACACCAGACCGAGGACGAGGAACGTATCTGCCACGCCATATTGCCCGATCAGGAAATCCGCGAGCGGTGCGGTGAAGAGGGCCGACAGTCCGAAGCCCATGACGACGACCCCCGACGCGAGCCCCTTCCGGACGGGGAACCACCGCACGGCCGTCGGGATCGGCGGGTTGTAGGCGAATCCCAGGCCCAGGCCCACGATGACTCCGTACGTCAGCGTGAGGGTCGCCATGGGCCATGGCGTGTCGTCCATGAGGGACGAAAGGATATAGCCGCTCCCGACGAGGAGGCCGCCGAGGATCGCGACCTTCCTCGGACCATGACGGTCGACCAGACGTCCGGCGAACACCATGCCGACGGAGAACATCGCGAGGGCCAGGGCGAAGGGCAGCATCGCGGTGAGGCTCGTCGCTCCGAAGCCGGTGACGAGCGGCTTCCTGAAGACGCTCCAGGCGTACGCGGTCCCGAGCATCGCGTTCATCGCGAAGCCGATCGCCAGGTACGAGGCCCGCGGGAGGTCCCGCATGCATGCCTCCGGCTCCACGCGCGGCGAAAGAGATGCGGAACATACTGTAGCGACACGACAGGACGGGCCATGGAGGCCCTCGGCCACGTCCCGCGATGTTAACCTTGTTTAAGGTTAACACGACCGCCCGATCCGATGTCGCCCCATGGCCGCTTCGCGGGTCTATTTGACCCTTTTCTTCATGCGCGCACTCGCGTCATTACTGTCATAAGCCGAGGGACCATTAGCCCACACGAGAGAGCGGGAGCAACCCTCATCGAAGGTCGTGCCGAGGTGAAGCCATGGTCGTCTCCAGCGCTACGATCGATAGCCTGTTGAAGGAGAAGGAACAGTACCCGCCCCCCGCGTCGTTCGCGAAGCACGCACTGGTGCGCGACGACCGCCTCCTGAAGGACGCCGCGAAGGACCCGGAGGCCTTCTGGGCGAAGCAGGCGGAAGAGTTCCATTGGATCCAGAAGTGGTCCAAGGTCCTCGAGTGGAAGCTCCCCTTCGCGAAGTGGTTCGTTGGCGGGAAGATCAACGTCTCGCAGAACTGCCTGGACCGGCATCTCGCCGGTCCGAGGCGCAACAAGGCGGCGATCGTTTGGGAGGGCGAGCCGGGCGATATCCGCGTCCTGACGTACCACGGTCTATGGCGTGAGGTGAACAAGCTCGCGAACGTGCTCAAGTCTCTCGGCGTGAAGCGCGGAGACCGCGTGACGATCTACATGGGGATGATCCCCGAGCTCGCGATTGCGATGCTCGCGTGCGCGCGGATCGGGGCGATCCACAGCGTGATCTTCGGCGGCTTCAGCCCGAAGGCGATCCACGACCGCGCGGAGGACGCGGAATCGGAGGTCCTCGTGACCGCGGACGGAGGCTACCGCCGCGGGGCGATCGTGCCCCTGAAGAAGACGGTCGACGAGGCGATCGCGGACCTGCCGATCGTGCGCCATGTCGTCGTCTTCCAGCGGACGAAGGAACCCGTGCCGATGACGCCCGGCCGGGACGTGTGGTGGCACGAGGCGATGTCAACCGCATCCGACTTCTGCGAGCCGGAGCCGATGGACGCGACGGACCCGCTGTTCGTCCTGTATACGAGCGGCACGACGGGGCGACCGAAGGGCGTAGTCCACTCGACGGGCGGCTACCTCGTCGGGGTCGCCGCCACGCATCGCCTGATCTTCGATCTCAAGGAGGAAGACCTGTTCTGGTGCACCGCGGACATCGGCTGGGTCACGGGGCACTCGTACATCGTCTACGGTCCCCTGGCGAACGGCGCGAGCGTCTTCATGTACGAAGGCGCGCCGGACTGGCCGAAGCCGGACCGCTTCTGGTCCCTGATCGAGTCGTACGATATCACGATCATGTACACCGCGCCCACGGCGATCCGGGCCTTCATGCGGTGGGGCGACGAGTGGCCAAAGAAGCACGACCTCTCGAGCCTCCGCCTTCTCGGGACCGTCGGCGAGCCGATCAACCCGGAGGCCTGGCGGTGGTACTACAACCTGATCGGCGGCCGCCGCTGCCCGATCGTCGACACGTGGTGGCAGACGGAGACGGGGATGATTCTCATCACGCCGCTCCCCGGCGCGACGACCCTCAAGCCCGGGAGCGCGACGTTCCCGTTCCCCGGAATCACGGCGGAGGTCGTCGACGAAAAGGGCGTTCCGGTCGAGGTGAACAAGGGAGGGTACCTCGTGATCTCGAAGCCCTGGCCCGCGATGCTCATGAACCTGTACAAGGACCCGGAGCGGTACAAGGAGGTGTACTGGTCCCAAGTCCCCGGGAAGTACTTCACGGGGGACGGGGCCCGCGTCGACGAGGACGGCTGCTTCTGGCTCATGGGCCGCATCGACGACGTGATCAACGTGGCCGGGCACCGGATTGGCACGATGGAGGTCGAGTCCGCATTGGTGAGCCATCCCAAGGTCGCGGAGGCGGCGGTCGTCGGGAAGCCGCACCCCCTGAAGGGCCAGGCCCTCGTGGCCTATGTCGTCCTGAAGATGGGCGAGGGGCGGTCCGAGGCCCTGAGGGACGAACTGAAGAAGCATGTCCGCTCGGAGATCGGACCGATCGCCGCGCCGGACGAGCTGTACATCACGGACAAGCTGCCGAAGACGCGGAGCGGGAAGATCATGCGCCGCGTGATCCGCTCCCTCGTGTCCGGCCAGGAGATCGGCGATACGACGACCCTCGAGGACCCCGGGGCCGTCGAGGAAGTCCGCAAGTGGCTCGCGACGGTCGAGACCAAGGGGTCGTGACGCCTCGGGAGACGACGGACGCGATGGCCGCACCCCCGGCGTGGACGTAACGATACGAGGAGAAGGTCCGTTCGCCGGAGGAGGCAATCGCGCACGTGCAGAGCGGCATCGCGGGCTTCGACCCGGAGATCCTTCCGGACAATCTGCCTGCGATGAGGGGCCTCCACAAGCCCGGGTTCCCCGTGGAAACGATCATCGCGCATGGCAACTAACCGCTCCGCGTGCGCTTCGAACGACCGCGCGAGCAGACGACGACGTGAACCCAATCCGTCCCGCGGCGACGCGTCACGGGTCCGTCCAATGCGCCTTGCGGATCGCGATGAACGCCATGATCGCCGCAAAGATCGCGAGGTACGTCCAACCGATCACGATGTCCAGTTCGCCGAGATGGATCAGCCCGACGTAGTGCTTCGCGAGCTGGGCCGCATGGGTCGTCGGGGCGAGGAGCGCGATCGGCTGGATCTCAGGCGGCAGGCGGTCGAGGGTGTAGTAGACCGGCGGGATGAACCCGAGGAAGAACGAGAGGACCTGGGGGAACGAGTTCGCCCGCCGGACGTTCTTCGTCGACGCCCCGATCGCGAAACCGGCGAAGACCATCGAGATCCAGAGGGCGATCGATGCGAGAGCGCCGAACAGCAATCCGACGAGGTCGGGGTGGACCCAGACGACCAGGAGCAAGAGTGCGACGGCGAGGGCGGGCACGGACACGATGAACGTCGCGAAGCTCAGGCCGAGCGCGTAGGCCATCGGCGAGACGCCGTCGGCCACGAGGATGTCCTGGAAGCGGAACCAGTGCTTGTTGAAGTAGACGCTCTGCGACGAGAACAACCCGGTGAAGGCCAGGCTCAGGACGATTGCGCCGACGACCGCCTGGTACGTGATCGGTCCCGCGCCCGTGAAGACGAACGTGAACAGGACGGGCAGGAACGAGATCATCGACAGGAGGACGAGGATCATCGGGTCTCGCAGGAGCGGCAGGCTGTCGAACAGCCCGACGAAGTACGCCTCGCGCAGCCTATTCTTCAATGGATCCCCCCACGAGTTGGATGAAGACGTCCTCCAGGCTCGGCGGTTTGAACGTCACCTTGCGTCCTTCCCGGAGGCTGCGCTCCACGATCGCAAGGACCTCCTCGTTCGACGAAGGCGTGAGGACCTCCCGGCCGTCCGTGTTCGTGGCCACGAGGGGCTCGACAATCACGCGCATCCTCGCACCGATCGCAGACTTCGCCTCCTCCACGCTCCCGAGGAACGCCGTGCGACCTTTGTCGATGATCACGAGGCGATCCGCGAGGGCCTCCGCCTCGTCCATGTAGTGCGTCGTGAGGAGGACGGTGACCCCTCGCTTCGTGAGCCGCCGGACGAGGCCCCAGACGGTCCGACGTCCGATCGGGTCGAGGCCGATGCTCGGCTCGTCGAGGAACGCGACCTCCGGCTCCGAGGTCAGGGCCATGCCGATGATCACCCTCTGCCTCAGGCCGCCGGACAGGTCCGCGGTCATCTTGTCCTTGTGTTCCCAGAGGTCCAGTTCATCCATGACCTCGCGGGTCTTCGCCTTCGCGTCGGCCCGGGACATCCCGCGGATGAGACAGTAGTAGAAGATGTGGTCGTATGCGGACAGGAGCATCTGAGGGCGGGCCTCCTGCGGAACGACCGCGATGCGCCCGCGGATCGCCTTCGGCTCCGTCTGCACGTCGTGGCCGAGGACGAGGGCCCGCCCGCTGGTCGGGTGGAGCTGCGTCGCGAGGATCCGCAGGAGCGTCGTCTTGCCCGCGCCGTTCCGGCCGAGGAGGCAGAACACCTCGCCCTTCCGGATCGAGAAGGAGACGTCCTTCAGGGCCTCCGTCCCGCCCGGGTATGTCTTCCCGAGTCGCTCGACCTGCACGACGTCCATTACGAGCGGGGAGGAGTGCGGCCTACTTGAGGGTTCGCCGCGAGGGGAGTCGACAAGTTCCGCTTCGCGGGAGAAATCGACCGCCCGCTCGTCCGACGGAACCCGAATGGACTCTCGCTTCGGATTCCTGTACCCGCCATGCGCGCATGAGGCGGTGGACATCGCCCGCGGACCGCGGACGCCGTCGATACGTGCCAAAAGCTTATTCCCCGAACCTGATTCCGGCCCTCCGTGGAACGGACCACCTACGATATCGTGGTGGTCGGCGGAGGGGCGGCGGGACTGCGCGCGGCGATCGCCGCGGCGGAGGCCGACCCCTCCCTGACAATCGCTCTCGTCTCGAAAGTCTACCCGATGCGGAGCCACACGGTCTCCGCGGAAGGGGGGACCGCCGCCGTGTTGCGGGAGTACGACTCGTTCGAGCTCCACGCCCTCGACACGATCAAGGGCTCCGATTTCCTCGCGGATCAGGACGCCGTCGAGTTCTTTGTGCAGCGGTGTCCCGAGGAGATCATGCAGCTCGAACACTGGGGCTGCCCCTGGTCCCGGGACCCGGACGGGCGAGTGAGCCAGCGGGCCTTCGGAGGCATGTCCGTCAAACGGACCGTCTTCGCGGCGGACAAGGTGGGCTTTCACATTCTCCACACGCTCTTCCAGACGTCGATGAAGTATCCGCAGATTCACCGCTTCGACGAGTACTTCGTCACGTCGCTCATGATGGACGGAACCGCGTGTGCGGGCGTCGTTGCGCTCGACCTGCGCGGCGGTCGGATGGTCGCAATCGGCGCGAAGGCGACGGTCCTCGCGACGGGCGGGTCCGGCCGCGTGTACGAGTTCACAACGAACGGTTTCATCAAGACGGGCGATGGGATGGCCCTCGCTTTTCGGGTGGGCGTCCCGCTCAAGGACATGGAGATGGTCCAGTTCCATCCGACGTGCCTCCCGGGCACCGGGATCCTGATCACGGAGGCAGCGAGGGGCGAAGGCGGCACCCTGATCAACAAGGACGGGGAGCGCTACATGGAGCGGTACCTCCCGGGGAAGATGGAGCTCGGGCCGCGGGACATCTTGTCCCGCTCGATGATCCAGGAGATGAAGGCGGGGCGCGCGTTCGAAGGCCCGTACGGCAAGTACCTCGGGCTCGACCTGCGGCACCTCGGCGAGGCGACGATCAGCAAGAAGCTCCCGATGGTCCGCGAGCTCACGGAGAAGTACATGGGCCTCGATCCGATCAACGAGCCGATTCCCGTGCGGCCGGGGCAGCACTACATGATGGGCGGCGTCTCGACGAACATCAAGGGCGAGACGAACGTGCCCGGTCTCTACGCGGTCGGCGAGACGGCGTGCGTGTCGATCAACGGGGCGAACCGCCTCGGGTCGAACAGCCTGAGCGAGTGCCTCGCGTTCGGCACGGCGACCGGACGCGCCGCGGTGGAGTACGTGAAGAAGAGGGCGAGCTACCCCGGGACGGCGGCGATTCGCGACGCGCTGAAGAACGAAGAGGCGCGTGTGTTCGACGGCCTATTCGGCCGGGAGCGCGGGAAGGAGACCGTGGCCGGTGTTCGCGTCGAGATGCAGCAGCTCATGGAGCGTGACGTCGGGATCTATCGCGACGAGGCCCGCCTCACGTACGCATGCACGAAGCTCGCGAAGCTCCGGGAGCGTTTCTCGCAAGTCGGCCTCGCGGACACGGATCGGGTCTTCAACACGGAGCTGACCGCGGTCCTCGAGCTCGACTTCATGCTCGACGTCGCCGCGGCGATCGCCCATAGCGCCCTCCACCGCAAGGAGTCGCGGGGGGCCCACAGCCGGACGGACCACCCGAACCGCGACGATTCGACTTACCTGAAGCACTCGCTCGCCTTCCGCACGGAGGGGGCGCCGCGCGTCGACTATTCGCCCGTGACGATCACGAAATGGCAGCCCGCGGAGAGGAAGTATTGACGTGGCGGAACGAGACGTCGTCTTCCGCGTGAAACGCTACCGACCGGAGAAGGACTCGAAGCCCGCGTACAAGCGCTACCGCTTCCCGTACCGGAACGACATGGTCGTCCTCGACGGGCTGAACTATATCAAAGACACACTGGACCCGACGCTCACGTTCCGCTGGTCCTGCCGGATGGGCATCTGCGGTTCGTGCGGGGCAAACGTGAACGGCCAGCCGCGGCTCACCTGTGGCACGTATATCCGCGACGTCCACCGGGGCGTCGTGACGATCGATCCCCTCGCGAACTTCCCGATCATCAAGGACCTCGTCGTGGACTTCGATGACTTCCTCAACAAGCTCGCGTCCGTGAAGCCGTTCATTGTTCGGGAGGAGTGGGGCGACCTCACGAAGGAGTACGTTCAGTATCCGGAGGAGGTCGAGGCGTACAGGCAGCAGAGCATGTGCATCAACTGCATGCTGTGCTACGCCGCCTGCCCGGTCGTCGGCGCAAGCCCGCTCTTCGTCGGGCCGGCGGCCTCGGCTCTCGCGTTGCGGTACATCCGCGATTCGCGCGACGAGGGCGCGGACGCGCGCCTCGAACGGCTGAACACGAAGTCCGGAATCTGGGAGTGCACGTTCGTGGGCGAGTGCTCCGTCGTCTGCCCGAAGGACGTCGACCCGGCGGGCGCGATCCAGACGCTGAAGTTCCTCGCGACGATTCGACACATGAGGCGTCTGCTCATGCCGAAGATGGCCTCGAGGTGATCGATGCGCGCACGACTGTATCCATGGAAGCGGCCTCGGGGCTGGTGGCTCCGGAATCCCCGATACCTCGGCTTCCAGCTGCGCGAGACGGGCGGGGTCGTCTCCGCGTTCTATGGCCTCATCCTGCTGAACATGCTCCGCCAGTTGCAGGTCGGGGAGAGCGCGTACACGGCGTTCCTGGACCTGATGCGGTCGCCTCCCGTGCTCTTCGTGAACCTCGTGTTGTTCGCGCTCGTGATGTACCACGCGATCACGTGGTTCATGCTGATCGGGAAGGCGCAGCCGATCCGATTCACGGCGAAACCGATCCCGTGGAAGACCGCGTTCGGCGTCAACCTCGTGTTGTGGCTCGGCGTGTCAGGGGCCGTCGTGTACCTGATCTTCGGAGGGTTCTGACATGGCTCATGAGACGGAGGCTCCGGAGAAGTCCACGATGTGGAACCCCGGTCGGGAGGCCGTCCACGCCGACCAGGAAGCTACGGAGCCCGAAGTCTTCATGGAGCCGATGATCTGGGGGCTGTTCTCCCTCGGCGGCTTCATCACCGCCTTCCTGTTCCCCGTGACTCTGTTCCTTCTATTCTTCGCCGCACCTTTCGGCCTGTGGCCGTCGGACCCCGGCGCCTTCGACGCGCTCGCGACACGATGGGCCGACCCGCTCGTCCGCCTGTTCTTCGTCGTCCTCATCGGTGGCTCCCTGTTCCACGGCACGCACCGCCTCAAGTTCATGCTCGTCGATGCGGGCGCGAAGAGCCCGGGCGTGCAGGGCTTCTTCGATGTCGTTCTGAACGGCGTCGCAATCCTCGGCACGCTGGGCGCTCTCTTCTACGCGCTATCCGGCTGGCTCCTCTGACCGCATCTTACGGTCGAACAATCCTGTAAACGAAGTCCTTCTCGCGCACGCGGTCCGTCACCCTGAGGCCGACCTCCTGGCCTTTCTCCGCGCGCTGGACCGTCGCATGCTCGATCTGGAGCGCATCGACGGGCTGCTCGAGGTTCGTCGTGGGCCCCTGGATCTGGACCGTGTCCCCGACCGCGAGTGCACCGTCCGTCAGGCGGATTGCCGCCACGCCGATCTTCGTGAAGTAGTGGAAGACTTCCCCCACCTTCTGTCGTTCCATCGGCATCGGCAGAGGCATGGGCCCGACGCGATAAATACGTTCGCCGGAGCAATGGCTGGTTGCCCGGATTCGCTTGCCCCGGAGGAATGGATGGAGAGACTTGCCCGAGCCGGCACCGCCGCGCAGCGACACCGGGGGTTGTTGTCGCTCCCGCCGCTCGCGATCCCGCTCGACGCGCAGATCCTCGCGCCCCGGGAGGATCCCGTTCGGTTTTGAATTCGCGGCGTGAAGAAAGCTTTATGTGGCCCCTCTCTCTTTCGCGGGGTGAGGAAGGGGGGAACGTCCTTCTATGGTGATGCCTCTAAGCGTGTTAGAAAAATCCATCAACAAGCGCGTCCAGCTCCTCCTCAAGGACAACCGGATTCTCGAAGGGAAGCTCGTCGGCTACGACGACTACATGAACATGGTCCTCGAGGACACGGAAGAGACGAAGGAGGACAACGTCCGGAGGGTCGGCACGGTCGTCCTCCGGGGTAACAACGTTGTCACGATTGTCCCGAAGTGATGCCCAGGGCCAGAAAATAGATATCGACGGCGCCGCATCGGACCGCCGATGCAGCTCGTGATCATCGCCGGTGGCCTCGGCACCCGGCTCCGTCCGCTCACGCTGCATCGCCCCAAGGCGCTCATCCCCCTCGTCGACCGCCCGCAGATCGTCCACACCCTCGACGCCCTCCCGGAGTCGTGCGACGAGGTGATCGTCGCGGTCAACTACATGTACGAGCAGGTGCGCGATTTCTTCCGGATGCGGCACTTCGGCGTCGAGGTGCGCGTCGTCCAGGAGCCCATGCCCCTCGGCACGGCGGGCGCGATCAAGAACGTCCAGCGGCACATCCAGGACACGTTTGCGGTATACAACGGGGACGTCGTCGACTCGATCGACTTGGACCTCTTCGCGACGGCTCATCGGACGGCGGGCGGCATCGGGACGATCGCCGTCTGGCCCGTGGATGACCCGTCCGCGTTCGGTGTGGTCGACCTCGACAAGGACCGCATCGTGCGGTTCATCGAGAAGCCCGCGAAGGGGGAGGCGCCGAGCAATCTCATCAACGCAGGGCGATACATGTTCGAACCCCGCGTGTTCGATTTCATCGAGCCAGGCCGCGCGGTCTCGTTGGAGCGAGAAGTCTTCCCGGAGCTCATCGAGCATCGCCTCACCGCGTATCGGTACGATGGGTTCTGGTCCGACGCGGGCACGCTGATGAGCTACCTGCGCGCGCAGCGGCTCCTCCTCGACGCGGGCCGCGGACGAATCTCCCCCGAGGCGGACGTCACGTCGGGCGACCTGCGGCCGCCCGTGCACATTGCATCCGGATGCTTCGTCGAAGGCCGCGTCGGCCCTCATGCGGTCCTGGGGAAAGGTTGCCGCGTGGGCCGAGCGCACGTCCGCGAGGCGGCCCTCCTGGAGAGCGTCAGTGTGGACGACAAGGCGGAGATCTTCTCCTCGATCATCGGCGCGGGCGCGGCGATCGGCGAGGGCGCGCACGTCCGGGACTCGATCCTCGCGGATGGCGTGCAGGTGCCGCCCCACGCGACGATCGTCGATGAGCGGGTGACCGCATGACGCGCCTCTTCGGAACGAACGGGATCCGTGGCATCGTCGGGCGCGACATGACCGCGGACCTCGCGGTCCGCGTGGGACGAGCCATGGGGACGTTCTTCGACGATGGGACCGTCGCGCTCGCTCGGGACACCCGTCTCTCGGGTCCGATGCTCGCCCGCGCGGTCGCGTCGGGCCTCATGTCCGCGGGTTGTAGCGTGATCGACCTCGGGGTCGTCCCGACGCCAGGCGCTCAGTACTACGTTGCGAAGTCCGGTCATCTCAAGGGCGCCGTCGTGGTGACGGCCTCGCACAATCCTCGTGAGTTCAACGGCCTGAAGGCGATCGATGCCCAAGGCATGGAGATGCGGCGCGAGGACGAGGAGGCAATCGAGGCGATCTACTTCGAGGAGACGTACCGCGTCGTGGATTGGTCGCGGGTCGGCTCCGCGCGGTCGGACGACAGCGCGAACGAGCGCTATCTGGCGGGAGTCATCGCTCACGTGGACGTCGACGCGATTCGTCGGCGCGCGTTCACGGTCGTCGCGGACCCGGGGAACGGGGCGGGATGCGTCACGACCCCGAATCTGCTTCGATCGCTCGGGTGTCGCGTGGTCACGATCAACGCACAGGCGGACGGCGCGTTCCCCGGGAGGCTTCCTGAGCCCGTCGCGGACCATCTCGGTGACTTGCTTCGGGTGATGTCGGAGGGCCACGCGGACCTCGGCGTCGCCCATGATGGCGACGCGGATCGCGCGGTCTTCGTCGACGACAAAGGGGACTTCCTCGTCGGGGACAAGAGCCTCGCCCTCCTCGCCCGGCACGCGATCGACGGCCGCGGCGGGACCGTGGTCACGCCCGTGAGCACGTCGAGCATCATCGAGGACGTCGTGCGTGCAGCGGGCGGACGAGTCGTGCGAACGAAGGTCGGGTCGCCGATCGTCGCCCGCACGATGTTCGAGACGGGGGCCGCGTTTGGCGGCGAGGAGAACGGCGGCGTGATTTTCCCGGAGCACCAGTTCTGCCGGGATGGCGCGATGACCGTCGCGAAGATGCTCGAGCTGCTCGCGAAGGCGGGCACGCCGCTCTCCAAGCTCGCGGCCTCCCTGCCGGAATACCATATCCGCAAGGCGAACGTCCCGGTTCCTGTTGATCGGCGGGAGGCGGTCCTCGGGCGGCTCGTTGCCCTGACGCAGGGTCGTCGGATCGACACGACGGACGGAGTGAGGATCCTCGAGTCGGACGGCGCGGTCCTCGTGCGCCCATCCGGCACGGAGCCCATGTTCCGGGTCTACGCGGAAGGCCGCACGGCGGAACGGGCAGAAGCCCTCGCGTCGGAGGGCGTCCGGCTGATCACGACCGCGCTACGCGGGTAGCGACATTCCGCTCAGGAGGAGCGCATACGCCAGGACGGCGCCGGCGCTCGTCGACACGAGGTTGTTCGTCTTCTTGTTCACGAGGCCGCGGCGCTCGAGCGTCGCCCCGATCACGCTGTCGATCTGGCAGCCGATGAAGCCGACGACCACCGGGATGACGAGGAACGCGGGTGCCTCCGGCATCGTCCGCATGAGGTCATACATCCGTGCGAGATACGAAAGGACGAACCAGCCCACGAGAGCCGTGTACAACGCGGCGCCGATCGCGCAGAGTTGCCCGAGGGACGAGATGCCCCCGTCCGTCCCGGGCGGCACGGGTTTGAGGGTCGTGATGAGGTACGTCCGGCGGGAGAGGACCCCGATCTCGCTCGCGAGGGTGTCCGCCCCTGCGACGGCGAGGGTGGAGAGGAACACAATGCCCGCAATCGTCTTGGGGAATTCCGCGGGCAGGACGAGGGAGATCGCGGCGACCGCCATCGGTGCGATCCCGTTCGCCAGGACGTTCGTGGACCGCCGCTCACCCCGTGCGCCCTCCTGCACGCCCATCGCCTCCTTCAGGGCGAAGCGGTAGCGGGTCGCGAGGAAGCTCGAGAGAAGGAAGAACAGCAGGAGGAAGAGCCAGGTCACGTCGCCGAAGATCCCGATCACCATCCCGACGACGAAGGCCGCGAGACTGCCGTCCCACGTGAGGATGTCCCGCCGGTACGCGAGGGCGCTCAGGACGCCCGTCAGGACCGTGCTTACGAGGACGGACTGGGCGAAATCCAGCGGCATTGGCGCGGGCAAAGGGAGGGGCGGCTAAAGCCTTTCGTTGCCATTCTCACGGGGAACCAAACCAGCGGTCCAGGGACTTCTGCTTCTGAGACGATCGCGCATCGACGAACTTCTCAAGGGCCGTATCGATGCGGTCCCGCGAGAAGTCGTGCTCGTCGCAGAGCATGCGCCGCACACCCTCCGGGTCCGGGTCCTTGAACTCGATGTCCACGGACTCATGGACCTTGGGATGCAGGAAGATCTCGCGCACCTCCTCCTTCGATTCGATGTCCACGTTCAGTTCCGCGAAGACGCCCTCGAGCGCGCCGTGCTTCTTGATCAGCGCAAGGGCCTTCTTCGGTCCGATGCCCTTCACGCCTTCGTTGAAGTCTGTCCCGATCAGGATGCCCATGTCGACGAGCTGCTCGCGCGTGATGCCGAGGTTCGAGAGTGTGGCCTCAAGGCTGATCTCCTCCGGTTGGACGTCCACATAGACCTCCTTCCTCGGGAGCTTCCGCCGCCCGCTGATCGCGAGGTTCTTGACGAGTCGCGGGGAGCCGAACAGAAGGGAGTCGAAATCCTGCGACGCGGCCGCATACGCCGTCCCGACGCGGGCCATCGCACTCGCCTGCGCCTCTCCTTCCGCGGGCGCCTGCACCCATGGAATCCCGAGGAGTTCAAGGAGTCGCTTCGACTGGTCGACCATGTCGCCCGTGAGGCGGGAAGTCTGCATCGCCTTCGTGCGCGCGGTCGCGATGTCCCCGATCTCGAGAGCCTCCTTCCACTCCGCCTCCGCGCGCCTCTTCACGTCGACGCGGCCCTCGATCGTGCGCGCCTTGAGTTTCGGCGGTTCTCCATCGAAAACAAACACGGGCTTGATGCCCGCCGCGACGAAGTTCGACAGACGGTACGTGAGGCCGGACAAGTGCGACGTGACACGGCCCCGCTTGTCCATCAAGGGCGTGCCGTCCGGCTGCCGGATGATCGCGAGGAACTGGTACAGCGTGTTGAAGGCGTCGACTGCGAGGACCTTCCCGGAGAAATCCTCAAGCGTCCTCGGCTCCAAGGTCACGATATCAGAGAGGTTGATGCCCATTCGGCCGTGCGAACGCCGCGGACGCCTAAAGGGTTTGCCGTCACATCTCGGCCGCGCGCACGCCGAGGAGGAACGTCTCCTCGCCGAGGCCGGCTTCCACGACGTACGCGTCCTGGCTGGGCGTCTGCACGAACCGAACATCGAGGGCGTTCGAATCGCGCAGGATCATGTCCTTCCATGGCTGGAGCATGCCGCGAAGGCCCTTTCCCGCGACGAGTTCGATCTCGACGATGCGGTCGTCCGTGAGCTTCATGTCGTTCCGGGCCTCCCGGACAAGGTTCACGATCTCCTTCGAGTACCCCTCCGCGATCAACTCCTTCGACATGCGCGTGTCGAGGTACACGACGCCGCCTTCGAAGGGCTCTTCGACGACGTACTCCGGCACGGATTCGATGAACGACACCATCGTCGGGTCGATTCGGACCTTCTGGCCCTCGATCCCGACGGCATACTCGCCCTTCCCCAGGCCCGCCTTGATCTTCCAGGCGTCCTGGGACCGGAGGAGAATCTCGATCTTCTTCGCCCACAGCTTGTACGCGGTGCTGACGGAGTCCATGTGGACCTCGACATCGACCTTCATCCCGCGCCAGCTCTCGCTCGGCGAGACGAGGTCGAGCTCCTTCGAGCCGCTCTGCCCGACGATGATCTTGCGGAACGCGCTCACCGCGTCGTAGCCGAGCTGGTCCGTCGTCTTGATCGCGATGCGGGCGACCGGCCAGTACCGTTCGATCCCCCCGCGACGCTTCGCCTGGAAGCAGGCCTCGAGGGCGCGCCGCAGGAAGTCCACGTACGAGTTCACCTGGTCGTCCGTGATCTGGAGGGTCCCCGCCTCCTTCGAGGCGATGATCGCCTGCTGGATCTGCCGTGAGATCTCTTCCGTCGAGCCAACGGTCGCATCGGACACGTGCTTCAGGACCTGAATCCCCTGGTCGTACCCGCTCGCCTCGATCGCCGCGCGCGCCCACGTGATGAAGTCCTGGCTCCCGTCCCCGACGAGGAGGCCGCGCTCCATGAGCAGCGGGATCTTGCTGACGGGACTGTCCTCGAGCGGGCCAAGGGAGACCCCCTCCGCTTCGGTCGCGTAGAGGATCTTTCGAACAACGTCTCGGATGCCGGCGAGCTCGGCCGGATCGCCCGTCCACGCTTCGAGGCGCACGCCGTATGTCTCATGGACCTCCTTGAGGGATTGGATGAGGTAGAGCGGCAAGAGGGACGGCTCGTTCCCGCGGATCGTCACCACCAGAATCGCCTGCGGTCCCTTGGTCGCAAGGACCGGAGTCTCGCCCAGCTTCGCTCGCTGGATTCCCTTCGCGCCGTTCGGGAACGCGCTGTTCACGAGGGCCTTCGCCGCGGCCTCCAACGCCGCCCCCCGTGAGACCTCCTCGGGCGGGAGGAACGTGCGGCTCTCATGGCAGACCATGGCGCCGGTGGAATGGAAAAGCAGCGCGTCGTCGATGACATAGCCGCCCTCTGTCTCGACGCGCACGACGGCGCTATCCGTCGTCTGGTGCTTCGCGTCGTCGAGCGGACGGGTGTAATGGATCTCGAAGTCGAGGTCCATCGTCCCCGGTTCCCGCGGCTTGAGTCCGAATTCGACGGTCGTCCTCGCGTTCGGTTCGAGCTTCTCGATCGTCTTGAGACCCCGGACCTCCACGGGGCCCGTGACGATCGGCGTCACGTGCTCCGCGGGCCAGTTGCCCTTGTTCGTGATGTGCATCTCGAATCGGTTCCAGCGGCCGGCCTGGAGGCCGGCGTGGGCGGACTCGAGGAAGAGCCGCGGGTAGCGGTCTCGGAGGATCTGCTCGACGCGCGCCTTGGTCGTCGCCTCCGCGCGGTCGATGAGCGGCTCGAGGCCCTTGATGTCCTCCAGGCGCAACGCGTCCTCGGCCTTCTGGAGGAGCAGCTCGACGTCTCCGAGGTCCGCGCTGACGGCCTTCGCCTGGGCCACCGTGGCTTGCAGCCGCGCGAGGTCCTGGCGGGCCCTATCGAGGACCGTGTGCCGGCGCTGCCGCGCGAGGGATTCCTTCGCCCGACGGAGGTACTCCTCCATCTGGCGGTAGCTCTTCTTCTGGATCGCGGACTCGATCTTCGTGAGGTACGACTCCGCCTCCCGGACATCGAGGTTCTGGCTCTTCGCGATCTGGATGTCGTTGATCAGGCTCGCGAGCTCGATCTCGACCTTCTTCGCCGAGAGTTCGCCCTTCTGGCGCTCGAGGGACTCGTGGAGACCCGCCTGGATCTCCCGAACGCGATCGAACTTCCCCTCCTGGAAGGCCTCTTCCGCTTCACGGAGCAGGAGTTCCGCCTGGCTCGTGTCCGCGCCGATCCCGCTCATCTCGTTGACCGTGTCCCGTCCGGCCGCGAGGACCTCCGCCATGCGGTCCCGGAGCTGCGTCTGCGTCAGGTCCGCCTGGGTCCGCGCCTTCTCGATGAACTGCCACGCGAGCTGGATGTCCGTCTCCAGGGTCGACTGGGCCTGGCGCAGGAGCTCGTTCGCCTCCATCGTGTTCTCCGCGCCGAGGGCGTCGATTACCTTCGCGGTGAGCGTGATCGGGCTGTCCGCGAGGGCGCCCATCTCCGCGCTCGGGTCCTTGGCCACGAGCAGGAGCTTCTCGATCACGCCGTCGATTCCTTCGAGCTGATGCAGCAGGCCGGTCCACCGCTCCAGCACGCCGCCGTAGCGGTCCTCGACTTCCTTCAAGACCTGGAGCATGTACAGGGGGAGGAGCTTCGGCTCCTGGCCGATCAGGACCGTCGCGAGGAACGTGTGCGGCGACCTCTCGATCAGGATCTTCGAGTCCCCGAAGTCGAGGCGCTTCATGCCGACCCGCGTGCGCGACTTGAACGAATCCTTGACGAAGTCCTGGACGACCGTCAGCATGCCGGAGAAGATGTCCTCATCGATCTCCTCGCGGAACTTGCGGCTGTGGTGCGCGATGAGCCGGCCGTCCCCATGGATCAGGAAGACGTCCTCCACGAGGTACGTCGTCTCGGGCTCGACCTTCACGTCCTTCGTGTCCCGCAGCTCGTAGCGGTTCTCATCGAAGAGACGCTGGTACGAGATCCCGACCGTGATGGGCACCTGCCCCGGCTCCTTCGGCTTCACCCCCACGCGCACGGGGACGACCTCCCCGATGCCGATTTCCGGGATCGGCTGGATGCCCTTCGCCTCGAAATCGCCCGCCAGTTGAATCTCGACGTTCCGTGCGGGCAGCTTGCCGCGGTTCTCGACCTGGAAGACGTACTGGTTCCACTCGTTCGCCTGGAGGCCCGACGACGGCAGGCGGAGGACGAGGTTCGGATAGCGGTTCTTGATGAAGTTCTGGATCTGCATACCGATGGAGACCTCGGCCTGCTTGATCAGGATGTCCGCCATCGCGAGATCGCTCGCTCTCAACGCCGTTTCCGCCTGCTCGAGCGACTGCTCCGCGTCCCCGAGCTGCGCGCCGAGTCGCTTCGCGTTCGCGATCATCGTCGAGACGGCGTGGACACGGGACTCGTACCTGTCCATGAAGTGCTTCGTCCGCGACTCTTCGAGGGCCGACCGCGCGTCCGCAAGACCCTGCTGGAATCCGTCGACATCGCCCGCGACGATCGCCTTGCGCGCGCCCTCGAGGTGGGTCCGCGCGAGGTCTGCGGGGATCCCGAGCCGCTCCGACTGCACGACGATGTCGTCGAGGGCTTGGACCTCGTCCATCGACCTCTTGAGGAGCGTGCGGCGCTTCGCCTCGAGGAGCTGCTCCCGAAGGTCCCCCCTGAGCCGATAGACTTCCTCGAGGTCGTCCGCCGCAGCGGCGTCGGCCGCGTGGGATCGGAGTTCATCGAGGTCCTCCCGGCGCAGGCCGAGGGACTCGCCTTCCTCGATGATGGGGAGGAACGAATCGACGAGGGACCCCAGGTGGGCGCGTCGGGCGATCTCGATCTCTTCGTCGATCCGCTTCGCGAACCCGCCGAGGTCCTCGAGCTCCCCGGATTCCGCCTTGGCCTCCGCCTTCGCGAGCAGCTCGGAGGCCATGCGTACGTCCGCCCCGAGCTTCGCGTGGGCTTCGACCTTCGCGCGCAGTTCCGTGAGGTTGTCCTTCATTCCGCGGGCGATCTGCGCGCGCTTCGCTTCGTCGAGGATGTCCTCGATGACCTTCTTGTATTCGATCGCCTCGACGAACCGGCGGTCCTCGATTGCCTCGCGGGCGTTGAGCAGCACCATGTCCGCCCGGCCCGGGTCCATCCCGGACGATCGGACGCCTTCCACTTCGCGCTCCACGGTGGACACGAGGTCCTTCGCAGCCGCCTCGAGGCCGAGGGTAAGACTGTTGGCCATCTCCTTCGTCTCCTCGAGTTCCCGCGCGACGTCTTTGTAGCGGCCCGCCTCGAATGCGGCCTCCGCCCGCGCGAGGGCCTGGTCCGCCCCGAGGATCGAGATATCCGCGCGCGCGAGGTCCGCGATTGTCTTCCGGAGGCTCGCCACCTCCGCGCGGGCGCCATCCATCGCGCGCCGGCGTTCCGACTCCTTCGAGGCCTCCAGCGCACGGAGCGCCTCGACGACTTTCTTCTCCGATGCGCGGGCATGCTCCACCGCTTCCGCGTACTCACCTTGCTGGAAATGACCTTCCGCGCGATCGAGCATCTCGACGGCGTCGTGCACGTCGATCCCGGCCGCCTGGCCGTCGTGGATGCGCCGCTCCGCGCGCGTATTCAGGTTCCTCGCGGCCGCGATGAGCTCGTCCATGAGCTCCTTCGCGGTCGAGTCGAGGTCCGTGAGGATCGTGTCCACGTCATCGAAGGCCCTCAGCTCGAGGGCCCGTTCCGCGGCGTGTAGGCTCTCCTCTGCGCCCGTGATGTCGATGTCCGCCTTGCGCAGGTCTTCGATCAGCTCACTGACCGTGATGAACTTCGACGCGGCGTTGCGAGCCTTCACGAGGGTGCGGCGCTGTTCCTCCTGGTACCGCTCCCGCCGCTTCTCCGCGAGCTGCCGCTCCAGGTTGGCCACCGCATCCATCGCGGCGGTCGGCCGGCCCTTCTCCAGGGCGACCTCTGCCTGCTTCAGGAGGACCGCCACGTGCCCGACCTCGACGCCTTCCTTCGCCGCCTCGTCGATTGCACTTCGCGCTCGGGCGACCTCGTCGTGGGCCTGTCGCTCGAGGGTGACCTTCACGCCTTGGATAATCCCTTCCGCGGAGGCAACGAGCCGCTCCGCCTCATCGAGGGAACCCCGCTCGACCGCCTTCTCCGCGGCGGCGAGGGCATCGACCGCCATGGAGAGATTCATGTTATGCGCGACGAGGTCGGCGATCTCGGAATGGATCGCCTCCATGCGGTGGTGGATCGCCTCCGTGCGCTCGAGCTTCACGCGCAAATCCTCCGCCTCGCCCTTCCGCCGCGTGTCCGCGGCCATCCGGGCGACCTCCTCGACCTCAGAGATGCCCGCTTTGCCGGCGTAGATTGTGTCCCCGTAGCGGGCCTCGGAGTACGAAGTCTCCGCATCGTGGAGCATGCGCAGGGCCGCGTCGACGGCGATCCCGTCCGCCTTCCCGCGCGCGACGACGCCCCGGGCTTCGCCCAGCACCTCTGCCGCCGCGGATCGGAGCATCTCCCGGGTCGCGTGAATGTCGTGCTCGATCCCGTCGAGGAGCGCGTCCGCTTGGAGGAACCGGTGCTCCTGGATCGCGATCGCAGAGTCCGCGAGCTTACCTTCGAGGGCGACCGTGTCGAGCTGCCCGGCCTGACGCAGGCCAACGATGTCGTCCCGCGCTTGGAGGACGCGCTCGTTCAGCTTCCGCTCGACCTCCGCATCCGCGCTCGCCATGCGCGTGTCGATGAGCGCTTGGACGTCGACTTGGTGGCCGAGGGAGATCGCGTCGTCGACATCTCGGAGGAGCTGACGGGCCACCGCGGGATCGAGACCCCGCGTCGCGTTCGTCAGGATG
The DNA here is from genome assembly GCA_947084985.1 of Methanobacteriota archaeon. Taxonomy (GTDB): domain Archaea; phylum Thermoplasmatota; class Thermoplasmata; order RBG-16-68-12; family RBG-16-68-12; genus RBG-16-68-12. The sequence continues at coordinate 20,607 of CAMTUI010000038.1, read as the reverse complement.
ATGTTGAGAGACCGTTCCATCACGGAGCGGTAGTGCTGCTCCCTCGTCGTCTCGGCCGCGTGGCGGGCTCGGGACACGAGTCGCCGCGCGGTCGGGAGGTCCTTCGTCTCGAGCGCCCGTGTCAGATCGACGAGGGTCGCTTCGAACTCCGCCGCATCCGCCCCGAGCTTCCGCAGGTCCTCCGCGTCGAGCTGGAGGCTCGCGAAGGCATCCTGGACACTCTTGAGCCGCGCGGCCTCGCGGACCGCGTCGTGGGCATCCTTCGCGAGGGTTCGCACTTTCGCGTAGTCCTTCGCATCGAGGGCGCGTCGGGCCTCGTCCAAGATCGTGTCGGCCCTCGTGACGTCGGTCCCCTTGCGCTTCTCCCGGGACGCCTCCCGATCCGACTCCCTCAGGGCCGCCTCGGCACCGGCGAACCGTCGCGCCTCGCGCAGCTGGTTCCGGGCCTTCTGGGCGAGGCGGGCCACGTCCGCGAAGACGCCGCGCCGCAGGGCATCGCGGGCCTGCGTGAGGACCTTGCGGGCCTCCGTGATGTTCACGCCATCCCTCCGGCCGGCGTCCACCTCTGCGGCGGCCCGATCGAGGATCGTCTGCACGCGGGCGAACTTCCGTTCGTGGTCCGCCTTCTCGATCGCCTTCGCCACGAGGGCGCGGATCCGGTGGTATTCACGGAGGGCAAGGGCCTCCCGGGCCTCTGACACGACGGACGCCGCGTCCGCGACGTTCCCGCCGCGTTCCTTCGCGTACCGCACGCGGGTCTCCGCCTTGTCGAGGATCCCCTGGAGAACACGCTCCCGTCGCTGATCGAGAGTGCGGATCGAGACGCGACGCAAGAGGCGGTCCGCGCCGACATAGTCCCCTTGGCCGACGAGGGCCTGCGCCTGGTCGATGTTCCGCTGGAATGCGACCGTCTCGATGCCCGCGTCCTTCGCTTCCTTCAGGACGTGGTCCGCGCGCGCGAGGGCGTCGGCCACGCGCGCCTTGCGCTTCGCGATTTCAAGGGCGCGCCTCGACGCGCGCGAGAGGTCGAGCGCCCTACCGAGGTCCCCGGCGGCTTCCGTCTGCTCCGCCCGCTCGAGGAGGGCCCGGGCGAACGAACCGTCCGCGCGGTCCCGGATCGCGGCCACGAGGTCTTTACGCGCCGCTTCGAGGGCCTTCGTCACCATCTCGGGCGCGGCATGGGCCGTCAACGCTCGGTCGAACGGATGGCCGCAGACGTCGCACGCGGGCCGCCCGTCAGGAACGTCCGATTCGCAGAGGGGGCATCCGGCCATGAGCTCCAACCGATGGATCGCCCTCCACGACCGGAGGGGCGACGGACGGTCGGATGCCCGGTGTTCGGGTATAAACCGAGCGACTTGGATATCTTGCCTGATAACTATATGGCTCGGATTGGAGGAACCGCGTTCCCCGAAAAGCTTCATTAGCCGGCGGGGGTTAGAGCGGCATGTCCGTGGACCTGCGATGGCGGGTCCCGGGGAGGTCGGTTCGTGGCGGTGCGGAGGGGCCAGTCCCTCGTCGGGATGGCCGTGGTCGACGCGGAAGGCGTGGAGATCGGCTATGTCGCCGCGGAGGAGCCGCAGGCCCTCGTCCTCGGGGAGGGCTCCGTGGGCCGCATGCGCCTCGGCCGCCGCTTTGTCGGCGGGGTCGTCGACCGCATCACGCTGTCCGGTCCGGCGGCGGAGGTCTTCACGGGCCTGAACGTGATCGATTCGGAAGGGGAGTTCGTCGGGATCGTGCGGGACACGATGGAGGCCGAGGACATGCTCGACGCGTTCCTCGTCGAGGACGAATCGAGCGAGATGCTCACGGTCCTTCTGGAGGACGTGCGCCTGATCGACGAATGGGTCGAGTTGTCCGTGCGGGGCGACGATCTGTACGAGAGTTAGACTTCTTCCTCGGCGGTCGGGAGGAGCATCACGCCGACCCCAACCCAGACGAAGAGGATCGCGGTGACCAAGATGCCTCCGTACCCGAGGACGAGGTTCCCCGCGAGCAACGCGAGCGGGACCGCCATGCCGACGAGGAAACCGGTTCGCGCCATGCCGGTCGCCTCGAATGCCTCACCCGTTTAAAGGTTTGCGACGCATCGCGCCGGGCTTCGTTCACGCGTCGAACCTACGCGCGCTTGACACGCGGGCGCTGTGCGGCGTCCGCGGCCTCTCGGATCTTCCGGAGATTCTGCGCGACGTGTTCCGGGAATATCCCCGATCCGGAGACCAGGATGTCCGCGCCCGCCTCTGCGGCGAGCGGCGCCGTGTCGGCCTTGATGCCTCCGTCAACCTGGAGCGCGACGGCCAGGTCCTCCGTGTCGATGAACGCCCGTGCCTCGCGAATTTTCGGCAAGACGTCCTGGCGGAAGGCTTGGCCCGCGAACCCCGGATGGACCGTCATGATGAGGAGCAGGTCGATGCGATCCATGAATGGTTTCGTCTCTTCGAACGACGTGGCAGGGTTCAGGACAAGACCAGAACTCACACCATGGTCCCGGATGAGCTTGATCGTCGAAGCGATGTCGTGATCGCTCTCCACATGGACCGTCAGGTCGTCTACGCCCGCGTCGGCGAATGCCTTCACGAAGGTCTGCGGATGCGTGACCATGAGGTGCGCGTCGAACGGGATTTTCGTCAGGGGTCGGATCGACCGCACAATGGCCGGGCCCATCGTAAGGTTCGGTACGAAGTGGCCGTCCATGACGTCGATGTGCAGCATGTCCGCGCCCGCGTCGGCGGCCTCTCTCACCTGCTCACCGAGGCGGTCGAACCGAGCGGAGAGGATCGACGGCGCGATCTTGATCGCCATCCGCGCGGCGAAAGACCGTCCGCGGGATAAGGGTTCTCCCCGACCTGGCTCGGGAAGGGAACCCTCCCTCCGCGGTGCACCGCAGAGAGAGGATGGATGCCGAGGCTTCTACGCGTTCGTGTAGTCCACCAGGACGATGTCGAGTCGGCAGTCGCCCGCACTGACCACAACCTTCACTACGTTCCCGACGTCCCCGCTGAACCACGCCGCCGCGAAGGCGTGCGGGTCGGACCACGTGTCGCTTCCCAGGCCCGTCAGGAGTTCGAGGCGGTCGTCAAGTGCTTCGGACTCGATCTCCGGGAGACCCAGCTTCACGGGGACGGAGGCGAACGTCCCGGCGGGCGTCTCCACGTCTCCCAGCTCCCCGGACATTAGGAGCAGGTGCACGGGGACCGTGGCGGTGAAGTTGTGGCCGTCTTCATGGTCGACGTTCGGTCCCTCGATCGTCCAGTCGATCCACACCCGAATCGTCGCGTTCGTGCTCGCTCCCCAGGTCTCGTTTTCATCGAGGGGGAAGTCCCACACGTCGAACGCGGGATCGTATGTCGTCTCGGTCGTCTTCGTGTACGACACGTTGTAGGTCCCGTACTCCGTTTCAATCGCGCCGCTCAGGTGGACCGTTCGGACATCAGCGAGCTTCGCGAGGTCCGCCGTCCGATATAGGCTGTATCCTCCGACCGTCGCCTCGTTCAGGTAGGCGTCGGAGACGACCATGATGGAGCGGCTCTCGAACCAGGACTCCTCGATGGGATTGAATCCGATCACGCGGAACGCTCCGGCAAGGCTCACGTTGTACGCGCCATCCTCGATCGCGGTCACTGTACGGGTGAACTCGCCCCGGATCCCGAAGTCCCGGTCGGAGAACTCCCTCGGGTCTTCGGAGGACGAACTCACGTTGTACGTCCACGAATCGCCGACATCCCAGGTCGGCGTCTCGACGGGCACGTCCTGCGGTGTGGTACCCCCATCGCCGTTGTCGTCCCCGGTCCCGCCGTTGGCGTCGTCCGTGTCCCCGCCGTTCCCGGAGTCCGGCCTGGATGTCTGCGGCTGCAGAACGCCGGGACTCAGGACGATCGCTGCGAGGGCCACGAATACGACCACGGCCGCCAGGAGGCCGACGGTCAGCGTCTTGCGGCTCATCGCGTACCTCGACTCGCGCGGTCGCAGGCGCCGCGGGATATATACGGATTATGGGACGCTCGTGAAATTTCCGTCGATCACGACCTCCGTCTCCGGATGATCGCGAAGGCCGTTCGGTCGAATTCATTGTGGGAGACCGCGATGCGATATCGTGGCATCCACGAGCAATGCCGCGAGGGGCGAATGGAGATTCAATCGCTGGGTCTTCGAATCTCTCTTCATGGTGTTCCCGGCATCGTTCGTCGCCCTCGTCGTGCTCCTCGCCGTTTTCTCCGTGCTGGTCCCTTGGCCCTGGGTCCTCGTTCTCGGTCTCGGTGCGGTCGTCGCCTTCTTCTCCGTCCTCGTGCTCGCCTCTCTGCGAAAATCTTCGGACTCGCGCTGAGAGGCCACCAAAGCCCTTAACTATCGCCCGCCATCTTCCGCCCGTCCGCGGGGCTCGAGGGGGCGGAGGTCCGGCGATGGTCGACGTGTCCGAAGAGACGATCCGGCGCCTGAAGAAGCAGGCGGTCGTCCTGCGACGGCACATCATCCGCATGACTCACAACGTGCAGAGCGGCCATCCGGGCGGCTCGATGTCCGCGTGCGATATCGTGACGGCTCTCTACTTCCACTCGCTCAACGTGGACCCGAAGAACCCGGATTGGCCGGACCGCGACCGCTTCGTGCTGAGCAAGGGCCACGCGTGCCCGGTCTGGTACGCCGCCCTTGCGGAGCGCGGCTTCTTCCCGGTCGACGAGCTCCTCACGTTCCGCAAAATCGACAGCCGGCTCCAGGGCCATCCGGAAGTCGGGACGACGCCGGGCGTGGAGAACGCGGCGGGCGCGGAAGGCCAAGGCCTGTCGTTCTCCGTCGGCCTCGCGCTCGCCGCGCGCGTGGACCACAAGTCCTGGCGGACGTACTGCGTGATGGGCGACGGGGAGCAGGACGTCGGCCAGACGTGGGAGGCCGGGATGGCGGCGTCGAAATACGGTCTTGACAACTTGACCGCGTTCATCGATCGCAACGGGATTCAGCAGGAGGGCCGCACGGAGGACATCATGCCCCTCGAGCCCCTCGCGGAGAAGTGGGAGGCGTTCAACTGGCACGTCCTGAACATCGACGGCCACGACTTCCGGCAGATCCTCTCCGCGATCGAAGAGGCGCAACGGACGAAGGGCCGGCCGACGGTGATCATCGCCCGCACGGTGAAGGGGAAGGGCGTCTCGTTCATGGAGAACAAGATCAAGTACCACGGGGCCGCGACGACGGATGAGGAGCTGAAGATGGCCCTCGCGGAGCTCGAGTCGCAGGAGGTCGCCCTATGACCGCGGCGGGCCCCTGGAAGATGGAGAGCCAGCGTTCGTACTTCGGGAAGGCGCTCGTCGATCTCGGGAGGCGCAACCCTGACGTCGTCGTGGTCGGCGCCGACACGACGGAGTCCATCAAGACGATCGACTTCGGCAGGGCGTTCCCGGACCGGCTGTTCCAATTGGGCATTGCGGAGCCGAACATGATCTCCGTGGCGGCGGGCCTCGCGGCCGCGGGGAAGATCGCCTTCGCGGCGACGTACAGCGTGTTCGGATCCGCGCACACGTACAACGTCGTGAGGCAGAACGTCGCGTACACGAACCTGAACGTCAAGATCTTCTGCTCCCATGCCGGGCTGAGCGTCGGCCCGGACGGCGCGACGCACCAGATGAACGAGGACATCGGCCTGATGCGCGGCCTGCCGCGGATGACCGTCCTCGTCCCCGCGGACGGACCGCAGACCGCGAAGTGCGTCGACGCGGCCGCGAGCGTCAAGGGCCCGGTCTACTGCCGCTTCTCCCGGACGAACGTGCCCACCCTCACGTCGATGGACGACGACTTCCGGATCGGACGGGCGTACACGATGCACGACGGGTCCGACATCACGCTGATCGGCTGCGGGGTCATGGTCTCGCGATGCCTGCAGGCCGCGGACGTCTTGGCGAAAGAAGGGATCCGCGCGCGCGTGATCAACCTCCCGACGATCAAGCCCCTCGATGTCCCGACGATCGAGAAGGCGGCGCGGGAGACCGGGGCCATCGTGACGGCGGAGGAGCATACGGTCGTCCACGGGATCGGCGCGGCGGTCGCGTCCCTCGTCGTGAACAACGATCCGGTCCCCGTGGCCATGGTCGGTGTCGAGGACACGTTCGGGGAAAGCGGCGAGGCGGAGGAGCTCCTGCAGAAGTATGGCCTCACGCCCGAGAAGATTGTCGACGCGGCTCGCGGCGTCATCCGCCGCCGGTCGCGCTGAGCCGGCTCCGGCCGCTCAGCCGACGCAGCCCTCGTTACTGAACTTCACGGAGGCCACGACGCCGTAGCGGTTCTCATGGTGGGCGAGCATCTCCTCGTCCCGGATCCACCAACGCTTCGTATTCGTCGCGAGGCCTTCCTTGAATTCGATGCCGTGCGGCAGGGTGAACGTCGGCGAGATGATCGACCCGTCCGGGTAGGTCAGCGAATCCGATTCCGCCTCCAGGATGCCCTCGATCTTCACGTATGCCTTCGGTCCGTCGATTCGGAACTCGATTTCGGCGACCATGGGTGGGTACGTCTTCGAGGCGAGTTTCGGGAAGATCTCGAAGATGCCCCCGCCGTGCTGGCCGCTGTCGATCGCCTCGAGCGCTCTCCTCTGATCCGCCGTGGCCCGCCGATCGATGTACATCCGACGGACCGCATTCCCCTGTTCGACGAGGCCCGGGAAGAAGTACGACGCTGCGAAGACCACGCCGTCGAGCTTCGTCGACCCGAACCTGCCCTTCCTGATCCGCCACACGCCAATCCCGTGGCAGTTGCCTTGCGTCGGACGCGCATTGAAGTTGCACGGACAACCCCAGTCGCAATTACAGTTCGTGTAGTAGTCGGCTTCGAAATCCCACTTCGTGGCCACGGAACGCCTCCCGTCCGCCGGGGGCAACCCGGGCTCGCTATTTAGCCGTATTTCCGAACGACTCCGGAATCGATGCCGCAGGGGCGGCGGACTCCGTGGACCCTCACGCGGCGCGCTTGACAGGGCCGCGTTCGTTGTACCGCTGCACCGCGACGAACCCTGCGACGTTCTCGTGGGCCATGTTCCATCCCGCGACGTCGTCCCGCAGCAGCCACCGCTTGATCGACGTCACTTCCGATTTCCTCCAGTTGACCCCGCCGGGCAGGAAGATCTGCCCTTCGAACGGGGCACCGGTCACCGGGTTCCGGATATGCTCGCTCTGGACCTCCCCGACCCCCTCGACCCGGAAGGAGCTGTCGTACCCTTTGAACCGGAAGTCGATCTTCGCCGTCTTCATGGGATACGCCATCGCAAACGTCGAGGGGAAGACCGTGAAGACCCCGCCGCCCACCTTGCCGCCCGTGATCGTCTCGATGGCCTTCTTCTGCTCCGCCGACGCCTTCGGGTCGATGTAGACGCGCCCGGCGCCGTTGCCCATGTGAATCGCCTTCGGCCACCAGAGGCCCCAGGCGAACGTGACCCCGTCGAGTTTCGTCTTCCCGAACTGCCCCTTCCGGATGCGGTACGCGACGAGGGCTTCGCAATTCCCCGTGGTCGGGAGCGCGTTGAAATTGCACGGGCATCCGTACGCGCAGTTGCAGCTCTGGATGTATTCCGCCTCGAAATTCCACTTGTCGGCCAAGGAACGGACCCCCGGGGAGGCGAATCGCAACTATCTTACTTAATCGTATGTCCTTGGATAATGATCCGCTCGCCGACCCGACGATCGGGAGATCTCACGGTCCCGACATCTTGAACGGGGCCCAGTTCCCGTCCCGGTTCGTGTTGTCGAACGACATCCCGTAGTCGTTGAACACGGCCCGCATCCCGACGCCCATGTTCATGGGGTCGATCGCGGGGGCCATCGGGTTGTTCGCCACGACGATCGGCTTCCCCTTGTGGCCCCCCTCGGTCGGCTTCAGCTGGTATTCCAGGATGCCCGGGATCGACACCTTGTGGCTCCTCCCATCGAACTTGATCGGCACGTACTTGATCCCCTTGAGGTTCCCGATCAACCCGGCGATCATTGCGAGGGCGCCGCCGGCCTTCCCCGAGAACAACGTCTCGAGGGCCTCCCGCTGCTTCGGCTTCGCCCGCTCGTCGAAGTAGACCGCCGCGGTCCAGTTCCCCTTCCAGAAGTTCCCCGGAGACCGAGAGGCCACGACGGCCGTCAGTCCGTCGAGGGTCACGTCGCCGTATTTCCCCTTGCGGATGTGGAACGCGTCGAGGGCCTCGCAGAACCCTCGCGTGGGATCCGAGTAGAACAGGCATGGACATCCCGAATCGCAGTTACACGAGTTGATCCAGTCGCCGTCGAGCTTCCACTTCGCCCCCGCCATACGGAAGAACCTCGTCCCGAGCATCGCCTTCGCGTTTATATAATGCTTTTCGGTTAGCCGAACCCTTGGCGAGCGAGACGTCGCGACCGTCCCAGAACCCGTTGCGGCAACTGACCGTCCCCGTGGGGGTCGTCGTCGCGATCGTCGTCGCCGCCGCATGGTACGTGACGTGGGCCTCGTCGGATTTCTTGATGATGATGACGGCGCCCATGATGATCGGCTCGACGGACCTGGCGCTGTTCTTCGCGCTGATGGTCGTCATGATGGTCGCGATGATGCTGCCGTCCGCGGTGCCGATGATCGTCGCGTACCACGGCCTCACGCGCCTCGAGGGAGGGCGACCCGTGAAGCCCGCCGATGGGGTCGCGACGGCGGCCTTCATCCTCCCGTACTTCGCCGTGTGGGGCGCCTTCGGCGTCGCGGCCCTCCTCGGGCTGATGGCCCTCGGCTTTCTCGGGCCTTGGACGGGGGTGGCCGTCCTGATCCCCGCGGCGACCCTCCTGGCCGCTGGCACTTGGCAAATCACACGGACGAAGGAGGTCTGCCTGAGCCATTGTCAGTCCCCGATGGGGTTCGTGATGCATCACTGGCGGTCGGGCCGGCTCGGAGCTCTCCGGATGGGCCTCCGTCATTCGATGTACTGCGTCGGCTGCTGCTGGCTCTTCATGATCGTGCTCTTCGTGGCGGGTTCGATGAGCCTCGTATGGATGGGCGGGCTCTCCCTCGCGATCTTCGTTGAGAAGGTCGGGATCCGGCCGCAGCTCACGCCGCGCGTGATCGGCCTCCTGCTCGTTGTTCTCGGGGGCCTCGTTGCCTTCCAGGCGATGTTCGCGTGAGTCGGTCGCCGGCGCGGTCCTCCGTCGCCGGGCGGCCCGGACCCTCCGGGAGCTTGCAGAAAGCTCATCGGCGGGAGGGAAGTGACGCCCGCCGCACCGGCGGGGAAGGACCTGCGGGCATCTTGAATTCGTATATACAGTGAGGTAGGGTCCGTCGATTCCGGCTATGGCCCCCCTGCCCGCTCGGCAGCGGCGAGGTGAAGCCGATGGGGGCGTACCCAACGGTCATATCGCGCGGAAAGCTATTCGAGCGTGGCGTAGTGTCTGAGCTAGTCTTCGGGAATGAACTGAAATCCGGACGGGCCTGGTCGATGTTCTTCGGCCGGCTCGCGTTGGGGTTCCTGTTCCTATGGGGCGGGATCTCGAAGGTCCAGGTGACCCTCGCGGGCGGCATGGCCACGAAGGGGTTCCTGAGCGGGGCCTCCGTCGCAGCGGGGCCCTTCGCGGGGTTCTTCAACGCCCTCGCGGGGAACATGGCCGCTGAATGGCTCGTCGTGGGCGGCGAGCTCGCGATCGGGATCTCCCTGATCTTCGGGCTCCTCACGCGGATCGGCTCCGTCAGCGGCGCGCTGATGATGCTCCTTTTCACGGTCGCGATGTGGCCGATCGCGGACGCGGCGGGAGCGAATCCGCTCGTCGACTTTCGGGTGATCTACGGCGTGATGTTCGCGATGTTCTTCTTCCTGCGGCCCGGCCAGTTCGCCGGCGTCGACGGCATCCTGTCTCGGACGATTGGCAAGCGGTTCGCGTGGATGAACAAGGTCCTCGGCTGATCCGCACGCCGTGCGGAGACCGAACCCTCTTTCCCTTTCCTCCTTTCTCTTCTTTCTCCGTGAGCCGACAGGACACCGGCTAGTCCGGAGGGAATTACGCCGGGGCGCGAGAAGCTGCAACGTTCATTACCACCCTCCGCGTTCGGGAAGATGGCTGGCGGCCATGGTGAAGATTTTCCTCGACACCGCGAACATCGACGAGATTCGCGAGGCGGCGTCCTGGGGCGTCCTCGACGGCGTCACGACGAACCCGACCCTCGTCGCGAAAACAGGCCGCAAGTGGTCCGAGGTGATCCAGGACATCATCGCCCTCGTCGACGGCCCGATCAGCCTCGAGGTCACCACGACCCAGGCGGACGAGATGATCAAGCAGGGCCGCCAGCTCGCGAAGCTCCACAAGAACGTCGTCGTGAAGATCCAGATGACGACGGAAGGCCTGAAGGCGATCAAGACCCTGTCCTCGGAAGGCATCAAGATCAACACAACCCTCATCTTTAGCGCGAACCAGGCGATCCTCGCCGCGAAAGCGGGTGCGAAGTACGTGAGCCCGTTCATCGGGCGCCTGGACGACATGGGCCAGGACGGCATGCAGGTGATCCGCGAGATCGTGCCGATCTTCCGGAACTACAAGTTCGATTGCGAGGTCCTCGTAGCCTCCATCCGGCACCCGCTCCACGTGATCGAGGCCGCGAAGCTCGGGGCGGACATCGTCACGCTGCCCTTCGACGTCCTGAAGAAGATGACGCAGCACGCCCTGACCGATGTCGGACTGAAGCGGTTCCTCGACGACTGGCAGAAAGTACCGAAGTAGACTGCGTTCCGTCTGCGTGGTGAGGCTCGTCCGCGCGGACGTGGCTTTCCGTCCCTCGTCGACGGGGCCGGATGTCGCAAGGTTAATGTTGGGGAACCGGAATCCAGGGATGGGATGAAGACCCCGAACATCAAGGCCCTCCTCGTGGCGGGCTTCGTCGTGATGGCCGCCGTCGCGGCGGCGCTGGGCTGCCCCGTGTTCCGGAATCCAGCGAACTACGCGGGCGCCGGCGGCATCGTCGGATATCTCCGATACGTCGTCGCGGTCCATCGGAAGCATTGAGCTCGCCCGGCTCCGCGCCGCGGGAATCGCCCTCTTCCGTCGACTCTATCGCCCCTGCGCCGTCGTTAGGTTCCTCCCGAATCGAGGGCAAACGATTCAATAGGTAACTCGGCCATCGGATTCCCCCATGGACGCGGGCGCGCCAAGGATCACGCTCGACCAGGAGAGCTTCAAGGCCCTTGCCTCCGGCGTCCGCGTGGAGATCCTGAAGCGCCTCGACGCGCGACGCGAGACCGTCACGGATCTAAGCAACCTGATGAGCCTCTCGAAGCCGACCCTCCTCGAACACCTGGAGAAGCTCCAGAACGCCGGACTCGCGAAGCGGATCGACGAAGGACGCAAGTGGATCTACTACGAGCTCACGGACAAGGGACGCAAGATCCTGCACCCGGAGCGCGTCGCGATCACGCTCGCCCTCGGGACCGCGCTCGCCCTCGTAGGCGTCGGCCTGTTCTTCGTCCTGTCATCGAGCGCCGGGCTGCTGGAAGCCCCTCGCCTCGACAGCACGGCTCCGGCCGCGGAAGCCGCACCGGGGTTCTCCCCCGCAATCCTCGCGTTCCTCCTCGCGGGCGTTTCCGCGCTGATCGCCGGCTTCCTGCACCGTCATGGCCGCCGGCGGCGCGAGCGGTTCTTCGAGCAGCTTGCGGCAAACTGATCCGCACGACTTCACACTCCGGGAAAGCGTTATGAGTGGCCACGGCCTTCGCGCGACCGTGTTCCCGTCCCGGCGGGGGAGGGGCCTGTGGGCCGTGCCCCTGCTGCTCTTCCTTGCGGTCGTGTTGGTCGCGGCTCTCGCCTACAACCTCGCGAATCTCGACACAGGAGGCGAGGCGATCCCCGACGTGCCGGACGCGGGCGGTCCACCGCCGGGATCCGAAGGCCTGGTGACGTCGGATCCCCTGTCGACTGCGATCCTCATCTCGATTCTCGTCGTCCTGGCCATCGCGACGATTTATGCGTTCCTTCGGGCGAGGAACCAGAAGGGCACACCGATGAAGGCACCGAGCTGGTGGGAGATCGTCTCGTCCTTCATCGGGATGATTGTGATCATCGCGCTCCTGTTCACCTGGCCCCGCGTCGTGCGCGCGTTCCAGGGGACCGTCGGGGATGCGTCCCCGCCCGGCACGGGCGGTGGGTCCGCCGTCGGGTGGCCGACCGCCGCGGGCCTGCCCGCGGGGATTTTCCTCCTGGGCTCGCTCCTCGCCGCCTTTCTCGTCCTCGCGTTCATGATCCGACGAGCCGCCGCGACGCGCGAACCCGAGGCGGCGGACCTGCTCGGGGGCCTCCGCTCCCGACGGGAGGCCGCGCAGGCGGTGCGCGAGGCGATGGACGATCTCGAGCTCGGCGGAGACATCCGCGGGGCGATCCTCGTGTGCTACCAGCGGTTCTGCGCGCTCCTCGCGGGGAGGGGAATCGAGGCGCAGGGGGCCCTCACGCCCCGGGAGATCTCCGTCCTTGCGATCGAGCGCCTCGGCGTCTCGACGGAGGAAGCGGACGTCCTCACGTCGGTCTTCGAGGTGGCCCGCTACAGCGATCACACGCTCGGCGAGCCGGACCGGGAGCGCGCCCTAGGGAGCCTCGAGCGCATCCGATCCGCCCTGGAGGCCTAGGCCTTGTACCGCGGCTTTGAGAGCGTGTCGACGACGCCTTCGTCCGACATGTACCTCGGCGATCGCATCCGCGTCCGGGGGATCACAGGGCCGGGCGCCCTCCTCCTGTTCGTCGCGTTCGCGATCCTCGGGCTCCTCCTGTATTACGCGCAGTTCAGTGGCGCGGTGCGATGGCTCTTGGGCCTGGGGATCATTGTGATCCTTGCGGGCCTCGTGTGGTACCAGGTCTCCCGGCGAACGGCCCCGCTGGCGCCCCTCGCGGTGCCGGTCCATGACGGACCGTCGAAGGAAGGGGAACTCGGTTCCGTGGCCGCCGCAGTGCGGCGCGCGGACGGAGGCCTTCTGTACAGCCAGGTGCAGGTCACCTCGCGAGCGCGAGGCGCGTTCCTCGAGCGCGCCCGCCTCTCCCTCGGCCTGTCATCCGAGGCGATGCGGGACCTGCAGCGGGACCGGACCGCGCTGCGCACGGCGATCGGGGATGAGGCCCTCGCGGATTTCCTTCACCTGCGGACGCAGGATCTCGAGGAGCGGTACCGCTGGGTCCTGCGCGCGCGTCAGCCCGGCGGTTTCACGCTCCGGTTCCGCGACATCCTCGCGCGTATGGAGGCCTGGCGGTGAAGATCGAATCCGTCGCGGAGGTCGGCCACGCGCTCCTCGACGCGGTCGAGACGATCATCGTCGGCAAGAGGGCCGTGCTCGAGCGCGTCCTGTGGTCGGTCCTCGCGGATGGACACCTCCTGATCGAGGACGTCCCGGGCCTCGCGAAGACCCTGATCGCGAAGTCCTTCGCCGACGCCCTTGGCCTGTCGTTCCGACGCGTACAGTTCACGCCAGACCTCCTGCCCGCGGACATCACGGGCACGTACATCTTCGACCGCAAGACGGGGGAATTCGTCCTCCGGCGCGGGCCGATTTTCACCCATCTCCTCCTGGCCGATGAGATCAACCGCGCGCCTCCGAAAACGCAGTCCGCCCTCCTCGAGGCGATGCAGGAGCGTCAGGCCACCTTGGAAGGGGAGACGTTCCGTCTCGACCGCCCGTTTTTCGTGATCGCGACGCAGAATCCGATCGAGCACGAAGGCACGTACCCGCTCCCGGAGGCCCAGGTGGACCGCTTCCTCCTGAAGATCGACGTCGGCTATCCGACGCGGGAGCAGGAGATCGAGATCCTCGAGCGACGCCGCCGGCGCGGGACCGACGACGTCACGCTGGCGGCGATCACGAGCCGCGAGGAGGTGCGCGCGCTCCAAGCTGCCGTGGAGGAGGTCCACGTGGACCCCGCGGTGGAAGGCTACATGGTTGATATCGTCGCCGCGACACGGGCCCATAACCAAGTGGAGATCGGTGCGAGTCCGCGAGGGTCGCTCGCGCTCCTCAAGGCGTCGCGCGCCCGCGCCGCCCTCGCGGGACGGGACTTCGTCACCCCGGACGACGTGAAGGCCGTCGCGCTGCCGGCGCTCGCCCACCGAGTTCTCCTCAAGCCGGATCCCTGGATCCGCGGCGTGCGCACGACCTCCGTCGTCACAGACGTCCTCGCGCAGGTCCCCGTGCCCAAGGTGCCGTGACATGCGGACGTCCCTCGCGAGCGGCCTCGCGACGACGTCCCTTGTCTTCCTCGTCGCCGCGATGGCCTTGCGGAGCTGGCAGGTCGTCCTGTTGGCTCTTCCGCCCGTGATCATCCTTGCGGTCGGCGCGCTCTTCCCGCCGCCCGTGCCGAGGCTCGTCGCGGTCCGTTCTCTATCGCGAGAACGTGCGCAAGCGGGGATGCCCATCGAGATCGAGCTGGCGATTCACAACGACGGTCCGTCCCTCGACCTCGTCGAGATGCTCGACGTCGTCCCGAGGGAACTGGCCGTCATCGGCGGGACGAACCACACGATCGCAGGCCTCGAGTCGAGTGGCGATCTGCGTCTGCGATACGTCGTGCGCCCGACGATCAAGGGAGATTTCCGGATCGGGCCCGTGCGCGTGCGGTCTCTCGACCCGCTCGGCCTCGGGGCCGAGGACGCGAGCCTTCCGGTCGAGTCCCGTGTCGTGATCGCGCCTCCCATGGAGGACCTCCGACGGGCGAGGCTCGCGCCCCGACGCACGCGGCCCTGGTTCGGCCAGGTGCCCTCGCGGCAGATCGGGATCGGCACGGACTTCTGGGGCGTGCGGGACTACCTGCCCGGGGACGAGGTGCGGCGGATCAACTGGAAAGCCTTCGCTCGCCTGGACCGGCTCTTCTCGAACGAATACGAGGGCGAGCGCTCCGGTGACGTGGTGATCGTGATCGACGCACGTCGCGAAGCGTTCGTTGGAACGGAGACGGACAATCCGATCGAGCACGGTGTCCGGGCGGCCCTCGGGATCGCGGAGAACGTCCTCGCGTCCCGGAACCGCGTCGGGCTGATCGTCCAGCGGGATGTGCTCGACTGGGTCCCGCCGGCGTTCGGTCGGAAGCAGCTCTACCGGATTCTCGATCACCTCGTCCACGTCCGCCCGGGAGGGGATTGGCCTTTCGCGCACATCGCTTGGGTCCTTCAGCGATTCTTCCCGCGCGACTCCCTCGTCGTCCTCATCTCCCCGCTCAGCGACCGCACGGCCCTTTCCGCCGTCATGGGACTCGCGGCGAGCGGCTACGATGTCGCGATCATCTCTCCGTCGCCCCTTGCAATCGAGTGGCGGCTTGGAAAGCAGGCGACGGAGCACGACACGGCGCTCCGAATCTTGCGGATGGAGCGGGAGACCCTGATCTCGGAGTTGCGGCGCGTGGCCCAAGTCGTCGACTGGGATCCCATCACGCCACTCGCGTTGCCGTTGCGGAGGGCGGAACGATGGCTACCGCCCGCATGAGGTCTGTCGCCGTCGGAAGCGCGCCGCTCGTCACCCTGACCATTCTGACCGTGTGGACGGCACTCGATGTGAGTGCGATCTCGGAGCCCCGCCTGTTCCAGGCATTCATCGCTTTCTTGGCCGTTGGGACGATTGCGCTGGCCGTGGCGAACGTACCCGGTTGGGGGTGGGCGCAGCCGTCCGGTCTCGTTTCCCTCGGTGTCTCGTACTACGGTGCCCACGTCATCGTCCTCGGGATCGATGTGATTGCGGCCCTGTCGTTCCTCACCCTCCTGTTCGTCCACGTGGAGGTCCGGGCGTCCTCGGAGCGATTCGCGCCCGTGTACGCGCGTCCGCTGCGGCCGGCCGAGCGGAAGGTCGTCGATGCGGCCTTGGGCCGCGCCGCGGTGCGTATCGGATTCGCGAGCGCGCTCGGCCTCCTCGTCCCGATCCTTGCAGCGAACCTCGCCCTCACTGGCGTGGTCCCCGCGCGGACGATCCCGACCGCCGTGCTGCTCGCGGGGGCCTTGGTCGTTGTCGTCGCCCTGCTTGCTCTCCTTCCGATCATCGAGCGCCGAGCGTCGTGATGAGACGCCACAGGAGACGAGTTTCGTCGGAGGAAGCAGATGCAAATTCTCCCGGCGTTCGGGGCGCAAAGCCTAATTAGGCCCCCAACTTTGGCGACGCCCGCTGCCCCGGTGGTCTAGCGGTCTATGATCCCGGCCTGTCGAGCCGGGTGCTCGGGTTCGAATCCCGACCGGGGCGTACTTCATCGGAGTCGGGAATCGAAGAGGGCTCCGTGAAGTCCGGTTTTAGCGGGTTCGTGCGCATCCCCGTCGGAAGGCTTTAGCATCGAACGTTCCATGCGGCCGTCCGTGGGGTCCCCGCCAACACGCCCGACGGGCGTCACGATCCCGGCGGTCTTGGTAATTTTGGCGAGCGCCATTCTCACAATCCTTGCCGTCTTGATGGCGCTCGGCGGCCTCTTTATCCTCGGGACCACGGGCAACGCTCTCTTGCTCGGCCTTGCCCTTATGTTCCTGATTCTATCCCTTATCCTCTTGGCGGCGGGATTCGGCCTGTGGAACTTACGGCCATGGGCCTGGTGGCTTGCCTTGGTCGTCCTCGCACTGCACCTCGTGACGCGGGTGGGGGACGCGGCCGTCGCACGCCAGATCGGTCCGGCGATCCTCATCGGTTTCTTCCTCCCGCTACTAATCCTCGTCTACCTGCTCGCGGTTCGAGGCAGGTTCCGGCCTCGGCCCGTATAAAGTTCGACCTCCTGCACCCGGTCTGTCGAGCCGGGTGCTCGGATTCGAATCCCGACCGGGGCGTTCTCCCCTGTGGAATCGGTGGGATATATCTCCATCCTGAGGTAATTGCGGTAACCCACCGGTTGCGGTTCATGAGGCCTCGAGGTGTCCCATATCGACTACGCCGGCGGGTCGTTGGACGTTTTCTAAGCGCGTCCACAGCTCCCGGTGGAACTTGCCCCGCTTCAACTCGTTCGGCGTCGCGAGAGTCGCTTGGCGGGAAAGCATTATTGTGTGTCCCCCCCTTCGGTTGCGCATGCCGCGGAAGCCGAGCGCCTCGCGAGAGCCACCTGCCGACCGGATGTACACCGTCCAGGAACCGACGAAGCCGAGGCTCGACGAGGTCCAAGACGGGATCTATCGGATTTCCGTGTACGTCGAGGACTACGGAATCTCGTTCAACCAATTCCTGCTGAAAGACAAGAAGCCGATGCTCATCCACACGGGGCCGATTGGGATGTACGAGGCGGTCGAGGAGAGAGTTCGCGAGGTAATCGATCTCGAAAAGCTCCGGTACGTCACCCTCCTGCACTTCGAGAGCGACGAGTGGGGCGGGATGCGTTTCCTGGAATCTCCACGTGCGGAGCTCGTATGCAGTCGGGCTAGCTCGATCCTCAATCTCCAAGGCTGGTACGACTTGCCGAAACGGCACCTGGCGATGTGGGAAGGGGATCGGCTCTCCCTGGGGCGCATGAAAGTCCGGTTCCTGATGACGCCCCACGTCCATCACTGGGACAGCATGATGGTCTTTGAAGAGACGAACCATGGTTTGTTCCCATCCGACCTCTTCCTCACCGAGGGCAAGTCCTCCCCCGTCGAGAACGACCCCTCGCTGGCCGAGGGGATGATCGACCAATATCGGAATGTCGGCATCTTCGCGAGCGAGAAACCAGTCCGGGATCTTCTGCCGCGGCTCGAGCGGTTGCGGCCCAAGATGATTCACGGAATGCACGGATCCAGCCTGGACGCTTCCGTCCATTCGGCGTTCTTCGACGCGCTGCGCAACCACGATTTCGCGTACCGCAACTCGCTGTTCTACGAGAAGGTCGTGGAAGACTGAGGCGACGGTCCCCGCTTGCGCATCGCAAGCCAGTGAGGCCCCGCGCCACTCCATAAAATTCGTGTCGCCGCCCTCGGCCTGTCGAGCCGGGTGCTCGGGTTCGAATCCCGACCGGCGCGCTCGTATCATGGGAATGGGACCTTCCGCCTGGATTACGCGCGGGCATGAAGCCTCAAGCCCTTCTCTGCATTGAGGCTCCGGTCGTGTGCGCACCCTGCTTCAGATTCGTACGCGATTCTCGTACATATGATACGGAAAGTAGGTGCGGAACGAATAACTCCGGTCCGGGCTGCACGTTCGGAGCGAGGGTTTGTGATGGTCTCGTCGAGGCTCCAGGATAGGTTACTCGTTTTGGTGGTCGCAGGTTCGCTGGTGATTCTCGCGATTCTTGCCTTTGTGTACCCCTTCGCACCCACGGTTCGGGCGCAGAACGTCCGCGAGTTCTTCATGACCGCGGAGCCGGCGACCATCGACGTGTCGCCCGGCGTTGTCTGGAACGCGTGGACCTACAACGGCAGCGTCCCCGGTCCCACGCTGCGCGTTCGCGTCGGGGATCTCGTCAGGATCCACTTCACGAACAACCTGGACTTGCAGCACAGCATCCATGTCCACGGCCTCAGGTACACGATTGAGAACGACGGGTCCCAGGCGTTCCCGGCGTCGATGCCGGATCCGGGACAGTCGTATACGTACACGTACGAGGCGACCCGACCCGGGTTGTTCTACTATCACTGCCACTCGAGCGACGGGGACCGCCCGATCAGCTACCACATCGCGCAGGGCCTCTACGGCGCGATCATCGTGTACGCGGCGGACGAGTGGCCGCCGAAGACGGACTACGAGTTCGTCCAGTTCTTCGGGGAAGCCCCCGGGTTCGGCTACCACATCAACGGGAAGCAGGCGTCGGAGCATGACCTCCAGGACCTCGTGGAGACTCAGGGATACGATGGTGCGTTCCAGACCCTGAAGGCCGCCGGAGTGCCGACGGTGCCGGTGGGGACGGACCTCACCTTCTACCTCGTCGGGATCGGGGATCAGTACCATTCGTGGCACATGCATGGCGGGAACCCCGTGTTCGTCGGCGGCGAACCCGTCGAGGGCGACGTCGTCCCGCTAGGGCCCGGGAGCGCCGCGATCGCGAAGGTTCGCGTCGTGAACCCGGGCATCTGGCTCATCCACTGCCATGTCGTGATCCACGCGGACCTGGGCATGGTCACGTTGATCCTCGCCGAGTAGCGTAGGAGGCCGATCCGCCCGATCGCTTTCCGTCGAGCGCGATCGCCCGCTGGGTGAGATCCTTCAAGTCCTCCGAGCGGACTTGCTCCGCGTCCCGGTTCGTCGGCATGATCAGCGGCTGAGGCCGCTCCTGCCGTATCCAAGAGCGGCGTCGCCTGTTTTGGAGACGCTGAGCGCACAGTCGTAAGTAGGACCGCCGCTATCGACGCGGAACATGGCGCTTGCGCTCGCATCGCGCGCGACGCTGAACAACGGCGTCGGGATTCCCTACCTCGGCCTGGGCGTCTATCGGTCTCTTCCCGGAAAGCCCACACAGGATGCGGTCCGATACGCGCTCGAGATCGGCTATCGCCATGTCGACACGGCCCGCATCTACGGCAACGAGCGGGATGTCGGCCTCGCCGTCCGGACGAGCGGCGTGCCGCGAGAGGATGTCTTCGTGACCACCAAGGTCTGGAACACCGATCATGGATACGGAGAGGCGATCAAGGCATGCGAACGGAGCCTGGGGGAACTCGGCCTGTCGTACGTCGACCTGTATCTGATCCACTGGCCCGTGCCCGGCCGTCGCGTGGAGACGTGGAAGGCCCTCGTGGACCTCTCGAAGCGGGGACTCTGCCGCTCGATCGGGGTGAGCAACTTCACGATCCCGCACCTGGAGGAGCTCCTCGCGGTCACGGATATTGTTCCCGCAGTGAACCAAGTTGAGTTCAGCCCGTTCACGTACCAGAAGGAGCTCCTCGAATACTGCCGCCGCCACAGGATCCAGCTGGAAGCGTACAGCCCGCTCACGAAAGGCTACCGTCTCGACGATCCGGTCCTCCGGGAGATCGCCGCAAGGCACGGCCGGACTCCTGCCCAGATGCTGCTTCGGTGGTGCCTGCAACACGATGTCGTCACGATCCCGAAGTCGAACCGCCGCGAGCGGATCCTCGAAAACTCCCGCGTCTTCGACTTCGAGCTCTCGAACCGCGACATGGCCACCCTGGACGGTTTCGACGAGAGCCTCCGCACGGGGTGGGACCCGACCGGGGCGCCGTAAGTAATCACCGTCGCGCCTAGAGGAAACCCTTTATCTAAGGGACGCCTCGACGGCGGACGCGGGGAAGACGGATGGCCGACAACATCATCGAGGTCCGAGACCTCGTGAAGGTCTACGAGCCGGACGTCAAGGCGGTCAACCGCATCTCGTTCCACCTGAAGCGCGGTGAGGTCTTCGGCTTCCTCGGCCCGAACGGCGCGGGGAAGAGCACGACGATCAAGGTGCTCACGACCCTCCTGCGCAAGACCTCTGGCAACGTGAAGGTCGACGACATCGACATCGACGAGGACCCTGCATCGATTCGCAAGATCATCGGGTACGCGTCGCAAGAAGTCGGGATCGATGACGACCTAACGGCGCGGGAGAACTTGCGGTTGCAGTGCATGCTCCACCATCTCCACAAGGCCGAAGCGGATACGCGGATCGTCGAGCTGCTCAAGACGGTCGACATCGAAGAGGCGGCGGATCGCCGCGCGGCCACGTACTCCGGCGGCATGCGGAAGCGACTCGACCTGGCCATGGCGCTCATCCCGCGTCCGAAGATCCTGTTCCT
>CAMTUI010000037.1:0-39538 GCA_947084985.1 Methanobacteriota archaeon | reverse complement strand
TCGGCGAACTGCCTCATGGTCGTGATCAACACAATCGGAATCGAGAAGAAGGATCCCGAGAAGCTCCCCGGGGGATGGGGGCTCGCTCATCTGTCCCTCGGCGCCATGATGATCCTCGTCGGAGTCTCGACCTACATGACAAATCCCACGACCGTCGACGCGATTTCCGGCTTCTTTGGGATCGCGTTGGTCTGGTACGGTTTCTTCTGGGTCTTTCTCGGAGCGAGTTTGGTACGCGGCGCCGATCTACGGCCCATCGGGCAGATCTGCATCCCCTTCGCCATTGTCGACCTCTGGTTCCTCAACTCGTCCTTGAAGTTCACTGCGCTTACCGGGGGAAAATTTGTAAGCCTGACGATACTCCTCGTGATCCTGACCATCGTATTCCTCGTGCTGTACGCCGCAGTCCACGGAAGGCCTTCCCTGTTCAAGGTGAACGCCGTCCTGCTGATCATCCTCGCCCTCCTGGGATTCTACCTCGCGTTCAGTCAGATCTATCCGGGCGGGTATGTCCCGTTCTAGGTATCCGAGGCCACTTCCAACCGCCGCGCCCTCTCGCTGGTCTAGCTAGCCTCACCCCGAGGTCCGCGATCCGGATGCCTATGGCTCTTCCCGATCGATCCTGGACTTCAGCAGCGCCCGGCATAGCTCGGCATTGAAGCCGAGGCTGAGCCTCACCGATCTGCTCCTGCTTAGGAAGGAATCCAGGTCGCCCGATTCGGGGGAAGTCCCCTCGAGGTCCCAGATTACCAGCCGCCCGTTCCGGAGCCTCAGCTTTTCTAGGAAACTCAGGTACTTGGTAATTCGCCCGGCATCGCTCGGGTCCGCGACCTCAAGAGTCCGCCCGCCGGCCCTGACCAGAACCTTGTTGCCCTCCAACCTCACGTCGTCCAGCTTTAGGCTGATGAGCTCGTCGCGGGTCACCCCGTACTTGGCCATCGTCATGGCCATCCCATGCAGCCGGCTCCGCAGCGCCTTCTCTCGGAATCTCTTGTTCAGCTCCGCGATGTCGCCCTCGGCCTCCGGTCCGTAGCATTCCGAAAAGGATTTGCCCAGGTTGATGGCCTCGTTGATCTTGGCGGCGTCGTGATGGCCTTCCAAATGAACCCTGACCGTCCGAACCCCCGGCACCTGGGAAATGGCGTCCCTCGCATCCTCGAGCATCATGTAGACGAAATTCGGAGAGCACCAAAAGGTCGACGTAACGATGTCCACGGAGATGCTTCCGTCCTCGACGGAAACGTTCTTCACGAATCCCAGGTCCGTGATGGGCTCGTCGAGTTCGGGATCGGTCACGGAGGAGAGGACCCGCATGGCTTCCTCGGCGAGCCTCAGTTGGTCTTCCCGCTTCATGCCGCACCCCCGGCGGACCAGTCGACCTTGAAGGGCGTTCCTTTCCGAGCCGGGTCCACTCGACCGGACCGGACCCCGGCCTCGGCGGACCCGGTCTTCACCGGCGAGCCTTCCCGCCGTCGAGCCTTATGACCTGAGGCCGAATTTTGAACTTCTTGGCTACATCATCGTTTTTCAGCTTGCCCTTCATCTGTTCGATGTCGATGCCCCAGAGCCTGGCCGCATTCTCCCCCAGGATCTTCTTCTTCGTCTCCATCGTGAGGTCAACGCCGTACTCTTTCTTGAGATCCTCGGGCAATTGGAACCGAACAAAGTCCTCGACGATCCACTTGGGGTGCCATATGGCGTAGTCGGAGCCGAACAAGATTCGATCGGGACCGAGCCAGTAGAGTAACTCGGCCATGATCTCAGCGAAGTATCTGGGCCGGTTGTGGATGAAGGCCATGGCCACCGCCATCCCGGCATAGATGTTCTTGTCCTGGGCGCATATCCACGCGAACTCGTCGATCCGCGGCAGGCCAATGTGCGTCACCAGGAATTTGAGATCGGGGAAGGAGGTGGCGGCCACGTCCACGTCGCCCACATCGAAGGCATCCATGTCCAGAGGCCATACCGTTGGACCCTTGTGGGGCACTTGTATGGTGATGCCCAAATCCCTGTTCAATTCCAGGTATTCGAAGGCCTCCTTGGAATCCAGCCTCCAACCTCGAGACAGACCGCCATCCGCCTGCATCCATTCGGCGGTGTAAAGCTTCACGTTCCTCATGTGGAAGGGACTGAACTTGTACTTCGAGACGTGTTCCTTGAGCTTCTCCTTCCCGGCTTCCCCTTCCCGAGGATCCCATCGGCTGCCCATCACGAACCGGTCAGGATGCCTTTGCGCGTACGGGGCCGTGACATCCGGATCGCCGAACCCCTGCTTGTAAAAGTACTTGAGCTGGGTAGGCTCGAAGATCGCCATGTCCACATGGCCCTTGCCGAAAAGATCCTCAATGGCCCGGTCCTCCCCATAATACAGGTACGTTTCGTAGTCCCAGAGGTAATCCGCGGGCGTCAGGGCTTTGTGGTAGTCGTAGAAACAGTCAATCCAGCCCTTCGCGAGGTCCGGTCGCAACCAATTGTCCCGGCTCGCATTCCAAATGTGCGTGTGGTAGTCAATCACGAACATCTGATGTCGTTTCCCGTCGCGAGTCTCCGCCACAATCATGAAGGGCCCCCTACCGCGGCCAATGTTAACGGATGGCCGACTTTAAAACTATCTCCAGCCCTCCTCCGAGGCGGGCAATTCAGCGATTGTGTCCGAGGCCCGAGTCCTTACAGGGCCGCATGCGTTCCCGAGGGCCAGGAGCCGCCCGGGCGCATCGGAGGACGGGCGAAGCCGACGGGTCGTTTCCAGAAGAGACAAACGGGGGAGAGGGTGACACCTGGTCGACGTTGTTCTTCGATGCGGATCCGGGCTGGCAAATCCTCGGCAT
This sequence comes from Methanobacteriota archaeon, assembly GCA_947084985.1. Lineage (GTDB taxonomy): Archaea > Thermoplasmatota > Thermoplasmata > RBG-16-68-12 > RBG-16-68-12 > RBG-16-68-12. The sequence continues at coordinate 36,710 of CAMTUI010000037.1, read as the reverse complement.
CGGATCGGGTGACGTCGGTCCCGAAAAGGCCGGTCGAGCCTGAAGGCTCCGAAAGCGGGCTCGCGCATGGCTCGCGGAGAACACGATTCCAGAATTGCGGGAGATCCCCACCGGATTTGGCAACGAGGGTGAGGATGTGGGCAACCAGCTGAGTACTCCATGAACTCTGGGGGATCATCGACAAGGGAGCCGGAAAAAGGAATCGCCGCGGGCACGCGAAGGTCGAGTCGTGAAAGGTGGTGCAGGGACCGGGATTTGAACCCGGGTCAACAGCTTGGAAGGCTGTAGTCCTAACCAGCTAGACTATCCCTGCGCGGGGCGCGACAAATAGGGTGATTCCCATTAACCTTTCCGCGCGCGTTTCTCTGACGAACCTCGAAAAATAGGTGGACCGGCGGAGTCGTGGAGGCGACCCGCTCCGCCGATCTTTGGGATGGATGGGTTGAGCGTTACCCGCCGTCGTCGGACACATCGAACTCGAGCGAGCATCCGTACGACGCGTACACGTCCTGCCAGCTGTGGTCGTCTCCCGCGACCATCTCGTTCACGGAGGCCATCATTGCCGCACGTTCCACGTCCCTCCGAAACGCCCGCGGATATAAAGGGGGGAAGTGGGGAGAGGTGTGCGAAAGTATTCACTGGGAACAATGAAAGTACTCAACGGGTCGTGAGCCACTCGAACACGGAGTTCGCGACGACGGCCGAGGCAAGGCCGAGTGCAATGAAGGCCAAACCGATCTCGTTCACGAACGAGAGGGCCGCAGCGACGACGATGGCCGCCGCAACGATGGAGGCGGCGCGGCGCGGTGAAACCGTCTCCACGAAGACGACCAAGATGCCGAGGGCGACCAAGAAGACGACCGCCGCATACAGCACAGCGGCGCCGAAGTCCGGGAAGACCGCCATTCTCCCGACCGAAGGTCCCGGAGACCCTTAACCCTACGGCGGGGCCGGGACGACGTGGCGGACATGGACTGCCTCGCCCCGCTTCAGCTCGACCATTTCCCGCCACGAGAGCCGGGCCGTCCCTACGGCTCGCGCGTCCCCTGCATGGCGTACGACGACCTCGTCCCCCGGGCGCACCTCGCGAGCCGCGTCGACGACGCCGACCGCGAACACGTTCCCCTTCGGCAGGAAGTCCTCGATCTCGACCCAGTACGCGTCCTGCTCCGAGAGCCGCGCGCCGCCGGCGAGGGTGAGGGAAAGCATGCCGCGAGCCGTATGCATCGCGAGTTGGGTGCCCTGACGGAGGACCCGGATGTCCGGGAACCGGCCGCGGAACGTGGCGCCCTCGACGAGGCGGAGGCCCGCATCCCCGAACTGGAAGCGAGCGATGTTCCCCATCTCTTCCGAGAACCGCCCGCCCTTCCCCGTGCGGTCGAGGTCCGCCGCGACGCCGTCCAGGGCCCGGGTCAGCGCGGCGAGGGACTCATCCGACGTCGGCTTGCCCGCGGACGTCAGGATCGCTTCCGGAAGAGCTTCCTTCACAATCGGAGCCTCCGCGCCGAGGTGGGCGACAATCGCGTCGTAGCGGTTCGCGGACACGAAGGCCCGGAGGTCCTCAAGGACCGTCGCGGCCTCGTCGCGACTCCAGTCCCCGGTGACGGGGATGTCGTAGGCCCGCGCGGGGTAGAACCGCTCGAGCTCGCGTGGGATGAGGCCGAGGGGCGAGGTCACGATCACCTCGTGGACGACGGATGGGTTCGTGCTCGCGAGGATTGCATCGCGGAATCGGCGGTGGCTGCGGCTCGCGGAATATGGCTTGCGGGCGGAGCACGGGAGGAGCAGGAGGACCCGTGCAGACGCAGGTTTCGAGTAGCGCTCCCGGATCCGATGTCGGAACCGGACGACCTCCGGACGGGCGAGGGACTCGTGGGAGTACGCATACATCTCCGGGCCGGCCACAGGGACGTACGGTTCGACGAGGTCGAACTCGCGCAGGTCGAGATGCCGCAGGACGGCCGCGTTCCAGGGAGCGTTCGCGAGGCGTCGCTCCACGATTTCCCGGAGACGGCCATACGCGAGGTGATTGCGGACGAGTAGGACCTCGCGGAAGAGAGCGCGCTCGTTGTGTGCGACGATGTCGGCTCCGGAGGCGCATGCCTCGCAGCCGCAAGCGTCTCGGTCGACCTCCGCAATAGGCCGCATCCCATCCGATGTGTGGAAGAGTCCGCGCGCGCCGTCCAAGACGATCCGACTCGAATCCAGGAGGTCGATACCGGCGTACGCGAGGAGTGCGGCATTCGACGGGGTCGCGAGGCCCGTGACGCCGAGGACTTTCGAAGGGCCTAAGGCCTCACGGATTCGGCGGACCGCCGCGACGAACCCGCGCGGGGACCGCTCGTACTCCGGCCCGTTCGCCAAGAAGATGACTGCGGCGGGCTTGGCAGCCTCGAGGTCCGTCTCGCTCGTGACAATCGCGAATTCGCCCGCGAGGGGCTCCTGCGGAACGTCCATGTCCGCGAGGGAAAGGGGCAAGCCCTTCGACGGCGGCAGGTCGTCCGCGAATTCCACCGGTCGAGAGGCGAAGAAGGTGCCGCTCATCCGGATCTGGAGCCGCGGGTCCTCCGTCCGCTCGCGGACGAGCAGGGCCTCCGCGAACCCCGGCGCCGGACGACGCGTGCCTTGGACGAACAGGACGAGAGGTGTCGCGAGATCGCGGCCTCCGCGCGTCCACACGCCCTTTCGTCCGAGACCGCCGTGTTCCAAGATTTCGAACATGGGAGAGGCGCGGATGCGCCCCTCGGCTAAAAGGAATCCGCTACTCGAGGGGCGACGTGTTCCGCTCGATGTACGCGAGCTCCTTTGGGTTGAAGGCGCGGTCGTCGACGCTGAGGATCAGCGCGGCCCGGCGGAGGGCGATCTGCTCGTTCACGTACTCGAGGAAGTGCAGGATCCGCGCGAAGTCGTTGTTGATCGTCAGGTACTCGATCCCGTCGAGCAGGATGACCGCCCTTGGGCCGTCGTTCACGAAGTTTGCGATCAGGTTACTCAGGCTGTTCAGATTGTGCGGGTCAACGTAGTCTTTCCCCAACGTCGTCGAGAGCCACACGATGCGGATGTCGCGGTCCGCATGGCGCCTGACGACGTGATTCGGATGCTGGCGCGTCACGTAGAGGGGCCGCCAGCCCGACTCAATCGAGTGGCGGAACGCCGCGAGGGCCTTCTCCGGCTTCTTCTCCTTGACGAGGTAGACCCGGCCTTCCTCGAGATCCTTCTTCTTCCCGAAGAGGAGGTCCCTTAGAAGTTCGTCTTCCTCGAAGGCGAGCAGAAGCGGCCACGGAAGCAGCCGCATCGGAACCGACCGTCCCATTCCGAGGTCCGTTTTTATACGTATCCTATCCCGTATCGCACCTGAGACTTAATGGGCACGCGTGGCCCGGAAGGACGCCGGCGAGAGGCCCCGCAATGGGCGATAGGAAAGGGCGTCGTCCGGGGCGGTCAGGGCGAGGCTCACGATCGTCGTCGAGGTCTCGCCGGGCTTCATGTCGAGATCGTCTAGCGTGACGCCGTGGTAGCCGTGGCCTGGGACGTTGAACACCTCCAGCCTCGCCGGGTTTGCGGCGCACAGAGCGATTGCTCGCGGCGCTCGGGCGGCGCGGAATACCGCGAACCCACCGTCGGCAAGGGACCATCCGAGCCCGGACGGATTGCTCCAATCCCGTGCCCGGAGCCGGTCGAACCGCACGCCGCATCGACCTTTGCCGTCGAGCCCGAGGAACGTCCAGAAGCCGGCGGTGAACGACTGCCGCTCTCGCGTGCCGTTCCGCACTTCGAGCAAGGCCGCGACGAGCGGGCTCCCCGGACGGGTCACGTAGTCGACGGCCACGCGGACGCCGGCCGGCAGCGCGGACTTCGCGGCTCGGGCCGCGAAGCGGATGCCCCGCCACGTGCCTCGTCGGGCCGGCGCGACTCGGAAGCGCTCTTGGTACAGATTCCCCGGCCAGTCCTCCTGGTAGACGATCGGCTGGACGCCGCCGAAGAAGGGTCGGAACCACGAGAAAGATCGCGGCTTCGGGTACGACGAAAGCAGGTACTCGTGACGCCCGGTGCGGAGGGAGATCAGCGCGGCCCCGTGCACGGACGAGCCCGTGAACGTGAGGGACCCGTTGTCGACGCGGCGCGAGGACGCCGGTCCCCCCGCGCGGATAGAGCCGCGCCCATCCGAGATGACGACGGGGAGATCCCACCGCCATGCGCCCTTCCAGTCGTCCAGCACGACCTGGGCCGGCACGACCCCGGGCCGGCTCCGGGCCCGCACATGGACCGTCGAGGCGAACGGGCGGTCGAGGTCCAACCTCCGGACGGAGGCTGCCGCAAACGCCGACCGGAGGCGCGCCTCCGACTCGACGTGGAGCTTCCCGCTCACGGGCCGTCGCCGCGGGTTTCTGAGGACGACGCGCGCCTCCCCGGCCGGACTCGCCAGCAGGACGGGCGGATCGATCGTCGCATGAACGGATCCGATAGACGGACTGGCCAGCTCCGGACGCTCCCCGCTCGCCGCGGCCCATGCGTCCCGGATCTCCCGCCAATCCCGCGAAATGACGAACAACATCGGCTCGGTCTCGCGACGTCCGCCCGCCGGAACGGTCGCCGCAGGCAGATATACGATCGGCGCGGACCACGGGGTCATCTCGAGGTCGCGCGGGATTCCGCGGGGCCACACAATCCCGTATCCGCCCCGGTCGTCAGCGAAGTGGATCCACCCTTCCGTCAGGAGACGGTCCAGCGGCACATCCCGCCGCATGTCGGGCCAATCCCATTCGATCCCCGCTTCCGTGACGGGCCCATGTTCAGTGGGGAATGTGATGGCGGCGAACTCTCGGCGTTTCTCGACGTAGATCGCGAGGCCCGATGACCACGCGTTCGGTCCGTGGTTTTCCAGGGCCGCGCGGAGCTCCAGGGTGCGCTCTCCCAGGGTCCGCCATCGCTGCTCAACAACCAGCCCGGGCCTATGGCGGGAGTGGAACGTGCGGATCAGGCCGGGCTCTCCGGGTGCCATCCGGCCCGTCCATCGGTGGAGCATCCCGTCACTCGGCCAGTACGGCGGTCCGGAATCGACCTCGGATTCGAACAGCTTCGTGCCGTCCTGTAGGGTGAGGGTCCCTGTCGCCCCGAGACCCTCCGAGACGAAGCGGAACCCGGGCGAGGCGAGGACCCAATCGTCCGCGTTGGCGTACGCCACGCAACCCGCAGGGCCGATGCACGGGAGCACGAGGGTGTTCACCGTCTGCACGTCGGGCGAGGTGAATCGCACGCGGACGTGGGCCGCCCGGCCCTCCTCCCGCTCGTTCCGAATCCGGAGGCGGATCGTCCGCGTCCCGCCTTTGCCCAACGTGATCCGGAGGCGTGCGGGTTCCACCTGGAGGTCTTCCCCCTCGATGAGGAGATCTCCACGCAACGGCCGAGTCGCCTGATTGCGGAGCACGACGCGCAGATCCCGGCGTCCGGGTGTCGCGATCCGCGGGGCGTCGTCCTCCCACGAGACCTTGAGAGCCGCCTTCGGACGGAAGCCGCTCTTCAGCGGGATCGTGCGGCCGGCGACCTGGATCGTGGACTCGATCGTCGGGGAAGCCCAGCTTTCCGGGGTGTCCGGGAAGCTGTCCCGGATCGTGACCCTCGCCGTGAGCTCCCGTGCGGATCTCGGGCCCACGACGAAGGGCGTCGGGGTCTCCATGTGGACGCCGCCCGCTCCATCGGCGCGGATCGAGACGGACACGTCCGACCGGGTCTTGTTCCGGACGGACCAGTGGATCGTCCCCGGCAGGCCTTCAATCAGCTTCCCATCCGGGATCCAAGCTTCCGCGCGCACGTCGTCGTCCTCGAACGCCATGACGCCGCGCGCCTCACGGTCGATGGCGATCTCAATTCTGCGTCGGCCCGCGTGGAAGCGGTAGACGAAGGCGTCGGTCCCGCGGACCTTGTCCTCGTCGAAGTCCCGCGACAGGTCCCGCTCGAACGTCTCGTACCAGTCGTGCGCCGCGAAGAACGACTTGGCGGGCTCGTAGGACAGGAGGAGCGGAACGTAGTTCTGCAGGTACGCGTGGCTCAGCGGGACCCACATGTAGCCCATGCGCTTGTAGAGGGGCACCGCCTTGTCGTTCCCCGGCCAGGTGTGGAGATCGACCCGCGGGAAGCCGAGTGCGATCGTCCGCTCCATCGCCTTCCGGAGGAGCTGCTTGCCGATCCCGCGCCTGTGGTATGCGGGCTCGACGTTGAGCCACTGCACGTACGTCGCATCGGGGGACTCGACCCACTCGACCAGGCGGACGAAGCCTACGGCTCGCCGGCCCTCGAAGGCGACGAAGCGCCCGATGGACCGCGTGCGCGCCTCCCAGTCCCGCCATTCCCCTGCGGTCTTCGGCCGGAACCGGACGAGGCCCGGCGGCCAGCCCAGGTCGCTCGCGTTCCACAGGCGGGCGAGGAGAGGCGCGTGGCTCGCGCGATACTCGACCATGCGCATGATGGCCCCGGCCCATGGCGGCCCTTCCCTTAAAACGTTGGACCCATCCACGAGGGGACGGAACCTTTATCGACGGACGACCTTTCGTCCGCCGCCATGGCCCCGTCCGTCGTCGGAATCCTCGGCGGTTCCGCCCTCGCCGACGTGTTCCCGCTCGAGGAGGAACGCGCGGAGTTCCTCGTGACCCCGCACGGCGCGCCGAGCGATCCGCCGCGGATCGGTACCGTGGGCGAGAGGAAGGTCGCTTTCCTCCCGCGCCACGGGAAAGAGCACCGGATCCCGCCGCACAAGCTGAACCACCGGGCGAACGTCTGGGCCCTGAAGGAAATCGGAGCCACGTCCATCCTCGCGACCGCGTCGACCGGCTCGTTGAAGCGGGCGATCCGGCCGGGGGACTTCGTCGTGCCGGACGACTTCGTCTCGTTCTGGACGATCCCCACGTTCCACGACGACCGCGTCGTCCATGCGACGCCGGGACTGGACGAGAACCTGCGGTCCGTCCTGGTCCGCGCCGCGAGGGCGGAAGGCGCGACCGCACGGTATCGCGGGGTGTACGTGCAGACGACGGGCCCGCGACTCGAGACGCGCGCGGAGATCGCGTTCTTCCGGAACATCGGCGACGTCGTCGGGATGACGATGGCCTCGGAGGCCACGTTGGCGAGTGAGCTTGGGATCCCGTACGCGTGCCTGTGCACGGTCGACAACTACTGCAATGGGATCATCGATGAGCCGCTCACGTTCGACCGGATCCGAGATACGCAGCGGCGGAACGCGGACCTGACCCGCAGGATCATCGCCCGCGCCGTGGGGATGGTCCCGTGAGTATCCTGATCAAGGACGTCCAGGTGGACCGGGACGTCACGCATCTCTACATCGAGGGCAAGCGGATCGTCGAGATGGGGGCGAAGCGCGAGGCCGACCTCGTGATCGATGGCAAGGGGAAGATCGCCCTGCCCGGTCTCGTGAACCTGCACACGCACGGGGCGATGACGCTCTTCCGCGGATACGGGGACGACATGGACCTGTCCGCATGGCTGGAGACGCGCATCTGGCCCGCGGAGGCGAGGCTCACCCCGGAGGACGTGTATTGGGGCACGAAGCTCGCGTGCCTCGAGATGATCAAGACCGGGACGACGACGTTCAACGATATGTACTTCCACATGGACCAGGCCGCGAAGGCGGCGAAGGAGATGGGCCTGCGGGCCTTCCTCTCCGAGGGGATCGTCGACCTGGGCGACCCGGACCGCGCGAAGGCGCAGCTCAAGCGGGTCGACGACGTGAACCGCAAGATCGAGGCCCTGAAGATGGACCGGATCGTGCCGGTCCTGGGGCCGCACACGATCTACACGGTGTCCAAGGAGACGCTCCTCGCGGTGCGGGAGGTCGCGGACAAGAAAGGGTACCTGATCCACACCCACCTCTCCGAGACGAAGCGCGAGGTGGACGACTGCATCGCGCAGACGGGCCTGAGGCCTGCGCAGTATCTCGACCGCATCGGCTTCCTCGCGAAGGACGTGATCGCGGCGCACGGATGCTGGCTCGATCCGTCCGAGATCGAGCTGCTCGCGCGCACGGGCGCGAAGGTCGCCCACTGTCCGGTGTCGAACATGAAGCTGTCCGCGGGCCAGGCGATGCCCTACGCCACGATGACCGAAGCCGGTCTCGTGATCGGCCTCGGGACGGATGGCGCGGCAAGCAACAACAACCTGGACATGTTCGAGACGATGAAGGTCGCGGCCCTCCTGCAGAAGTTCGCCCACCGGGACCCGAAAGTCCTCCCCGCCCACGAGGCCTTCCAGCTCGCGACCCTGGGGGGCGCGCGCGCCCTCGGGGTCGACGCCGGGCTGATCGGCGTGGACCGCCTTGCGGACGTGATCCTCGTAGATCCAAGGCGCCCCGAACTCACGCCCCGCCACGACGACGTGAGCAACTGGGTGTACGCGGCGCACGGGAACTGCGTGGACACGGTGATCTGCGACGGCGCGGTCCTGATGAAGGGCCGCCGCGTCAAGGGGGAAGCGGAGATCCTCGAGAAGGCCGCCGCCGCGGCGAGGAACCTCGTCTCGAAGGAGTGAGGATGGCCCTCGAGAAGCTCCGCGCGAGCCTCTCGGAGTGCCCCGTCGTCCGCTTCGGGGACTACGAGTACTTCGTGCATCCGATCACGGATGGCATCCCGCTCGGCCGGCCCGAGGTGCTGGAGGAGGTCTTGGCGCAGCTTGCGCGGGTCGGGGACTGGTCCCGCTGCGACAAGATCGTCACGGCGGAATCGATGGGCTTCCCCCTCGCTGCCGGGCTCTCCCTCCGCGTACACCGGCCGTACGTGTTCATCCGGAAGAAGCAGTACAACCTGCCCGGCGAGGTCTCCCTCCGTCAGACGACGGGCTATTCGAAGGCGGACATGTTCATCAACAACGTGCACCGCGGGGACCGGGTCGTCTTCGTCGACGACGTAATCTCGACGGGCGGCACGCTTTACGCGATCGTGAAGGGCCTCCGGGCGATTGGCGCGGAGGTCGTTGACGTCCTAATCGTCTTCGAGAAGACGCGCGAGCGGGCGCGCATGGAGAAAGAACTCGGCCTACGCATCAAGACGCTCTTGCCCGTCGACGTGGTCTCCGGCCGGCTCGTGGAGCGCGCCTAGGCACCCTCACCCGTCTCCGAGGGCGCGACCTCCCGCCTCCTTCGTCGTTCGTCGTCGACCGCCACGAGGGCTCGCTTCAAGAACGGCGCGGGAAGGACCGAGACGACGATCATCACGACGACGACGATCGAGAACAGGGCGTTGTTAATTACCCCGGCCGTCAGCGCGGTCAGGGCGACGATCAGCCCGACCTCCCCGCGAGGCGTCATCCCCCAGCCCACGGCCACGGATTCGTTCTTCGTCATGCGCGACAGGATCGCGGGAATCGCGCATCCGACGACCTTCGTCAGGATCGCCGCGACCGTCAGGACAATCGCGAACAGGAACAGCTCCGGAACGCCGGCGGCGGCATGGAGGTTCACCTGGAGACCCAGGGAGATGAAGAAGATCGGCGTGAACACGGCGCCCAGGTATCCCGCTCCCTCCGTGAAGTCCTCCCGGAGCGGCGTGGTCGAGAAGAGGGAGCCCGCGAGGAACGCGCCGATGATCGCCGACAGACCGATCGACTCCGAGACGAAGGCATAGAGAAAGGCCACAGACATCGCGATGATAAAGCCGCCGTGCTTCAGCCCGAGTTTCATCCCCTCCACCTGGATGCGGACGACGACCCGCCGGAAGAAGAAGACCCCGACGGCGATGCCAACGACGAGGAACGCTAGGGCGGTCACCGTGAGGATTGCGATCGACACGGGATCCACCACGCCGCGGCTCATGCCCACGACGATGGACAGGATGAGGAGCCCGAGGACGTCGTCGACGACGGCGGCCCCCATGATCGTCTGGGCCACGTCTTCCCTCATCAAACCGAGGTCGAGGAGGACGGAAGCCGCGATTGCCGTGCTCGTCGCGGTGAGGGTCGCCCCGACGAACAGCGCCATGACGAATTGATCCGCCGCCACGCCCGGCGGGATGAGGAAGAAGGCGACCATGAAGCCGAACGCGAACGGGAACACGACGCCGCCGAACGCCACCGAGATGTTCTTCCGGGTGTAGATCGCGCGGAAGTCGCTCTCCAGGCCGATCAGGAACAGGAGGAAGATCGCGCCGAGGGCCGCGAAGCTCTCCACGAGCCCGGGGTCGAATGGGAAGATCTGGAAGTAGAACCCGAGCACACTTGGCCCCAAGACAATCCCGAGCGCGATCTCGCCGACAATCGTCGGCTGATGGAACCGTTTGATCGTGAAGTGGCTCAGGGTCGCGAGGGCGAGGAGCAGGGCGAGCTGCTGGAACAACGCCTCGGTGCCCGCCGCGGCCATCTCGAACCGGAACGGCCTCGCGGTATTAAAGTCCTGAGCGACCGGCTGCGATAGTCGAATCCCGCGGCGTCGATGAGCCGATCTGTCGATGCGCACTCGGACGGATTGGTCCGAGATGAACACGACATACAGGGGGCGGACGGAAAAAACTCGGGCCGCAGCGGCGACAACACCTCGCGCCTATGCGGGCGTCAGGTTTGGCGCCTTGCCCGGCTTTTGCGGACCTCGTCTTCCGTGACAATCACGCTGAGATGGAGGACGCTTTCTTCCGGATCCGGGTCGAACCGTACGCTCCGGCCTTCCGACAGGATCTTGTGGAACTGGATCCGCACGGTTCCCCGACTAGTAAACCGCGGACCGACTTTAAGAAACGCAGCGGCGTGGTTCTCGGGTGCGATACATGATAACGTTGGTCACGCCTTCGACGAGCGTTCCCGCTGACCGGACGATGCAGAAAAAGGGAGGGATGGGATAAGTGGGAACGGGGCGGACGGCCTACTGCTTCAGCATGTCGAGGCCGTTCCAGTCCCCGCCGAAGTCCTTGACCTGGCCCGTGGCCAGCTGGAACCGAGCCCGGAGCTTCCCGTTCTCGAAAAAGATGTACGCGTTGCGCAGGCAGGATGTGTAGAGGTTCTTGCGCTTCCCCTTCTGCGTGAGGATCCGCTCGACGCATTGGATCAGGCCGACCTCTTCGAGGATCCGGATCTTGCGGTAGCACGCCGCAATCGGGATGCCATATCTCTGGCTGATCTCCTGGGCGCTAATCTTGCGTTTGTACGTCGCAAGGAGGATTTTCGCGCTGTATTCGTCGGTCAAAAGCTGGGACGCCTCGAGGGGCGAGAGCATCTTCGTCGGGCCTTGGAAGTCGCCGTTGTTTGGGTTCGTTTCCTCCACGGTCACTACCCCGCTGCCGTTGTGCGGCGTCGATGCCTCCCAGGGATATTTAAGCTATCGCGCTTGATTATCAGACAAGGAAGTGGCTCTCGCGCGTGATTATCAACGCGCGCGGAAACGCGCGGGCGCGCGCGACTACGAGTCGAGCGCGGCGTTCAGCTCGATCCACACGCCATTCATCTCTTTGTCGACGTCGAACTCGAACTTGACCTTGAAGATGCCGTCCTGGTACAGGAGCTGCGCGGACCTGAGGAGGGAGCGGTACAGCTTCATCGTCTTCCCCTTGGGTGTCGTGACGATCTCCGCGATGATGAGGAATCCCGCCTCCTCGAGCTCGTGGATCTTGCGGTAGCACGCGGCGATCGGGATGTCGTACTTGTCGCTGATCTCTTGCACGGACCGCGGAGTTTGCTGAGTCGCGACGAGAATCCTCTCCGCGTACTCGTCCGTAAGCAATCGCGAGACGTCCTTTTCTCGCATTGTCTCTCGATGCGGAGTAGATATTAATTCGTCTATCTATCCGGTTCTCGATTTTGATACTCGCCGGTTTCGCCCCAAGGCGAACGATTTCACCGCAGGCGTCGCGTCCCGATCGGCCCGGGATCCCGACGAGACCACGCGTCCCCGTCCCCGGCGGCGCGGCTACACGATCGGACGCAGGACCGCTTTCGGGACGCCGGACGACCAGTCCCAGGAGAGGTTGAACAGCTCCGTGTACGGCTTCTCTCCGTAGAGGACGACCGACCCGTTCACGCTGTCCAGGTGCAGGACCACGTGCGCGATGTTCTCGAGCTTCGCGGCGGACGCGCTCTGCGGGGTGACGAAGCCCACAAAGACGTCGTTCGAGCGGCGGACGGCCGCGAGGACGCCGGACATCTGCTCGAGGACCTTCTCGTTGTACACGGACTCAAGGGTATCGAACGCCATGAGGGCGAGGAACGGACGGTCCGACTTCGGGAGCTGGAACTCGATGTTCGACCACTTCAGGTCCGCATCCGGGTTCGTCCCCTCCATGTGGAGGACGGTCTTCGAGACGTCGGCAGATCCGAAGGTCGCGGCCTCGAAGACGCGCACGTGCAGGTCAAACGCCCCGTCCGGGAGGTGCGGGCTCACGAGCTCCCGAAGGAACTCCGCGCTCCCCTTGCGGGGCGGAACGTGGGCGACGCCGCGGCCCTGGGACACGGAGTTGCAGATGATCGAGGTGCGCAGCCAGTCGACGTAGTCCGCGGGCACGGCATTCGAGATCTCGAAGGCGACGACCCGGCCGCGGGCGAGCCCGCCGCTGAGCCGGTCCAGCGGCTCGAGGCCCGTGCTCACCGCGTCCGCCGAGAGGTCCTTGACGGGCTTCCACCGCTGGGGCGCGGTCCGGCGGAACTCCTCGGAGACCTCGAACGCGATGAGTCGGCCGCCGTCGAGGGTGTACAGGTAGCGGTGCTGCAGGACCTGGAGGCCCCGGAGCTTCTCGATCGTCAGGACGCGCAACCGGCGGCCCTGGTACTCCATCGCCGCCAGGCTGATGATCCCGTCCCCGAGGTAGTCCAGCCGCGTCTCGCCGCTGCCCTCCAGGACGTACAGCACGTTCTGCTTGCTCCCTTCGACGAGGTCCCTCTGGAGGACGTTGATCAGCCGGCTCGCCGGTACGCCGTAGTGCTCGGCAAGGGCGTCGATCGAGTCGATCAGGACGAGGGACCGGTTCGGGAGCTGGCTCTCGACGAAGTCGTAGGCCCGCTCGATCTCCGGCAGGTCGATCCCGATCGGGACGTCGATGATGCCGTCCTTCACCTTCCCGGATGCGATGGATTCCTGTTCCTCGGTCTCCCCCTCCTCGCCTTCGACAAGCCGGCCCTCGAACTGGTCCAGGGCGTTCCGGACGACCTTGCCGACATCTGCCGTCTTCGACACGCCCGTCTCGAGGTTCGCCGGCTTGAGCCGGTCTCGGAGCCAGGAGAACTGGTTGTACAGGGATTCGTCGGACACGCGGGCGCTGAGGTAGTGGGACGCTGCGACCTGGTCCAGTTCCTCCGTGAGCTGCAGGGCGAACGTCGTCTTCCCGGTCCCCGCGGGACCTTTCACGATGAGGGAATGGCCGCCGGGCGCGTGGAAGAACGAGACGATCTCCTTCGGAATCCGACCTGTGCGCATGGACCGACCCGTTCGAAACAGAGACGGGGGCTATAGAAAGGTTTCTACGCGAACGTTCGCGCGTGAGGACGAACGCCCGGAGGGCTCACGCGTCGAGGAGGGTACGGAACCGCCTCGCGTCATCGTGCATCGTCAGGTTGTTGAACATCACGTACGCGTCGTCATATTCGTCGCATGTCGCCTTGAGCTTCGCGAGGTCTCCGTCCGTGAACGTGTAGCGGTACATCGTCGAGCCCGGCGGGCGGCCGTGGAGACGGAAGTACGCGAGCCCGTACGTGGCCGGCTCCTTCGCAAACGGATCGACCGCGTGGACGAGTCCGAGGTCCTCGCAGATGCGCTCGACGACATGCGTGGCCCACGGACCGCGGAGCTCAATGGCCTTCACGGCGTCCGTGTGGACGGAGTCGAAGAAGCGGTACAGGGCGGCGCGGTTCTCGTCCGCCGGTCCGAAGGTGGCTGGGGTCTGGAACACAATCGCCTTCGCGTCGAGGACGTCCGCCGTCGCTCGGGTGGCCTCCCAACCCTCGCGGACCGCAGGCGTGTCCTGGAACCGCCCGTACGAGGCCCGCTCCGCTTCCGGGATCGTCCGGTCGGCCCTGCGGTATGTAGGTGACGAGGCCTCGTGCGTGATGAACTGGGAGGCCTTCACCACGAACCGGAAATCGGGCGGGGCGAGGCCCCTCCACTTCGCCGCCCGGTCCGCCGTCACGCTACGGTAGAACGTCTCCTGGATCTCGACCGCGTGGAGGGAGCGGACGACGTCCGCCTGGCGACGGCCGAAACCGCACGTGCCGACCCAAATCACGGCGAGGCGAAGGCGTCCGCGAAACTATAAAGGCCGTTGCGGGGCATCGTCGGGGACGTGCAGAACGAGGAAGTCGTCGCGCTCTTCAACGAGATCGCGGACATGATGGACATCCTCGGCGAGGGGACGTTCCGAGTGCTCTCGTATCGCCGGGCCGCGCGGCAGATCGAGTCCCTCACGGAGGCGCTGGAGGACCTCGTTCGCGAGGGCCGGGTCGCGCGAATCGAGGGCGTCGGCCCGAACCTCGCGCAGAAAATCGAGGAGTACGTGACGACGGGCAAGATCGCCTCCCACGAGGAGCTGCGGGCGAAGCTGCCGTCCGGCGTCCTCGATCTCCTGAAGGTCCGTGGCCTCGGGCCCAAGAAGGTGAAGGTCCTCTGGCAGGAGCTCGGGATCACGGACATCGAGACGCTGCGCACCGCCGCCCAGAAGCACCTCCTGAGGCGGGTCAAGGGCTTCGGGGAGAAGACCGAGGAGAACATCCTCCGTGGGATCGAGCTCATGAAGGAAGGCCAGGCTCGGGCCCTTCTTGCGGATGCGGCCCGCGTACTGGACGACGTCCTCGCGGCCCTCCGGGCGAGCGGGACGATGGAACGGGTCGAGGCCGCGGGCTCCTTCCGGCGGATGCGGGAGAACGTCGGGGACCTGGACCTCCTCGCGGTCGCGAAGGACCGCGCCGCGGCGAGCGCGGCCTTCACACGCCTTCCCGGCGTGATCGAGGTCATCGCCGCCGGGGAGACGAAGGCGACCATCTTGCTCGCGTTTCACGACTACGAAGGGGCGCGGCGGACGATCCAGGTGGACCTGCGGATCCTCGATGCGGACAGCTGGGGGGCGGGGCTCCAGTACTTCACCGGATCGAAAGACCACAACATCCGCCTGCGGACGATGGCGGAGCGCCGCGGGCTCAAGCTGAACGAATACGGCGTGTTCCGGGACGAGGCGAGAGTCGCGGGGGACACGGAGGAGAGCGTCTACGCCGCCCTCGACCTCGCCTGGATTCCCCCGGAGATGCGGGAGGACCTGGGAGAGGTCGATCTCGCGATGGCAGGACGGCTGCCGAAGCTCGTCGAACTCGAGGACATCCGCGGGGACTTCCACGTGCACACGGACGCGACGGATGGCACGGAGCCCCTCGAAGCGATGGTCGATGCGGCCCGGCGGCGTGGCTACGCGTTCGTCGGCATCTCGGACCACTCCGTGTCCGCGACCATCGCGAGGGGACTGACCGCCGAGCAGGCACTCGAGCGGCAGGACCGCGTGCGCGCGCTGAATCGCGAAGGGGAGGGCATCGCGGTCCTGCTCGGCACGGAGTGCGACATCCTGGACGGCGGCGCGATGGACTACACCGACGAGGTCTTGAAGGAATTCGACTACGTCATCGCAGCGGTGCACTCGAAGTTCACCCTGCCGGAAAAGGAGCAGACGGAGCGCGTCGCCGCAGCGGTCCGAAATCCGCACGTCGACCTGCTCGCCCATCCGACGACGCGTCAGTTCGGCTGGAGGGGGCCGATCCAGATCGACCTCGAGGAGGTGTTCGCCGCGTGCGCGAAGGCGGGCACGGCGATCGAAATCGACGCGCATCCAAGGCGCATGGATCTGAATGGGGCGCAGGCGCGGGCGGCGCGGAAGGCCGGCTGTACGATCTCCGTCGACACGGACGCGCACGCGAGCGCCGGTCTTGGTTGGATGCGCTTCGGGGTGGGGACCGCGCGCCGTGCGTGGCTCACGAAGGACGACATCCTGAACACGGGATCCATGGAGCGCGTGAAGGCGTTCTTCGCCTAGCTCAAAGCGTCGAGGATCTCGAACGCCTTCGCGACGACGGCCCGGTCGTTCTGCCAGTGGAGGAGCCGGAGGGCTTCGTCACGGTCGACCCAGCGGCCCTCCTCGAAGCCCGCCTCGAGCCGCAGGCGGCCCCCGACCGGCTCCGCGAGGAAGTAAGCGACCTTCTTGTCGTAGTTCACGCCCTCGGGGGGCCAATAGAACGAGTACTGCACGTGCATCAGCGGATGAAGGAGCTTGACCCGGAAACCACACTCCTCGTGGACCTCTCGGATCGCGGTCGCCTCGAGGGACTCGCCCTCCTCCACGGTCCCCTTCGGCAGTCCCCAGATCTCCTCGTCCGCACGACGCAAGAGCAGGATCCGGCCCTCCGGGTTCACGACCACGGCCCCGCTCGACGCGGTTGGCTTCGTCGGGGGGCCTTTCCGCGGGGGCGCGCTGCGAATCCTCCTCCGTTTCGTGCGGACGCGCCGGGCGGCCTTCCGCAGATCATCCGCGAGATTCGCCTCGAGCCCTCGATTGTACAGCACAGCGGCCGGATGGAACGTCGGCACGAGGACCGCATCCTCGAACCGCAGGACCTTCGAGCGGGCCTCCTTCAGCTCGATCCCGGGCCCGGCCACGGCCCGCAACGCCGTCGAGCCGAGCGTGACGATGACCTTCGGCCGGATCGTTGCGATCTGGGTCACGAGGTATGCGTGGCACGCGGCCACCTCGTCCACCTTTGGGGCGCGGTTCGACGGCGGCCTGCACTTGACCACGTTCGTGATGAAGACATCCTCGCGGGAGAGCTTCGCCGTCTTCAGCGCCTTGTCGAGGATCCGGCCCGCGGCCCCGACGAACGGCCGTCCGGCGGAGTCCTCGTCCCGTCCGGGCGCTTCGCCGATGAGGAGGATCTCCGCATCGATCGGGCCCTCCCCGGGGACTGCATGCGCGCGACCCTCGTGGAGTCGGCACTTCGTGCACACACGGACCTGCGCGGCCGTTTCGTCGAGAATCGTCCGCTCCGTCTTCCCCGGCAGACCCACGCCACGGAAAGGAGCGCCGGCCCACTTAGCCTTCGCGCCTCACGACTTGCGCCCGGCCTTCAGATTCGTGAGCTCCTTGATCTTCGGCTGCAGGCGTTCGATCTTCGACTCGAGTTTCGCGCGCAGCCGGAGATACCGTTTCTCCGCCTTCGACCGGTCGAACGTCTCCGCCTGCATCGCCTCCTTCGCGCGGCGGATCTCCGCTCGGTATCCGGCCTCGATCCGGCGGAAACGCTTCAGGTTCCGGTCGAGCTTCTCTGCGGACGGGATCCCTCATACCCCCGGGACCGCCCGGTGCGGCCGCGTCACGCGGGTGTCGCGGACCGTTTCCGAGCGATGACGATGTCGAGCACGCCATTCGTGAACGTGTACTTCAGTGTGTCGCGGTCCACGTTGGCCGGGAGGTCGACCGCCGTCGAATACGTCCGGTCGCCTTCGCCTTGGATTGCGAGACGTCCGTCCTCGAGCCGGACGCGCACGCGGTCCTTCGCGACACCGGGCATCTCCGCCGTGAGGAAGATCACGCTCTCCGTCAGGATGACGTCGACGAGCGGGTCCCGCGTCGTGATCCCCTCTTCGAGCGCGGGACGTGGGGCCTCGAACTTCGACTCCCGCGTCCGCGTCGTGAATCCGTAGATGAACGGTTCGCGGAACACCCCCAGCTTCCCCTCGAACGCGTCCTTGAGCATCCGGTGTATCGCGCGGCGGGTCTCTTCGAACTCGTCCTCGATGCTCATGCGAGAATCAACGCTCCTTCCATGCCAGACCGGCGCCAATTGGCTCGCGGTCCCCTTCCGTCAACCCAAGGGAATCAATGGGATGGACGTTTCATATAGTTTTCGAGAGGCCGGGGAAATTCCGATGGAACCCCCTCCCATACCACTCGGATCGAACGTTCTTGGGGGCGCCAGCCCCTAGCCGCTCGGCGGCGAGGGCGACGGCGGCTTCTCTACGGGTGCGGGCTTCGCGGCTGGGGCCGCCACGGGCGTTGGCGTCGGTGGCGCGGCGCTCCGGGGGTTCGGGCGCCTCGACGCGACCATCGCGAGCCGTTCGACGAGCATGCGGTACCGTGGGATGCCGACGAACTCCACGCGCCCGTCCACGAGAATCGCGGGCCCGAATTTCAGCTTGTACCTCTGAAGGACAGGAGCGCTCTGGTCCGGCGGCAGGACTTCCACGCTCCACTCGGGATGGTCCGTCTTGAGCCGGTCCACGATCTCGGCCACACGGGCGTCCTGGTATCCTTGGATCGACGACACGAACGTGACGTCCGTCATGGCTTGGGTCGCCGTACCGGAGCATCGGACATAAAGTTTGTGCGCTCGGGCGGAGGGAAAGACAATGGCGAAGGACCTCGTTGCGGCTGCGTGCGCGTACTCGTTGCATCCGACCAAGACGAAGCGAGCCGCAACCAGCGGGAGGCGCTCCTCGCCCTTGCGTCCTGGTCCGCGGAGGAACCCTTCGATGGCCGCCCGGCGTGGCGGCTCCGCGACACGGTCCTCGTGACGATTCGCGAGCACCACCTGTACCGCGACTACCTGGACCGCGACCTCTCGACCGCGTACGGCGCGCCCGAGCTCGTCGTGTACCTCTCGAAGCACAAGTCGGAGAGCGGGACGCCCAGCCTCACTGTCCATCCGATCGGCAACCCGGCGAGCGCAGACTTCGGCGGCCAACCGGGCCTCCTCGTGCCCGCCGCCGCGCGCTGGATGACGGCCGCCCTGCGCGCTCTGCGTCGAGAGGCCCGATCCCTCGCGTACGAGGTCACGTTCGAAGCGACCCACCACGGGCCGTTCCTCGAAGCGCCGACGTTCTTCATCGAGCAGGGAAGCACGGAGCGGGAATGGGCGGACCTGGACGCCTCGCGCGCGATTGCGCGCTCCCTCCTGGACCTCGAGCCGCTCGATGCGTCCGTGGCGGTCGGGATGGGTGGCGGCCACTATGTGCCGCGGCATCGGGATCTCGCGTTCGAGCGCCATATCGCGTTCGGCCATCTCCTTCCCGCCTACGCGCTGGAGCGTGCGCCGGCGTCGATCATCGATCAGGCGGTCGAGCGCACGGAAGGCGCCGTCCTGGCGTACGTGCATCGGAAGACCCTCACCAAGACGCGGGTCCGAGCAATCGAAGAACGGC
This sequence comes from Methanobacteriota archaeon, assembly GCA_947084985.1. Lineage (GTDB taxonomy): Archaea > Thermoplasmatota > Thermoplasmata > RBG-16-68-12 > RBG-16-68-12 > RBG-16-68-12. Next base: position 17,563 of record CAMTUI010000037.1, on the reverse strand, counting down.
TCGAATCCCTGGGCGTGCGGGTCGTCCGCGAGGCGGACCTTCCTCTGGAACAGGGAGACGAAACTTCATAAAGGGTCAACCAATATCAAACGACCCAGGGAGGGGCCTGTGCTCAAGGAATGTCGTTCTCACGGGTACTTTCGGGACGAATTCTGCCCGCACTGCGGGAGCGAAGGGAAGTTCCTCCTGAACGACGAAGAAGTCGAGATCCTCGGGCGGACGATGGCCGGCGTGTTGCGGCACTTCCCGCAACGATATGGCTTGGAGATGGACGCCCACGGCTGGGTGGACCTCCGCGACTTCCTGACCGCCGTGCAGATTCGCAACCGCCGCTTCCGCTTCCTCCGCCAGCACCACGTCGTCGGGCTGATCGAGACGGACCCGAAAGGCCGCTACCAGTTTGATGACGGAAAGATCCGCGCGACGTACGGGCACTCGATCGACGTCGACCTGGACCTGCCGACGGAAGGCATCCCGGACGTGCTTTTCTATCCGACGACGGAGGAGGAGAGTCACATCCTCTTCGAGGCCGGCCTGCGGCCGTCGGATCGCAAGATGGTCCACCTCAGCGCGACCTACCAGGCCGCGCTCGAGGCGGGCCGCGTGCGCATCCAGCAGCCGGTGATCCTCGAGATCGATGCGAAGACCGCGCGTACGTCGGGCGTCGTTATCCAGAAGGCCGGGAAGACGGTCTACACGACGAAGGAAGTGCCCGGCGAATTCCTGAAGCGCTCGCAGCTCGTCGAAGAGGAACTGCCGCCCGAAGCCCCGGCGGACTCGCCGGACTGACGCCACGCATTTTCAATCGGACATCGAAATATTAGTGCCAATATGTTTATGAAGGCTGTTAGGATATCGTCGCGTCCGGACGGGTGATTATGCCAACCGCTTTCGACATGATTGGCCACAATCCGGCCTTGCAGGAGCACTGGATCCGTCGCTTCTTCGCGTTCTTGATCGATGTGATCATCATCTCGGTCGTCACCTTGTTCTTCTCGATCCCGTTCGCCCTGTTCATCGCACCGTGGTGGATCCCGAGCTTCGTGTTCGGGCTGCTCTGGTTCATCTACTCGATGTTCCTGGAGCTGGTCCTCGGCGCGACGATCGGGAAGAAACTCGTTTCGCTCCGCGTCGTCGCGATCGACGGGAACATGGACATCATGCATGCGCTGATCCGCAACATCACGAAGATCTTCCCGATCTTCGTCCTGCTTGACGTGCTCGTCGGCGCGGCGACCCAGGGGGACCCGAGGCAGCGCTACCTGGATCGGATCGCTCGGACGACCGTCACCCGGGTCGACCAGGGCGCGTACATGGAAGAGCAGTTCCGGATGATGCAGCACGCCCCGCCGTTCCCGATAACCCCGCAGGGCACGTATCCGGGATCGCCGCCACCCACACAGTCCCCGCCTCCACCGCAATCCGGCGGCCAGGCGGCACCCGCGACGGGCGGCTGGCCGGGCCAGACCCCCGCACCGAGCGGGTGGCCCCAGCACCAGTGGGACGAACAGGGCCAGCTCGTGCGGGAGATGAAGTTCTGCACGGCGTGCGGCGGGCAGCTCGTCGCCCGAGGCGACGGGAAGCTCACGTGCGTCCGGTGCGGCGCGGTCTATTGATCATGCAAGTCCGCGTGGGAACCATAGGACGCTGAACAGGATCATCGCGAAGTAGCTCGACGTCAACACGGCGCCCGCCCGAGACGTAATGCGCCACCCTCTGAGCATGAGCGCGAGGAGCAGGAACGTCGACAGGACCATCGCTCCGACAACGGGAAGCAGAAGGCTCACGGAGTGCGTCGCGGGCCGCACGATTCCGATCATCCCGAGGGTCAGCAGCGTCGTCACGACGCTCGCCCCGATTCCCTCGCCGAGGACGAGATCCATGTAACCGCGACGGGACGCATGGTACGCCGCGGCGATGTCCGGGAGCGAGGTGCCGAGGGCGACGACCGTGATGCCGATGAGCCACGGGTTCAAGCCGGCCACATTCGACACGCCGATCGCACCTCGAACGAGGAACTGGGCGCCCATCACGGTCCACAGGATGCCGAACACGAGCCACTTCAGTCCGGCGCGGACCTCGATCGTCCGACCGAAGATCCAACCCGTGAACTCGAGGCCGATCCGCATGTCCTGCACTTGCCCGTCGATCTCGTCCTGCGGGCCCGTCCGCTGAGTGATCGCAAGATTCAGGACGTACGGCACGAAGAGCGCGATGAGCGCAATGCCCTCGTAGCGGGTCAGGTTCCCGTCGAGGAGGAGGGTCGCGGCCACGAGGGTCACGACCGCGAGGAAGACGGCGTCCCGGAGGACGATCTCCCGCGTGGCCTTGATGGGCCTCAAGAGCGCGCTCACTCCGATCACGAAGGCGATCGTCACGACCGTCGATGCGAGCGCGTTGCCCAAGGCGATCTCCGGGCTCCCCTCCTCGATCGCAATGCCGCTCACGAGCAGCTCCGGGAGGGCGGAGAGCGTGGAGACGAACAGCGCGCCGACGACGAAGCGGCTACGCCCAATCTTGCCCGCGACGCGCGTCGCGTTGTCCGTTAGGAACTTCGCGCCCTGGTTCAGGAGGACGAAGCCCACCGCGATGGCCGCGATCCATCCGAAGAACACAGGGTCGAGCATCCGCCGTGATTCCCTGCTGACGGTGGCCGGGAGCCCTTTCGAACAATATGAAGATTCGGCGCGGCCATCCCACGGATTGACAAACGCGATCTCCGAGTCGACGGATGCTTCGCGGATCAGGTGACGAGCTCTGCGAGTCGCCCGGTTTCGATCCCGCGACGGACCTCGACCGCAATCCGGCGACCCGTGCTCATCGGCCGACGCCACAGACTGTTCCCATACGGGTGGCCGACGGACACGTGGACGTTGGTGCCGCCGCCGATCCGCGGAGCGACGTCGTACACCCAGAACCGCAGGTCTTTGTCGACCGCGGTTTGGAGCGTGAACGGACCGATGATCCCGGGCGAGAAGTATTCCTGCGTCGCCTTCACGTACCTCTCCGCGATGTCGAAAACGTCCTTGAGGCTCGACTCCCGTAACGTCGCGCTGTTGTGCCCCACGACGACGTATTCCGGGATGCGTTGCGCCTCGGCCAACGCGAGCTGCTGCTCCGCCGGCAGACGCACGTGGCCATCGAGGGACGTCTCGAAGCGCCAGTCGATCCCGAGGAGCTCGAGCTTCTCCGCCCGGTCCTCGATCGGTGAGTAGAAGAAGTCGAAATTGAAGATCGGTCCGATGATGTACCGCTCGATCCGGGCCGCATCGAGATCGTCCTTTGCGATCACGCCCTGCCTGAGAAGGGAATCCGACTTCTCCATGTACTCCGGGTAGCTCGCCGCCGTGAAGAAGCCGCGCTCGAGCTCCTTGACCTTGTGGTGGAGCTTCACAATCACAAGACCATCGATGTCCTTCGGGTCCTCGATCTTCTCCGGAGCGGGGAGCTTCGCCTTCTCCAGAATCCAATAGTAGCTGAGCTCCTCCTCCCGCTCTTCCGTCCGCAGGAGGTTGCGGCTGCCGAGCAAGGGCACCATGAAACGGTCCTCAATCTCCGTCAGGTCGCAGTACGACGTGAATGAGCGGTTCGGGATGAAGACCGCATTCTGCGTACGTAGGTGGTCCTGGATCTTCTCCGCGAGGACATCCTTGAACTTCGGGACGACAATCGCATCGTCGACGAAGCCGCGCGTCGCTCGGCCGTCAGAATCCCGCACGGCGCGGAAGTACCGGGAGTACGGAGCCTCACGACCCCTCTCGCACACGGCGATCGTGCGGAATCCTTCCTCGACCGCGCCGTCGCACACGTCCAGCGCGGAGTGCGACCCGATCGTCGCGACCTGGATGTTCGAGGAATCATACGCCTCGAGCACATCGACGATCGCCTCCCGGTCGATCATGCTCCCGCCGTTGCGGGCCGCATGGGCCGCACTTGTTTAATCCTTTGGGACGACGGGAAGGGGAGGCAACGTCTTTATCGGCCGAGTCGGTTCGCCGCGCCGCATGGAGGCGCGCGCGGTCAAGTGGTGGGGCTGGGGCTGGGAGGACCGGACCCTCCCGGTCGAGAGCCGCCCCGCGCTGTGGCGGCATCTGCAAGAGCGACTCGAACTCGATCCGGCCATCGTGAGGAAGGTCCTCCCGATCGACGAGATCCTGCCGCCTCCGTGCCTCGTGTCACCTGACGAGATCTCGCAGCTTCGTCGGATCGTCGGGGAGGAGAACGTTTCCGGGGACGACTACGACCGCGTGACGCATGCGGTGGGCAAGGGGTACAAGGACCTCGTAAGGCTGCGTACGGGACGGATCGAGCGCGCCCCGGATGTCGTCGTTTTCCCGGAGGACGAGGACTCCGTGCGGCGGCTCTTGGAGTTCGCCCGCCGTCGCGTGTACGCCGTCGTCCCGTTCGGCGGCGGGACCGGCGTCGTCGGCGGAACGGAGACCCCGGAGGGCTTCGCTGCGACGATCGCCCTCGATCTGCGACGCATGCGCTCCGTGCTGAACGTCGATGACCAGGCGGGCCTCGTGACGGCCGAAGCGGGAATCCGCGGTCCGCAGCTCGAAGAGGCCCTGGACTCCCATGGCCTCACGCTTGGCCATTTCCCGCAATCGTGGGAGTTCTCCACGCTCGGCGGGTGGATCGCGACCCGTGCGGCGGGGGGCCTCTCGAACCGATACGGTCGGATCGAGGACCTCCTCGTCGGCGTGCGGCTCGTCGCGCCGACGCGCACGATCGACGTGAGACCCCTACCCGGGCGGTCCCACGGCCCCGACCTCCGCGAGTTGATCCTCGGATCGGAAGGGACGCTCGGCGTGATCACGCAGGCGACGCTCCGCGCCCATCCGCGACCTTCTGCGCGGCGGTTCGCATCGCGCCTCTTCCGCTCCTTCTCCGAGGGGATGGCGGTCCTCCATAGGATGGCCCGTGACCGGGCGCTCCCCGACATGGCCTACCTGAGCGACGAGGACGAGACACGGTTCGCCGCGGCGAGTGCAGGGGTGTCGCTCGAAGGAGGAGGCCCGACCCGACGACGCCTGACGAACGGCAGCCTCCTGCTGATGGGCTTCGAGGGCACCCGGGCGGACGTCAGCCGCCGACGCCGGAGCGCCGTGCGGCATGCGCGGGGCTCGTTGAACATCGGCACGAGACCCGCGGAGCGATGGTACGCGGAGCGATTCGAGCTCCCCTATCTTCGGGATTCGCTCCTGGACCATGGTGTCCTCGTCGACACGGTCGAGACGGCTGCGCCGTGGTCCTCGCTCCCGTCTGTGTACGAGGCGGGGAAGAAGGCCCTCCAGGAAGCCCTGTGGAAGGATGGCTCCCGGGGACTCGTCCTCTGCCACGTCTCCCACGCGTACACGGACGGCGCGTCCCTCTACTACACGTTCTTCGCGCGACAGCGGGAACGGGAGATGATCGCACAGTGGGAAGCGATTAAGGCAGCCGTCACGCGCGCCTTCGTCGACTCCGGCGGCGCGCTCAGTCACCACCACGGGATCGGGCTGGACCACGCGCCCTACCTGCCGCAGGTGATCGGCGAGGACGGCGTCGTCGTCCTGCGCGCGCTGAAGCGGGAGCTGGATCCGGACGGCATCATGAACCCTGGGAAGCTCGTGGCGGTGTCCCCGTGACCGAGGAGTTCTCGTTTCGCACGCGGGCGGGGAACCTCGATCGGATCGCGCGCGAGGCAGCCGACGTGCTCGTCGTTGGCGGGGGCATCGTCGGCGCGGGCGTCGCGCGGGACGCCGCATCCCGCGGCCTGCGCACCGCCCTCGTGGAGCGAGCGGACTTCGGGAGCGGGACGAGCGGGAAGACCTCGCGCCTCATCCACGGCGGCCTGCGGTATCTTCGCAAGTTCAAGGTTGGGTTGGTCCGACAAGCCGTGCGGGAACGGGACCTCCTGATCGCCCGCGCGCCGACGCTCGTCCACCCCCTCCCGTTCATCCTGCCGGCCTACCGCGACCGGGGCCCGTCGAAGCGGGTGATGCGATTCGGCCTCTTCCTGTACGACTTCCTCTCGAGGGACAAGAAACTGCCGCGTCGCGTGTGGCTCTCCTCCGCGGAGACGCGCGCCCGCGAGCCGAAGTTGAATCCCGGCGGCCTCGACGGCGCGGCGATCTACTACGACGCATGGGCAGACGATGCGCGCCTCGTCCTCGCGGTCGTCCGAGATGCGGCCCGCGCCGGCGCGGTCGTGGCGAACTATGCCGAAGTCGTCGGCGTCCGCCGCGAGGGAGGCCGCGTCTCGGGAGCCGAGATCCGGGACCGACTGGGGGATCAGTCCATGGAGGTCCGCGCGTCCGTCGTCGTGAACGCGACGGGGGTGTGGCTCGATCGCCTTCGTTTGCTTCGCGACGTGCCGACCCTTCGGCCGACGAAAGGCATCCACATCTTCCTTCCTCGAGAGAAGATCGGGAACCGCCATGCCCTCGCCCTGAGCTCGCGACGGGACGGCCGCGTGGTCTTCGTCCTCCCGTGGGGCAACCTTGCGCTCGTCGGGACGACGGACACGGATTTCCATGGGGATCCGGACCGAGTCCTCCCGGATGCGGACGACGTCGCGTACCTCCTCGACGCGGTGAACGACGCGTTCCCCGAGTCGCACGCCGGGCGGGGGGATGTCGTGAGCGCGTATGCGGGCCTGAGACCCCTCCTGCGTCGCGGCGCGGCCGAAGCGTCCGAATCGGACATCTCCCGCGAACACTCGATCTTCGAGGACACCGACGGCCTCATCTCCGTGGCGGGCGGCAAGCTCACGACGCATCGCGCCATGGCGGAGCAGGTCGTCGATCTCGTGTGCGCTCGCCTACGCCGCCACGTGCCGACCAGGACCGTGGCGGAAGCCCTCGGTCCGTCCCTGGACCCGCTCGAAACCTTCATGGAGCTCGGTTTCGACGAGGAGACCGCGTTGCATCTCCAAGGCCGCCACTCCGCGGCAGACGTGCGGAGCGTGCTCGAGACGTCCGCAGCTCGCGAACGCATTGCAGAAGGAATGCCTCACGTCTGGGCCGAGGTTGCCCTCGCATTGCGGCAGGAGATGGCGACGACCCTCGAGGACACGATGGTGCGGAGGCTCGGTCTTTTCTACGAGGACTTGGATCAAGGGCTCTCCGTGGCCGTCCCGATCGCGGAGCGGATGGCACGTGAACTCGGCTGGGACATCCCACGCGTCGAGCGCGAAGTGGACGCGTACCGGGACCTCGTCGCGGCGCACCGAACGTTCAAGGGGGACCATGGTCGCTGAGACCGTCTTCATCGTGAACCCTGCGTCGGCGAACGGCCGGACGCGTCGCCGGTGGCCGAGGGACGAACCGATCTTCCGGCGGATCCTCGGAGAGCGAACCGATTTCCGGATGACGGAGAGGCCCGGACACGCGACGGAACTGACAAAAGCCGCCGTGCAAGCCGGAGCCACGACGGTCGTTGCGGTCGGAGGTGACGGGACCCTCAACGAGGTTGCGAACGGATTCCTGGATGGCACGGGCCGACCGTGGAACCCGACCGCGAGGCTCGCCGTGTTCCCCGTCGGAACGGGAACTGACTTCGTGAAGACGTTCCCCGTGCCGCACGACGCGGGCGAGACGGCGAAGCGGATCGTCGTGGGCGAGACGCGCACGATCGACGTGGGCCTCTGCGAGTTCGTCGACCCAGGCGTGCCGCGGGCCCGCTACTTCGTGAACGTCGCGGAGTTCGGATCCGGCGGCGCAGTCGTGGACCGCGTGAACCGCACGACGAAGATCCTCGGCGGGCGGATGAGCTTCCTCATTGCGATCCTGCGCACGCTGCCCCGCTACGAAAACACCCTTGTGTCGTACGAGGCGGACGGCTCGGCGTCCCGCGAGGTTCGGATGAACGATTTCGTCGTCGCGAACGGCCGCTACTTCGGTGCGGGGCTCAAGCCCGCCCCTTTCGCGGACGTTTCCGATGGCCTCCTGGACGTCGTCATCTTCGGGGACATCGATTTCAAAACGGCCCGCCGGAACCTGCCGGCCCTCCGAGAGGGGGAGCACCTCTCGATGGATGAGGTGACGCACTTCCGGTGTCGGGAGCTGCGCGTGACGGCGAACGAGGAGATGATCGATCTCGACGGAGAGTTCGTTGGGCGACATCCGACGCGCTTCTCCGTGATTCCGGGCGCCCTTCCAATCATCGCCTGAAAAGAGGATAGCCCCGGGCAGATTCGAACTGCCGTCGCGAGGTCTCCCCTCGGTCCCGAAGGACCGATCCAGAGCCTCGAATCATTGGCCGCTAGACCACGGGGCTATGGGTTCTCCGGGTTCCAACAAGCAGGACGTATTTCGACTTTTCCTACTTCGTCGCGTCACGAAGACGGCGGACGACCCAATCCTTCTCGAGGACTGCGAGGAACGGCGCAGCGCGAGGGCCGCGCTCCGTCCCAAGGAGGACGAGGTACAGATCGCGGAAGAAGCGGCTCGTGTCGACGGGCAGAGACCCGCTCTTCGTGAGCGAGACCATGGATTCCTTGATCGCGTCCTCGTTCCACACCGATACCGCCGCCCGCTCCGCGTACATCTTCAGCGCCTTGCGATCGTCCTCGTCCAGCTGTCCGCTCACGGTCGGCGTGAGTGTTTCGAGCAACGCGACGCGATTCTCCGGCGCGTACTTCTCGACCCACGCTCGGGACTGCGCGAGCCGACGCTCGGTCCGCGCACGCTCGAAGTCCGTAGGCGCACGCATCAGCGTCCCTGTGTCCCGCATCCGGCGGAGACACCACTCGAGCCGCCCGCTCTCCGGGCTGATCTGGGACAGGAAGGCCGCGTGGCGGTACGAGAGGGCAAAGGGCTGCGCCTCCTGCGGCGGGGTCAGTTGCGCGAGCTCGTACGATCGCGCCTGGTCGTCCTCATCCCCCACGTGGCTCGCGGCATAGAACGCCGCTTCCGCCCGATCGTACAGGTCGTGGTATGCGTCGACCCGATAGAGGTCGAGGACGACGCGCCGTGAAATCGGATTGAAGGCGTAGACGTAGCGCAGGACCTCTGGATCACCGAATTCGACCCAATGAGTCGGCGTGAAGCCGAGGAAATCGGATGAGCCCATGTCCCCGAGGTCCTTCCCGCGGTCCGCAATCCCGACCCACTCGTACGGGATGCCCATCGGTGGGCGGAAGTGCATGATCGTCTCCGCGATTTCCTTGCAGGAATCGCGGGAGCCGCCCGGCGTCGCGTGGTCCTTGCCGAACGGTTCGATGTCCACGCGGTACACTTTCCAGAGAGCGGGCCACTCAAGCCGCCAATTCAGCTTCCCTTTCTCAATCGACGAGCGGCCTTCGTGGCCGCACCGCTCACAGCGATACGACGCCGTGCTGCCTTCGATGGCCGTGGTCCTCGCACCGATCGTCCCGCAATCCTCGCAGTACGATTCGAACGGGATCCAGCCCGCCGGGTAGGGGTGGCGCTCGCGATACCTGTTGACGACCGCGCGGACCTCCTCTCCCCGTCCGGCGAGGTCGCGCACGATCGCCTGCATCTGCGGGTTGCGATACGCCTCCGTGGTCGTGACGATCTGCACGTGCGGCGCGAAGCGCTCGAGAACGCCGCCGAAATCCTTCCAGTAATGGTCCACCCAGTTCCCATGACAGCCGAAGGGATCGGGCACATCGATCAGCCGTCGCCCGACGTACTTTCGACCCTCGTCGCCCGGGAACTGCCCAATCTGGCCCTCCTTCGCCTTCCACTCGTCCTGTGTGTATAGCACGAGACTCTGGAGAACCTTTCGTCCGTCCTCGCCCAGGCTGCGCACTAGGAAGTGAGAGAGGGCGATCTCCCCGCGCAATCGGCCGACGTGCTGCAGGCCACTCACGCTGAGGCCCGCGTTGACGACGAGATCCTTCTTGTCCCCCACGAAGGCCTTCGCCTCGATGAGCAGATCGTCGTACCAGTGCGTCAGGGCGGTCCCCGGGCCGCAGAACAGACGCGGGGCCTAAAGCTTTGCGCGGGTCCGCGCGCCGCGCTCAGATCGAACGGGCGCGGATGAGCGCGCGCAGCGGGACGCCGGCCATTTCGTCATATCCCGTCTTGTTCACGAGGGTGAGCGCGAGCACCGGGGTGCCGCCGAGTTCATGCAGATCGGAGATCGCCGCCTTGATCGTCTCGCCCGTCGACACGACGTCGTCCACGATGATGACCTTCTTCCCCTGCGGCGCGGCGTAGTTCGAGGAGAACGCGCCGCCTTTGCCGTGGCGCTCCTGGCTCGGACGGTAGATGATCAATTCCTTCCCGAGCTCCTCGCTCATCAGGGCGGCGAGCGGAATCCCGTTGATCGCGATGCCGAGGATCGCGTCCGCGTCCATCTGCCGCTTCTCCATCTCCTCGAGGGCGATGTCCGCCATCGCGGCCGCAATGAAACCAATGCGGTTTCCGTACACCCCGACGGACCGCCACCCGATCTTCACGTCCTTCGGCGGCTCTCCGCCGCGGACGCCTCGGGTGAGGAGCCATGTGACCGTCTCCGTGGACAGGTGCAGCTCGTCCGCAATCTCCCGCTCGGAGAGGCCCTTCTCCTTGTATTCGAGGGCCTTCTTCGCGATCGCATTCACGTCTTTCATCCGTTCTCGCTCTCCGCCGCGCGCGATGCGGGCCTTTCGATATTAAAGTATCGTCCTTGCACAAACTCGCCGACGGCGACGGACCGTGCAGTCGCGTCCGAAAGATAGGTGGCAAACCCTTAAGCACTCGCGAACGCGGTGATGGCCCGCCATGGCCCAGGATGACTCCTCCGTCATCATCATCGGCATCGCCGTGGTCATCGCGCTGGTCGGCGTCGGTCTCGCCGCGTCGAGCGTCGCGACCCAACGATCGTTCGGCGGGATGATGGGCGGCGGCATGATGGGCGGGAACGTTACCACGCCGGATCCGGGTCCGGGCGGCATCGAGTGGGGAATCTTGGTCGCGTCGACGGTCCTCTTTATCGGCGCGCTGTTTGTGTACTACCGGGGGCGGTCCGCGGGCCGCCTTCGCGCCTCCGATTCAACGTTCGCCCCAACCCCATCGAACGTCGTCGTGGCGCCGCCGGCCGCTTCCGCGCCCGCACGGGAAGAACCCGTCCCGGAGCCCACGCTGATCAAGCTCCTCGACGAGGACGAGCGGCGGATGTACCTCGAGATCCGGGAGCATGGCGGAGAGATGCTCCAGCGGGATCTCGTGGCCCTCGGTACGTTCTCGAAAGCGAAGGTCACGCGGGTCCTGGACAAACTGGAGACGAAGGGGCTCGTGGTCCGCGAGCGACACGGGATGACGAACCGCGTTCGGCTCGTGACCCGTGCGGCGAAGTAGCGCGCCCGTTCCGTCTTTCTGAAACCCGTTTCACTTCATTTCACGATGGACTCATCGGCCGTTTCAACTCCTAGGGATGCCAAGGAGGTGACACATGCAAACAGGTGTCCTCGTGGGCCTTGCGGCACTGGCGATCCTCGGCGTGGGGGTCGTCGGCGCATCCGGCGTCATGGCCCCTGCGGAAGGCATGCAGGGCGGCATGGGCGGCGGGATGATGGGCGGCGGCTCCGGCATGCCCAGCGGCGGCATGATGGGCGACGGTACGTGCGATTGCCAGAGCTACGAGTACTGCCAGCAGCACATGTACGAGCATAACTACACGTGGGACCATGGCGGGATGATGCCGTAGGCCACGAACGGGGCCTCCGGGCCCCCCCTTCCCTTTCAGATCCCCGCCTTGCGGAGCTTCCGGAGCTCCTTCACCTTGTACGCGAAGATCTCCCGCATGTACTTCATCGGCAGCGATCCGGCGTACAGGATCGTGTCGTGGAAGAGCCGGTCCGAGTACTGCTTGCCGAGGCCCTTCCTCACGTCCTTCTTGAGCCCGAAGATCATGTGCTTCCCGAGCAGGTAGGACAGCTGGTACGCCGGGTTGTACGTGTACCGTTTGACCTCGGCGACCGCCCCCGGTCGCTCCATGCCCGTCTCCTTCACGAGGAAGTCGACAGCCTCGTCGAACGACATCTTGCCCCGATGAAGATCGATGTCGATGATGATCCGGCATGCGCGCCAGACCTGGTCGGTCATCTGCGCGAACCGCGTCCCGGGGTCCGCGGAGAACCCCGCCTCCTTCATCATGTCCTCGCAGTAATGGGCCCAGCCTTCGATCGTCTCGACGGCCCACGAGAGCGCACGCGCGTACGACGGGTTCAGGTTCGCACACGCGAGCTGGAGGTGGTGTCCCGGGTAGCCCTCGTGGACCGCCGTGTTCCGCGTGAAGGCGTACGCGTGTTCGCGGAGCATCTCCGGCTTGTCCTCCACGGGGGTGACCATGTAGAACCCCTGCTGCCGCGCGTCGAACTTCGCGGGCGCGTAGTACGCGGCGAAAGGGATCACGTGCCGTGCGAAGCTCGGTGTCTCGATCACCCGAAGCTCCTCGTTCGGCGGGACCGTCGCCAGCTTGTGCTCGATGATGAAGCGCTTCGAATCCGCCATCGTCTTCGCCGTGTACGTCAGGGCCTCCTCGAACCGCGGCGGGTGGTCCCCTTTCACGAGCTCCTTCGCCTCCTCGACCGTGGCTCCTCGCTTGATCGCGCCCGCGAGGCGCGTCAGCTCCTTGCGGCTCTCCCGGAGGTACCTTTTCCCGATCGCGTAGATCTCTTCGACCGTCACGCCGAGTTCCCGCAGCCGGACGAGCTTGCGGAACTTCGCCGCACCGACTCCCACCCGCGCCTTCGCCTTCGGCAGGACATCGGAATCGATCCACTTCGCGTACGCCCCGACGGCCTCCGTGGCTCTTGCCGCGGCCTCGTCGAGGCGCGCGCGGTCCGCCGGAGGCAGGACCTCTGCGCCGGCCTTCTGGATGATCTGGAACAGGCCCGGCGTGCGCTCCGCGGACTCCTTCCCGATCTCGCACCACACCTTCACGGGCGCGCGGACGCGCCCCTTGGCCTCCCGGATGTACTGCGGCGCCCGCTCGAGCCGGCCCGTGATCCCCTCGAGTCGCTTCGGAAGGGGCGCGAACTCCCGGACGAACGGGATGAAGAGGCCTTCCGCGACGGTCGACGCGGCGCCGGGCATCCCTTCCCAGATCCGCAATTCCTCCGTTTCGAAGGCGGAGAGGCGCAAGGAGTTCCTCAGGACCCCGTGGTCGACCCGCTTGCCGGGCGATAGGGACTTGCGGTCGATCCCCTCGAGCCGCTCCAGGAACTCCTTCGTCTTCGCGAGTTCCTCCATCTGCGCCTCGTACGTCCCCTTAGGAAGCAAATGATCGTATTCATGCACGCCGACGTACGTGGCAAAGAGCGGGTTCCATTCCACGTACCAGTCGAAGATTTCCTTGGAAAGGGCGTCGAGGCGTGCGTCGGACATGCGGGTCGCATCGCCGGGCCTCGTAAAGCATTATCGTCTATTCACACAGGGATGCGGCGCCCGCTCTTGTCCCGACGGAAGTGGCCGAAGTCCTCGATCCCCGCGAGCTGTTCGCCGGTGAAGATCGATCCGTCGAGGCAGACGACGAGCCCGTCGAATGCGCACGCGTCGCAGATCCCGATCCCGCATTTCATGTAGCGCTCCACGGACGCCTGGACGGGCAGGTTCCGCTTCGCCGCTGCGTCGACGACCGCCTTCATCATCCGCTCCGGCCCGCACGTCAGGACCTGGTCGAACCTCTCGCGGTCCATGAGCTTCTCCGCGAGGGCCGGCGCGAACCCGTGGAAGCCCCGCGAGCCGTCGTCCGTGGCCACGTGGGCCTCGCCGCTCGCGTTCGCCCGGTCCACAAAGAGCAGGTCCTCCGCGGTCCGAGCCCCGATCGCGGTCGTGACGTGTGCGCCTTGCTGCGCGAACGCCTCGATCGCCGCGATCACGGAGGCCATGCCGGAGCCTCCCGCGACGACGAGGACCCGTTCCCCCGCGAGGCGGAACGCGTTCCCGTACGGGCCGCGGACCCCGATGCGATCCCCCGGGCGGAATTCCGCGAACACGTGGGTCGCGTCCCCGTAATCGCGGACCGTGATGCCCTTCACGGGACCGAGATATGACAGGGCCATCGGCAGCTCGTCGTACCGCGGGATCCAGACCATCAAGAATTGACCGGGCAGCCCGCCGATGTCCGCGCGGAACCGGTACGTCACCGTGTCCCGGGTCTCCCGCACAATCTCGAGGAGCGGGACGACCTCGATCCTAGCCATGCGCCACCCCGACAGCCTCGCGCACGGACTTCATGCCGACGTCCTCCAGCAAAGACGCGATCTCCTTCGTGATCTCGCCGAAGATCCCGAGGCCCTTCGAGATGATCGCGGTGCCGACCTGGACCGCGCAGGCGCCCGCCATGACGTACTCGAGTGCGTCGCGTCCGGAACCGATGCCGCCGACTCCGACGATCGGGATCTCCACCTTCTCGTAGATGTCGTAGACCGCGCGGACGCCGATCGGCCGGATCGCGGGGCCGCTCAGGCCTCCAAACCGGTTCGCGAGGAACGGCATCTTCAGCTCCGGGGAGATCGCCATCGCTTTGAGCGTGTTGATCGCGACGATCCCATCGGCACCGCCCTTCTCCGCCGCCACGGCGAACGTCGCGATGTCCTGGACGTTCGGCGAGAGCTTCGGGAAGACCGGAACGTCCACCGCATCCTTCACTGCCTTCGTGAATTCCAGCACGGCGTCCTCGTGCTGCGCGATCTCCGTGCCGAGGCCCTTCGCGTGGGGGCAGGAGAGGTTCAGCTCGACCGCCGCCACGCCGTAATCGGCCATCTTGGCGGCGACGTTCGCATACTCGGCGGCATCCTTGCCAAAGACCGACCCGATGACGACCGCACCCGCGCCGAGGGCCTTCTTCACTTCATGTTCGTACTCCACGATTCCCGGGTTCGGCAGGCCGACCGCGTTCAGCAGGCCCGCGTCGAGTTCCACGATCGTCGGGTTCGGATAGCCCTCCCGGGGCTCCGGCCCGATGCTCTTCGTCACGACGGCCCCGGCGCCTGCCTGGTACACGCGGGCCATGGAACCGCCCGTCTCGTCGAGAAACCCGGACGCGAGCATCGTCGGGTTCCGGAGAAGCACCCCGGCGACGTCCGTCCGGAGGTCGACCATCCGGCGCACCGAATCGGCAGGGGTGCTAAAGTCTTTGGGTCCGAGGTGTAGACAGAGCTGAGCGCGGTTGAGAGAGCGTGAAACCTAGGGTCGTCAAGGCGTCGAGGGAGCGGCGGGAGGCACGAAGCTCAATCGTATTGCTCGAGCTTGCAGCTCGGGGAGGACGATGTCCGGGGGCAGCTCCTCCGGTGCCAAGACGCCCGCGCGCGGGGCCTTCCTCGTAGCAATCAGGATCGCAGCGACCGCAGCCGCGCTCGCCGCGAGCACATGCTCAGGCGTGGTCGAATGCAGCCTGCTGGCCTCTCGGTTCTCCATGAGGATCGATCCTCGAACCGTCCTGTCCTCGCCGTCTTTTGTCTTTCCCTCGAGTTCCACGACGATCGCCAAGGCACCGGTTTGGAGGCTCATTAGGGTGGATGGCTCTGGGAAAGCCGCGAGAAACGCGTCGCGGAAGGCGACATTGTGCATCCCGACACGGACGGTCCGATTCGAGGCGAAGAGACCGAGGCCGTTCAGGGAGTGAATGGCCCGGATCAGTTCCGGGTTGATATCGTGCTTGTAGTCAATTTTTCCGACCGGCTTCCCTAGCCGAAGAGGCAGCGTCAGGACCTCCGCATGCCGGAACAGATGCACTCGGCGCACGCCAATCGGCGGCGGGAATTCGAAATCTTCCTCCCCGCTTGCGGGCGGCTGATCTACCAGTCCGCCCCCCTGCCATACGACGGGCCTGGATAGGGCGTCCTCGAGGAATATCTCCCGCGAATAGAGCGGGAACCCGTCGACGGTTCTCGTCCCCGTAGCTGCTCGACGAATTCGTATTGCGTCGATTCGTTCGAACCGATCCGAAGCAACTCGGGCCATCACGTTCGATAGCCCCGGGTCCGAACCCATCGAGACAATCGCGGTCAACTTGCGGTCCCGCCAATCGAGGTCTTGGTCGAGTTGCTCCAGGATATCGCCGCCCTCCTGTGGCGAGGCAGAGTGGTGGCTGGAGACGTCGACGTAGCCGCAGCCCGCATCCAGAGAGGCGCGCATGATCGCAATGTTGTGTTGCGACGGAATCATGTTCACCGCAACGTCCACCTCGGACAACGCCCGAATCAGGGCTCGTCCATCCGTCACATTCAGCTCCTTCGCCGTCACGGCGGTTCGAATCGCATGCTGGAGGACCCGTGAACGGTCGCCCCGACGGTCCAAGAGTACGAGTTCCGACACGCGCCGATCGGAGGCGAGCTCCAAAGCGGCGGCCCTACCGTAGCCCCCAATGCCCAGGATCGCTACCTTCATGGGCGCGGACCCCCGGACTGGGTCCAGCTCGACGGTGTCCACTCACAGTCGACGCGGTACCTAGGATCGCCCCCACTGCTCGAAGAAGACACTCCCGGCCATCGCTTCGAGACTGCTCATTTCCGATACGTCGCCGCTCCATCGATCCAAAAGGGGCCCGTAGAGTCGATCCGCTCGGGCCGCGAAGGCTTGGACGGCGGCCCGAAGGGCATCTGATTCCCGGCCGGTGAAGACGACGGCGACCAGGAACCGCTCCCCACGTTCGATGATGACGGTGCGGTCTCCCAGCTCGAAACGCCGGAGTTGATCAGAGCCTTCCGCGAAGGAGACCTTCACGAAATTCATGATGACGGTGAGCATGCCGGCCATGACGTCGGCATCGATCTCCATCCCCGACTGCCGTGCTGAGTGGCCGATCAGGATCCCTCCAACTGCATCGATCACAAAGACGTCGATAATTCTGTAGTCGTCCCGACGTGGAACGGCGAGCGGCTCGAACTCCCTCTCGAGCAAGGACAGGAGACTCTCGTTGGCAGCCGCCGTTGCGTCGGCGCTGACGACAAAGGTGCCCCCTGCGCCCGTGACTAGGTCTCGCAGATCCTCAAGGGCCTGAGCCACCCGCGCGGATCCAATCCGGCTGGCCATATACCCGATCCCTTCCAGGGCCACAACTGCCTTCGCCGTCGATGTTACGATGGACCGGACCCGGTCGTAGAGACGGGCCGGGTCGTTCGTCGAGATGTGGTCGTCCCCTTCGGCTTCCGTCAGCCACAGAAGCGGGATCCGTTTCAGTTTGTAGTCTTCGCGCAGGATGACCGGATTCGTCCTGGAAACGATGAGTCCTGAACGGCCCCGCTGGACCGCGTCTCGGATCGCCCGAAAGACATATTCCGGCGACCGCTCGTACACATAATATGCGCGCCCCGGTTTCAACCGAATTTTGCGGGCGGTGGTCACAGGCGTCTCCCGAGACCTGCCATGCCCGGAGCCGTAACTAGCCGGATGCACTCTGTGACACGCATGATCGAGCCTATTATGATGGCGTTCCTGGCTTAGGATACTACCCCTCCGTTATCGGAATTGAAAGGTGTTCGAATGCAGGATGCACGCGTCCACCTGGGGCTAGGGGGGCTGAGTCTCGAACCATCACTGATCAACCTTCGTGGGTCTGAACGAGCTAGCCTTGCTCGCAGCAAACATCGGAGTCCCGCTCCCCTCCCAGCAATCTTTATCCG
>CAMTUI010000036.1:0-14843 GCA_947084985.1 Methanobacteriota archaeon | reverse complement strand
GGGCGGTATCCACAGTGGGGAGTGCCTGCATCGGGAGGGAACTACGCACTCCCCCTACTTCAGGGTCTCGTCGCGACTCTCACAACTCTCGCACGCGCTTCTGCACCCGGAGGGCGAAGAAGGTGACCATTCTCGGGGGCTTCCCCGCCGGCCCGAGGTGGGGGTACCAGTTGTTCGAGCTGAGGTTCCAGCGCCCGTCCCGCCTCCGTTTCGACGCGAGGTGATAGAACAGTCGGGTCCGATGGCCGCCCATCGACCTCCCTGGGCGGATCGCGCTACCAACACGGTCGGCTCCACCCCTCCTGACCGCGCCAGGCTGCGGGATGGGCAACGTGCTCAAGGCGGATGCAGAAAGAAAAATTCGTAGCGTGCCCGGCGTCACCGACGTCTGCGTTGAAGTGGTTCTGACACCGCCTTGGAACCCGATGAGGAAGTCGGATGCGGTCAAGCTTCAATTGGGCCTTCTGTGACGTACATTCTGAACCGCAAATGGTCAGCGAACTGCTCGCTCTCGGACCCTATCCGGTGCATGGACGCTAGCCCTCGAGTGCTCAAGCTCGGGATACTAGCGAACCGCAGAGCCGCAGGGGGAACGCCGAAACGATGTTAGGGAGGGAAATATGCGCTCCTTTGCATAGAACTTCAACCGTGGAACACCAAGGTCATTCGCCGCTCTTATTGGCTCCGCAACATAGACACCCTGGGAAGAGTCAGGGCAACCTCCGAAAACCCGTAAGTGTACACAGCAGTTTGAGACCCTCGATTTCCAACAGATCGCCAATGGACATGAACCCAACGCCGGCTTTCAAAAACGTCTCCAGCGGCTTGCCAACGCCGTTGAATCCGGCAAAAACGAAGTCAGCAACTTCCTCGGGGGTTGGGCTTCCGCGTGCGCCTTGGGTCGCTGTGTACTGGAGATCGAACTCGGCTACGAGCCGCCTCGGCGCGGCAGGGTCTATCTGACTGAACATCGTTTTCGACCAGGCCTCGCGGTCTTCCTCGCGGGCATAGTAGACCTTAATGTGTACCATGTAGTTTCGCCCCATCGAGCTCGCGGGTAAGTGCGGCGTCGTCCCCAAAACGTTCGCATCGAATTGAAGCCCTTTTCGGATGAGGCGCGGATCCCGATTGATTCGAGTTCCTTGCGTATAGAAATGCGTCTACATGCCATTGGTTGAGCCGTCGTAGACTAATCGTCATGGGTCTGTGCTGCGCGGCCACCGTCATATGCGTCGTCCTGGAGAGCCTTTACTAGGTGGAGGAAATCACATCCGACCGTAGACCGGAATCGAGGCTCCGCTAATCGGGTCGGCGGCCTCCGAGCAAAGCCAGAGGATGATCTGAGCGGCCTGATCCGTCTTAACCCATTTCGAGAAGCCGGCGTCGGGCATCGCCTTGCGGTTGGCGGGCGTGTCCATGACGCTCGGCATGATGCAGTTCACTTGGACATTGACATCTTTAAGTTCCGCCGCGAGGGCTTCCGTCAGTCGATTGATGCCCGACTTGCTCGCGGAGTAGAGGAACGATTCCGCCTCACCCAAGAGCGACGCCTGGCTGGACACGTTCACGATCTTGCCTCGCTTCCTACGCCGCATCGCGGGTATGACGGCCTTGCACGAGAGGAACGCAGACTTGAGGTTGAGGGCCATGGCAGCCTCGAAGTCTTCCGAGGAGGTATCATCCACAGGACTTGCCATGAAGCCACCTACCGTGTTCACAAGCACATCGATCCGGCCATGGCGCCGAAGGACTTTTGCGACGACGCGGTCCATTTCCCCGGGCCGGCTGACGTCGGCCCTTTCAAGTGCGACCTCCTTTGCCCTCGCGCTCAGGATTTTCCGGAAGTACGGGAGTTCCTTTTGGAACAGGTAGACGGCCACGACGTCATCACGCGCATCTCTGAATGCCTTGCAGACCGCCGAGCCCAGGTACCCTGTCCCGCCAGTCACCAGGACCTCTCTACCGCTGAAATCCATGATGCTCCCCGGGGGTTCATGGCGTCCGAGGTCTTTAGCCCAGCGCGCTGCAGCGAAATCTAGTCTTAGAGGAGACGACCGGCAGCGGACAGTGTGGAGTTTCAGAAAGTGCGGCACCTACTCCAGAAGACGCCTCAGGAAAACCTGCATTTCCTTCATCGTCTGCACGTCATGCGTCCGTTCTGCCACCGCGATGCCTCGCTCGAATGCCTCAATGGCCTCTTCCCTCCGTCCCGCGTCGCGGAGGGCCTTCCCAAGATCGCGATAGGCGGCCGTGTAGTCCTCCATCAGTTCGATGGCTCGTCGATGGGCGCTGGCCGCTTCGTCGTAGCGGGCCATCTTGTAGTATTCCATGCCAACTAGGTAGTATCCAAGCGGGTCGTTCGGATCTTCCTTCAGCGTCCGCTCGAGAACTTGTATACGTTCCTCGGACGTCGCCATAGTCCCCCTAATCCCGGCCTTTCCATGAAAATCTTGCGATACGGGATCCTGACACCTAGTCTCCGGCGATAGAGTCGCCCCGGCGGAGGAGTCATCCGGGAATGTCTGGTTCATCTGGGGAGACGCGAGCCTCGACGGGGAAGAATCTGATAGTGTACCGGTTCGTCATCACCTCCTATCGGCGTGAAACTTAGCGAGCATGCACCTTTCTCAAGCGAAGATCGTCCAGAGCGCAAGGCCACGAGGCCCGATCGGCTTAGACACAGTCTCATAGCGCTAGCGATTTTCATGCTCCGGGATAAGGGCAGGGCCTTTACGTAGCTCGGTCGGACTGGGAATTGCCGATGGGGAAGGCTCTCTAGCGCATCATCTCGAGGACAACCCATAGACCGATGAGCAGCTGGTGTTTTCGAGGCAGTGAGGCTGGCTCGGGACCTCCCGAAATATTTCAATCCTCGATAGGTTCATACGGATGCGGGGAGAGGTCTTGAGCGCAGAGAAGCCGCGCAAAGCAGATGAGAACTACACTTGGATAATCCCCTTCGCCTTTGGGCTGCTCTTCTTGGCGGCCTCGGACTTCCTCGACTAGCGGGAACGTCATCTCCACGAGTTGGGCAAGAGCCCTGAAGTCGTCGAGCCGCCCGTGTCGAGCGTAGACGGTGACCATTACACGGGAGCCGGCTGGAGCCGGGCGAGGTACGTGACCTTCCGCGCGGCCGGGATTTTGGACGACTACCGCGTCCTCCGGCCGTCCTTCGCGCGGGAAATGAAGTCCATGGGCATCGGGATCGAGTCCGTGTCTCGGATGCTCCGCCGCACGAGCGTTACGACAACGGAGAAGTTCTACGCCCGAACGGAAGCCGCCGACGCCTGGTCGGAGGCGGCGTCGCGCAAGGTGGCGTGGAAAAACCGGCTGATTACGGACGAAATCTGAGGGAGCGGGAATGGGTCCGTCCGGATTTGAACCGGAGTCTAGTGGTCCCGAACCACCAAGGATAGACCAAGCTACCCCACGGACCCAGGGCGAGCCGCCGTAAGAACGGGCTTCGTATAAGGGTTGTGAGCAAACCGTTTTCGCTCGCACGAGCATCGCGTGGCCGAGGTGACATCTTGCTTCCCATCGACACAGACGCCGAGCTCCGCCGAATTTTCGGTGCGTCCCTTCGACAGCACGTGGATCTCTACCGACGATCGAATGCGCACCGCGAATCCCACGGCCCGGATTGCGATGTGTATCCGAGCAGTCCCTCGCAGGCGGCCCTGTGGTCCTTCCTCGTCGCGGCGACGCGAGGCCGCCGGTTCCTCGAGGTCGGCTGCGGCCTCGGATACACGGCGGCCCTGATGGCGTCCGCCGGCGGACCTCGAGCGCGGGTCGACACGATCGAGGCCTCGCCAGACCACGCGGATCTCGCGGAACGGCTCCTCGCGAAGAAAGGTCTCGCGAAGCGGATCCGTGTCCTGCGAGGTCGGGCGGCTGAGGTCTTCCCGGCTCTTCGAGGCCCGTATGACGTCGTCTTCCTCGACGGCGACTGGTGGGAATATCCTTCGTACGTGTCGCACCTCGTCCACCTAACGCGGCCGGGCAGCATCGTCGTCACGGCGAACCTCTTTACCCTATTCACGGAGTGGGGCCAGGAATTCGGAGGGAAGGACCACGCACGCCGATATCTCCGCGCAATGGTCCGCCATCCCCGATTCCGGACGTACATCACGCGCGGGGAGTGGCACGCCTACAGCGTGCGCGTGTGACGCGAGACGGCGGGGATCTCGGAGCCTACGCGATCTCCGCGGCGTCCGCGAGGGATGTCGACTTCGAGAGCCAGGGCGTGTGGGTCTGACCGAGCAGGTCGCGCCACTCGGCGGGCATCGGTCGGCCCTCGTCATCCCGACGGTACCAGTCCACGACCGCTTCGAATTTCAGGTCGCGTCCGGAGACCGTGATGATCAGCGCGTTTCGCACGTTCGCCGCGGCCTCCGCGGCGATGCGGTTCTCGAAGACCGCTGCGTACGGGCAATGGGACATCCACCACAGGACGAGGTAGTACGTCCGGTTCGCGGACTGCGAAGCGCTTGTGCGTTTCGACCGGTGGGCGGCCTTCGCGTCAGACATCCAGCTGACACCGCGATGCGCCCGAGCGGCTCGATAGTGTTTTTGTCAATGCGGGCTCGGCGATCCGTTGACAAACCGCGTCCTCCCGGCCACACGTCCCGCGCCGACGTCTTCGACGATTGTCGAGAGTGTCTTCGACACGCTTATATACGCCCCGGTTTCTCGCTCGCGACATGGAGTTCCCGCTCCGCGAGAAAATCGCGGGGGAGATCACCTTGTCCGACCAACCGGGCAAGACGATGCGGAAGTGGCGGGAGGAACTTCGGATCTCGCAGACGGACCTCGCGAGGCACATGCGCGTCTCGCCGAGCGTGATCAGCGACTACGAGGCGGGGCGCCGCACGTCCCCGGGCATCAAGACGATCCACCGGCTCGTGGACTCGCTACTGGACATCGACCAGCGGACGGGACAGAAACTTTCGAAGCGGTTCCAGGAGTACTCCGACGTGATTCCGTCGATGCGCGACTGGCCCGTGGGCCTGCGTGCGGCAGACTTCCTCCGGAAGATCGAGGCGAAACTCCTCACGCAGAAGCTGAACACGCGTCGGCTCGTGAACGGCTACACGGTCATCGATTCCCTCAAGGCGATCACGACTCTCGACGCCTCGGACTACCTGAGGATCTACGGCAGCACGTCGGAACGAGCCCTGCTCTTCACGGGCGTGAAGTACGGTCGCTCGCCGATGATCGCGATCAAGGCGCATCCCCTCAAGCCCGCGATGGTCGTCTACGTGCAGCCGGAGAACATCGACGAGCTCGCGATCAAGCTGGCGGATCTGGAGAACATCATCCTTGCGAGGACGGAGCTCGAACAGGACGAACTCATCACGAGACTGGAGCGAATCGCATGAAGACAGGCATCGTGTCGTATGGCGGGTACGTCCCGCGGTACCGGATTCGACCGAAGGACATCGGAATCGTCTGGGGCTCCGACGGGGAGGCGATGGGCCGCGCGCTGAACATCCGCGCGAAGAGTGTGCCCGGACCCGACGAGGACGTGATCACAATCTCCGTCGAGGCCGCGCGGGCCTGCATGGCGAAGGTGGACCTTGAGCCCACGGAGATCGGCGCGATCTACGTCGGGAGCGAGAGCCATCCCTACGCTGTGAAGCCGACGGCCACGATCGTCGCAGAGGCGATTGGCGCGGCGCCCGTGTTGATGGCTGCGGACTTCGAGTTCGCGTGCAAGGCGGGGACCGCGGCGATGCAGACGGCGATGGGCCTCACCCTCTCGAAGATGATGAAGTACGGTCTCGCGATTGGATCGGACACGAGCCAGGGCGCGCCGGGCGATGCGCTCGAGTACAGCGCGTCGGCGGGCGGAGCCGCGTTCCTGATCGGCACGGACAAGCCAATCGCGGAGATCGACCACACGGTCTCGTACACGACCGACACGCCGGACTTCTGGCGGCGCGAGGGTCAGCGCTATCCGAGCCATGGAGGCCGCTTCACGGGCGAGCCGGCGTATTTCAAGCACGTCATCAGTTGCGCGAACCTCCTGTTCAAGATGGCGGGCACGACCGCGGCGGACTACGACTACGCGGTGTTCCACCAGCCGAACGGGAAGTTCCCCGTTCGAGTGGCGAAGCAGCTCGGGTTCAAGGACGGACAGATCGACACGGGGCTGTGTGTGCGGGACATCGGGAACACGTACAGCGGGGCGATCATGGTCGGTCTATGCGCGATCCTCGACGAGGCGGAGGCGGGGGACCGCATCTTCGCCGTCGGCTATGGAAGCGGCGCGGGTTCCGACGCCTTTGACATCACGGTGACGAACGAAATCGAGAGGATCAACCGCAAGGCGACGCGATCGATGAAGGAGATGATCGCGGACCACGTGTTCATCGACTACTCGACCTACGCGAAATACCGCGGAAAGATACTCATGCGGGAGGCCTGAACCATGCGCGAAGTCGCGGTCATCGGCGTGGGCCAGACGGAGTTCGGGGAGCTGTGGGACCGCTCGTTCCGGGACCTCGGGATCGAGGCGGGGCTGAAGGCGATCCAGGACGCGAACGTCCGCTCGGAGGACATCGATGCGGTGTACATCGGCAACATGTCTGCGGGGAAGTTCATCGACCAGGAGCATGTGTCCGCGCTCGTGGCGGATTACGCGGGCCTTGCGGACATGCACCTGCCCACCGTGCGCATCGAAGGCGGCGGAGCATGCGGGGCCATCGCGTTGCTTCAAGCACGTCTCGCCATCATGTCCGGATTGCACAACATCGTGATCGTCGGCGGCGCGGAGAAGATGACGGACGTCGGCGACGTCCAGGCCGCGGAGATCCTCTCGAGCACGGCGGACCAGGAATGGGAGAGCGTCTTCGGCGCGACCTTTGCCGGGCTGTACGCGATGATGGCCCGGCGGCACATGCACGAGTACGGCACGACGAGGGAGCACATGGCCTCCGTGGCGGTGAAGAATCACAAGAACGGCGCGCTGAACCCGGAGGCGCAGTTCCAGAAGGAGATCACGATGGATACGGTCCTGAACAGCCCGTGGGTCGCGGAGCCTCTCGGCCTCTTCGACTGCGCGCCTCTCTCGGACGGCGCGGCTGCGCTCGTCCTGTGCTCCATGGAGAAGGCCCGCAAGTTCACCGATGCGCCGATCCGCATCGCCGGCTCGGGGCAGGCGAGCGACTTCCTCGCGGTCCACGACCGGCGGGATCTGACGACAATGGACGCGACGGTCGTCGCCGGCAAGCGGGCCTTCGCGGAGGCGAAGTGCGAGCCGAAGGACGTTCAGGTCGCGGAGGTCCACGACAACTTCACGATCACGGAGATCCTCGCGATCGAGGACCTGCGGTTCGTCGAGAAGGGGAAGGGCGGCCCTGCCACGATGGACGGATGGACCGCGTTGAACGGCAAGATCTCCGTGAATCCGTCGGGCGGCCTGAAGGCCCGCGGGCAGCCAGTCGGAGCGACGGGCGTCGCCCAGGCCGTCGAGATTGTTCGGCAGCTCCGCGGCCAAGCCGGCAAGAGGCAGGTCGTCGGCGCGACGCGCGGCCTGACGCACACCCTGGGCGGCACGGGCGCCACAGCGGTCGTGCACCTCTTCGAGCGGGGGAGCTGAGATGGCCATCCCACGCTTCTGGCGAGAGATCCAGAGCCGGTACAACCTGATCGGCTCGAAGTGCGGGAACTGCGGCAAGGTCGACTTCCCCGGCCGCGCCGTGTGCCCGGATTGCGGCCGCAAGTCCGTCGGGAAGATGCAGCGACTCAAGCTGAACGGCAAGGGCTCCGTGGTCACGTACACCGTGATCCACGACGCGCCTGCGCAGTTCGAAATGATGAAACCCTACGTGATGGCGATCGTCGAAATGGACGAGGGCGTCCGCGTGACGTCCCAGCTCCTCGATGTGAATCCGGACGACGTGAAGATCGGGATGCGCGTCCAAGCCACGTTCCGCAAACTCGGGCAGGAAGGCGAGGCGGGCGTCATCCACTATGGGTACAAGTTCCGGCCCGCGGGCTGAATGCACCGCGGTCCGTCTACTCGACGTATTCCTGCTTGGGCCGCAGGAACTCAACGGATTCGAAGAGACATCGGTCGTCCCCGCGCCCGACGCATTTCGGCTCCTCGAACTCGAGTTCGGTGGCAAGTGCGCGATTCGTCCAGCCAGCCACGAAGCCTGCGATGAACGGGCAGGCGGGTTTCGTGCGGAGGCCCTCTTGCCGCGCGGCGAGCCCGATTGCAGTTCCTAGAGGGAACTCCCATCGCACGCGGTTCGACTCCTCGTCGTACTCAATCGTGCACCGACCCCATCCAGCACCCGCAAGAATCGCCGCGCCTCTCGAAAGGAGGCGCACACGCGTACTCCGTGCGGGACTCTCCTGGCCGACCGTCTCGTTAACCGCGGCCCCGTCCGCTCCGGATCGATAGCCGACGAGGTAGCTCTGCCGCCGCGCAGGATAGAATCCCACGATCTCTTCCATCACGCGGAGGAAATCGTATACGCGCCCCGCCCAGATCAGCATCGTTGGGAAGGGAGATCCGGCCCAGTAGTTCACTCCCTGGGCCGCGTTGTGCTCGAGCAGATCTTTCGACACATGCTGGAACTCCGCATTACTTTCCTCGTCGGACAGGCCAAATCGGTGTATCATTCTGCCACCTCGTTCACAGCGCCTCGAGCGTCTCTCGGATCGTGTCCGAGGCACGGGAGATATGCGGGATTGCGACGCCGAGATCCGCGTCCTTCCGAATCAGACACGCGAGGATCGCTTCCGGACCCGCGTCCTGGAGGACGAGGATCCCGTCACGGAACTGGAAGAAGCCGTACTCGGGGACGCCCTGGCCGAGTTCGACGCCCGTCGCCCTCGCGGCCCCCACCATGGCGGCCGCCATGGCGCAGAGCCCCGCAGCTTCACGCACGCGCGCAAAGCTGTGTTTGATCACGAGACCGTCCCGGCGCGTCACGGCGGCGGACACGAAGCCGGGGACGCTCCGGAGCAACTCAATGACATTCCGGAGGCGCTCCTCGATGTTCTTCGGAGGGTGCACCATCACCGGGTCGAGCGCATCCGGCTCTCGCGTGATGGAGAGCGTTCCTACCGGCATCGCCGGGCACGGGGAGGTCGAGGCTTAAACAACCTTGCCCGCGGTTCTCACCGCCGGAAATCGACTCTTCGTCCGCCTCGCTCTCCGTCGCGGCTACGGGCTCAGTACGCCGGCTTCGTCGCCTTGACCGAGAACATGAGCGGGATCTTGGGCATCCCGTCTGGGAGATGATAGTAGCCGCCCTCTGAATGGACGAGGAACGGGAACAGCTCCCACGTGAGGAACGGAAATTCATGGAGGAAGTCGATTCGCAGGCCGGCGTCCGTCAGGCCGTTCACGATGTCGCCGAGCGTGTGACCCCAC
This sequence comes from Methanobacteriota archaeon, assembly GCA_947084985.1. GTDB lineage: Archaea > Thermoplasmatota > Thermoplasmata > RBG-16-68-12 > RBG-16-68-12 > RBG-16-68-12. The sequence goes on along the minus strand of CAMTUI010000036.1, from coordinate 5,455 downwards.
TCGAACTTCACGTGATGCTCGAGGTGGGCCGTGCGGTCCGCGTAGTCCCCGTCCTCCTCGAATCGCATCGGTTCCGAAGTTGGCCAGTACGACTTCCCGAGCTTCAGCTCCGTCGCGTCGGCCTCGTCGTAGAAGGCGCGCGAGAACGGATGCGCGTCGACGACATAGAAGAAGCCGCCCGGGCGTAGGAAGTGCGCGATCATCCGCCCCCACTCCGCGAGATCCGGGAGCCAGTTGAGGACCCCATGGGACGTGAAGACGATATCGAAGTCCCCTTCCAGCTTCTTCTGCAGGTCGTAGAGGTTCGTGAGGATGAACCGAGCGTCGATTCCGAGCTCCGCCGCTAAGGCCGTCGCCTGCTCGATCCCTTTCTCCGAGAAGTCCACGCCGGTCACGCGGGCCCCGAGGCGCGCCCAGGACAGCGTGTCGAGCCCGAAGTGACACTGGATGTGGAGGAGGTCCTTTCCCTTCACGTCGTCGACCTCCTCTAGCTCGACGGAGTGGAGTGCCGTTCCGCCGCGCTTGAAGTCATCGACGTTGTACGCGTGCGGGCCCCGCGACCGGACGTGCACGGCGACGACCTCGTCCCAGAAGTCCCGGTTCGCTCCGAAGTACTCGTCCACTGCGTTCGACCGCCGAGGGCCGAGTGGGCTTACGCTAGTTAAGGGTTCGTCCACCTTTTGGTTTCGATTCCGTGAGACGTGCGTCCTGAATGAACTGTCATGCATGCCCGCGGTCCTTGTGGATAGGAACCCTTAAGTCCGACAACCCGTAGGACCCCCGATGCAAGAGAAAGGACTCTTTGACCACCTCGGGCTCGATCCCGCTCTCCTGAAAGCGGTCTACGCGCTCGGCTACGAGGCCCCCACGCCGATCCAGCGCGAAGCGATCCCACCTATCCTCACGGGTCGGGACGTCATCGGCACTGCGCAGACGGGCTCCGGCAAGACGGCCGCGTTCCTTCTCCCGATCCTCCAGCGGCTCCTGAAGCAGGCGCCCGGGAGGACGCGCGCCCTCGTCCTGTCCCCGACCCGCGAGCTCGCGGCCCAGACCGAAACCGCGTTCCGCGGTCTCGCTAAGGGGACGAAACTCCGCGCGCAGGCGGTCTACGGCGGCGTCGGGATGGCGCCGCAAGAGCACGCCCTCCGCGGCGGCGTGGATGTCGTCGTCGCGACGCCCGGCCGCCTCTTGGACCACATGGGCCGCCGGAACGTGGACTTCCGGGGCCTCCAGGTCCTGGTCCTCGACGAGGCGGACCGGATGCTCGATATGGGCTTCCTGCCGGACGTGCGACGGATCGTCGACGCGCTCCCGCGGGAGCGGCAGACCCTCCTGTTCTCCGCGACGATGCCTCCGGAGATCGAGCAGCTCTCCCGGACGATCATGAAGAATCCCGTCCGGATCGCCGTGTCGCCTCCGCACCGGCCCCCGCCGACGATCCGTCACGAGGTCTACGCGGTGCCGCAGCACCTGAAGACGTCCCTCCTCCTCCGCCTTCTGGGCCGGGAGGACATGATGTCCGTCCTCGTGTTCGTGCGCACGAAGCGTCGCGCGGACCGCGTGGCCCGACAGGTCGAGCAGGCGGGCTTCGAGGTCGCCCGGATCCACGGGGACCGCAGCCAGAGCCAGCGGGAGACGGCCCTCGCCGGATTCCGGAGCGGTCGGCATCAGATTCTCATCGCGACGGACGTCGCGGCCCGCGGGATCGACGTCGAGGGCATCTCCCACGTGATCAACTACGACGTTCCTCCGGTCCCGACGGACTATGTCCATCGCGTCGGGAGGACGGCCCGCATGGACGCGGAAGGAGACGCGATCACGCTCGTGTCGCACGAGGAAGAACCGGACATCCGCGGGATCGAGCGGATACTCGGTCGGTCGATTCCTCGAGTGACGCTCCCGGATTTCGACTACAATGCCCCGCCGCCACCGAGGGTGCGCGGACACGAGGGGACGCGCCATCCGAGTCGACAGCGACGGGCCCCTGGCGGAGACCGCCGCGGCTACCGACGGTCGTACCGGTGACAGTGATTCGCGAGCTCAAGGACACTTCATTCATAACGCCACGCGGATGCTTCAGGATGAAAGCACGAGAAAACCTATATATTCATCATAGGATATCGTTATCCAAACATGAATACATATGTTTCACAGCGCGTGCTGACGGAGAAGGACGTTGCGATTGCCGCAGACGCGTTGTTCCGCGGACGAGGCTACTCAATCATCCGTCAACTCAGGATTCGATCTTGGCAACCGGATTTCGTTGCGGTCAAGGGAAATGAGGTTATCATCGTCGAAACGAAAGGGCACCTTGGTGACCTCCGCAGAGCCGTGGCGCGAACGGCCGTGTACGCCACTGACGGAAGCGCTGCCTACCTGGCCCTTCCGTCTCACCGGAGCAGTACTTCGCTGAAGGGACTCGCCCGGAGGCTCGGGGTCGGCTTAATCGACGTTGACATGGACGGCCGAGCGAGATTCGCCGTTAGGCCCGAGAGGGCTAATCCACGGCCAGCTTTGCTGATTCGGGCTCGCCTAGCGGCCAGAAAGGCCCCCGAAGGCACCATCCGCGCCGCGAGGTCCCGCGCTGCGCCCCTGGGAAGAGTCCTTCGTCATCGGGGCATCATCGATGCTTTGCTCGCGAATCCGAAGAGGCGGTTCACCATCCGGGAACTCTCGATTCAAGCCCAAACTCCCTATGCGACGACCTGGCGGACGGTGGAGGAACTCAGGGCGCTGGGAGCGCTGACGGCGGAGCGGGTGGGGACGAGCCAGTATCTGTCGGTCAACGAGGACTCCGCGCTCCTAGTGGATCTCGAGAGGATCCGCTCGCTTGAGCTCTCCCCACATCGAGCCGCTGCAAGAGAATTCGCACAGCGGGTGGCGGGTGTGCCTCAGGTGAAGAAGGCGGTTCTGTTCGGAAGCGTGGCCGAAAGAAGGGAAACGGCAGGAAGCGACGTGGACATCGCAGTTGTCCTCTCGCGGAGGACGAAGCATGCGGTGGATCGCATCTACGACGTCGCTTCCGAAGTCCAAGACCGGACTAGGATGAAGGTCGTTCCGATGATCGTCACACCTGAGGAGTTGCGTGCGCGGGGCCAACTAGGCGACGCGCTCAGGGCCGGACAGGTGCTGTATGAAAGACCTTGAGGAGGCCGAGAGCTGGCTCGACGCGGCGAAGTTCACTCTTGGGAATACACCCAAGGGCCGGGCGCGCTTCACCGTTGCGATCGCCCAGTCGATTCACGTTCTCATCAAGGCCAACGATGCGCTGAGCATGCGCTTTCTTGGCCGCCGATCTACACGACACGAGGACGCGGCGGTCATGTTCGGGATTCTGATTAGGCAGAACAAGGTTGATCCCCGGTATGCCCACCTTCGCTCCCTCCTCACACGTGCGGTCGCGGCGAAACCCGAGTATGACTACAAAGGAACCGAGGCGGGGCAGGAAGAGGCGAAGAAATGGGTTCGGGAAGTCGCCAAGTTCATCGAAAGCGCGAGGGAAATTCTCGGTGGACCGGCACCTTGAGACATTCTCGACATGTCGCTACAGTCGGTCCTTCGAAAACTTGCCCGGTAGCGTGTTCGCACGGAACCGATTCGATTTCTTCACCCCTACCGAATCCATAAGTATGCCTCAACCCATCGGTCGATTCGTGACGCGGCGAAACTCCCCACTTGCCGCCTCCGAAGAATGGTTTCGGAAGGCCCGTCGCAACCTGCGCGTCGCGAACGCGAACCTTGAGGCGGGATTCGCAGACGTCGCCGGATTCTACGCACAGCAAGCCGCCGAGTTCGCGCTCAAGGCCCTGCAAATCCACAGGACCGGAAGGTTCGCTCGCATTCACGATCTGACCCATCTGTCCCGAGACTTGTCCGCGCCTCCGAGGATCGTCAAACTTGCAGCCCTCGTTACGCCAGCGTACGTCGCGGCTCGGTACCCAGACGCCGGTGGCAAGATCACGCGGCGACTCGCTGAATCGATGATGGAAGCAGCCAGGAGGATCGTCCGATGGGTCCGCCGACAGATGGACTAGTGCGCCGGCTTCAGCGTTTCCGGAGCAAGGTGGCCGGTCGATACAAGATCGAGAGGATGATCCTGTTCGGCTCGTATGCTCGTGGAAGGACGCACCGATTCAGCGATGTCGATCTGATCGTGGTGAGCCCATGGTTTCGTCGCAAGAACATCGCTGCACGCGCCTCCCCGCTCTATCTCGAATGGGACCTGGAACTTCCGGTAGACTTTCTCTGCTACACGCCGGAGGAGTTCGAGGCACTTTCCAAGCGACCGAGCCTGGTTCGCGAAGCCCTGGAAGAAGGCATCACGATTCCCGTGTAGTTCTCGCCTGAGGGAGTCGGGCGAGAATGGACTGGGCCCCCACGCGTAGCAATCGCGTCATAACGCTACGCCGGAGATTCTCTCATCTCCGGGACGACTTGAAATAGTAAGAATTCCTTACTATGTCCATGGCGGAGATTGTCAAGGTCACGACGAAGGGGCAGCTCACATTGCCCGCCCGGATCCGGAAGGACCTCGGAATTTCGAAAGACACGTACCTCCTTGCGGAGGAAGTGGGTGACTTCGTCGTACTTCGCCGCGCCGAGACGCGTTTCCTTGAGCTTTCCAAACGCTTCCAGACGGAGGCGAAGCGAAGGGGGATCACCCGAGAGGCGCTCCTGCGGGCCCTGAAAGAGGCTCGCCGGAGGCGGTCCCCCTGAGGGTCTTCCTCGACTCGAATGTCCTCGTCTCGGGAATCGCCTTTCGCGGGAACGAAAACCGAATCCTCCTGTCTACATTCCGCCCAATGCATGAGTTCGTCCTCTCACAGGACGTCCAAGAGGAAGCCAGGGGCGTCCTCATCCCGAAGTTCGGACGGCTCCGAGCGGGCGCCGATGAGGCCCTCTCTCTGATTCGTGCGGAGATCGTCTTGCGAGCAGACTATGAGGACACGCTGGACAAGGTGCCGCTGCTTCGGGACCCCAAGGACGCTCATGTCATCGCCGCGGCAATCGCGGCGGATTGCGATCTCCTTGTGACGGGGGACAAAGATATCCTGAGTCTAGGTGGAGTCGGTAATCTGCAGATTGTCACGCCGGCTGCGGCGCTCAAGATTTTGGGTATCTGACCCCAGCCGTATTGTTTTCGACAGACGATCTCTTGCAGAGGTGGTCCTAAAAGGATAATGTTTATTACCCTATTCAGACCATATGGTCGTCGATGTCTTCCGACCTGCCCCCCGCCCTCCGACGCCTCCTCGGCGGCGAAACGAGGGCAAAAGTCCTTGGAGTGCTCGCGGACGCCATGGTCCCTAAGACGGGCTACCAGCTCGCGAAGGCCGCGCGGGCCAGCCCCTCGAAGGTGTACGCGATCCTCCGTGACCTCGCGGAGGCAGGTCTCGTACAGACCGTATCGAATCGACCGGGCGTGAGGCAGTATTCTCTCGCCGATCCGGATCTC
>CAMTUI010000035.1:0-16927 GCA_947084985.1 Methanobacteriota archaeon | reverse complement strand
GGATCCGCGCGCCGATCGTGATGGGGGTCGCCAACCGCGCGATCGCGCCTCCCCTCTCGATCTGGACGGACCACAGCGACACGATCGCGCAGCGGGACACGGGCTGGATCCAGTACTACGCGGAGAGCAACCAGGAGGTCCTCGACACGGCCCTCATGGCCTTCCGCCTCGCGGAGCATGAGGACGTCCGGCTGCCCGCGATGATCACGGAGGACGCGTTCTACCTCTCCCACACGGTCGAGCCGGTCGACGTGCCGAGCCAGGAGGAGGCGGACGCCTTCTTGCCGCCACGCAAGGCGAGGGACATCGTCCGGCCGGGCGAGGCGACCCGGCTCGGCTCGTACACCGGTCCCGATCTCTACATGGAGTTCCGCTACAAGGTCGCGCGGGCGATGGAGCGCGTGCCCGCCACGATGGCGGCGGTCGAACACGAGTACGAGCGAATCACGGGACGGAACCACGGGGGCCCCCTGCCACTGTACCGCGCAGATGACGCGGATGCGGTCCTGGTCACGATGGGGACCGCGACGACGACGGCCCGCTCCGTGGTCGATGCCTTGCGGGCCCGGGGGGAGAAGGTTGGGTTGGCCAAGCTCCGCGTGTTCCGTCCCCTTCCCGTCCACGAGCTGCGGGAGCTCGCGAGGACGGTCGACCGGATTGGCGTCCTCGACCGCTCGTACACCGGCGGGTTGGTCGGAGCGGCGTACTCGGAGGTCGCCGGTGCAATGTACCACGCACGAGAGCGCCCGATGCTCCGGAACTTCATCGCGGGCCTCGGCGGCCGAGACATCACGCCGCCCATGGTCGAGCAGATGTATCGCCGGCTGATTGACGCCGGCGGATCAGAAGTCGAGTGGATCGGACTCAAGGAACGCAAGGAGGTGGCCTAAGATGGCGAGACTCACGATCCCGTACGAGGAGTACATGCGCAGCGGGCACGCCGCGTGCCCCGGGTGCGGCGCGACCCTCGCGATGCGCTACCTGTTGAAGGGAATCGGCCGCGACGCGATCGTCTCGATCCCGGCGTGCTGCTGGACGGTCATCGGAACGCCGTTCCCCACGACGGTCCTGAACGTCGGGATGATGGACAGCGCGTTCGAGGCCACGGGCGCGTCAATCAGCGGCCTGCGGGCGGCCGCGGACGCACTGAAGCTCGAGGGCGTCACGATCGTCGGCTTCGCCGGGGACGGCGGCACGGTGGACATCGGGCTTCAGGCCCTGAGCGGCATGCTCGAGCGGCGCACGGACGCGATCTACGTGATGTACGACAACGAGGCGTACATGAACACGGGCGTTCAGCGGAGCGGTTCGACGCCACGCGGCGCGCGGACATCGACGACGCCGATCACGGAATTCTCGCGAGGCAAGGTCGAACGGAAGAAGGACATCATGGCGATCGTCGCGGCTCACGAACCCGCGTACGCGGCCACGGTCAACGTGGCCTTCCCCGAGGAGTTCGTCAAGAAGGTGCAGAAGGCGAAGGGGATCCATGGCCCTCGGTTCTTCCATGCGCTCGCACCGTGCCCGCCCGGTTGGGGCTACTCCCCGGAGAAGTCGATCGAGATCGGTCGCCTGGCCACGGACACGAACGCGTTCCCGCTCTACGAGATCGAGGACGGTAAGTATCGGATCACAAGGAAGCTCGGTCGGGCGAGGCCGATCGAGGAGTATCTGAAGGCCCAGGGTCGCTTCGGCCACATGCGGCCGGAGGAGATCGCCTCGATCCAGGAAGAGGTCGACGCGCGATGGAAGAGGCTCCTCCAGCTTGAGGCCCTCGAGTGAGCCTCACGTCTGCCCGACGAGCTCGAAGCCCTCGAACGCCATCGCCGGGACGTACGCACATCCGGGGGTGCTGAGGAAGCCGTGCGTCGCAACGGGATCCTTCCCGATCCCGACGACGTTCTTCAGGCCGTCGTAGAGGTTCCCCGTGAGCAGCGCGAACTTCACGTGGTCCGCCAGCTCCCCCTTCTTGATGAGCGTCGCGTTGCGGACCTCCATCGCGAAGGATCCGGAGAACTCGTTCACCTCGGGCGCCGCGAACTTCTCCACGTACACGCCATGGTCGACCTCGGCGAGGAGGGCGTCAAGGCTCATGCGACCGGGCTCCACGACCAGGTTCGAGACATGGGTCTCCGCGGGACGGGTGTACGATCCCTCGACCGTGGCGACCGCACGGCGGAAGCCGTTCCCCGGTGTCGTGCCCAGCAGCGGGGCGTGGTGGCGGTCGGAGACATAGGTCTTCAGGATCCCCGCCTCGACGAGCGTGCGATCGCGCGTCGCGTTCCCTTCGTCGTCGACCACGCAGGACGCGAGGCCCTTCGGCATGCGGGGGCGGTCGCGGATCGTCACGCCTACGGAGGCGATCTCCTTCCCAACCTTGTCAATCCAGGCGGACCGCTTCTTGTGCACGTTCTCGCCGTTCACCGCGGATCCGACGGTCTGGATGAACATCTCGCCCAGGTCGAGCGGATAGAAGACGGCGGTCCCCGAGAGGGTCCCCTTGAACGTCCGCGCCTTGAGGTTCTCCGCCGCCCGTCGCGAGGTCGTCCGACCGAGCTCCGGGAAATCGATCGCGCGGACCGTGGTGTCCATGGCCTTCATGATCCCCTCGCCGAACTTCCCCTTCGAGCCGCACTTCGCCGTCAGGTAGCAGAAGACGAGGGTGCCGCGGTGGTTCGCGACCACGTCGTTCGAATTCGCCACGCGGATCGCGTAATCCTGGATGCGGAAGATCGCCTTCGGGACGGAGGTCCCTTTCAGGTCCGTCGCGGCGTCCGTGAACGACGAGGCGGCCTCGAGCAGGCCCGGCACGTCCGTCGAGGCCGTCCTGGAGTCCCACACGCCTGCGACCTCGCCCTTCGCGGCCTCCGTCGGGAATCCGGAGAAGTCCGGGTCCTCCGGCACCTGTTTCAGGGAATCGATCGCCGCAGCCACGCCGGACCGAGCGTCCTCCGAGGACGCCAAGGTCGTCGAGGCAAACGCCACGCGCTTCCCGCGCGCGACGCGCACGCCCAGCCCGGCCTCCTGGCGGTCCTCCCCGACCTTCGGCACGTCGTCCTCGATGTACACGGACCGCGTCGTGAAGGCGATCGCGAAGGCTTCGGAGGCGTCCGCGCCGGCGGCCCGGGCCCTCCGGACGGCATCGGACGCGAGGTCCAGGAGGTCCACGTCAGCCGCCCCCGACGACGATCTTGCACCGCATGTACGGGCCTCCCGCGGCGACGGGCACGTAATCCTCCTCGCCCTTGCCGCAGCTCCCGCCATCGAGCTTCAGTTCCCGCGAGACCATGTCGACGCTCTTCAGGATCGAGAGCGCGTTGCCCGTCAGCGTCATGCCTCGCACCCGCGGGCCGATCTCCCCCTTCCGGATCAGGAAGCCGCTCTGCGTGACCGCCTGGAAGCCCCCACCGACGGGATCCTCCATCCCGCTGATCCAGCTCTTCGTCAACACGCCGGCGGCCGTCTCCTCGATGATCTCGTCCTTCTTCTCCCGTCCCGGCCCGAAGTACGTGTTCGTCATGCGCACCCAGACGCGCCGGCCGAAGTCCTGTGCCCGACCGTTGCCCGTCGGCCGAGCCTTGAGCGCGCCGGACGTCTCGAGGCTGTGCAGGAATCCCCGATAGACGCCGCGGTCGATCACGTTCGTCTTGTGAGCGGGCGTGCCTTCCGCGTCGAAGGGGATCGACCCATGCGCCCCGGGAACCGTGCCGTCGTCGTACATCGTGACGAGCGGCGAACCGACCTTCTTCCCGACCACGTTCGTCAGGAAGGACCGCTTCTTCACGATCTCATCCCCCTCCGATGCGTGGCCCATCACCTCGTGCGCCAGCAATCCGGACACCCCGGGGTCCGTCACCACGGTCATCAGGCCCGCGGGCGGCTTCTCCGCCTTCAGCATCTCGCAGGCATCCAGGGCGATGCTCCGTCCGAACTCCCCAAGATCGAGGCGCTTCACGAGCTCCCAGCCCACCGTGCCATCCCGGAACTCGTACGCGGCCTCGCGGCGATCCCCTTCCGCGGCAACCGCCTGGCCCGCGATCCGAACGCGCACTTCGCGCCACCGGAGCAGGGCACCCGACGTGTTCGCGAGCTCGAACGACCAGTCGGAATCGCTGTAGGACGCGTTCGTGCTCGAGACCGCGTCGATCCGCTGCGCGCGGCACACCTCCATCACGGCGGCGATCTTCTCCTCCCCGGAGATGTCCGTGGGTTCGATCTTCACCTTCTGCCGGAACGTCTTGCGGGCGGAGGGCATCCCACGCAGGGCCATCCGCGGCACGCCGGCCTGGGAGTCTGCCTTCGCGATCGCGACGGCCCTTCGCGCGGCCTTGACGACGGCGTCGATGTTCTGCGACGTCCCGGAGGCGTATCCCCATGCGCCGTCGACAAAGGCGCGGACGCCCCATCCCTGGCGGCGCACGCGGTTCACCGTCTGGATCTGCTCGTTCGCCGCGCGGACGACGAAGGCCGCGCGGTCCTCCCGACGGACATCGCCAAACCGAGCGCCGGCCTTCTCGAGGGCCCGCACGGCGGCTGTCAGGAACTCGGTCACGAGGACCGCGAACGCGGGGCGCGCTAAAGGGCTTTCGAAGCGGCAGCGAGCCTTTCGCGACGGGCAGCACTTCGCGAGCTGAGAACTCGCTGCATACAGCCGACGGCGCGCGCGAGCCCCGCCTCTTCCGCAGCCGTCGGAGACGGACCGCGAACCCCGAGATCGGGCTGGATCCCGACGAGCGTCACGCGGGCCTTCGTCGCGGTCTCAAGATACTCGATGACCACGGTCAGGGGAAGCGAGTGGGTCGAGAAGGTCCGGCCGACGACACGGTCCGGAGAGATCACCGCGACGGTTCCCGGTCGGGCGGCCATGTCGGCCGCATCGAGGAGGACGATATGGTCCGGCCGAAAGCGTCGGATGGGTCCGGTGACGGCCTCGGGAACCGTGCCCGCAATGAAGACCTGGACATTCGGCAGATGGAGCCCCTCGAGCTCGCGAGCCGCGAGGATGCCAAGACGATCATGGACCTGGAGCTCGTCCCCGATCCCGACGATTGCCACCCGAGCGGAGCCCCGAACACGCTCGTGCAATTCCTCCTCTAGCCCGCCATGGCCGATGACGATCGTTGCGTTCATTGCACCACCACGTCCTTGTCTGTCCCGGAACCGCTCGGTTCCGTTGTGAGGTAGATGGCCTTCGGGTCCGTCGGGCAGTACTCCTCGCAGAGGCCGCAGCGGATGCAGGCGAAGAGGTGGACGATGGGCTTCTTCCTCCGAACGATTTTCTTGCCGCCCTTCACCTCGACTTCCCGCTCGCTCGCGACCATGTCGATGCATTCCGTCGGGCAGACGATCGCGCACTTCGTGCAGCCGATGCAATTCTCGTCGCGGATCGCGATCCGCCCCCGGAAAGCCTCCGGGACGGGCAGCTTCTCCTTCGGATAGAGGACCGTCGCAGGCTTCCGCGCGAGGTTCCGGAGCATCTCGAGGACCACGTTGCCTTCGCTCACGGAGCCCACCACGCGTTCATCGCAAGCACGACGAAAACTTGGAGGATCGCCGCGCTCGCGAGGTACTTCCATCCGAAGTCGTTGAGCTGATCGATCCGCACGCGGCCCATCGCCATTCGCAGGCTCGTGAGGACGAGCAGGATCGCCAGGGTCTTCGCGAGGAACAGGCCGAAGCCTGCGAGCCCAGCAAGCCACGCGGGCTCAATCGTCCACGGCAGGAGCGGGCCGCCGAGGAACAGCGCCGCGACCAGCGCGCTCCCGGTCACGAGGGCGATGTCCATCGTCAGGTGCATCAGGGCGAGCCGGCGCCCCGTGAGCTCCGTCCATGGACCTGCGACGATCTCCGTCTCCGCCTCCGGGATGTCGAACGGCGTGCGTTCGAGCTTCGCCTGCAACCCGATGAGCGCGACGACGAAACCGATCGGCTGGAGGAGGGCGAACCATGGACGGGAGGCTTGCCACGCGACGATTTCGGAGATGGACCACGACCCGGCCATGATCGCGGGCGCGAGGAGGGCGAGGAAGAACGGCACTTCGTAGATGAAGAGTTGTGTGATGGCACGAACGCCGCCGAGGGTCGCGAAGATGTTCCGGCTCAGCCAGCCGAGGAGGAAGAGGACGATCGACGGTACGGTGAGCAGGTACAGGACGAGGATCAGGTCTCCCTGGAATGCGAACGGACTCAGACCGATGACGGGGACGTACATGAAGGCCGTCGCCACGGCGGCAAAGGCGAGGAGGGGAGCCCAGTCGAAGTCCGCTCGCTTCACGCCCGTCGGAGTGATCGTCTCCTTCGCGAGCATCTTCACGAAGTCCGCGAAGGGCTGGAAGAGCGGCGGCCCGACGCGGGCTTGCATGCGGGCCGCGAGCTTGCGGTCTACGAACTGCAGCAGGAACCCGTACCCGACGAGGAATAGGAGCCCGGGGAAGACGAGGACGTACAGGAGGAGGAGAGCGGGGTCGATCATACACCCCGTTTCTCCCGATAGAAGCGCTTCCCGTGGTCTCGGAGCTCCTCCCACGTCAGGGTCTTCGTCTCCCGCTCCTCTCGGTCCACGATCGTCACGCGGGACGTGCACGATAGGCAGGGGTCGATCGCCGCGACGACGACCGGGATGTCCGCGAGGTTCTGCCCGACGAGGCTGACCGCAACGGATGTCCAGTTCGCGAGGGTGGGCGTGCGGATGTCCAGCCGCTCGACCTTGTCCGTGTTGTTCGTCCGCATGAAATGTACGAGCTCGCCGCGGGGCGCCTCGTATCGGGAGAGGATCTCGGCGCGAGGGCCTCCCCTCGGTGCCGGGACCTTCACAGGCCCACCGGGCATGTTCTCGAGCCCGTACCGCACGATCTTCAGGCTCTCCAAGAGTTCCCTGATCCGGACGAGAGTCCGACCGAAGACGTCCCCGTGGGTGTCCGTCACGACCTCCCAGGGCATCTCCTCGTAGGCGAGGTAGGGATCGTCGCGGCGGATGTCGTACTCCACGCCGCTCGCGCGGGCCGTCGGTCCCACCGTCCCGTACGTCAGGGCCTCCGTTCGGGTGAGGCGACCGACCCCTCGGAACCGGGCGAGGGTCGTCGGTTCGTGGGCCACCATCTCCCGGTATTTCGCGATGCGGTCCTCGAGGAGGGGCAACCGGTCGAGGACGCGCGCGGCCTCCCGGTCGCTGATATCCCGCCGCACGCCGCCCACCTCGTTGATTCCGTAGTTCACGCGATTCCCCGTGAGCTCCTCGAGGGAGTCCTGGACCGCCTCCCGGTCCCGCCAGGTCCACATGAACAGGGTGTTGAACCCGATCTCGTGGGCCGCCACGCCGAGCCAGAGGAGGTGGGAATGCATCCTCTCGAGCTCCGCGACGACCGTGCGGAGGTACTGGGCCCGCTTCGGGATCGTGAGCTTCATCGCTTCCTCGATCCCCTTCACGAAGGTCGTCGTGTGGGCATGGGAGCAGATGCCGCAGACCCGCTCGAGGAGGGGCACGACCTTGATGAAGTCCCGAGACTCCGCAGCCTTCTCGATCCCGCGATGGTTGTACGAGATGTCGAGCTCGAGCCGAACGATCAGCTCGCCGTCCGCGATGACCTTGAAGTTCACGGGCTCCTTGAGGGCGGGGTGGTGCGGCCCGATCGGCACGACGATCTCGGGCATCTACGTCCCCTCCTCCGTCGCACCGCCGTAGAACACGTCGGGCTTCGGTTTCCAGTCCTTTCGGAGCGGGAACTCGTCCGCGGGCCAGTCCTCGTTCAGGATGATCCGCCGGAGGTCCGGGTGGCCGGAGAACACGATGCCCAGGAGGTCGTAGATCTGCCGCTCGTAGATCCCCGCGGGCGGGAGGAGGTCGGACACGGTCGGGGCCTCAGGGCGGTCCCTCGAGACCTCCGTGGCGATCGAGAGGACCGTGCGGTGCGGGCCCGTCAGATGGTAGATCAGTTCGAGCGACTTCCCGTTGTCCACGGCGGCGATCTGGACGACGTGGTCGCAGGCGAGGGCCGTCCCTGCGCGCTCGATCGCCTCTCGAACCCGCGCGAGGGGGACCGCGATGCGGATGCGGTTCGACCGCATCTGGTCCACGCCCCCAAACTCATTCATCTTCGCCGCCACCTCTTGGGCCGTGAGCAATTTCGTCATGCAGACACCTCCGCGGGACCGGTCGGCGCGGCAGGCGTCTTCTTCAGCCGCCACTCCCGCCCGCCGTGCTTCAAGTCCTCTTTCATGAGTTGGAGGCACGTGACCACGCCATCGATGATTTCGTCAGGCCGGGGCGGGCAGCCCGCGACCCAGACGTCAACGGGGATCACCCGGTCCACGCCGTTCACAACGTGATACAGGCCCCGGAATACACCGCCCGTGGCTCCACACGCTCCCATGGCGATCACGTACTTCGGCTCGGGCATCTGGTCGTAGATCCGTCGGAGCCTCTTCGCCTGCTTCATTGTGACGGGTCCCGTGACCACCAAGATGTCCGCGTGTCGTGGCGTGCCCTTCACGAGGATGCCGAACCGCTCCACGTCGAACCGCGGCGTGATCGCGGCGATTACCTCGATGTCGCACGCATTGCAGCCGCCGCTGTTGAAAATCGTGATCCAGGGAGATTTCATGCGCGCCCACGTGAGCAGACGGTCGGACAGCGTCATCGGGACCACCTCAACACCACGACCGCGAGCGCGACCACCCCGAGGTACGCGAAGCTCGCCCAGGGCACGACGTTCCTCGGGGCCGTCGCGACGACGATCGCGGCGACGTGCATCAACGTGAAGAACAGGGCCACATGGAAGAACTGGTAGCCGGGCTGGTAGGCCTGGCCGGGGATGTCCTCGCCGCCCGTGTAGGCCTTCGCCTTGCCTCCCGTGGGCCGGAACGGCGGCGCCACGCGTCCGGACCAGACGTAGATCAGCCAGCCGGCCGCGAGCATCCCCGCGAAGATCGCGAAGGGCGACGCGAGTACATCGTACGCATCCATCTCAGGCACCTCCGAACGCGCGCATCAGGCCATCCGCGGCGGATCCGACCGCCTGGAGCGCCGGATCCGGAAAGAGGCCGAAGAGGATCGTCAGGCCGGCCAGGACGACGATCGGCGCCTGCATCGTCCAGGGAACCTTCCGGGCGGGATGGCGGCCTTCCGCGAACACGATGCGGTTCAGCGCGGGCACGTAGTATGCGAGGGACAGGACGCTGTTCGCGGCCAGGGCGACGACGAAGAGGAGCGGCAGCACGCCGCCCGCGTCGAGGCCCGCCTTCGCGATCAGGAGCTTGCTCAGGAATCCGCTCATCGGCGGGACGCCGGCGAGGCCGAGGCTGAAGACCGCAAAGCTCACCCCGACAAGGGGCGCCGCACGGCCGATCCCCGCGAGGCGGTCGAAGTCCCTCGTGCCGGCGTACCAGACGAAGAGGCCTGCGGCCAGGAACGCTCCGCCCTTCATCAGGGCGTGGTTCAGGATATGGAAGAGGCTCCCCTCGACGCCCGATCGGACGCCGTACTCGAACGCCAACCCGAACCCGAGGAGGATGTACCCCATCTGGGCGATGCTCGAATACGCGAGCATGCGCTTGATGTCCGTCTGGTGCAGCGCGAGCATGTTGCCGATCGTCATCGTGAGGACAGCGAGGAACGCGAGGGCCAGGCCGAAGGAGACGACTGCGGCGCCCGGGGCGACGAACATGCCGAGGCTCTTCACGAGGGTCAGCAGGCCTGCCTGGATCACGATCCCGCTCAGCATCGCGCTGATCCCGCTCGGCGCGGCGCTGTGGGCGTCCGGCAGCCACGTGTGCATCGGGACGATCGCGGCCTTCAGGCCGTAGCCCGCGATGAGCAGCCCGATCGCCGACGCGGACGCGACCGCGGGGATCGTCGACGCCTGGAGCCGCAGGCCTTCGAGGTCCATCGTCCCCGCGAAGAAGTACAGGAGGGAGATCCCAAGGAGCGCGATGAGGGAGCCCGTGCCCGACATCACGATGTACTTCATCCCAGCCTCGAGGGGCTCCCACTCGTCCACGTGATAGGCCACGAGCCCGTACGACGCGATCGCCATGAGCTCGAAGAACACGAAGAGGCCGAAGAGGTCCGCGGCGAAGCCGATCCCCACGATGCCGGCGATCATCAGGAGGAGGAGCGGGTAGTACCGTTCGAGCCCGGATTCCTCCCGCATGTAGTGCACGGAATACAGGGCCACCGCCATCCCAAGGCCCGTGGCCGTCAGGGTGAGCAGGTACGCGAGGCCGCCGGCCTCAAGGGGGACCGCCCCGAGGAGCAGGAACCGCCCGGTGGCCCCTTCGGCCTGCAAGATCGCCGCGAATGCGAAGGCGAGGAACAACGCGCCGAAGGCGCTCACCCCGGTCCACCGCGCCTCTCGCCCGCGCAGGCCCCGCGCCTGCACGAACGTGGCCACGGCTCCGAGCAGGAGGAACAGGAGGGGCAGCGCGGCGACGTCGAGGGACGCCATCACAGGACCTTCAGGAGCAGAACGCCGAGGAGGACCACGAGGCCGCCCAGCAGGCCCGCCGTGTTGATGTTCAGATCCCCCGTCTGGGTCCGACGGACCGTGTGGGCGGCGGAGGCCACGCCTCTCGCCACGAATCCGTACGCCGAGTCAAAGAGGAATCCACTGGAGACGAGCCGCGCGAGCGGGGAGGTCTCCCGCGATCGCCGCTCGAATCTCGCCCCGTAGCCGAACAGGAAGTACGCCGTGAGGCCCACGACGGCGATCGGCACGAGGACGCCGGGCCACCGGAGGATCGTCGACAGGGCCTCCGACACGTCCATCGCATGGATGGCGAACGCGGGCATCGTGGCCCGCATCGCCTCCGAGTAAGGGCCGAGCAGGAGCCAGCTCGTCGCGGAGGCGCCCGCGAGGACGACGAGGGTCGAGGACATGGACCACGGGCCATCGTGGCCCTTCCCCGCGCCGCGGGGTGCCCCGCGGAAGACGAGCCAATAGGCCCGCCACGCGTAGGCCGCCGTGAGGAGGGTCGTGAGCACGAGCAGGACGATCGGGCCCGCGTGGCCTCCCTCGAGGACCGCGTCGATCAGGAGCTCCTTGCTCCAGAATCCGTTGAACAACGGGATGCCGACCATCGCGAGCGAGCCGACGAGGAACGCGCCCGACGTGAGGGGCATCGAAGTCCGGAGCCCGCCCATCGCGTACATGTCCCGCGTGCCGACGGCCTGGATCACCGCCCCCGCGCTGAGGAACAGGAGGGCCTTGAACACGGCCTGGCTCAGGAGGTGGAACTGGCTGGCGAGGATCGCGCCCGCGCCGACCGCCGCGACCATGTAGCCGAGCTGGCTGATCGTCGAGTACGCGAGGACCCGCTTCAGGTCCGGCTCCGCGAGGGCGCCGAGGGCCGCGAGGACCGCGGTGATCGAGCCGATCCACAGGAGGGCCTCGGGCCACCAGCCCAGGGCCGCGAACGCGGGATACGTGCGGGCGACCAGGTACACGCCGGCGTTGACCATCGTGGCGGCGTGGATCAGGGCGCTGATCGTCGTCGGCGCCTCCATCGCGTCCGGCAGCCAGACGTGCAGGGGGACCTGGGCGGACTTCCCGATCGCTGCAAGGAGGACGCCGAAGGCGGCGATCTGCAGGACGCCCTGCGGAATGCCTGCGGCCTCGAGTCCGCTGAACGTCACAATCCCACCGGAGGACCACAGGGCCACGATCGCCACGAGCAGGCCGATGTCCCCGACCCGGGTGACGGCGAAGGCCTTGAAACCCGCCCTGCGGGCCTTCGGGTCCCGGTGGTAATACGAGATCAGGGCGAAGGAGCACAGCCCGACGGTCTCCCAGAAGATGTAGAACGCGAGGAGGCTGTCCGAGAGGGCGAGACCGATCATCGCGCCGATGAACAGGAGCACGAGGGCGTCGTAGCGGGAGAGGCTGTACCCTTCCTCGGCCGCGTGGCGCATGTAGGCGCGGGAGTAGAGGATCACGAGGAAACCGATCGTCCCCGCGATCGCGGAGACGAACGCCCCGAGGGCGTCGATCCGCAGGTCGAATCCGATGCCGAGGAACGGAATCCAGGCGTACGCCCTCACGGTGTCCGCACGGATCGTGAGAAGCGTGAGGAGAGAGAAGACCGCGGTCGCCAGCCCCGCGCCAAGCGCGGTGAGGTCCCTCGCTCGCGGCGCAATCCGACCGGCGATCGGGATGAGGCCCGCGGCCAGGAGCGGCACGAAGATCGCGAGGATGGCGTAGATCTCGTCGCCCATCAGCTCCGTCCCCTCATCCGCTCAGCCTCCGCATCGCGCCGACATCGAGCCGGCCCGTGCGGCGCTGCAGACGGACCATCAGGGCGAGGGCGATCGCCGTCACGACGACCTCGATCACGATTACGGTGAAGACGATCGCTTGGGCCGTGCCGAGCTGGTCCAGGGCAAAGCCCGCCGTGACGAAGCTCAGGGCGACCCCCTTCCCCATGATCTCGAGGCCGAGCAGGACGCGGATCAGGCTCTCGCGGCTCACGACCGCGTAGAGCCCGAGGGCCACGAGCCCGACGGCGAACCCGAGGTTCAGGGCGAGGAACCCGTCCGTCATGCGCTCACCTCTCCGGGCTCCTCGCGCAGCAGGAGGACGACGACGAAGACGCCCGCAAGGAGGATGAACGACTGGACCGCGAGGTCCAGGCCGCGGTCGACCCACAGGCTCTCCCCGATCCACGGAGGCGCCGTCAGGGACGGAGATCCGGGCCCGAGGACCGGGAGGATGGCGATCGCGAGGAGGACGAAGAGCGCGGCCGACGCGACCCCCGCGAAGGCGGTCTTCGCGCGGCTCACGCGGACACCTCCTTCTCGCCGGTGAGCGTGATCGCGACGAGGAACAGGACCGCGATCAGGCCCGCACCCACG
Source organism: Methanobacteriota archaeon (assembly GCA_947084985.1). GTDB lineage: Archaea > Thermoplasmatota > Thermoplasmata > RBG-16-68-12 > RBG-16-68-12 > RBG-16-68-12. The sequence continues at coordinate 4,083 of CAMTUI010000035.1, read as the reverse complement.
GTCAGCTCGAGGACCCCGGCGAAGGGCGAGGCGAGGACGAAGAACGCCCCGGCCACGAACGCGGTCCCGGCCGCGAAGGCCACGATCGCCCGGACGAGGTCTTTGAGGTGCAGCGACAGGGCGAGGAGCCCGAACGCGGAGGCGAGCAGGACCCCTTGGACGATCCAGACGGAAAGCTCGACGGCCATCGCGATTCACCCCTGTTCACGGATGGAGCCGGCCGCGACGATAAAGCCCTGCACCATATAAAGCGAGGGCGAGAATATACTCCGATGAACGGTCATCCACGGGCCTTGCTCATCCGTTCGTCATGAAAAAAGGAGGGGATGGCGACCGCCCAAACCTTAGAGGGGAAGCGATGGAAGGCCATTGAAGGCGGTCGTCATCACCACGCAGGTCCCGCGTGCTCGGCGAGAGGGTCTTGCAGCGCACTCCATTCTGTTCGCTCCCCAGGTCCCGGACCTGCGTGTCCGCCCAGGGACGGCGCGCTATTGGGACCTTTCCCCGATACTGTATGTATTCGGTCCTCGCGCGGCCAATCCACGGATACGAACGGTCGGCGGGCGGGTCCACTCACTCCCCTCGACGAAAACATATATTTACATGTAATGACTCGTAAAGCCGGGACGGAATCCGTCCAAGGGGAACGAGACGATGGAGAGCCGGAAGATCCAGAAGGTCGGGGCCGCCACCCTGACGATCTCCCTGCCGAAGGACTGGGTCACCCAGCGGAACCTGAAGAAGGGGGACCAGGTGTTCATCGTCGAGGACGGCGAGAGCCTGCGGATCCTGCCCGGGCCCGCTCTGGAAGACCGGAAGCGAAAGTGGGAGACGTGGACGGTCGACGCGGACCTTTGCGAGGACGAGGGCATGCTCGAGCGGATCATCGTCGGGAACTACGTGATCGGACGGCACAAGGTGATCGTGAAGTCCGCGACCCGCCTGAAGTCGGAGCACGTCGAGGAGATCCGGCAGGCCTCGAAACGGCTCATGGGCCTCGGGATCATCGAGGAGACCTCCTCGAAGATCACGCTGCAGTGCGCGATCGACCCGGCGAACTACCCGCTCGACGCGCTGATCAAGCGCCTCTTCAACCTCGGGGCCACGATGCTCGACGAGGCGGTCGAGGCCCTCATCACAGGGGACGCACGGCTGGCGCAAGACGCGATCAAGAGGGAGGACGACGCGGACATGATGTACTGGCTCATCCTGCGACTCGTCCTGAGCGCGCAGCTCGACGAGGCCCTCGTCGAGACCCTCGGCATGCGCTCCCGCCTCGAGATTCCCGGATATCGGGCGATCGCGCGGGACCTGGAGAAGGTCGCAGACCTGTGCGAGGTGATCGCCCGGGCGGTCCTCGAGCTCCTCGCCCTGAAGGTCGAGGTCAGCCCCGCGATCGCGAAGCAGTTGAAGGAGATGACGGCGGCCGTCGTGGACGTGTACGGCAAGGCGATTGGCGGGCTCCTGTCCCGCGACCTGACGCAGGCGAACGAGGCGATCCACAAGCAGGCCGCGATCACGAAGAGGGAGCACGACCTCGTCCGGCTGTACCTGAAGGACTACAAGGACCCGAAGGTCATCCTGCCCTTCCGCGAGATCGTCAATGGCATCGCCGAGACCTCCGACTACGCGAAGTCGATCGCCGTGATCGCGTTCAATCGGTACCTGGAGCGACCCTCGAACGTGAGCAAACCCGCGGCGCCCTAGGGTACGTCCTCCCGGGGACGCGTCGCGCGGAAGAGGCCATTCGCCCTTATTTACAATTATCCCGCCATACTTTAATAACGCGAGACCCATCGCGCGCCTCGAGGTACCTGTAATGGGACAGCCCATGCCACCCCAGTATCCAGGCGCGATGTACTACCCGCAGATGATGGAAGGGATGATCACCCGACGGAACGTGTTCGCGGCGAACGGGCTCGGCCTGCTCGCGATGTACTTCGGCGCCCTGCTCGCCCTTGCGAGCCGGGACCTGAACGTCCTCGGCCTCGCGCACTTCCTCGTCCTCAGCGGCGGGTTCTTCGCGGCCTTCGGAAGCGTCGCGGGGGCCCTCGGGAGCAAGAAGACGACGGACATGCAGAACCTCGGCCTCCTGGTCTGGGCCGGACTCGTCCTGTTCGCCTCGCTGACGCTCTTCGCCTGGATCGGGTAGGCTCGCCGAGGGCACGGATCGCCGCCCCGCGAATCCCGACGGATGAGCGAGGAATCTACGCGGCCTGCCACGCGAACGGACGAGGCTCAGATTCCGAGGACGTCCGCGAGCTCGCGGGTCAAGCGCTCCACTTCGATCCGCACGAGGCCCAGGTTCGCGAAGCCCTCCAGGACGACGATGATCGAGAGCTGATTCTGCGCGGCCGTCGAGACGAAGACCGTGGAATCCGGCCCTACCATGACGACGTCGCTCGGCCCCTCGAGCCCGAGGTTCCGGTAGACGCGCTGGGAGGACTGGATCGCCATCGTGGCCATCGCCGTGACCGTCAGGATGGACGCCTTGCTCGGAAACGCGGAGGCGACCGGGAGTCCGCTCTTGTCGGCGATCGCGATCCCTCGGACCCCGTCGACCCGTTCCAGGAATCCGGAGAGGAGGGCCTGGAGCTGCTCCGCGGGGCCGTGGACCACCTCGGCCGCTTGCACGCGTTTCACGGGGGCATGACCGTTCATCGGGAGTTCGTCCTGGGCTTCGCGATGGCATGGAGTGGCGGTCTAGGGCTATAAAAAGCGCGGTCAAGAAGTCTCGACTTGATTGTGTGAGGCGGGACGGCGGATCTCGGCCCAGTGTCGCGGATAGGGACCGTCTTTCGCTCGGGCCTATCCTAGCGCACGGATCGCCGCCGCGAACTCCGGGGCGACGCTCACCTTCGTGTACGGCGAGCCGACCGTGTCCGTCGCGATGACTTCGTCGCACGCCTTCAGGTTGTCCACTGCCTTGCCGACGAAGAGTCCGTGGACGCATGCCGCGACGACGCGGCGCGCCCCCTGGCCCTTGAGCTCCTTCGCGGCCTGGGCGATCGTGCCGCCCGTCGAGATCACGTCGTCCACGATCGCGACGGACTTGCCTTTGACGGCGAGTTCCTTGTGGGTCATCGTGACCGTGTACGAGTCGATCCGCTCCTTGTCGAGGTGGTCGAACGGCTTGCCGGCGATCGACGCGGCCTCCTTCACATGGCGAATCGCGTTGTCGTCCGGGGCGAGGAGCATGTCCACGTCCGCCGAGCGGAGGTAGCGGGCGAGGGCCGGGATGCCGGACACCTCGCGGGTGCGAATCGGGAACATCGAGAGGATGTCGGGATTGTGGATCGTCGCGGTCAGGAGTTCGTCGCAGTCGACCGCGATGTGTTTCGCGAGGGTCTTCGCGGAGACCGCCTCGCCGTCGAGGAAGCGCTTGTCCTGGCGGCCATAGCCGAAGTACGGGACGACAGCGGTGATCCGGCGGCCGCCCGCGTCGCGAATCGCGTCCGCCAGGAGGAGAAGCTCGACCGCCTTCGGGTCCGGATGGGTCGTCTGGACGAGGACGATGTGGTCCCCCGCGACAGGGCCGAGGAGGCGGACGTAGCGCTCGCCGTCCGGGAAGCCGCCGGGGTGCTTCTCGAAGGCGACGTCGACGTAGGTCGCGCCGAGCTCGCGGGCGATCGTGCGGGCGAGGGGCACGGACGCGGAGCCGCCCACGACCTTCATCGGGCCACCATCCGTGCGAAAGGACCTGGGCTATATGAATCGTCCGACGGCTCGCGCTCCCGATAACGAGGTCCGAGTCTTCTTATACACTGGGCGAGGCTCGTCGGGCAAGGGGAGCCATGGGCCTCGTCGGATGGGCCGCGTTCGCGGATCGGCATCGGCGATGGATGATCCTCCTCGCGCTCGTCAGCACGTTTGCCGGCGTGGGGCTCCTGATCGACCGGCCGAAGGGGACAATCCTCGAGTGGCTCGCCGTCCCGCTCCTCGCGGCGGGAGGCGCCGTGTTCGCGTGGGCCGTGTGGCCGCGGACCGCGGCCGGACCCGACTCGCGTGCGTCCCTCGCGAGCCGGTTCCTGCGACGCGTGACCCTGGACGGGAAGCTCGTACCCCTGTTCCCGGCAATCGGCG
>CAMTUI010000034.1:0-29158 GCA_947084985.1 Methanobacteriota archaeon | reverse complement strand
TGGTATTAGACCGCTATCGCGGCCTCGCGGACGTCTTCCTCGTACCGGTCGCATCGCGCATGCTGACGGTGAACCCGGACGCCGTCTCGTGGGTCGCGTTCGGGGCGGCCGTCGCCGCGGGGATCGCGTTCTACATCGGCGGCGGGTGGTTCCTCGTCCTCGCGCTTCTGCTGATTCTGGTGAATGCGTACCTCGACGCGCTCGACGGCAAGATTGCGAAGTTGGCCGGCAAGGCATCGGCACGTGGCGACTTCCTCGATCACGTCCTCGACCGGTATGCGGACGTCTTCATGCTCGGCGGAGTCGCCTTCAGCGCGATGTACTGCCAGCTCTGGGTCGGAACCCTCGCCCTCCTCGGCGTCCTCCTGACGTCGTACATGGGGACGCAGGCGCAGGCGGTCGGCCAGGGCCGCCAGTATCGCGGCCTCCTCGGCCGCGCGGACCGCCTCGTCCTCCTGTTCGCCGGCGGCCTGATTCAGCTCGTCCTCGCGCCGAGCGGCGGGCTTTCCCTCGGCGTGGCGCCGATCGCGTTCGGACCCCTCGAATGGTTCATGGTCCTCTTCGCGGTCCTCGGCCACGCGACGGCGGTCCAGCGGGCCGTCGGGATATGGCGCGGGTTCTCCCGCTAGGCGGCCGTCGACGCGCTCTCGCCCCGCGGCCGCCGCTCCCGCCCCTTCACTCGATAGTACGAGAGCGGGTGCTTGATGGTCAGGCAGATGCGGTCCGGACCGGGACAGATGCTGTAGGATTTCATCGTCGCACACTCCGGCGGCGTGTACTCCGTCGGGCTCGTCGCCCCCGTGATGTGGTCGATCTGGTACTTCGTCACGTCCGCGGCGAAATCCGGGACGTCGCCGAAGACGCGGAAGATCTCCTCGTTGCTCAGGCCGATGTGGTGCAGGAACGCGACGATTGCGAAGCGGCCCATGTGCGGGACGTTCTCGTGGTTCTGGATCTGGGCCAGGAGGTTGTACATGCACGGCGGGAAGCGGGTGATGCTCACCTTCCCGATCTCCTCCGCCTTGAACGTGGCCTTCTTTGCCTCGAGGATCCCGCGGATCTCCCGGATGTCAGGGCGGAATGCGTTCAGGATGTCGTCATTCACCGGGAGCGGGAGGCCCTCCTCGATGTGTCGAAGGATCGCGTTCCGCATGACCCGAAGCGCCTTTTCGCGCCTCAGGTACACGTACCCTCGGTCCACCCGCTGGTTGATCAGCTTCCACGGCGCGTCGCGCATCGTGTTCGTGTGCCGTAGGAAGTCCGTGAAGTGCAGGCGGAACGATCCGTCCTCCCGGCGCAGGTCCATCCCGAGCTCCGCCGCGAGATGGAGTACGAAGTCGTTCGACTCCGCCTCCAGGCGTCCTTCCGCCGCGATAGCCTCCCGTAGGGCGAAACGACGAATCAGGTACGTGTCCTCAAGCACGGACACGAGGATGCGGGCGACCGGATACGCGAGGAGCTGCGCGAGCTGGTCCGCGGCGACGACTGCGACGCGTTCCGTCCCCGGCCCCTTCTCGAGGGCCTCGATCACGCGGGTCTTGCCAAGCGTCCTCGCCCGTGCATACGCCGGCTCCGTCAGGATCTCATCGAGGGTCACGTTCTCCGCGCGGATGAACGCAGATGCCTCCCGGAGGAACGGGTACTTCGCAAGGGTCGCCAGCTCCACGAGCACAGGAACAGGGCGAGGCAATAAAAGGCCATGGCACGGGGGCGTGAAAGTGGGTGCTCGGCCTCCGGTGGGAGGGGTCACGCGGCCTTTCGGGCGTGGAACAGGGCGACGGTGCCGAGCGGCGTGCGGAAGGTCTCGACCTCCTGGCTATCCTGGAATCCCGCGTTTCGTAGCATCCCCGGCAGACGTCCCTCCACGCCGTCCTCCGTCTCCTCGAGCAGCTGGCTGACCTTGGCGAGGGATTTCATGAGGACCCCACTCGGGCGGGTGAACTCGACGAGATGGAACGAGCCGCCGGGGCGGAGGATCCGGTGCGCCTCCCGGAGGGCGCGCGTCTTGTCCTCGTGGCTCAGGTGGTGCAGGACGAGGCTCGACACGACGACATCGAAGGATGCGCCCGGGTACGGCAAGGCCTGTGCCATCCCTTGGTCCCACTCCACGTCTGCACCGGCCTCGAGGGCCTTCCGGCGCGCCATCCGGAGCACGGCGGGATCGCCGTCCACGCCGACCACGTTCGCGCGTGGCTGCGCCCTCTTCAGGAGAATCGCCAGCGTGCCCGTTCCGCAGCCGACATCGAGGACGCGTTCGCCAGGCCGAATCGCGGCACGGTCGACGAGTCGTCCCTTGATCGTTCGCTCCCGGAAGAACCACCGGATCACCGGATCGTAGAGGGGCGTGAGCCACGGGTACTTGAGGGCCGTCAGGAACCGCTCCTGTCCGACCTCTTCCGCTTCAGCCATCGGACGCCTCATGTGAGGAGGAGGAGGGTGAGCAGGCCCAAGCCGATCATGATGCCGCCGAGCACGAATTTGACGTGGACCTTCGTCCGGAGGTGCCAGCGCGCGACGGCGCGGTACGTGGGCCGGCTCGTGACCAGTCCGAGGACGACGACGAGCGGCAGCACGAACATAGCGTTGTAGAGGACGAGGAGCCCGAAGCCGCCCCCGGCGGTGCCTTGTCCGGCGAGGAGGGCGAGGACGCCCAGGTAAATCCCGCCCGTGCACGGCACCGTGCACAGGCCGACCAGCACCCCCGCTGCGAAGACGGCGGGAAGCATCGTGGCCTGCATCGCCCGATGGACGCTTGGTCGGAGGAACCTCGGCATCTCGAGCTTCCAGCGGCTCTCCGGGAACAGAGCGTCCCGCATCACCCATAGGCCCATGCCCGCGCTCACCAGGGCGGCGACCTTGCCGGCCCAATGACCTTCCGAGAGCCAGTTCATGAAGCTCAGGAGGCCGAGGCCCAACGCCATGTACGTCACGAAGAGGGCCGAGATGTACACGGCCCCGTTGCGGAGGACCTGCAACCGACGTTGGGCCGTGGGCTCGAGATTCGTCGTGTGGCACGCGAGGGCGTCACGCTCGAACGCGGCCGTGGTCAGGGAGGCGAACACGAGGAGGCCCGCGAAGGAGCAAGGGTTGAAGCCGTCCGCCAGACCCGCAAGGGCCACGACCCACGTTGTGACGTCGCCAGACGCGGACCAGGTCCGGGAGGCGAGCGCTGCGATGACGAAGGCGAGGCCAATCCCACCAAGGATTGCCCACGCCCACCGCCTTCCGAACCTCAAGGACCCCGACCCCTCACGGCTCGATCGTGAGCCGGCCGATCATCGAGGGGTTGTCCTTCCCGCCACAGCACATGTCGCAGTACCAGGCATACGTGCCCGGAGTGGAGGTCGGGATCGTGAACACCCGCTGGCCGAGGGGCTCGACGGTGACGTTCATCCCGAACGCGTCGACCACGAAGTCGTGCCAGCCGCCGCCATCCGTGTGGTATTGATTGTCCATGTTGATCAGGTTGATCCTCAGAAACGTGCCGGCCTTCGCCGTGAGCGCGCTCGGGCTGAAGCCGGTCATGGAGACGCGCACGGGGACGGCGTTTTCATCGATCGGCGTCCCCTTCTCCGCGGAACGGGCGATGAGGATCCCCGCGATCGCGAAGACCGCGACGACGACAATCGCGAAAATCGTTTTCTTGGCCCGAGCGGTAAGGTAAAAGGAGGCCTTCCGACCTGGGCTCTTCCTCCGAGATTCCTTGAAGGGCACCGTCGGGTGCACTTTGCGCATGTGGGCTCCTTCGTTCGCTTCGTTCAGGTGGACGTCGCACTCCCGGCATGGGATCGATTGCGCCACGGGGATCCCTCAGGTGTTTCCGCGGAGGAGGTCCGTCCTCATCCGCACGTATTCCTCGCGGCTGAGCTCGCTTCGGGCGTAGCGGTGGTCCAAGATCTCCACGGCGTTCATCCCCTGCCCGGCGGGATAAGGGCCGTAGGCCGGCCTATCGGTCAGGCCGCCTAGGGCCGCGACGAGGATGACGATCAGGATGATGGCAGGGACTCCCATGAAAACCAGCCCCCAGCCGATGCCGCCGCCCATCATGCCGTAGTAGCCTCCCGCGCTCGCCATGCTCAAGGCCCCGAAGGCCGCCATCAGGACGATTGCCACGACGAGAGCGACCGCGAGCCACGTGAGCGGATTCGTCTGCGAGGTCCTCATGCTCATCTCTTCTTGCGAGACTCTCTGGTAGCCAAGCGCCGAAAAAGCCCTTGAGTGCTGTGCTTCCGGTCGCGCAACCGTTTGCGGAATGCCGCAAGAGGTGGGCCAACTACGCTTCCTTGAGGGTCAGTCGGACGCGATTCGTCATTCCATGGCGCTCGCGGACGATGAGGCCGCGCCTCTCGAGGCGATCGAGAAGCCGACTCACCTTCGTATCAGAGAACGTCGTGGTCCGCACGAGGTCCCGTTGCAGGATCGCCCCCTTCGCCTCGACGATCACTCGCATGAGGCGTTGTTCATCCCCGTCCAACAGACGAATCGCGAGGTCGGACAGTTCCGGCACTCTGTCGTCCTCCGTCGGGGGCGTTGAATCCGTCTCCGTAGCTGCCGCAGGGACGGTGGACATGCCGAGCTGGGCTTGGCCTAGGAAGAGGTACGCCGCGGCGAGGCCCGCGATGAGCGCGGCGATGAGGATGAAGATGCCCCAGAACACGACAATGGGCTCGGGCAGGCTCTCGTGGGGCACGATCAGGGGGATCGCAATGAGGAGGACGAGGAGCACGACCGTCCCGATGAGGACGACCATCGCAAGGAACCGCGTCCGCCGTATCCACTGAGAGGACTGGGCCATCTCGACGTCTGGATGACCCGAGGTCCCATAAAGGCTCTTCGAGACGCGAATCGCGCGGCTCTGTCCTGCGCGGCTCATCGCATGAGAGGACGAAAAGGAGTTTTCAGGGGCAGGCAGGACGGCGTGCAGACGGCCAAGGTCTTTGTGGGTCCCGCCCATCTGCGACGGGTCCATGGACGAGCTCCGCGGCTACTTCGCGGCTCACTCCCAGGGCCTCGGCCATGCGAGCCGCGCGATTGCCCTCGCGCGGGGCCTCGTCGAGCGCCGGCCGGACCTCTACTTCCTCTTCCTCGCCGGCTCGCCGGCCTTGGATCTCGTCGTCGCGAGCGGATTCGACGCGCTGACCATGCCGCCGGCCCCGGATTGGCCCTCGAAGGACGGCGTGATCGGCCCCGCGTGGCGATGGTATGCCGAATATTCGAAGTACCTCCGGGTTACTCGCCGCTTCCTCCGCCACGACGCGGACTGGGACTACTATTCGTTCCTGATTTCCGATGGAGAGGTCGCGTCCGTGAGGGAGGCGGTCCGCCAGAAGATCCCGACCGCGATGATTCTCCATCGCACGCGGCAGGATTTCGCTCGCGACCTCCTGTCCCGGGCGATCGAATCGTACGGCAACTTCTGGCTCTCCCGCCTCGCCCGGAGGGTCGACCTGATCCTCACGCTGGAGGACGCCCCTCCCTGGCCGAACGTGAAACGCATCGGCCCAATCGTCCGCTCCTTCAGCGCATCACGCGAGAAGCTCCGCGACGACCTGTTCTTTCGCAAGAAGACGATCCTCGTGACGGCGGGCGGCACGCCGATCGGAGATTTCCTCCTCCGGGAGGCCGTGAAGGCCTTCCGCTCGCTGAACCTCGACGACACGTCCATGGTCGTCGTGAGCGGGCCGAAGCTGAAGGCGGAGCCCGCGCCGGGCGTGTACACGTACGGGTTTCTCCCGAACCTCCAGGATTACGTGCTCGCGGCAGATCTTGTGATCACGACCGCGGGCAAAGGTACCGTGAACGAGGCCCTCGCCGCCGGGACGCCGGTCATCGCGATCCCGCCGAAGGGCCACGTGGAGGCAGAACGGAACGCCGCGTCCCTCGGCTATCGTTTCGAGGACGTGCGTCGTCTCGCGGAACTCATTCCCGAGAAGCTGGCCCTCGGACGACTGCCGCTCAGACCGACGGGAAACGACGAGGCCGTGCGACACCTCATGGAATTCCTTGAGGCGCGCGTCGGCTCCGTCTCGTGAACAGAAGGTCCATCCCCCTTCCTACGTCGGAGCTTAGCCCGAAGACGTGATCAGACTCCGGTCGATTTCCTCAACGCTCGCCCGACCCGCGAGGGCCATCGCGTGATCGAACTCCATTCGGAGGTGCTCGAGGACCGCGCGCACGCCGTCCGCGCCACCGAGAGCGAGGCCCCACAGGATCGGCCGCCCGACCAAGACCGCCTTCGCGCCGAGCGCGAGGGCCTTCACCACATCCGTTCCACGGCGGATGCCGCCGTCCATGTAGACCTCCACCCGTCCTCGCGCCGACTCCACGACCTCTGGCAATGCATCGAGCGTCCCGAGGGTCGAATCGAGTTGGCGGCCTCCGTGGTTCGATACGATGATCCCCTTCGCGCCATGGTCGACGGCGAGCCGCGCGTCCTCCGCGGTCATGATGCCCTTGATCACGACGGGCAGGGGACTGATCGATTGGAGCCGGTCCACGTCCCGCCAGGTCAGGGACGCGTCGAGGAGGTCCGTCACGTACCGCGTGAACGCGGATCCGCGTTCCCTCTCCGGCATCCCGTCGAGCCCCGCGGGGCGGAGATTCGCGATTCCGAGCCCGGGCGGGAGCGTGAACGGGTTCTGCTCGTCCTTCTCCCGTCGACCGAGGACCGGCGTGTCGACCGTGAGGACGAGAGATTCATAACCCGCCGTTGCGGCTCGGTGAACAAGGTCCTCCGTGACCTTGCGATCCTTGTACACATAGAGCTGGAACCACCGGGGAGCGGAGACCGCCGAGGCGACTTCCTCGAGGGTCTTCGTCGCGATCGTGCTCGCGACCATCAGGGTGCCCGCGGCCGCCGTGCCTCGGGCCGTCGCCACCTCGCCGTCTGGATGGACGAGGCAGTGGAAGGCGGTTGGCGCGACGAGGATCGGCATGGAGACCTTCGTGCCGAGCACGGTGGTCGATGTGTCCCGTCTCGAGACATCGACGAGGACCCTCGGACGCAACGCCCAGTGCGCGTAGGCCTCGCGATTCCGGCGCAGGGACATCTCGTCCTCCGCCCCGCCCGCGATATAGTCGAACGCGGCAGGCGGCACCTTCGCCCGCGCCATCTCCTCCAGTTCGAGGAGGTTCGTGAATCTCAGGCTCACGCGGGCGTCATCCGCTCTGACCCCTTTTGGATTTGGGACCGTCCGCCGCCACCTGCTCGTCGAGTACGGAGAGAGCTCTCCGTCCGGCGAGGCGAGTTCGAAGGATTCCGAGAACTCGTCCGCGCCGCTGACGGTCAGCCGTAGGCGAGCACGCCAACCCGGTGGGATGTTCTCGATGGCTTCCGTCACGAACACGAGATCCTCCCCTTCGGCGCCATGTTGGACGTATTGATTGACGAACCCTTCGACGTGGAACTGGCGGAACACGATCGTCTTCCGCGCGCGGTCAATGCTGAAGAGGCCCGTGTCCTCGTGGATCTCGCCCTTCGGATTCTTCCCTTGCGGCGGGTACACGACTTTGTTGCGAACCTGGAGGAACCGGTCCCGGAGGACGAATTCGTAGGTTCGCTCGCCCGTGCCCTGACCCGGTTCTCCCTCCGAGGATCCTCGCCACGTCCCCACGAGGAACCGAAACCTAGCCCATAGGTCCGGTCCGGTCGTCTCGCCCGGTGGCATCGGTGGCTCACGCCCGATACGTCGGGTGTTCCGGTCTCATCCGTTCTCGCTTCTGCACCCACACGGCCATCTGGTACAGCGCGGACGAGAGCCGGTTCACGTACCGCAGCAGATCGGCGCTCACGAAATCCCGCTTCGAGAGGGCGACGACCCGCCGCTCCGCGCGCCGCGCGACGGTCCGCGCCCAGTGCAGGCGCGCGAGGGCCTCGGATCCACGGGGAAGGATGAACTCCGTGACCTTGCCCACATCGAGCTCGCCGATCGTCGCCTCGAGCCGCGCGACGTGGCGGGACGTGATGCGCGGTACCTTCGTCCCCTTCCGCGTGCCGGACGTCGCGAGTTCCGCGCCCACCGTGAACAGGTCGTCCTGGATCATCAGGAGGGCCTCCCGGATCGCGCGGTCCTTCTGAGCCGCCAGGGCCACCCCGATCACCGCATTCAGCTCGTCGACCGCGCCCATGGCCTCCACGCGGGGATCGTCTTTCGACACCCGCTCCGGACCGAGGAGTCCCGTCTCGCCCGTGTCGCCCGACCCCGTGTACAGGCGGACCATCAGCTCACCCACCGCCGGGCGTCTTGGACTCGAGGCGGCCTCGGTACGAGATCCGGATGCAGGATGTGTGCGAGGATCTCCAGCCCGTCCACGATCCGCGGGCCGGGCCGGTTGAAGTAACTCGATCCATCGACAAGCCAGACGCGGTCCCTCCGGGCCGCGGGTAGATCCTGGAACCAGGGTGTCTCCGTCACGACGGACGCCTCCTTCGCGGTCCGTGCGAGGTCGAACCCGCAGGGCATGAGGACGGCAATCTCGGGCGCCGCCATGACGATATCCCGCGCGTCAATCCTCCGGGATGGCTCCCGCGGCCTGCCGAGGACGTCCGAGCCGCCCGCGAGCTCGACCATCTCCGGGACCCAGTGTCCCGAGGCGAAGAGGGGATCGAGCCACTCGATGCAGGCGGTCCCCGGACGACCCCGGGCCTTCGCCGAACGTTCCGTTACGCGCTGCACTCGCTCGTGAAGTCTTTCGATCAGCGTGGCCGCGGCGTCCTCCACTCCGGTCGCGTTTCCGACCCGTTCAATGTCCCCGAAGATGTCATCGAGGCCGTGCGGATCCAACGAGAGGATGCTCGGTCGCTCCGGGAGTCGCGACGCGACGTCCTCGACGTCGCCCAGGGTCGGCGCGCACACGTCGCAGAGGCCCTGCGTCAAGATCAGGTCCGGCTCGGCGGCCCGCAGAGCGGCCTCGTCGACCTGGTACAGCCTTCCCCCGGACTCGATGCGCTCCCCGACGATGCGGCTTGTCTCGCCGCTCGACTTCCCTTCGTATTCCAGGAGAGTGCGGCTCACGACGGCCTTCCCGCGCGCGGCGAGCGGGAAGTCGCACTCCGGGGAGACACCGACGACGTCCCCGCCGAGGCCCAGGGCGAAACAGATCTCCGTGGCCGCGGGGAGGAGGGAGACGATGCGCATCGCGGCCGCGAAGGGCCGCGGGGAACTTAAACGATTGTCCGGCGCGATGGGATTCGCATCAAGCGTCGTGGAGAAAAAGGAAAAGGTCGCCGGGTCGTCACCCGGCGTTCGGCAGGTCCGGTTTCTCGAACCGTCGCTCAGCGAGCGTCACGAGGCCATGTTCGATCTGTGACTTGCCCCCATTGACGCCTTCGATCGCCTGTGCCGCGAGCGAGATCGCCTCCTCGACCTTCAGGTCGGGGCGGTACCCCTTCACAATCGTCTCGAGAGCGTCGTCCGCGTACTGCCCGATCGCGAACGCCGCGCCCTTGAACGTCGTCCCGCTCGGATCCACCTGGACGAGCTGAATTCCGAGTTCGTCCGCTCCCGCCAGGAGGATACACGCGCCGAACGGACGGACGGCGTACATCGTGAACTCGTGGAGGTACTCCGACAAGGTGCGGGACAGCGTGCCCACGTCGATCGGCACGTCGTACACGAGGCGATGCCTCTGCGCCGCCACGCGGAGCTGATCCAGGAGGGTCGTCACATCTCCGATGTATCCGCTCCCCGTCGCACCGACGTGGTGGTCCACGACGTAGACCTTCTCAGCGGGCTCCATGAGAGGCCGCGTCGGCTTCACCTGGCTCGACAGGAGGGCGAAGTCCTTCGTCTTCAGGCCCAGGGTCGTCGAGCCCCGGGAGACGGCCTGCAGCGCGTAGTCGACTTGGACAAGCCTCCCCTCCTGGTTGTAGAAGAACGGCATCCGTCCCATTTCCGTCGCCATGTCAGTTCACCCCCGCCGCATGCCCGTTCGGAATCGCGAGCACGTCGACGCCGTTCCCGCTCCCCGGGTCCCGCTCCATCGCCGCCCGCACGGCGGCTTCCGCGAGCTTCATCGCGTCCTCGAGGGCGACATCCTTCCGGAACCCCTGTTCGAGCACGCCATAGGCGATCGGCGACCCGCTCCCGGACGACATGAAGTCCTCCGAGGTGATCGCGCCGCTCATGTCGCTCGTGTACACGTGCGCTCCCTCCCGGTCTACACCCGCGACGACGAGCTCGACGTAGAACGGGTTGTAGGACTTCATGCTCGAGTACACGATGTTCGAGATCAGCTTCGCGCTCTCCTTCACGGACACCGGGAAGCCGCGCCGCAGGCCGAGCAGACGTCGCTCCGCCTTCGCGAGGTTCACGAGATATTCCGCATCCGACATCGCGCCCGCAATCGCGACGGCGATCGTGTCGTCGAGCGAGAAGATCTTCTGGACCACCTTCGATCCGACGAAGAATCCCTTCGACGCCCGCTTGTCCGCCGCGAGCACGACGCCGTCCTTGCTCCGTATGCCGACGGTCGTGGTCATTTGAATCCCGGACCCGTAGCGCGGCGGTTCGGTATGTTGACTCGAATCGGGAACGTCCAGTCACAGAACGGGCACCCGGCGGTGCCAGCGCGGGCTCAGGAGCTCAATCCCGCGACGAGGTCCCGGGACGCCTCGCGGGCGATGTGCTGGAATAGCTGGTGCGCGAGGCGGGCCGCATCGTCGATCTGCTCCGGGGCGGCGACCCGCGCTCGGACCGCGAGCTGGCTCGGTCGGAGCAGCGTATCGAGCCGGATCGAGTCGTCCTCGGACGTCCACGCAAGCCGGAGTCCGTCCGGCGTCTCGGAGAACCCGTACCACCGCAGAGGCCCGATCCACGTGCCGTGCAGCGACTGCACGAGGCGGCGCAAGTCGACGTCGAGTGGAAGGTACGTCTGGAGGATCGTGATCCCGGGGTCATCGTCCCGCATCCCCGCGGGACTGAGGATGTCCAACGCCCGCGAGGTCACGCGATATCCGAGCTCGGTCCGTTCGACGAGGTCGTCCCGAGCAAGACGATGGAGCGCGCGGGACAGTTTCTCCGGATGGATGCCCAGACGTCGGCGGAGCCCCTGAAAGGCGACCTGGGACGATGGGTCCTGGGACAAGAACTCGAGGACCTCACGGTCGTGCTCCCGCAGGTCGTCGATGGCCTCCCGCGCGGATGGATCCGCAGTCGTCGGGACCATGGTGGCGCCTTCACGGCGGCGGTTCGGCTTAAGGCTGAGGGTCGTCCGTATGCCGCCTTAGAATCAGGTGCGTCACAGTTCGTCGATGTCGGGGAGTTCCTGCTTCGCGTCCGCCCGTCGCACGCGCTGCAGCCGCCCTGGGGCCCACCAGTTATACTTCCCCGCGAGGACCATCACCGCGGGAACGAGGTAGATCCGCACGACCATCGAGTCCAGGAGGATCGCGAACGCCAGGGCGAACCCGATTTCCTGGAGGAACGGCGAGGCGCTGAGCATGAGGGTCGCGAAGGCGCCCGCCATGATAATGCCGCACGCGCTGATGATCCCGCCTGTCCGAGTCGTCGCCTCGGCGATCGCCTCGCGATCCGACCTGCCACGAGCGACCTCTTCGCGCACGCGCGTGATGATGAAGATGTCGTAGTCCATCCCGAGCCCCATCGCCATGACGAACAGCGCGAGGGGCAGGATGAACACGACATCGAGGCCCTTCCAGACGTGGAAGAGCACGATCGTCAGGGCGAGGGTCCACGAAATGCTCAGGAGGATCGTCAGGATCGCCCGCACAGGGATCAGGACGGACCCGAGGACGAAGAGGAGCACGATGAAGAGGCCGAGGATCACGACGATCGCCATGATTTTCAGGTCCTGGTTCGTGTTGTCCCGGACATCATTCAGGATTGCGCTCACGCCGCCGAGGTAGAGACCCGCGGCGGCGAGTTCCGGCTCGGACCGCTGAATCTCCGGCAGCAGGATGGCCAGCCGGTCGACCGTGGCGATCGCCTCGCGGGAGAACGGATCGTCGCTGAGGACAAAACTCAGGCGGACCGTGCGGTTGTCCTTCCCGATGTAGGAGGCCATCGCCGCCAGGATCGCCTGGCGCTGGGTCTCTTGCATGGAGGACAGATTGCGGTAGTCCACGTCGCTCCCCTGCGGGTTCGTGGGGCCCTCGATGCTCTTGACTCCGGCCTCCCGGGCCAGCACGCGAGACGACAGGTTGTCCAGCGAATCGAGTCTCGCGACGGATACGTTGCCATCCGGCAGGAGCACGTCGCTGGGGAACCGCACAATGAGGTAGGATGGGAAGATGAAACCGTAACCGAAGGACTGACTGATCGCGCTCAGTCCCTCGCTCGATTCCGTCGGCGGGAGGCCCGCGGAGAAGTCGAACGTGGGCTCGTCCGTCAGGACAATGTACGTTGAGGGGATCGTGATGAGAACCGCCACGAGCAGGACCACCTTCGCGCGCTTCATCGAGAACTCGGCGGCCCGCCGGAAGTACCGCTCCGTGGTCGTCAGCTCCGTCTTCGGCCGCGGACGGGCAACCGTGTGTCCGGACGGCCAGAACACCCGGTTCCCGAGCAGCATCAGGATCGCGGGCGTGAAGGTGAGGGCGAGGCCGAGGGCCACCGTGACCGCAAAGCCGATCGTCAGGCCCATCGTCTTCAGGATCGGGAAGGAACCGAGGGACAGGGCCGCGAACGAAATCAACACGGCGCCTCCGCTCGTGGTCACGCTCTCGCCCGCCCAGATGACGGCGTTCCTCACGGCCTCCTCCTTCTCGCGGCCGTCCTGACGTTCGTCGCGATACCTCGAGACGAGGAAGATGCTATAGTCCGTGCCCGTGGCCAGCAGGATCGTCTGGAGGACCGCGGTCACGGTGAAGTCGACGCTGAACAGGTAGATGGCGACGACGTACACGAAGAGGTTCGCGATCATCAGGGCGATTGCGATCGTGAGAATCGGGAACGCCGGGGAGACGGTCGAGCGGAAGTACAGTCCGATGAGGACGATGGCCAGGACGATTGTCGCGATGAACTCCGCGCCGCCGCCGATCGTCTCTTCCTGGTCCAGGCTCGATGGCGCGCTGCCCGTCACGTAGACGGGCGACGTGATGCCATACGCTTGCATCATTCGGGCGACGAGGTCGCGGATTGCGAGGACGTCCTCCGTGATCGGTTGACGCCGGGACGCGTCGACGTATCCCGGCTCCTTCTCGAACTCGTAGCTCGCGAGGAGGATTGTCCGGTCCCCGCTGATGTAGAATCGGGAGACGTCGACGGGCAGGACGAGCGGCGTCGTGTCCAGGTCGTACCGAAGGACTTCCCGACGCGCGAAAGCCCGGAGTTCTGCCTCGGTCGCCGATGCATTCACGGACGGATAGAGGTCCTCGAAGAACGGAAGGCCAGCCACGGGGACCTGGGAGAACGCCGACAGTCCGTACGCGACCTGGAGCTGGGAGTCGGAGAAGTTCGCAAGAGAGAACACGGAGAGCATGCCGAGTTGGAAGGCGCGCTGCTCGAGCGTGAAGGCCGCCTCCGCGAAAGGCGACGCGAGGAACCCCGGGACCGTCTGCGCGATCACGATATCCGCCCGGACGGGCGTGGGCACGCCTTCGAGAGACGTGTTGCCGAAGGAGGCCTGCCAGTTTTGGTAGAACCCCCCGAGGTACGCGTTTCCCCATGGGAAGACGGAGTATGGCATCTGGTTCAGGCACCCGCGGGCGGCCGTGTAACCCGTGTCGTTCCGATCTTGCGGCGCGGCCTCCCACGCAGGTGCAAAGCACGCGGGCAGTCCCCAATAGATCGCGACGGCGGTCTGCGTGAAACCGACCTGGTCGTGGACCGGAGCGGCGAACTGGACCGCGAGTTCATAGGCGTACGCCTCGTAGACCGCGTAGATCGTGGCACTCGAGGGATCCAGCAGGAACTCGATCGGGCTGTCGATTGTCAGCGTCGCGCCGTTCTGGAGCATGAGGGTCTGCGCCTCTCCACCGCCGAGGCTCGACGAACTCACGATCGCCTCATGGAGATCCACGACGAACCGCCGATAGTCCGACGTCGTGACGTTCGGGGCCACGAGGACGATCGTGGCGCTGCTGTTCGCGAGGCGCCCGGGGAATTGCTCGTCGACGATGCGCTGCGCCCGCGCGGACTCCGTGTCCTCGGGGAGTGTGGAGGACTGAGAGAAGGAGACCACGTCGCCGACGCGCCACACCTGGTTCGCGGCGAGGGCGCCCAGGAACACAAGGATCCACACGATCACGAAGAGTCGGTAGCGCCTCGTGACGAGGCCCGCTATCCATCGGAATATCGCATAGCCTTCCTCCGATGAGCGGCGCATCTCTCCACCGGCTCGAGAGCGGTCACGGCCCCGTCACACGACGAGGCGTCCTCCGTCGACGATGACCCTCTTGCCGACACGGACCGTTGCCCGGCTGAGCCGGCCGCCGAGGCCGAAGTCGGAGCGGTTGCGCCCGTCCTCCTCCGAGTTGTCACCGATGGAGACCTCGACGCATCCCGCAACGAGGTCGTCCTGGAGATAGCCGTAGCTCGCCTCCGGATTGATGCCGATGGAGAGGGTTCCGACCCGGTCCTTCGCGCCCTTCGCTCGCTCGTACTGCGAGCGCACGAGTTCGGAATTCGCGGACGCCGTCCACTCAGCGTGCCCGGCGTGGAACTCGAATGCGACGTCCATGACGCAGGATCCGAGGTAGGGTGCGGGCCTATCGGCCCGGAAGGTCCCTTCTCCCGTCGATTCGTCCGGGGACACGATCACGTACCCCGGCGGGACGTTCGTCATGAAATGCCCGGCCTTGAGGTCCTGCGCATCCACGATCCCGTCGTCCGTGCGCGCCTTGCGGCCGGAGAGTTCGAGCGTCAGCCGAGTCCCGTTCGGCGCGGTGATCTCGACCTCCGCCTCCTTCGAGAGCAGGGTCGCGAGCTTCTTACCCTTCCGCGCGATCGGCCCGAAGTCTGCCGAGGTCGCGCGGACGAGCATGGCCCGCCACGGTTCGAATTCGAAGCCGTACGACGCGGCACGCTCGCGCGTCACGTACCCGAGCAGGACACGCGCACCACGCAGTCCCGCCTTCTTCGCCCGGCGGTACCACTCGGAGTTGTATGCGGTCGCCGCCTGGGACTTGGGGAGGTTCTTTCGGTACCGCGCAATGTCCGCGGGTCCCGGGAGGAAGATGTAGGCATCGGCCTTCGCGAGGGCCGCCCATTCCGAGGAGGAGACCTGCCCCAGCTTCCCCGTCGGCAGAGTCTCCACGCCCCGCCAATAGGTCTCCTCGTCCTCGAACAGGAGCGTCGACCGCGCGCCGATGGACCGGAGCTGATAGACGATCTCCCTCGCTGCGTCGAGTCCATGATTCCAGCACTCGACGATCACGTTTTCCTTCGGTCGGACGTGGAGCGTCCGGCGGACGACGTTCTTTGCGAGGGCCTCGAATTCCGACATGGGCGTCCCGGGCCGCGCGTAGTCGACCCTCGGATAAATAGATGCGCCAGGTACGGACGAAGCACCTAAGGGGGCACGCATCCTTCCCGGGCGAGGGGACCCAGGATGGCCGGTGTTGCGGAGGCGCGGCTCGACGCCTCGGAACGAGCGAGTCTCCGCCTCCTCGCCGATACCCTCGTGCCCTCGCTCGATGTCCCCGACGACCCAGATGGCTTCTTCGCTCGCAAGGCCACGGACTTCGAAGTTGACGAAGACGTCGCGCGGATCATCGAATCTTACGTGTCGCCGAAGGACCGCGCAGATTTCCGACGCCTACTTCGGACGATCGAGAGTCCGGCGCTCAATCTTTTGCTGAGTGGACGTCCACGGGCGTTCGCGGCCATGGGTCCGGCGGAACGGGAGGGATACCTCCTCGGATGGGCGAGAAGCCGCCTTGCCGTGAAGCGCCGCGGCTTCCATGCGATCAAGCGGCTCGTCCTCTTCCTGACGTACGCGAAGACCGCCCGGGACGGGCGGAACCCGAACTGGACCGCGATCGGGTACGACGCTCCATCGGCCGAACGGAAACCTGACGGAAAATCCGACGACTTTCGGATCGTGCCAATCCTTCCGGATCGCGAGACGACCCTCGATGCCGACGTCTGTGTCGTCGGGAGCGGCTCCGGCGGTGCGGCGATCGCCGCCAAGCTCGCGCAGGCGGGGTGGAGGGTCGTCGTCCTGGAAGCAGGATCCTACCGGACCGCGGACGATTTCTCGCAACTGGAGGCGGACACGTACGATACGATGTTCCAAGGTCACGGGGTGCTCACTACGCGAGACCTCGCCATCGGCGTCCTCGCGGGACGGACGGCGGGCGGAAGCGCGACGATCAACTGGATGACGTCCCTGCGGCCGCCGATGTGGGCCCGGCAGGAGTGGGAGCGGGAGCACGGCATGGCGGGCGTGGCGGGTCCTGCGTTCGACGCGATCCTCGACGAGGTGTGGACTCGGTTGAACGTGAACACGGCGGAGAGCGTCGTCAACCCATCGAACGATGCCCTGCGACGGGGATGCGAAGCTCTAGGCTACCGTCCCGGACAGGACTACGATGTGATCCCGCGGAACGCGCGCGGTTGCGCTGCCCGTTGCGACTTCTGTTTCTTCGGGTGCGTGTACAATGCGAAGCAATCGCCGCTCGTGACGCATCTCCTCGACGCGAATCGCGCTGGCGCCCGCTTCCTCTTTGACACGTGGGCCGAGCACGTCATGATCGAAGGAGGAGGGGCGCGTGGCGTCGAGGCGAGATACCGCTCCGGGGGTCGCGAGATTCCGGTCCATGTCCGGTCCCGGACCGTCGTCGTCGCCGGCAGCGCGGTCCAGACGCCTGCGTTGCTCCTCCGGTCCGGCGTCCGGTTCCGCGGCGTCGGCCTTGGACTGCGCCTCGATCCCACGACGGCGCTACTCGCAGAATATCCTGGCCCGATCCGCATGTGGAAGGGACCGATGCAGACGATCATCGTGAAGCGCTTCCAGGATTCTGACGAGGGCCACCATGGTCCCTGGATGGAAGGTGCTCCCGGCCATCCAGGCCTCGCGGCGCTCGCGTTGCCATGGTACGGCGGCCGGGTGCACAAGGACTCCATGCTCCGCATCGCCCGCGCGGCCGCGTCGATCGTCTTGGTCCGGGACGTCGCGGAAGGCCGCGTGCGGACGGACGCCCGGGGCGAGCCTGTCCTCGAGTATCGTCTCTCGCCGCGCGACCGGCGGAACTTGGTCCGCGGCCTCCAGGAAGTGGCCCGGATCCACCGTGCGGCCGGGGCCCGTCGAATCGCGACGCTCCACCTGCAGGAATGCGCCGTCGGCGATGGCGCGTCTCCAATCCCCGTCCGCGAGTTCGACGCGTTCCTCGCGCGGATTGAGCGACTCGGTGTGCAGGAGAACGGGCTCGCGCTGTTCTCCGCGCATCCCATGGGCTCCGCGCGGGCGGGTCGGGACCCCCGTACGAGCTCCGCAAACCCGCGGGGCGAATGCCACGAGGTCCGGGACCTCTGGATCGGGGACGGGAGCGTCCTCCCCACGGCGCCGGGCGTGAATCCGATGATCACGATCATCGCCCTCGCGATTCGCACGGCGGGCTTCATCCACGAGCGACTGTCGTCGGCCCGCTAGGTCTCCGTCAGCCAAAGGCCCGCTCGCCGAACCGTCTCCTTCCCCCGGAAGCGGTCGTAGCTCAGACCGTGAACATCGAGGCTCTTCGCCTCTCCGCGGACGATCATCTCCGCGAGGAGGATGCCGACCGCGGGGCTGATCATGACGCCGTAGCCGGACATCCCGTTCGCGAGGTAGAGCCCCTTTGCCTCCCGGACCGGGCCGAGGACCGGAAGCTGGTCCGGGGTGAAGGTCACGATGCCCGACCACGCGTTCGCAATTCCCGTCTCCGCGAGCTTTGGGACGCGGTGGACCGCCGCCTCGACGGCCTTCACCTTGAAGGCCCAGTCCGTCTGCGGTTCCGCGAGGTCGCGCGCGGCTGTGTCCTCCACGAGTCCAAGGACGAAACCCCCGTCGAGCTCCTGGCGGAAGTAGAAACGCCCCGTCACGTCGACGTACATCGGCCGATTCGGGGGAATCTCCGGATGGGGGGTCGTCACGAAGATCTGTCGCTGCCAGATGTCCACCGGCAGCTCGAATCCGAGCGGCCGATTCAACTCGTTGCACCAGGGTCCCGTCGCATTCACGACGACGGGCGTGCGGATCTCCCCGTCCGCCGTCCACACGCCGACCACCTCCCCCCGCTCGACCAGTATGCGCTCCGCCGCGGTCCTCGTCCGGATCCTCACGCCGTGGCGCGCCGCGGCCTCCGCGTACCCCTTCGCCACGGAATGCGGGTCGCAGAAGCCGGCCTCCTCGTTCAGCAGGCCGACCGCGATGTCGTCCACGCGCATTTCCGGAAAGACGTTGTGGATCTCGTCGGGTCCGATGACCTTCGGATGGAGGCCGTGCCGGCGGCCGATTTCTGCCGCGTCCTCGATGTGTGAGCGGTGCCTCGGCGACGTGACCGTTTCCAGGTACGGTCGGGCATGGAAGTCCGCCGTGTGATTCGTGACTTCGGGGAAGCGGCGGAGTTCCTCCCAACCGAGCTTCGCGAGGCCCACGTTCACGTCCGTCGAATATGTCGTCTCGACGATCCCGACACTCCGGCCCGTGGACCCCGCGGCGAGGTGACTTCGCTCGAGGACCACGACGTCCGTCAGACCGAGCTTCGCGAGGTGGAACGCGACGCTCGTCCCGATCACACCGCCACCCGCCACGACGACGTCCGCTCGCTCCACCATGGACGATTCCCGTCAATCGACCCGCGTCGAATAAGCTTGCGGTACCCCCCTCAGGTGCGCCTCGCTTTCGCGAGTTCCGCGGGCGGGATCATCTCATCTTGGAGGCTGTCGACCTGGAGGGTCGCATGCGTGATGCCGAATCGATCCCGGAGCCCCGCCTGCACCGCATCGATGATCGCCGCGGCCTGCTGGACCGTCGTGTCCCCGGAGACGGAGATGTGGCCCGTGAGGACGTACAGTCCGGACGTCATCGTCCACACGTGCAGGTCGTGGACCCCGCGCACGCCGCGGACGACACGAATCGCTTCCGCGACCTCTGCGGGCGGGACGTCCAGCGGCGACGCCTCCAGGATGATCCGCACGGAATCGCGAAGAAGTCGGGCTGCGCTCACGACGATCAGACCGACGATGACCAAAGCCACGAGAACGTCGAACACCGGCATGCCCGTGATCGTGATCAGGGCGGCCGCCGTCACGACGCCGGCCGAACCGAGGGTGTCTCCGTACGCATGGAGGAAGGCCCCGCGCACGTTGATGTTCTTGCGCGCCCAGCTTCGCAGGAGGACCACCATCGCGACGTTCGCGCCGAGGCCTGCCAGGCCGACGGCGAACATGATGCCGCCCTCGACGGCCAGCGGGTTCGCATACCGGCCGTACGCCTGGACGACGATGAACGAGGCGATCGCGACGAGGAGCATCGCATTCACGAGGGCCGCGAGGACCTCCGTGCGATGGTATCCGAAGGACATGCGCGGCGTGTGCGGGCGTTCGGAGACCCACAGGGCGGCGAGGCTCAGGCCCAGGGCGACCGCATCCGTGCCGACGTGGCCGGCGTCGCTGAGGAGGGCGAGGGAGCCGCTCGCCCAGCTTCCGAGGGCCTCGAAGATCGCAGCCCCGGCCGCGATCGCGAGCGCGGCGGTCAGCCTGCGGCGCAGCGCGATCCGCGGGACGTGGGTCGCGGTCTCCATCCGGCGGCACCTAGCCGCCGCGGCCGGATGAACCTTCTCCGCTCACACGCGGCCCGACGGCACGAGCCACCAGTACGCGCGGTTCAGAAACCGCTTCCCGAGCCAGTCCTTCAGATTGAGCCGCGGGGGGACGGGCGGGTGCTCGTAGTCAAAGGACATCGCGATGCCCTTGTGGTATCCCGCATCGCAGTAGCACATCACGTGCCCGTCGTAGCGTGCGGTCGCGGGTTTCCCGCGAAGATCCGCGACGACGGAGTCCGCGATCACCTTCGCCTGGAAGTGCGCCGCGGCCCCGGACTTCGACACGGGCACATCCGTGCAGTCGCCGAGGACGAGGATGCCCGGATGGGCCTTCGTCCGCAGGGTCTCCTTGTCCGTCGGGAGCCAACCGCCCCGGTCGCCCAGGCCGGAGTCCTCGACCGCCTTCGCGCCACGGTGGGACGGGATGAGGATTAGCAGGTCGTATGGGAGCTTACGTTCGTCCCGCACGAGCTTGGCGGATCGAAGCCTCTCGAACGCCACGTAGACGAATCCGGGCTGGTAGACGTGCTTGCCCGTCTTGTCGATGAGGATGATCTCCGCTTCGTCCGGCCGCAGCTTCTTTGACCGCCTGGCTCGAAGACTACGCGCTCTCGTTCCGGAGGCTCCCGCAGGTCGCCTCGCCCGGCCGGCCGCCGCTGCGGGACTTCGCGCGGGAGTGCCTCGACCGGGAGATCCGGCCGATGCCCGAGGGTCGGAACCACGCCGTCGAAGCGAGCTTCGACCACCTCTTCCTCTGAGCCGGCTCACTCCTCGATGAGCCAGAATTCGTTCCCGTCGGGGTCCTTGAATACCGCGTAGGTTCCCCAGTCCTCCTTCGTCGTGGGTTCCGTGAACTCGACGCCCGTCTTCCTCAGGGCCTGCTCCTCCTTCTTGACGTCCTTCGTCGTGAAGGCGATCCCCGTGTTGCCGGGCTCGAGATCATAGAATCCCTCGCACAGATGGAATGCGACGTTCTCCTTCCTCGGCGCGACGGTGATCCAATGGCCCTGGTGGTCGCGGATCTCGAAGTCCAGCTTCTCCTGGTACCACTTGGCGGACTTCTTCGCGTCCTTGACGACGAGGGCGATCGTAGCGAGGCGGATCATGCGGGAGGGCAGCCCTTGCGTTCCGATAAAGGCAGCGGCGAGGCAAGTCTCATCCGGTCCGCGGACATCCGGCTCATGGATGGCCAGGAGCCGGCGATTTGCGTTCGCGAAGGCACTCGCGGGGGAGCTACGGGAGCGCGAGGGTCACAACCTGATCGCCGTGGGCGTCTACGGCTCCGTCGCCCGCGGCGAGGAGCGGGAGCACTCGGACATCGACATGCTTGTCGTCGTCCGGCGTCCGCGGCGGTCGATTCGCCATCGCGTTCGCGATGGGGACCTGGTGACGATGCTCCAGCAGACCCCGTCCCAGGCTCGCGACGAAGTGACGGAAGGCCGCGCGGACATGAACGAGGCCCTCGGTGGTTGGCGCTCGCTCCGCCCGCTCTACGACCCAAGCGGCCTCTTGGCCGATCTCAGACGGCGTGCGATGCGTCCGCCGAGCTCCCAGTTCCGGGAAGCGACCCGGCGGGCGCTCCTCGAGACCTACGAGGACTTGGGCAAGCTGCGAAACGCGATTTCCGCGCGGGATCGATCCGAGGCCCGCGAGATGGCCGTCTGGTTTAGCGGGGGAGCGATGGGGGTCCTCCATGACCTCGACGGCCGCGTATTGCAGACCGGACGGCGTGCGTTCATCGAGTTGCGAGGCCATGGCGAGGTCGATCGGGCCGTGCGCCGTCTGCGGTACAACACCCTCTCGCTGCGCGAGACCGCGCGCCTCGCCGAGTTCGTGTGGCGGGACCTCCTCTCCCGCGCGAAGCGCCAGCGCATCCCGACGCCGGGGTGAGGTCCGCGGGCAGTCCCCCGGAAGCCTTTAGGCGCGGGCCCCCATCCTCCGCTCCGGGAAAGGGGATCTCGTATCGTAGGCGCGGATTGGACCGCCCTCCAGCTTGGTCTTGAGGCGGCGGGCCCGGCACTCTTCCTCCTCGGTCTCTTCCTATACGCGATCGCGGCGGCCGTCGTCCTCCCGATCCCGGTCGAGCTCCTTCTTCCGCTCTACCCGGAGATTCCTGTGGCCGTCAAGGCGGTCGTCCTCGGGCTCGGCAAGGCGGTCGGGGCGATCGCCGTCTTCTACATCGGCTTCACGGTGAACCGCTGGCTCGAGCGCTGGGTGGGACGGCATCCGCGATGGGCCAAGGTCCTGACCGTCCTCGAGCGGTTCGTCCGCAGGACGGGCTGGGTCGGCCTCACGGTCCTCCTCGCGATCCCGTTCATGAGCGACACGGCCGTGAACTACTTCTACTCCCTCCTCAACGAGGAGGGCCACGCGGTCACGCGCTGGCAATTCGTCCTCGCGAACTTCGTCGGCGGCATCGCTCGGGCGATGATATTCCTGTTGCTCCCGTTGCTCCTGCCTTCGTGATCGACGTCACTTCGAGGACGCCCCCCGCTTCGATGCACGCGCGAACGTCTCCAAGAATCCCTGCGTGAGATCGCTCGCGGTGATGATGCCCTGGACATTCTCGAGGCGCGTGACGACGAGCCAGCGTGTCTTCTTTTCGAGCATCACGCGCGCGGCCGCGCGCAGGGTCGTGAGCGGGCTGACGGTGAACACGGGAGACGTCATGACCTCGCGGACGGTCACCTTGCCCGGATTCTTTCCCTTCGCGGTGACCTTCCAGAGGATATCCCGGTCGGTGACGAGGCCGATCGGTCGACCGTACTCGACGACGATGAGGCCGCCGATCCTCTTCGTGGCCATGCGCTTCGCGGCCTCGAGGATTGTCCGGTCCGGATCGACGACGACCACGTCGCGACTCATCATGTCACGGACAAAGACCATCGAAATCCAGCAGGGGATATGGAGAGAGAACTTCAAGGCTTGGGCCGGATGTGACCGGAGGCGACGGGGCTCTGGATCGGTCCGGCCAGTACCGCGGGTTCACGCCGACGCCCGTTCCGCGAGCTTGTCCCGGATGATTTCTGTCTCGATCTCCCACGGCATTCGCTGGCCCGATGGACCGAGGCGCAAGCGGCGCCGGCAGGCGGGGAACGTCGAGCAGCCGAGGAACGTCCATCCATTTGACGCACGTCGGCGGACGAGCCGGCCTTGACCGCATGCGTCGCACGGTCCGAAATCGCTCTCCAGGAACGTCGCATCCCGGAGCCAGCGTGCCAGGGACCGCTCGTTCAGCCGGAGTTCCTGCAGAGCCGCGCGGAGGTCTTTTCGGGATTTCGCGACGACGTCGGCGAGGGTCGCGCGGCCCTCCGCGACGGCGGTCATCCGTTCCTCGAGGTCACGCGTTGTCTCCGGGCGGGTCACGTCGGGGGCATAGGTCTCGAGCGCCTCGATGAGAGCCCGCCCCGCGGCCGTCGTCCGCATCGAGCGACCGCTCACGAACTGCCGACGGAACAGGAGGTCGAGGATCTCGTGGCGCGTGGACTTCGTGCCGAGGCCGAGTCGCTCCATCGCGAGCAGGAGGAATCCTTGGCTATGCAGCGGCGGAGGTCGGGTGCGGCCTTCCTCGAGACGCAATCCCCGGACGGGCAGGACGGCTCCGGTGCGAAGCGTCGGGAGGGGAAGGGCCGGCTCCCGGTCCGGGAGGACGTCCCTCCATCCGGTGGCGAGGAGCCGACGTCCGACCGCACGGAACTCCGTGTCCGCGACCCGCAGGCGGAGTTCCGTAACCTCCCACACGCTGGGCGAGGAAAGCGTCGCGAGGAATCGGCGTGTGATGAGGTCGTACACCTTGGCCCGCGCGCCAGCACGCCGCTTGGCGGGCGCAGCCGTCGGATGGATCGGCGGATGGTCGGTGCTCTGGATCGGTCCGCGGCTCGGTGCGAGCGACGGCTCCCGGAGGAGGCGTTCCGCCACCTCGCCGTATGGCGAAGACTGCAGCCGCCCGAGGATCTCCCGGACGGTGAGGGAGGACGGGTAGACCGTGTTGTCCGTCCGGGGATAGCTGATCTCCCCGCGAATGTAGAGGCTCTGCGCGGCCGTCATGGCCCGGGACGCAGACATCCCTTCCTGGGACGCCTGGGCCAGGAAGGACGTCGTGTTGAACGGCGCCGGTGCCGGCTCTCGCTCCTCACGTTGATCGACGCGTTCCACGATGGCCTCGTCCGACAGAGACGCGATGGCCACGATTGCCTTCGCGCCACCCTCGTCCCAGAAGGGTCCACCGGATGAGGTGGTCTCGATGGGAGGGTCCCCCGCTGTGAGCACGACGTTCCAGAACGGTCGGGGGACGAAGTCCGCCCGCTCCCGCTCCCGGCCCGCGACGAGGGCCAGAGTCGGGGTCTGTACTCGTCCGGCGGAGAAGACCTGCCGTCCGGAGCCGCATTGCACGGTCAGGAACCGCGTGAGGACCGCGCCCCACATGAGGTCGATTCGTTGGCGCGCCGCGGCGGCCTCGGCAAGACGCCAATCCGGTTCTGTGAGCTCCCGGAACGCCCGCCGGATTTCCGCCGGTGTCATCGCGCTGAACCGCGCCCGCTTCGCCGGGAGATCCGTGCGTCCGCGACGCACTGTCGCGAGGGCCTCCACGCCAATCAGCTCGCCTTCCCGGTCGTAGTCCGTTGCGACAATCACTTCATCGAGTGAATCCGCGAGCCGGCGCAGGGCCTCGTGGAGAGCGGGAGGCGACTCCCGTTGGATCGGCTCCGAATCGATCAGGGCCTCGAAATCCGTCGTTCCCCAGTCCGTGTGCGCGTCCGGATAGTCGATCTCGAGGATGTGTCCTCGCAGGGGGAAAACGATCGATTCGTCCTCTCCGGAGGAGAACCGAAAGTAGCTTACGCCGTCTGCCCGGACCTTCTCCGCCATCCCTTCTGACAGGATTTGGGCCAAGCGCAGGGCGGCACTGTGCTTCTCCGCCAGGATGAGCCGCCGCAACCCGCGGCCGCATTTGTCTCGCAGATACTTAATAATGTCTACGCGAGACCGTGAATTTTCGCGCCCTTTGCGGCGAGAATCAGTACCCGATGAACTGCTCGACTCGGATCCGGTCGTCCGACACGCCGATGGACCGGACGTGCGTCCGCATGGCCTCGACGAACGTGGGAGGCCCGCAGATGTAGGCGACCACCCGCGCCGTATCGCGGATGTGCTCCTCGATCCACGGGCCGTCGATGCGCGCAATCCGCCCGGACCAGGGTGCCTCAGATCGGTCCGGCCGCGTCACCGTCCGACCGAGGCGGAACCACCGACGCTCCTCGGCCAGCTCTTCCAGCTCCTCCCGGAACGGGATCGCCTCGGGAACCCGGTCCGACGTGAGGAGCGTCATGTCCAACGTCCGGCCCGTGTCGATCGCATGTCGAATCATCGATCGGAACGGCGTCACCCCGATCCCTCCCGCGAGGAACAAAGCAGGCGCGTCCCCGTCATGGAGCACGAACTTGCCGAATGGCCCTTTGGCGGCAAGCCGGTCTCCGGGCGCCAAGGACGCGAGCTTCCCCTTGAACGGGCTGGTGATCCGGATGCGGGTTGTGATCATCACGCGGTCCTCCGTCGGGGCGTTTGCCATCGTGAACGAGCGGTTCCCGCGGCGCGGGTCTGTCGGTGCGTCGAGCTTCACCATGAGATATTGGCCTGCGGTCGCTCCGGCAAGACCCTCCGCGTCGAACACGAAGGACTTCGTGTCTTGAGCCTCCTCCCGCACGTCGCGGAGGACCAGGGTCACGTCGCCCATGGCCGCTCACAGATCGACCCAGACGTAGCCTTCTTCGACCTTCACCGGGAAGGCCTTCACGTCCGTGATCCAGTCCGTCTCCGGGTTCGCCTCGCCCGTGTCGATGCGGTATCGCCCCTCATGCCACGGGCACACGAGCTCCTCGCCATCGAGAGTGCCTTCGCCCAGCGGTCCTGCCTCGTGCGTGCAGATCCCGTCGAGCGCGTAGAACGTGCCGCCTTTGTTGACAATCGCGATTTCCCGCTTGTTCACGACGGCCTTCGCGATGCTCCCTTCGGGCACTTCCGCCGCCTTGATGGCCTTCTGGAACGGCATGGACATGCCTACCCGCCGGGATGTAATAAGGTTTCCACGCGTCCGGCGGAAGGGCTAAACGGACGCGTCCGCTCCCGACGGGCGATGGCGGGCGCCTTGGAGGAATCCCTCCTCACCGATCTGCGTTGCGGGGAATCGGATGCCGCGACGATCGCGTCCCTCGCCCGCGACTGCGTGCCTCGCATCGTCGAGAGCGCGGAAGACTCCGATGAGGACCTCGTCGTGCGTCTTCGCGATCCGCGTGTCTTCGGGGAGTTCGCGGTGCCGCTCCTGGACGACTCGCGTCTCTCCGCTGCACTCCGGACCACGCTCGCCGAGCGCGTGTTCGAACTCCTCCCGCTCCCGCGCGGGGAGGGCGACGTGATTGTGGTCGAGTCGCGGGCGCCATCGCGGCTCCTCGCCGCGGCCGCGTTCCTCGCTCGGGCCGACCGGCTGAGCGTCCTCCACATCCTCCACCTCGTGTACGCACTCTTCCTCGACCGTGGTCTCGCGATGCGGGTCGATCGGCCGATTCGGACCTTCGTCCTCGGTCAACTCCTGGACCATGCGGAGGTGAACGAAGGCCTGCGCGCGTTCTACGCGGCGATGCATCTCGCTTCCGTTCCGGAGCAGGAAGCCCACTCGGAATTCCGTCGATCGCTGAAGGAGCCTTCGATTCCGATTACGCTAAAGTCAGCGCTCGTCCAGCTGGCCGAGGACCCGGATCGCGGCACGTCACGCCTCCTTTCGATCGCGCGGGACGAGGGCCTGCTGCCGTCGGAGCCCATCGGATCGGACGAACCCCAGGTCGTCGCAAACATCCCACGGATGCCCGAACGCCTCAGGGCCGTCGCCCGCCGATGGCGCGGGCGGAACGAGTGACGCGGTGAATCAGAATTCGAACAGTCCGGGCGGCTCTTCGGAGCGCAGCCGGCGAAGCGGGTGGCGGCTCTCCGCGAGACGGAGCCGCTCGTCGACGAGGGCCGACACGCGCTCGTCCTCGAGGGGCTGGAAGGGCCGCACGCCGAGCTCCCGCACGATCGCATCCGCTTCGCGCGCGTAGCGGCTGACGAGGTTCGACAGGGCAATCGTGTCCGCCATCCCGACCGTGCGGGCGGACAGGAATCGTTCGAGCGCCAGGAGATCCTTCGCGTACGTGGCATCGGGTTCATACCGCCGTTCCAGGATGGCGCTGCGAACGAACTCGGTCCTCGGAGCAATGTCCGTCATGTTGAGAGGCCTGGGTGGACGGCGGCCAGGTCTGCGGGGGATTAAAGCCTTTGCCGTGAATTATCACGTCAATTGACGTAAGTCTCGGCACCCGTCGAAATCACGGGTCCGAACAGTCGCGTGTGTATCCGCACCGACGGCAGATCACCTTGCAATGACGTTCGACCGTCGAGCCGCCGCAGACGTCGCAGGGGTCAGGGCTCGCGCCGGGCATCGTGGCGACCGTCACGTCCCGTGCGGTTCCCGCACGATTGTCCATCTCGACGCCCGTAGCAGCCGCCGGGCCTAATGGGCCTGTCGCCTTTCGGTCCGCTCAGTCCTTGAGCATCGGGAAGTCCTCGAGGGCGACCATCGCGGCGTTTCGGCCCGGCGCGCCAGTCACGCCGCCGCCCGGATGGGCGCTGCTCCCGCAGAGGTAGAGACCCTCGACGGGCATGCGGTAGCCGGACCACCCGGGGACCGGCCGGAGAGAGAAGAGCTGGTCGGGCGTCATGTCCGTCTGGTAGATGCAGCCGCCCGGAAGTCCCCACTCCCGCTCCATGTCCAGCGGCGAGATCACGTCCCTCGCCTCGATCGCCTTCGGGAGGTTCGGGGCGAACCGGGCGAACGTGTCGATGATCGTGTCCCCGACGTCCTCCTTGATGTCGTCCCACGTGCCCTCCCGCAAGCGGTACGGGCTGTACTGAGAGTAGATCGACAGGGTGAACTTGCCCGGTGGGGCGAGGCTCGGGTCTGTCACGGAGTGGAGAACGCAGTCGAGGAATGGCTCCCGGGATGGCACGCCCCACTTCGCGTCGTCCCACGCCTTCTCGAGATAGTCGACGGAGGGACAGATGTCCATGTAGCCCTTGTGGTGCGGCTGGACCGTCCTCCCCGGGCGGCACGTGAAATCAGGGAGCTCCGTCAAGAGGCAGTTCACCTTCGTGACGACGCCGGTCGCCTTGATCCGCCGGACCCGCGCGAGGAAGTCCGGGTCGATCCCCTCCGGCTCCAGGAGGCTCAGGAACGTCGTCTTGATGTCGACGCTCGAGAGGACCATGCGCGCGTCGATGCGCGTGCCGTCCACGAGCTCCACCCCGACCGCGCGCCCTTCGCACGTCATGATCTTCCTCACGCCCGCGGACGTCCGGACGGTCGCCCCGTGGTGCTCCGCGGCCCGCGCGAGCGCGAACGCGATTCCGCCCATCCCGCCCTTCGCATACCCGAACGTCTGTTTCACGCCGTTGATTTCGTGGAGGAGCATGTGGCCGAGCATGAGGGCCGTGCCCGGCGTCCTCGGCCCGGCCGGCAGACCGATCGTCGTGGCGGTGACGAGCATCGCCTTCACCTCCTCGGACTCGAAGAACTCGTCGAGGAGATCCGCAGCGCTCTGCAGCAGGATGCGCTTCGCGAGTTCCTCCGCGTCGGCCCCTCGGAACATGCCCAGGAGGTCGGGGAGTGGCGGCGGTGCCTGGAGGACCATCGCCTCGATGAGGTCCATGACCCCCGTCCAGAACTGCACGTACTTCGGGTACGCGTCCGCGTCCTTCTTCGAGAACCGCGCGAGTTCCTTGTAGTTCCGTTCGTTGTCGTTCCAGAGGAGGATCGAGTCCCCGTTCGGGAACGGGAGGAAGAACTGCGGGTCGAACGGATGGGCCTCGTACCCGAACCGCGCGAGGTCGAGATCGCGGATGATCTCCGGTCTCAGGAGGCCCGCGGAATATGCGAGGCGGGAGAACTTGACGCCGGGGAAGATCTCCTCCGTGACGCTCGCTCCGCCGACCACGTGCCGGCGTTCGAGGACCAGGACCTTGAGGCCCGCCTTTGCGAGGTACGCCGCGGCGACGAGGCCGTTGTGACCGCCGCCCACGACGACGGCGTCCCACGCGCCTTGCATGGGCCGGGGACCGCGGGCGGCCTATGTATCGTTAATGGACAGCCGCGGGGAGGTCGGTCCAGAATACTCGATGTATCAAAGTATAAGCCGAGGGCGTCCATCCTCGCCCCTCGTGGCATCCGCGCGGCGTCCGTCCCGGAAAACGGGGTCCCGAAGTGCGGGGATTCTCGAGCGCCTCTCGAAGGGCGTCGTCCTCGGCGACGGTGGCTACCTCCTCGAGCTCGAGAAGCGGGGCTACGTCCAGCCCGGGCCTTTCACGCCCGAGGTGGTCCTCGAACACCCCGAGGCGGTGAAGGAGCTGCATCAGGAGTTCCTCGAT
>CAMTUI010000033.1:0-60777 GCA_947084985.1 Methanobacteriota archaeon | reverse complement strand
GAACTGTGAACGCCCCGGACCCCCTTGAACCCCAGGAGCTTCAGTGCCTTCTGCACGTTGTCCCCCTCCGGGTCGGTCACGCCCTTCTTGAGATGGACTTCTACGCGAACGCGGACCATGAGGGCGGGCCTCGGCCCGGGGATGCCCTGCCTCCTCTTAGGCCTTTCCCGGTGGTCCGCGGAGGTGCGGCCTCAGTGCGGGGAAGACGGCTGTCGGTCGAACCACCGTCGTGCCTTCGACCACCTGCATGTCCAAGAGGCCTTTTGCGGTGAGAGACCGCACGGCGCGAGTCGCGAGGTATCGCGACAGGCCGTGACGGGCGGCGGACCGGACAAGGCGGTCGAGCGCGACGGGGCCGCGAACGAGCCGACCGAGCGTCTGCTCCTCTCGGGCGAAGGCCTCGACAAGCCGGATCCCACGCAAGACGGGAAGTCGGATCGGCTCGGGGTCGCAGTACCACGCTTCGACGCCTTCCTGGAACGCCGCGAGAATCGCGGCGCTCGACAGAATCTTCGACCCGCCGCCCACGCTCATCCGCGCAGGTCCGTCTCGGGACGCCTCGCGGACCGCTTGCCGGACCGCCTCGAGACAGGAGAGGAAGTCGTACGGGTCGACGGGAACCCTGTGAAGGAGCGGTTCGATCGCCTCGAGACGACGAAAGCCCGCGGAATCGAAGGCCTCCTCGGCGGCCACGAGGACGAGCCGGTCGTACGGCATGAGGCGCATCGCGGGCAGGACCTGCCGATCGTCCGTGCCCATCGTGGCCACGAGCGTGCGTTGCGGCATTCGGTCACCCGATGAGGAGGTCCATCCCCGGTGCCGGCTTCACGATGAGCTGGCGCGCGTCGTCCGGATCCGGCAGCCGCTCGATCGCGCCCTTCCGCTCGAGTTCCCGGAGGTGATGGTTCATCGTCGCTTTGTGCACGCCGAGGGACTTGGCCAAGGCCGTCTCCGTGAAGTCTCGGTCCCGGTTCTTCACGAGGAAGCCGAGGACCTCGCGCTGCTTCGTCGTCAGGCCCTCCCCGTACGCGACATGGAGGAGGGGGAGCGGGATCTCCTGGTATGTCTCATCGTGGACGTACGTGGCCGGGATGCCCTCGAGGATGCAGACGAGGAGCGCCGCGCTGCTCATCAGCCGCGTCCCACCCGCGATGTTGAAGCGCACGCTCGAGCCGCTCGCCGTCTCCTTTCGGACGTCCGAGCGGATCTGGGATGCACAATGGAGCAGGTCGAACGCGTCGCTGAGCTCGACGCCACTCGCAGGCACGCCGAGCGACCGGCAAAACTCGATCACGCGCGACCGGGCCTCACGGCTCTTCGCGTGGTCGCTGTGGTACACGACGACACGCTCGAGGCCTTCCGTCCCACGGATCGACGGGATGAGGCTCTGGGGCCTCCAGCCGAGCGTGCCGAAGAGGACCGTCATACTGCGCCCAGGACAGATGGTCGTTCCGACGATAAGAACATTCTTCTGTCGACGGGCCACCCTCGACGCTCCGTGACCGCTCTCCCGGGAGGTCGAAAGCGTTTTATCGAGCCCTTCGGATGGCTCCGGCGGACGGCTAGCGGATGTACTCCGGCGAACAGACCCTTCTCATGACGCGGCCCACGCGGCTGATCGCCTTTCGATTCTACGTGACCGCGATCTTCTTCCTGATCCTTGCGGCGGTCTTCTTCTTCCGGGTCGTTCGGTGGTTCGCACCGACGTTCGACCTGCCGAACATCGCCGGGTGGAACCTGAGCACACTCCTCGCGATTTTCTTCCTGTTCCTCGCCCTCGTGGCCTTCCTGACCGCGGAGCTGAAGCAGAAGACGACGCGGTACATCGTTACGGACAACAAGATCATCCGAGAGGACGGGATCCTCAACAAAAGGACCGCCATGGTCCCTTACACGCAGCTCGAGCGAGTGGATCTTCAGCAGAGCTTCGTGCAGCGGATCCTGCGGATCGGATCCCTGGTCGTCGACACGGGAGACGATTCGATCACGATCGACATGGTGCCGCACCCGAAGCGGATCCAGGAACTGCTGAGCAACCGCATGGGCCGGCGCGCATTCCTAGGCCAGAGCGGCCAGCTGCCACGATAAGTCAACGGGACCAAGGCAGGAGGAGCCGCGACTCCTCCGTGGCCACGACGTTCCAGCGGTCGGGCGCGCCGTCGGGTTGGGCACGCACCCAGTACCCGGCGAGGGTCATGTCGTACCCGTGCGTGGGATCGATCGCCACCGTGCAGCCGAGCTTGCGGCGATACGTGCGCGTGGTCCAACCGACCCCGTGGGAGCGAGCCCACTCCTTCCGGCGGAGGGCCACGACGACCTCGAGCCACCGCGCGTCCTCGGACCCGGAACGTCGCAGCCGCTGGAGCTCCTGGGCCACGTACTCGAGATCCGTCTTCGAGAGCTCCGCGTCGCCGTCATGGCCCGTGTGGCTGTGGAACCCGCCCAGGACCTCGTACCCGACGTCCATGTTCTCCATCGTGCGCTGCGCGCGGCGGAACGCCTTCACGTTTCCGTGCGCGACCCAGTTCGGCTTGCGTTCCTCCGTCTGCAACGGATACGCAGCCCGCAGGACCGTGACCTCGCGAGGACGCTGCCTCAACATGCGGGTCGAGCGGTTCCCGACGAGGAAACCGTTCGTCTCGCGGTTGTACGCCTCCACGGCGGACGTCACCAAGCCGACGAAACAGCTGCGTTCGATCACGACGGGGTCCATGGGCACACCTGGGCGTGGGAGCGGGGGAAAGGACGGCGCGCGGCGTATAAGAACGTGACGTCGCGACGGTCCGCCATTCGTTAGAAATCGATTCCGACGGTCTGACGGAACGTTGAACCCGCCATCCGGGCACATCCCTCCCGAAAGGAAAAATACGGAGGCCGGGATACGCGGGCGGGGCGCGGCATGAAGGTCTTTGTCACGGAACTGAAGGGGAAGACGGTGATGACGGAGGACGGCCAGATCCTCGGGATCCTTTCGGATTTCATCATGGAGACGAAGACGGGGAGGATCCGATCGATGCTCGTCGCCCCGGCGGAGACCGTCGAAAAGCGCCTCTTCAAGACGGATCCGGAGGGACGCCTGATCCTGAGCTTCCGTTCCATGAAGGCGGTGCGGGACGTGATCGTGACGCATCTCGCGGACTGAGGTGCGGGAGCGGGACGTGGCGAAGCTCACCTTCTACGGCGGCGTCGGCGAGATCGGCGGGAACAAGATCCTCGTCGAGGACCGCGACGCGCGGATCTGGCTCGACATGGGCGCGCCCTTCGACCTCGGGGAGGACTACTTCGCCGAGTTCCTCGGGCCGAGGGACCGCTTCGGTCTGCGGGACTACTTCGCCCTGGATCTCATGCCGCGGATCCCCGGGTTGTACTCCGCGGAGGCCCTCGACCCCACGGACATGGCCTGGCAGCCCCCCGCGTTCTCGGCGATCTTCATCACGCACGTCCACTACGACCACACGCAGCACCTGCGGTGGGTGGACCCGAACATCCCCGTGCACCTAGGGGAAGGCGCCCGAACGATCCTCGAGTCGCTCGACACGACCGCGCGCCAACCGAATCTGCGCCTCGGCGCGCATCCGTACGACACGTTCCGCTCCGGCCAGGCGACGACCGTGGACGGCGTCGAGGTCGAACCGATCCACGTGGACCACAGCGCCCCGGCGGCGTACGGGTACATCCTGCACACGAGCGAGGGCGCAATCGCGTACACGGGCGACCTGCGGCACCACGGACCCATGAAACAGCTTACGGAGGACTTCATCGCCGCCGCCGCGGCCGCCAAGCCGATCGCCCTGATCACGGAAGGCACGCGCGTCACCCCGGACGACCCGCGGGAGAACCTGACAGAGGCGGACGTCAAGGCGGGCGCGATTCAGCTCCTGGAGCCGCTGAAGGAGAAACTCGCTGTGGTCACCTTCCCCGGCCGGGACGTCGACCGGATCCGGACGTTCTTTGAGGTCGCGCGGGACGTCGGCCGGAAGTTCGTCGTGAACGGGAAGACCGCGCACCTCCTGCTCACCCTCCTCAAGGATACCCGGATCCGGGTGCCCGACATCACGAAGGAGGACGCCCTCCTGTTGTACGATCGCCAGATGCGGATGATGGGCCCATGGGAGAAGGATCTCCAGGCGATGATGAAGGACCGTGTCGTGACGGCACAGGAGATCGAGAAGACGCCGTCGGACTATCTCGTGCAACTCGACTTCTGGCACCTCCCCGAGCTCGTGGACCTTCGGGCCCCGCCGGGCTCGCCGTTCATCCATTCGAAGAGCGAGCCGTTCGAGGAAGACGACGTAAACGACGCCGTCCTGACGAACTGGCTCAACCGCTTCGGGTTCGTCCGGCATCAGCTCCACGCCTCCGGCCACCTGAGCGAGCGCGAGGTCGGCGAGATGCTCGAGGCGATCGCCCCCAAGGCCGTGATCCCGGTCCACACGGAATACCCGGAGCGGTTCACGCGCCTGGCGCGTCACGTGGTCCAGCCGCAGCGGATGCAGCCGATGCTTCTGCCCTG
The DNA here is from genome assembly GCA_947084985.1 of Methanobacteriota archaeon. GTDB lineage: Archaea > Thermoplasmatota > Thermoplasmata > RBG-16-68-12 > RBG-16-68-12 > RBG-16-68-12. The sequence continues at coordinate 56,264 of CAMTUI010000033.1, read as the reverse complement.
ATGCGTCGGCGTCAAAGGAGCGGTCGGAAGTAATCCAGGTACGCGCCCTGGATCCCCAGGATGATGAACTGCACGGCGATGGCCGCGAGGAGCAGGCCCATGATCCGCGAGATCGCGTACGCACCGGTCCGCCCGAGGCGGCTGAAGATCCGATCCGCGTTCGCGAGCATGAGCCAGCCGAGGCCCATCGTCACGAGGATCGAGGTGATGATGACCGCGACCCTCATCGTCTCCAACGGGGAGGAGGCCTCGGCCATGAGCACCATCACCGTCGTGATCGCCCCCGGTCCCGCGAGCATCGGAATCCCGAGCGGCACGATGCCGACGGTCTCCTGTTCCAGGGCCTCCTGGCGTTCCTGGGCCGTGAGCTGGGTGCGGGAGCGTTCTCCCTGCATCATCGAGAAGGCGATCGAGAACAGGAGGATCCCGCCCGCGATCCGGAATGCGGGCAGCGACGTCCCGAGGAACGCGAAGATGTAGTTCCCCGCGAACGCGAAGACGAGAAGGGTCGCCGTGGCCGCGAGGACCGCCCGCTCGATCACGCGCTTCTTCGTCGCTTTCGGATAAGAGCGCGTGAGAACGACGAAGAACGTCGTCGCGTTGATCGGGTTCACGATCGCGAAGATCGCGACGAACGTGGTCACAGCGAACGTCGTCGGGTCCGAGGCCATCGTCGGCGCCGCACTCCGGGGCGCGTATTAGAACGTGTCGAGCACCTTGCGTGCAAAGGTCAGGTAACCTGTGTGGCCGAGGGGCGCGAAAGACGGATGCGTCCCCGCCTCGTGGGCGACGATCTCCCGCTCGATAATTTCGATGGTCCGGATTTCCACGAACGGGCCCCCCCGGAGGGCTGCGACGGTCCGGCTCACCTGCTCCATGTTCGGCGAATACGAGGCGAAATGGCCGCACGGCCGGAGCGCATCCGAGACGGTCGGCACGGCCGCCCAAGGATCCGGGATGTCGAGGACGAACGCGTCTGCATCCCGTTCGGCGACTCCGCCGCGGACATCGCCAACGTGGAACTGGACGACCTCGTGGAGCCCCGCGGCGTTCACGTTCCCCCGGGCGATTTCCAGGAAGTCGGCGCGCACATCGTACGTCGCCACGAGGCCGTTCGGTCCGACCGCCCGCGCCAAGGCCACGGTGAGGGCTCCCGATCCCGCGCCGGCCTCGACGACGAGATCCCCCGCCTTCAAGTCGCAGTTCCACACGATCGCGGGGGCGTCCTTCGGACCCACGATCTGGGCCTCGCGGCGGACGGAACCAAGCAGGTCTCGGACGGATGGCGTGAGGACGAGAAACGCGCGATCGCCGACCGTCCAGCGCCGTCCGATCGACGCGCGCAATGTGTCCGCGCGAACGACGCCGACGGAGGGGACGGTCAGCGTGTCCGCATTCAGGACGACGAGGTGTTTTTCCCCGGACGGAGCGAGTAACACGACGCGGTCAATCCGCACGAGCGAGACAGGCCTCCTCCGCATGTAAAGCCTTTCCTCGGAACCGCAGAAAGGTTAAATGGGATTCCCGACGTTCCGCGCGTGTCGAACCGTACCATGGTCGGCACTTCCGAGCCGGAATCGGCCGAAGAGACCCGGGCCTGGCAATCCCGATGGGACGCACTCCGCCTCAGCCCGAGGGTGCGCCGACAGCTCCTCCGTGCCATCGTCGTGGCCGCGATCTTCTTGGCCTTCTGCGCCCTGCTCGCAGCATTCTTCGGCGTGGGCATCCTCGGCTACACCCTCGCGGGTCTACGTGTCGGGAGCATCGTGATCGTCGCCGCAATCGGTCTCTCCCTGATCTACGGAATCCGAGGGTTCGCGAACTTCGCGTACGGGGACCTGATGACCTTCGGGGCATACGTGGCCCTGCTCGTGAACCTGTTCGGCGGCATCAGCCTGGTCGCGGGATTCGTTGTCGCGTTCGTTACGCTCGGGGCGTTTGGCATCGTCCTCGAATTGCTCATCTTCCGCCGACTCGAGGGACGCGGCCCGGTCGCTCCCCTGGTCGCTTCCGTCGGGGTGGGACTCATCATCCAGAACGGCATTCGAGCCACGGCATCGACCCAGCAGTGGAACTACGACGTGACGGCGATTGGGGAAATCCCGATCGTTCCCGGTCTCGGCTTCCACTGGATCCGGGATTTCGCGACCCTCGCCATCGGACTCTCCTTCATGTTCTCGCTGCATGTCTTGCTGAAGTACACGAACCTGGGCAAAGCGATGCGTGCGACCGCCGACAACTTGGAACTCGCGAAGGCGACCGGGATTGACACGAAACGGGTGCGGTATGCGGCGTGGGCTGTCAGTTGTTCGTTCGCCTCAACGGCTGGCATCCTCCTCGGCTTGGTCGCGGTCGTGAAACCGACGATGGGATTCGAGGTTCTCCTCCTCATCTTCGCCGCCGTCATCGTCGGAGGCATCGGCTCCCCCTACGGGGCGATGCTCGGGGGCCTCATCGTCGGCCTGTCTCAGGAGATGTCCGTTCCCCTGTTGCTCTGGCTCGGTCGTCCCGACGTCATTGGATTGGAACATTCGACCGCATACAAGGTCGCGGTCCCCTTCTTCATCATGATCGGAGTGCTCCTCCTTCGGCCGTGGGGGATCGCGGGTCGACCACCTGCCTTCGCGCCCCGAACGTTCTTCGTGGAGAGGGTTTCCCGCCTCTTGTCGGGGAAACGGACATCCGCCGAGCGAGCCGAAGGCGACGGACGAGGAGGATGACGGATGGCCATCGACACGGGGCTCCTCACGAACATCGGCTTCTACGTCAGCATCGCAATCGTCTTCTCCGTCCTCGCCCTGGGTTTCAACCTCCAATGGGGATACACGGGCCTCTTCAACGCGGGTGTCGCGGGGTTCTTTCTCGTCGGAGCATACGTGACCGCGATCGCGATCACTCCCTTGTCTCCGCCCATCATCATCGGGGGCGTCACGGTGTATCCCGGTCACCTCGGCGGATACAGCCTCCCGTTCGTCGTGGGAGCCCTCCTCGCGATGGTCGTGTCCGGCCTGACGGCCGCTCTCATCGCCATCCCGGCGCTTCGGCTCCGCGCAGACTATCTCGCGATTGCGACGATCGCCTTCGCGGAGATTCTTCGGATCTTCGCGATCAACCTGGAATCCACGACAGGCGGGACGATCGGACTCATCCTGATCCCTCCTCTGATCCAGCATGTTCCGCCCGACCCGTTCCTCAGCGCCGTGACGTTCGTCGCCGTCGGGGGCGCGATCCTCCTCGCCTTGCTCCTCGTCCTCCAGTTCATGGCGGAGTCGCCATGGGGTCGTGTCCTGCGCGCGATCCGGGACGACGAGGAGGCGACGATGGCTCTCGGCAAAAACGCATACCGGTACAAACTCCAGGCGTTCGCCCTAGGAGGTGCCATCATGGGGCTCGCGGGAGCCCTATTCGCCGTGGCGCTGTTGTATATCGAGCCGTCCGGCAGCTTCGCCCCGACCGTGACCTTTTCCGTGTGGGTCATGGTTATCGTGGGAGGGGCCGGCAACCTCCGGGGGGCGGTACTCGGTGCATTCCTAATCTACGGGATGGAGTGGGGCTCCGTCCAGCTCAAGGACCTGGCACCCGCCCAGTTGCGGGATACGATCTTCTACATTCGAATCATGATCATCGGCGTCCTGTTGATCCTCCTAATCCTCTTCCGCCCGGAGGGTGTCCTCCGGGAGAGGAAGCGCGCGCTGAGGTGACCTGCCCCGTATGGACGCCGACTCAATCTTGCGGGTGCAGGAGGTCCAGAAAGCGTTCGGTGGCATCCAGGCGGTCGACCGCTGCACTCTGGCCGTCTTCCCGAAATCGATTACCGGCCTCATCGGTCCCAACGGCGCGGGCAAGTCGACTCTGTTCAACATCGTGGCGGGACTGTATCGCCCGGACGGCGGTGAGATCTGGTTCAACGGGGCGCGGATTGACGGCCTTCCCCCCTATGAAATCGTCCGACTCGGGCTGACGAAGACGTGGCAGATTCCCCACGAATTCCGGAATCTGACGGTCCTCGAGAACGTCGTCCTCGCCGCGAAGAAAAACTCCGGGGAACAGCTGCTCAATCTGTTCGTTCGCCCGCGAACGGTCCAGAGAGACGAGAAGCGGTGGCGCGCCCGGGCCCGCGAGATACTTGCGCTAACGCAGCTTGACGGCCTGGCCAATGAACACGCGAAAGGGCTGTCCGGAGGCCAGAAGAAACTCCTCGAGCTTGCGCGCGCCCTTATGTCCGACCCGGCGATTGTCCTGCTCGACGAGCCGGTCGCGGGAGTGAACCTCACCCTGGCCGCGAACCTGATGGACCTGATCGAACGCCTGCGTGGTGAGGGGAGGACCTTCTTCCTGATTGAGCACGACATGAACGTCGTGATGAACCGCTGTGACCGTGTGATCGTGATGCACCAGGGGCGTAAGATCGCCGAGGGCACCCCGGCCACGGTGAAGGCGGACCCGGTCGTAATCGAGTCGTACTTGGGGGGATAACGACGCTCCTTCAGGCCGAGGACCTCCACTCCGGGTACGCCGAGATGGAGATCCTCCACGGCGTCTCCATGGTCCTCGACGAAGGCGAGATGGTCGTCGTCATCGGACCGAACGGTGCGGGGAAGTCGACGCTCATCAAGACGATCTTCGGTCTCCTTCGTCCGACCGGCGGGCGGATTACATTCCGGGGGAAGGACATCACCGGATTCCAGCCCCGGGACCGCGTCCTCATGGGACTGGCCTACGTCCCTCAATCGAACAATACCTTCCCGAGCCTCACGGTCTTGGAGAACCTGGAGATGGGCGCCATCACCCGGCGCATCTCGCCGATTCCGCTCCCTTGGAACCGCCCACAAGAGCCCGACTCGCGATCTCGCATGATGACGGATGCGCAGATTCGAGAGCGAGCGGTGGAGACGATCGAGCTGTTCCCGAATCTCCAGCCGAAACTGCGCGAGCGGGCAGGGGCCCTCAGCGGCGGGGAGCAACAGATGGTGGCCCTGGCGAAATCGATGATGCTGGACCCGAAGGTCCTGCTGATCGATGAGCCGTCCGCCGGGCTCGCGCCGAAGCTCGTCGACATGGTGTTCTCGAAAATCGCGGAAATCAACGAGAAGGGGACAGCCGTGGTCCTCGTCGAACAGAACGCGAAAAAGGCACTCGCGATCGCGGACCGTGGATACGTCCTCGAGACCGGTCGGAACCGGTTTGAGGCCACGGGGCAAGGTCTGCTCCAGGATCCCCAGGTGGCGAAACTCTACCTCGGTGGCTGATGGCTACGCCTAGACCGGCGCGAAAAGAGCGAAAAGAAAGGGAAGGGGGTTCAGTCCCACCGCGACGAGACGATGGCCTGAACCTTGACCAGGAATCCGTTCATCATTGGAACGGACTGGCTCGCCAGCGGAAACGGGGGCGCCGGCTGGATAATCGACTCGGGGATGAAGGCGACCCGGTACAGCTTGAAGGTCGAATTCACACCCCAGATCTCGTAGGGACCTGTCACGTCGCCGTTCGCGTCGAAGTTCTCCGACCCTGCCGCTCCCTCCCAGTCGATGTCACGGCCTGCGGCGATTTCTGCCACGGCCTTCGACCACTCGCCCGGCTTGATGACCGTCCCTGGCGGGGTAGCAATGCTGCGGATTTGGGCTTTGATTGAGGCCCCGTCGACCGCTCCTGCCTTCTGGGCGGCAAGTGCAATTACGTAGGCCGCGTCGTACGCGTTGTCCGCGTACAGGACGGGGGTCTGGTTGAAGAACCTCGCCTTGTACTGCGACGCGAAGCTGGCGTAGACGGAACCGAACCCGGTGACGGGGTTGGTACCCTGGATCTTCGTCACGTCGACTCCGACCGCCGGGGCCCTGAGCTGGTCCATGAACAGCTGGCTTTTCAGCCCTTCCGCAAACACCCATTTCCGATCCCATCCGGGATTCGCGGAGAGGCCCTGCTGCCACTGCTTCATGATCGTCAAGCCCTCGTCCGTGAAGGCGATGAAGTACACCGCCTGAGGGTTCGACGCGAATACGGTCTGCAGGTTGCTCGAGTAGTCCGCGAGCGCCAGGGGGACGATTTCCGTCCGGTTCACTGTCCCCCCAAGGGCGGTGAACCTCGTCTTGACGACGCCGGCCAAGCCGTTCCCATACGCGTCGTTCCTGGCCATGATGTTGACGTACCTCAGAGTGAGGTTCTTGTAGAGGTAGTCCGCCGCGACGACGCCCTGGAGGTTGTCGTTCGGCGTGGTCCGGAAGAACCAGCCGCCGGTAAGGGACAGGTTCGACAACGCAGGCGACGTCGCGGAGGGCGACACCAGCGGAACGCCGCTGCTCTTTGCGATCGTAAGAGAGGCGATCGAGCCGCCGGAGAACTGCGCGCCCACGATGGCATTCACTCGATTCGTCGTGATCAGCTTCGTGGCGGCACCCGCCGCGGCTGTCGCGTCCGTCTGATCATCCTCGCTGAAGAGCTGAACCTGCTGACCCAGAACCCCGCCCGCGGCGTTGATTTGTTCGACCGCGAGCTGCACCCCTTTCGTATCGCCGGGTCCGAAGTCGTCCAGACCACCGGTCAGCGATAGGAGGCTGCCGATCCGGAGTGCCGGTTTGGCTGCCGCCGGGGCGAAAAGCCCGCCAAGCACGGCCGCCAGCAAGACGACCACTACCACTACGATCACCGCGATTACAATCCACAAAGCCTTGCTCTTCGCGGCGGGCTTTGCGGCCTCGCCGGAAGGTGCCTTCTGCTCCTCCATGGTTTCCCCGCCGGCGACATGATTCGTCACTCCTTTATAGATTTCTAACGGGCGGTTCGAGAACTGTTCACGCGCGGTGCACCCGCGCGATTTGAGACGATGGGCAAATGGCCAAGCGCAGCCGGAACGTTTTAAATAGGGAGATTCGCATCCGGCGACCGGGGGGGCAAGGCCGCTCATGCTCGGCGGGATCTTGGCTGGATTGCTGGCTTTCCAAATCGAATTCTTCTTCGGCGGGGCGCTCTGTCTCTTCTTTGTCGCCCTTTTCGTCGTCTCCATCCTCATCGCGATCTGGGTGTACCGCGACGCGGAGACCCGAGGGATGAGTGGCGTTCTCTGGCTCATCATCGTGCTCCTCTTCGGACTCATCGGACTGATCATCTACCTCGTCGTGCGGAAGGATCGAATGCCGCCGATGATGATGCCGCAGCAGCAGTGGGCCCCGCCGCCGGGCGGAATGCCTCCGGCGGGGATGCCACCGAGCGGCGCGCCGGCTGCGCAGATGACCTGCCGCAACTGCGGCTCGCCGCTCGCGCCCGGAGCCACGTTCTGCGGCAAGTGCGGCGCGAAGGTCTGAGCCGGACGGCCGATTCCTTTCCGCGTGAGGGGACCGTTTCCTCGATGCCTTTATGGCGGGAGAGCCCTCTTCCTCGCGCGGTGCGGGAATGAAGAGCTCGGACCTGTCCGGTTTCTACAAGCGGAGCCCCGAGGACCGCTGGAAGGCTATCCGGGAGTTCGGGGAGCTCACCGACGCGGAAATCGACACGATCCGCAGCACGGGTGCCCTGAAGTTCGAACAGATCGACCGCATGATCGAAAACGTGGTCGGGAGCATGCCGATCCCCCTCGGGGTCGCCGTCAACTTTCGGATCAACGGACGGGACTACCTGATCCCCATGGCGATCGAAGAGCCGAGCGTCGTTGCGGCAGCCTCGAACGCCGCGAAGATGGCCCGTGAGCGCGGCGGCTTCACAACGAGCACGACGGGCCCTGTCATGATCGGCCAGATCCAGCTCGTGGGCGTGCCGGATCCGCACGGGGCGCGCCTAACGATCCTCGGGCATCGGGACGAGATCCTGTCGACCGCGAACGAGAAGGACCCACTCCTGGTGAAGCTCGGCGGGGGCGCAAAGGACGTGGAGGTTCGCGTCGTTGAGACGCCCCGTGGTCCCATGGTCATCACCCATCTCATCGTCGATTGCCGCGACGCGATGGGCGCGAACGCAGTCAACACGATGGCGGAGGCCGTGGCGCCGCAAATCGAGAAGTGGACGGGAGGCCGCGTATACCTCCGGATTATCTCGAACCTCGCCGTGAAGCGGCTCTCGCGGGCCCGCGCGGTCTTCGCGAGGGAGGCGATCGGAGGCGAGGACGTCGTCGATGGCATCCTGGAGGCGTACGCCTTCGCGGATTCGGACCCGTTCCGATGTGCGACCCATAACAAGGGAATCATGAACGGCATCGACGCGGTCGTCGTGGCGACGGGGAACGACTGGAGGGCCGTCGAGGCCGGCGCCCACGCTTTCGCCGCTTGGAAGGCCGGCGGCTACCGCTCCCTCACCGCATGGGAGAAGGACGCAGACGGTGACCTCGTCGGGACGATTGAGCTCCCGCTCGCCGTAGGCCTCGTCGGCGGCGCGACCGCGGTCCACCCGACCGCCAAGGCGAACGTCCGTCTGCTCGGAGTGAAGACCGCGCAGGAACTCGCGGAGGTCATCGCCGCCGTGGGCCTCGCGCAGAACTTCGCCGCATTGCGGGCCTTGACCACAGAAGGGATTCAACGAGGTCACATGTCCCTGCATGCCCGCAATATCGCCGCATCCATGGGGGCGGTGGGCGACGAGGTCGACCGCGTGGCGGAAATCCTCGTGAGGGAGCGGAAGGTGAGGATGGATCGTGCGAAGGAAGTCCTCGCGGAATTGCGTGGCGAGAAGAAACCCTGATTAATATCCACTGACATGTATTATTCCGATACAATGTAGACAGATAACACATATAATAACAACGCCGGTAACGATTCTCATTATAATATTATAGCTCAGACGAAACCTCTTACTTTCCGTGCTAAGTCTTAGCATGGATTCGGTTCCTTCGCTGATAACTATCCAGTTGGATAGATAAAAATAAGCGGTGCCGGTTCCTCGTTCGCCATTGCCTGCGCCGAAGCGCGATGGCACGCTCGCACGTCAGACTTTCGTCCGACCGTTAGTCTTTTTTACTTCAACGTTGCTTCGCTGCGACGGGATGGGTGCACATGGTCCGCGTCGCAGTTTACACTAGAGTGTCGACCGAGGACCAAGCCAAGGAGGGCTTTTCCCTGGAGGCGCAACGCGAGCGCCTCGAGGCATACTGCCGCGCCCGGGACTGGTCCGTTGCCGCGACGTACATCGATGACGGTCATTCGGGACGGAACACGCGCCGTCCGGCATACCAGAAGATGATGACAGAACGGGATCGGTGGGACGCGCTCCTCGTCATCAAGATGGACCGCATCCATCGCAACGCCCGGAACTTCATGGAGATGATGGACACCCTCCAGGAGTGGGGGAAGGACTTCGTCTCCGCGACGGAGTCCCTCGATACCTCAACGGCCATGGGCCGGTTCGTCATGGACATCATCCAGCGCATCGCCCAGCTCGAGTCCGAGCAGATCGGCGAGCGCGTGTACATGGGCATGTCCCAGAAGGCGAAAACGGGACCCGGAATCCTGGGATTTCACGCGCCCCTCGGCTACGACGTGGTTGAAGGACAGCTCCGGATGGACGAGGACGAAGCGGACGTCGTGCGGGAGATCTTCGAGGAATGTCTCGAGGGGAGAACTCTCGAAGAGATCGCCACGGACTTGAACGAACTCGGGTGCAAAACGAAGCGCGGAACGGGATGGACCGCAGTCAAGGTGTACCGGATTCTCCACAACCCAATCTATGCCGGCTACCTCCGCTGGGACGGATACGTACGCAAGGCGGAGCACGATCCTGTCATATCCGTCGACACGTTCAACGAGGCCCAGGAATGCCTGCGGTCGCGCGCCCTGTTGTCGAACGCACGCTCGCCCCCCGTCCTCTTGGAGGCATGAGGCATGGACGGACGCTGCCAGCGCTGCTGGACCACGAAGAATCTCGTGAACCACGAGGTCGACGCGAACCCCCGCGCGGACCCGACGATCCGCCGGGAGAAGGTGGTCCTCTGTAAACACTGTGCGGACGGAGCGCCCGCGGACGCCCTCCTCTTCTGGGAGATCTTTATGCGGTTCGGCTCGCAGCGGGAGTTCCTCCAGCACTACGGTGCCGGCTCCGAGGAGGAGGGCCTCCAGAAGTTGTGCGTGGAGCGGGGGCTGAACGAGCGCGAGGTCCTGCGGCGCGCAAGAGGCCAGCAGAGCGCGGAGGCGCTGAATAGCGCGGTCAAGAAGGCCAACGCCTTCCTGACGTATGCGAGCCCCTACGGCTACGACTACGTGAACGGCGTCCTCCAGGTGAAGCAGGAAGAGGCCCGCGTGGTCGGCCTGATCTTCCGCCGGTACCTCGAGGGGAAGGGCATCGCGAAAATCTGCCAAGAGCTCAATCGGGAGGGATACCGCACGAAGACGGGTCGGTCGTGGGCAAGCCAGACGATCGCGAACATCCTGAGCAACCCGGTGTACTGCGGCCTCGCGCGGCTGAACGGCGGAATCCGCAAAGGAAAGCACGAGCCGCTCATCGAGATCGACACGTTCAACCGCGTGCAGAACGAGATGCAGCGGCGCATCCGCCGACCGGATCAGAAGAAAGCGATCCCTCCGCAGCTCCGACTCGAGGACTACGAGAGCTGAGTCGCCGCGCGAGTCCTCAGTTTCACTCACCCCTCCACGATGGGTGGATATCTAGTCTTCATCCTTGCACGTTCATGCCATGGAAATCTAGCGCGGCTGTGAAACGATGGAGAAAGGCCCATCCAGAGGAATACCGCGCGTCCAGGCGCCGTGAGCTACGAGGTCGTCGAATTCGAGCTCTGAAGAGGAGCCACGCTGCAGACGTAGGCTTCAAGATTCTCCGAGGGGAGCCGGGATTTCGTGTCCTTTGCCGTGCCTGCAACGCGATCATGGAGTCAGGCGCCGCCCATTGGGTCCTTCATCGTCCCTGAATCTTGGATAGGGGAGTCGGCGTCTCCATACTGGTTCGGTCTACCGAGCGTATGCGGAGGGCCGGATTGACAACCCATAGCCCTATATGGTCCCATAGAACTACGGTCCGTGGCGAGGTCCGTGGCAAAGAGTGTCAAGGAGCTCACGACGATTCAGCTGACGACGGAAACCCGCGATCGCCTGTACCGACTGAAGTTCCGCAAGACGTACGACGAATTCCTGCAAGAACTGTGCGACGCGTTCGAGCGGTCTCACTCGGACGTACACAAGTGAGCTACGGAAGTGGAGTTTAGCATGGACATTGAATTATATCACGTGTTCTGTTACAGCTAAACAAAACGTATGTAATGGCTAAACCAACCGATTCCGGCCCCCCGGTGATAGGGTTATGCGCTCGACCGCGGTTCTGCGCGCTGCGGATGACGAGCTGGACGGAGAAGTACAGGCCGAAGACTCTGGACGAGGTTGTCGGGAATCCAAGCGCGGTCGCGGAACTCCGCAAGTGGGCCGAGTCCTGGAACCGCGGTCGGCCGGACAAGCGAGCTCTGATCCTCCAGGGCGACCCGGGCATCGGGAAAACGAGTGCGGCCCTGGCCCTCGCGGGCGAGATGGGCTGGACCGTCATCGAGATGAACGCCTCCGACAGCCGGAACGCAGCGGCGATCCACAACGTCGCGGGCCGCGGGGCCACCCTCCAGACGTTCACGGACACCGGCGAGTTCTTGCGGACGGAAGAGGGAGGGCGCAAGCTAATCGTCCTCGATGAGGCGGACAACATCTTCGGCCGGGAGGACAAGGGCGGCGTCCAAGCGATCGTCACGATGATCCAGTCGACCCGGCAGCCCATCGTGCTCATCGTGAACGATTACTACGCTCTGACGCGACGGTCCTCGTCCCTGAAGCGTCTATGCAAGACGATAAAATTTCAAGGCATTCACGATGACGCCATGAAAAATATCCTGCGCGGCATTGCCGCCAAGGAGGGCGTCTCCGTCGCGGACGACGTCCTCGATTTCATCGTCGAGCGCGCGAGCGGGGACCTCCGCTCTGCAGTGAACGATCTCGAATCCCTCGCGGTCGGGAGGAGAGAGGTCCTGGGCGAGGCCACGAAGTCCCTCGGCACGCGAGACCGGGAACTCACGATCTTTCCCGCAATCGAGGAGATTCTGCGGTCCGGCGACGCGAGGCGCGCGCGCGATGCGGTGCGGGATCTCGACGAATCTCCGGAGGACCTCATCCTATGGGTAGATCAGAACCTCGGCCGGGAGTACACACGGCACGATGACCTCGCCCGCGGTTACGACGCGCTGAGCCGCGCGGACATCTATCTGGGCCGCGTGAAGCGGCGGCAGACATACGGCCTGTGGTCCTATGCCTCGGAGATGATGTCGAGCGGGGTCGCAGTCGCCCGGAGGTCGCGACCTCGGGGCAGCCAGCTCGAGTTCCCGTTCTACCTGATCCAGATGGCCCGGTCCCGCGCACAACGCGGCGCCCGCAATTCGATGGCGAGGAAGTTCGCGCGCCACCTCCACGTCTCGACGGAGTACGTACGCGACGAGCTCCTGCCGAGCTTGAAGGCGCTCTACCTACGAGACGAGGAGCTCCGCACGCACCTGACTGCGGTGCTCGGCCTCGACGAACGGGAGGTCGCGTTCCTACTCGACGAGAGCGAGACGAGTCACGCGGTGAAGCACCTCTTGGAGAAGGCGGCGGCGATCGTCGGTCCGGGGAAGCGTGCGGCGGAAGGCACGGGCCTACACGCCTACGATGAGGGCGAGGAGGTCGAGGATGCGTGATCTTCCAGAGGAACCTGGTCGGCCTCCGATTGCGCATGGCCGATGACGAGCTCGTGACAAAGTACACGTTCCCGTTTGTCGACGCGGAATGGAAGGTGTCGTTCGTCGTAGTCGATCTCCTCGGCCGCGGCCCCCGTGTCCTCCGGGGCTCGATCCGGCGGGAGTCGGGTCTCCTGGTCACGGAAAAGCGGGACGCGGACCTAGCGGCAGTGGAATCGGTCCCCGAAGGGGCCTTCGAGAAGCTCGTCCACTACGATCCGTGGTGGGACTTCCGCGGCGTCTCCGGTGTCCGGCGGGAATGGATCCGAGCGGTCCTCGCGACGAACATCGCCCGTCCATTCGAGAGGGATGGCCGCATCCACAAGGTCCATGACTTCGAGATGTCGGATGGGATGGAAGTCCTCGACGCGGTCATCGTGAAGGACGACCGCTTCGCGAAAGTGAGGTTCCAGAAGGGGGACATCGACCTGCTCTCCTTGCGGCCGGCCGATCGACGCGCCCCTGCCTAATCGCGAGGGCCGCACTCGCACCCCGCGCACATCCACGGATTTAGGCGGACCAAAATCCTTTAGCCGGGTCGGTTCTTGCCTCCCCGGATGGATTCCGAGAAGAGGGACGTCCTCGAGAGGCAAGGCTACCGCATCGTCGGCGAGCACAGCGGCGTGAAGCTCTGCCACTGGACGAAGGCGTCCCTCACGAAAGACGTCGGCTGCTACAAGCAGACGTTCTACGGGATCGAGAGCCATCGATGCCTCCAGATGACGCCCACCGTCGACGCGTGCAACCTGTCCTGTCAGTTCTGCTGGCGAACGCAGGAGTGGGGGTCCGACTCCCTCCTGGAGGCGGACGACCCGACGTTCATCGTCGAGGAGTCCCTCCGGGCGCAACGCGAGCTGTTGACCGGCTTCAAGGGCCACCCGAACGTCACGCAGGAGAAGTTTCTCGAGGCGTGGCATCCGACGAACGTGGCGATCAGCCTGACAGGCGAGCCGACCCTCTATAAACGGCTCGGGGAGATGATCGACGAGTTCAAGCGCCGCCGCATGTCGACGTTCCTCGTGACGAACGGGACGACGCCCGCGGCCCTTCGGCGGATGCACGCGGAGGGCCGACTGCCGACGCAGCTCTACGTGACCGTCGCGGCCCCGAACGAGGACGTCTACCGCACGCTCGTCGCCCCGAAATCAGGGAACGAATTTCGCAAACTGCGGGAGACCTTGGCCCTCCTGCCGACGCTCCCCACGCGCACCGTGATCCGCCACACGCTCGTTGAGGGCTGGAACCTCGGCTGGGAGGACGAGTACGCGGAACTCGACCGCATCGGCAAGCCGATGTTCATCGAGTGCAAGGGATACAGCTTCGTTGGCGAGAGCCGCCTGCGCCTGAAGGCGGACAACGTGCCGAGCCACGAGTCGATCCGGCGATTCGCAGAGCGTCTCGGGGGTTTCCTCGGGTACGAGATCGCGGCGGAGCGGGAGGACAGCCGGGTCGTCCTCCTGACGCAGGACGGGCAACTCCACCCGATCCCCGCGAATTAAGGCGGACTCATTTTTATAGCCCCCTGGATATCCGAACCCGAGTCCGTGGCCGATCCCCTGACCCCGCTCGTTGATTTTCTTACGACCCTCTACAACAACCCGATCGCATACATGGTCGTCGTGTTCTTCTACGCCGTTGCGGTCGCGATCATCCTTCCGATCCCGATCGAGGTGGCCCTGCTCCTCCCCCTCGCGTTCCACCAATGGGATTACATCACGGGGATTACGCTCGCCCTGGCCGCCGGGAAGACGGTCGGTGCGTGGCTCATCTTCGTCCTCGGGCTGCGCGTCGAGGGACCGATCCGGGCCTGGTCCACGCGATGGCGCTTCGCCGCGTGGTTCGTGCAAAAGGCGGAGAAGTTCGTCGCGAAGACAGGCATGGCGGGGCTGTACATCCTCCTGAGCATCCCGCTGATGAGCGACACGATCCCGATCTACCTGTACTCCTTCTTCAACCCGGAAGGCCAGGCCTTCGAGCGGAACATGTTCCTGATCGCGAACTTCCTCGCGGCCCTGAACCGCGTGGCGATCCTCGTGGTGCTTTTCCTCATCGGCATCAGCTTATTCTGAGGGGCACCGTCACTCTTATCCCGTCCCCCGGATTGGCAGCGGCGTGTTCGACCTCCCGTCCGTCCTGACGGCCCAGGGTCTCCTCGACAAGGCGTTCGGACGGGCGTCCAAGGCGACGGCACGCGGCGTGGACCGCACAACGCGGACGAGGAACCTCGCCGCCGCGAAGATCCGGATCGCTGGTTCGACGATCGAGTCGACCCTCCGCGGGTACGTGAAGGGCTTCCCATCGATCGACCGGCTGCCCCTCTTCTACCAGGAGCTCGTCGATCTCCTCGTGGACCGGGGGAAGCTGAAGAAGCACCTCGGGGCCGTGGACTGGGCCGCGGAGAAGGCGGCGATGGTCGCTCGCGACTACGTGCGCCGCGTCGGGAAGGCGGGACCCAAGGAGCTGCCCGCCTTGCGGCGCGAGGCGTTCGGTCGGCTCTCGTCCTTCGTCAAGCAGGTCGCCCCGGACCTCGAGGCTCTCGTCGAGGCGCGCCGCGCCCTCCGTCGGCTGCCGATCGTCGACCCGAAACTCCCGACGGTCGTCGTCGCGGGCTACCCGAATGTCGGCAAGAGCTCCTTCGTGCGGATCGCGTCGAGCGGCCGGCCGAAGATCGCGGATTATCCCTTCACCACGAAAGGCGTCTCTCTCGGCCACTTCGACCGGGGTGCACGGCGATATCAGATCCTCGACACGCCCGGTCTCCTCGACCGACCGATGGAGAAGCGGAACCGATTGGAGCGGCAGGCGATCGCGGCCCTGACCCACCTCGCCAATGGCGTGATCTTCCTCCTCGATCCGACGGGGACGTGCGGGTACCCAATCGAGGACCAGCAGCACCTCCTGGCCGACGTCCGCTCGCTGTTCCCAGACGTGCCGATCGCCGTCGTCGAGAACAAGGCGGACCTCGGTGGCCCAGGCTTCGGTCACCCGCGAATCTCCGCGCTCACGGGGGACGGCGTGCGCGAGGCCCTCGATGGCCTCTTGACGCAGCTCACCAGCCGCGGTCCTGCAGCCGCGCCTCGACGGGCAGGACCTTAACGTCCATCCCCTTCATCGGCAGGCCGATTCCCTTCGAGACCTCCGCCACGGTGGCGGGGTCGTCGAAGTGCGCGACGGCGTCGACGATCGCACGCCCGCGGGTCTCCGGATTCTCCGACTTGAAAATCCCGGATCCCACGAACACCCCGTCGCACCCCATGATCATCATCATGGCCGCATCCGCGGGAGTCGCGATGCCGCCGGCCGCGAAGTTCACGACGGGCAGGCGCTGGATCTTCTTGATTTCCTGGAGGATCTGGAAGATCCCTTCCGAGATGTCGTCCAGGGTCACACCCGCGAACACGATGTCTGATTCGCGGACGACCGGCTCGGAGCCGTGGTCGGTGCGGATGTCCTTCAGGAGCTTCGTGTAGCTCTCCGAGAACTTCGGGGCGATTGCATACAGGCGGTCGTTGTCGAGCGCCTTGAGTTCCGTGATCGCCTGGGTCACCAGGTGGATGTGGCGGACCGCCTCGACGACGTCGCCCGTCCCGGCCTCGCCCTTCGTCCGGATCATCGCAGCGCCCTCCCAGATCCGCCGCACGGCCTCGCCGAGGTTCCTCGCGCCGCAGACGAACGGCACCTCGAAGATGCGCTTGTTGACATGGAAATACGGATCCGCGGGCGTGAGGACCTCCGACTCGTCGATCATGTCCGCGCCGAGGGACTCCAGGGCTCGGGCCTCCGACTCGTGCCCGATGCGGCACTTCGCCATCACGGGGACCGTGACGGCGTCCATGATCTCCTGAATCTTCAGCGGGTCCGCCATCCGCGCGACGCCTCCGGCGGCACGGATGTCCGCCGGCACGCGCTCGAGCGCCATGACCGCGACCGCGCCGGCCTCTTCTGCGATCGCCGCCTGCTCCGCATTCGTGACGTCCATGATCACGCCGCCCTTCTGCATCTTCGCGAATCCGCGCTTCAGCAGTTCCGTCCCGAATCGGAGGCGGGTCAGGTCGAGGTCCAAGGGCATTCGTCTACCTCCGACACAAGCTACGGGGAGTCGGTATTTCTATTTTTGGGCGCGACGGGAATGTCCAAGTTTGGCCCCGCGCCGGGATGGACGGCTCAACGTACTTACCGCCCCGCGGGACGTACGATGTGCCAGACGTGCCTCTCGATTCCTCGCCCCATCCAAACATCGACGCCCGCGGTCCCAAGCCATGGCCCATCACGTACGAGGTCATGACGTTCATGATGATTGGCGGCGTGCTGCTCAGCCTCGCGGGATTCCTGCTCGTCTCGTACACCCCGTGAGCGCGTTCTACCGAGCCGGGTGCCCGCACCCGTTCGAAGGTGCAGGCTATCCGGCGATCCTCGCGGGATTGGCCGTCATCGTGTTCGCGTTCGCCGTACGGCTCTTTCGGAGCGCGGACTACTGACCCGCGGACGTGCGGGAAACGCTTAAGCCGCCCGGTCGGTTCCTCGCGCCCCGTGAAGGTCGTCTGCGTCGCGGGCATGCCCGGGTGCGGGAAGGAAGAGGTCCTCGCCGTGGCCCGCGGACTCGGCTTCTCGATCGTACGGATGGGGGACGTCGTGCGGGACGAGGCGCAGAGACGCGGCCTGCCGATCACGGACATCGCGGTGGGCGGGATGGCCCACGCTGAGCGACAGGCGCATGGCCTCGGCGTGTGGGCCGAGCGGACCCTCCCGAGGATCCAGGGCGATCGCGTCCTCGTCGACGGCTTGCGTGGCCGCGCGGAACTCGATGTCTTCCGGAAGGCGTTCGGCGAGGGCCTCGTGGTTCTCGCGGTCCACGCCTCTCCGAAGACTCGCCACGAACGCATCCTGAGGCGACGCCGCGCCGATGACGCGGAGGGCACGGATGCGCTTCAGGCCCGCGACATCCGCGAGCTGAGCTGGGGCCTCGGCGACGTGATCGCGACGGCGGACATCATGGTCGTCAACGAATCGAACCTGGAGAGGTTCCGCGCGACGGTTCGCGAGGCTCTCAACGCCATCTAGCCCGACGGCGAAAAAAGGAGAGCGGGCGAGGTCACGCCTCGCCCGAGGCCATCATGTCAGCGCCACATTCCGCCGGCACGAACCGTTCGTCCTGTGCCGGGTCCGATTCATCGATGAGGACCGCGTAGTGGGTCGCGCCGGCGCCACACGCACGCTGGGCCGCGACGGCCCACTCGACCAGGGGCGTGGAGGCGTCGGGGGCCATCGGTACCCGCGTCGTGACGTGCAGGCGGCCATCTTCCGATTGCGCCGAGAAGAACCATGCGCCATCCGCTTCCGTCCGCTCGATCAGTGCGAAGCGCACAAGATCGGATCGGACGACGGTGTCGCCCGCATCGAGCACACCGTCGCCATCGTCCGCGAACTCGACGAATCCGCAGATCCTGAGGCGCGCCTCGCGGTCGATCCTTTCGGGCGGATCGTCCTCCTCGCCACCGTCATGAAGAGGTTCCACCGATGCAGCCGCCATGTCACGTTCGGACCGGAACTCCACCTCGATTCGGAATCGCGTGTCCGCCTCCACTCGCACCTCTAGTTCCCGACGCGCATCCGCGCCGGCATCCTCGATCTGGATCTCGATCCGGTCCCCATCGAACAGGTCCTCACACTCGAAGCCGCGCGCGAGGTCGTCCGAGAGGGACGAGATCGCGATGCCTCCAGAGAGGGCCGCCGATGCGACCAGGATCGCCAACGCCGCCGACTTCATGGAACGGGTTACTATCGAGATAGTAGAAAGGTCTCATTGGACGCCCGTCGACAGACCCCCGCCGGAAGACCGCCGCGCCGGGGACACAAACCCTTTAGCGCGACGCCCCGTTCCGCGGGACCGTCTCGCGCCCCGAAGGGACGATATTCCGATGGCAAAGCTCCCGATCCACTGGATCGAAGTCCGCACGTACTGCCATGCCACGGAAGAAGAGGAGCTCGTGGCACGGGCCCTCGAGACCGCGTGCCCCTCGGGCGACGTGCGGCGCGAAACCCTGGAAGGCCACTTCGGGAATCCGCTCGTCCGACTCACGAAGCGAGTCGTCGACGCGAAGGGCATCGCGGTCGTCTGGGACCGCTGGACGGCGAGCGGCGTCCTCGGGACGATCGCACGGGATCTGGATGCTCGAGTCGATGAGGAAGGCGTGCTGCACTTCCGCATCGACAAGCAGCGAGCGTACGAAGGCAGATTGGAGGTCGCACGCGAGCCGGATACGATCGACATCCGTCTGAAGCTCATGGCATTTCCCGCGAAGCCCGACGAGGCGCGTCGGGTCGCGCGCGGGCTTCTCGGTGGAGGAGCGTGAATGGATCTCACGAAGGGTCAGGAGCGGCTCCTCGATCGCGGGACCCCCGCCCAGCGGAAAGCGATGCGCATCCTCGTGGCCCTCGGCGAAATGAACGGCGCGCGAAACCTCGTGGCCGTGACCTCCGCCCATGTGTCCGGCGCCTCGTACAAGATGATCGGCGATCCGGGCGTCGAGTTCCTCGAGCACTTCGCCCGCGACGCGCGAGTCGCCGTCCCGACGACGGTGAACCCCTTGGGCACGGACCTCCGACAGTGGCGGGACCTCGGAATCCCTCGAGCGTTTGCGGAGAAACAGGCCCGGATTGCACGCGCCTACGAACGGATGGGTGCCCGGCCGACGTACTCTTGTGTCCCGTACGAAATCGGCGTGAGACCGGGCCTCGGGGAGCACGTCGCGTGGTCCGAGTCCAACGCGGTGTGCTTCGCGAATTCCGTCCTCGGGGCGCGGACGAACCGCGAGGGAGGCCCTTCAGCCCTAGCAGCCGCGATCGTCGGTGCGACGCCGAATTACGGCCTTCACACGCTCGCGGGACGGCGGCCGACGGTTGTCGTGCGCGTCACGACGAAGCTGCGGGGACTCGACTATTCCCTCGTGGGCCTCGTCGCAGGAGAGCGCGTGGGGGACGGCCTGCCCTTCTTCCGCGGCTTCCGGGCCACGGAAGCGGACCTGAAGTGGCTCGGGGCGGCTCTCGCGTCCTCGGGTGCGTGCGGCATGTTTCATCTCGCCGGCGTCACGCCAGAGGCACGGCGCGCGACGACCCGAGGAACGCCGACGATCACGATCGGCCGTGCGGACCTTCAGGCCGCGAAAAGGTCTTACACCGACGGGACCAGGGCGGACATCATCGCGCTCGGCTCGCCGCAGCTCTCCTCGCAGGAACTGCGGGCGATCGCGCGTCTCGTGGATCGCACGCCACCGAGGATTCCCGTGTGGGTCTTCACGAGTCGCCCGGTGCGGGACGCGAACGCCGGGGCCGTCCGGACGATCGAACGGCGCGGAGGCGTCGTCCTCGCGGACACGTGTCTCGAGGTCACGCTCCTGGAACACCGGTTCGGCACGGTCGCCACCCCATCCGGGAAAGGGGCGTACTATCTCCCGAGCCTGTGCGGGCAGAAGGTGATCCTCGACAACATCGAGGCCCTCCTGGAGCGATACGCATGAAGGTCCCTGCACGCCGGATCGCACCGGGCCGCGCGTCCGCGACGGCCCTCGTGTGTCCGGTGCCTTTCTCCTTCGTCGGCGGGGCGGACCCGGCGACGGGCAAGATCCTCGATCAAGACACGAATTGCGCAGGGAAGAGGCTGCGCGGGCGGACCTTCGCGTTCCCCCACGGGAAGGGAAGCACGGTGGGCTCGTATGTCCTGTACGGTCTAGCGAAGAGGAGATCCGGTCCCGCCGCGATCGTGAACGCGCACGCGGAGACAATTGTCGCCGTGGGCGCGATCCTCGCGGGCATCCCCATGGTCGACCGGGTGGACGTCTCGGGCTTGCGCACCGGGGACCGGGTTGTCGTGGACGCGGACGCCGGATTCGTCGAGCTGCCAGACGTCCGGGCGATTCCTGTGGTGACTGCGATCCTGCGGAACGAGCGACGGATCCTGATCATGCGGCGCAGCCGCCGCGTGGGCAGCTTCCGCGGTCGATGGTCCGCGGTGTCCGGATACCTCGAGGGGGACGAGGATCCGCGGGATCGGGCGAGGCGCGAGATCCGGGAGGAGACCGGGATCACGGGAGCCATCTTCCGGGCCACGGCCTCGCCGATCATCGCGCGGGACCGCGCGACCGCATATGTCGTCCATCCGTTCCTCTTCGACGTCCCGACACGCCGGGTCCGCTTGGATTGGGAGAACGTCGCGGGCCGGTGGATTCGACCGGCTGACATTGAGAAATACGTGACCGTACCCCGCCTCAAGGATGTCGTCTCCGCGGTCAAAGCATGACGGTATCAACGGAAAGTTAAGAAGGGTTGGGCTTCGTCTCGCGCGGCGTGGCGAAGAGGGGGCTGACGGGGAATGAGCGCCGCGTGCTGTACGGTCTCGTGCGGCACCCCGTCCTCAACGACCGAGAGCTCTTCGAGCGGATCGGGGTCAAGGTCTCCACGGTCACGGCGATCCGCCGCCGGCTGCGGCGCGCGGACTACTTCGTGACACGTCGGCTCCCCCTGATGGGCCGTCTCGGATGGGAGATCCTAGCCGCGGGCCACGGGCGCCTCCCGGGCACGATCGCGGCCGAGGCGGCGGACCGGCTGAGGGAACTCCTGAAGGATCGCTTCCCGCACCTCTTCCATATGACCGCGTCCCTGGACCATTTCTGCTTCCTCGCCATGGCCCCGGACTTCTCGACGTGGCATCGGACGTACTGCGATCTCCGTCACGCCCTCAAGCGGGCGAACCTCCTCGTGGGCACAGACATCCACGTGAAACTCTTCCCGCTCAGCCACAGCCTCCTCCCCAACTTCTTCGATTAAAGCCACGTGCTCGCCATCGCATTCGACCTCGACGACAAGGTCAGCTTCCGTTCCGAGCTCGAGAAGGGCGAGCCTGTGACCCTCACCGTGAAAGAACGCGAGGTCCTCAAGGGGCTCGTGCGCTTCCCGGGGCTGAGCGACAAGGCCCTTTCCGGACGCGTCAAGGTCTCCCGCCAGGCCGTCTCGAAGATGCGCCGGGAATTCCACGAGACCGGTCTCCTTCGGACCGTGCGGATCCCGAACGTCCGCGCCCTGGGCTTCGACCTCCTCGCGGAGGCCTGGGCGCACTTCGCACCGGGGGCGGGCCTGAAGATCCGCATGGACGCCTTGGAGCGCAAGTTGCGGCTCGCGCCGACCTCCTTCCTTGCCTCCTCCGACTCCGATGCCGTCGTCTTCGGAGCCGCGCGCAGCTAGGAGCATTTCACGGAGCTCCGGATCAGCCTCTCCAAGGACCCGGAGCAGCGAGGCTGGTTCGCGGAGGAACCGACGGTCTACCTGGCCTCGCGAGAGCGACGGAGGTCCTGAGGAACTGCGACTTCTCCCCTCTCATGCCGAGTCTGTCGCCGGGCGGTTCGAAGACGGCACGATGACCTGATCGACCTCGCGCTCGAGGAGCGTCAGCTGGTGCGCCTCGAACGTCGAGGGGTTCACGCTGAGCAACAAGACCGCGTTGTTGATCGCGACCTGGTCTCGGATCGATTGGAGGAGACGCAGGACGGTCAGGAAGTTGTTGTTCGTGACCAGGTACTCGATCCCGTCCATCAGGACGACACCCTTTTCCCGCGCGAGGAACTGCTCGACGGAAAGGGAGAGCTTCTCGAGGTCCTTCGGCCGGACGGCGTCCTCCTTCCCGACGTTGCTGAGCCAGATGATCGGGAGGTCCGGCGTGGCGAAGCGCTCGCGCACCTTCGCGGGGAAGACGCGAGTGATGCACAGTCCCTTGCGGCCTGCGCGCATCGCGCCGAGGAACAGTCGGTAGGCCTCGTCGGACGCGCTTCCCTCCACGAGGTACGTCGACGAGCCTCGGAGATTCAGTCCTGCGCCCTCGGTCGGACGCGGCTCCATGGCCGGAGGGGCGGTCGGCCTCTCGGCCTGGAGCGCGCCGCACGACGGGCATTGCGCGGCCCCGGACGGGATCATCTCCTCGCAGGACACGCAAGGGACGCGGGACGGGGACGTCCCAGCCTCGCCTCGCACGATGGGCAGGCCGCACACGCTGCAGGCGTCGCTCCCCGGCATCACGGCAGACCCGCAGCGAAGGCACCAGTCCGCTTCCTCGGACGTGGGCTCTCCGCACCGCGGGCACCGCCGGGCTTCCTTCGGAAGCGGTGCGTCGCAGAATCGGCAGGGAATCGGCACCTCGGTTCCCTTCGACAGGGCATCGAGGATCTTGGATGCGTCCCCGGGTTCGAGGCCGTCCACCGCGACGAGTTCCTGCTTCGTCGCCTGCCGCAAGGCGGCCAGGCTCTTGTAACCGGCATCGAAGAGGGCCATCGCCTTCGTCGGCGTGATCGCCGGAATCTTCGTGAACCCCCGCAGGGCCTCCGACGCGTGCATGGGCGTGACGCCGATCGTCACGCTCTGGCCGTCCACGTCGTTCCACTCGACCACATATTCCGCATCGACGGTTTTGTCCGTGAACGTCAGGCTTCGAGAGCGCGTCTCCCGGGCGATGAGGACCTTCCTCTGTTCGAGGGAAGCGGCGAAATCCCGATTCGCCTTCACCGAGGCGACGATGTAGTCGTCCACGTCCAAGTCGATCTCCTTCCGCATCTGCTGGATCCGGCGGACGATCTCGCGGGCGTACGCCTCCGCCTGGAGGTCGGGCGTCACACGCAGGTCGACGTACAGCTCCCCGTGGGGCGTCTGCGCGGAGGCGACCTCCTCGGGCATGCGCTTCTCGAAGCGGACCATCGACGGCTCGATCGTGACGATCTGGCCTTCGATGCCGATGTCGTGATGGCCTTTGTCGAGGGCCTTCTTGATCTCCTCGGCAGGCCGAGTCTCGAGGATCATCAAGATCTTCGGGAGGAGGGCCTTGTACGCCTTCCCGATCGCCGCGTGGTCGGGCTTTGTGACGAGGGCCATGCCCGGGAATTCCTCGTTCGGCGTGAGGATCGCGAGCTCCTTCGCGTTCGACTGGTCCAGGAAGATGGACCGGAGGGACTCGAGCGCGGCTGCGACCTCGGGGGTCGCGACCTTCACCGCGACGAGCTTCAGGGGCCATCGGAGCTTACGGCCGCCCTTCTGTCGCTCCTTCGACACGGCCTCTACGAGCGCCTGGACGATGCCCATCGACGTCTCGAGCCCTGGATCTAAGCGGTCCTCCCGGACCTTCGGCCAATCGAGCATGTGGACGCTGAGCTTCTCGCCGTCGAGGCGCTGGTAGATCGCCTCCGCGATGTGCGGGGTGACGGGGGCCAAGACGGCCGCAAGGGTATGCAACGCCTCGTACAGGACGTGATACGCGGCGGTCTTGTCCGCGTCGTCCGCCTCGATCCAGGTGCGCTCGCGGACGAGCTTCACGTACCAGCGACTCAGGTCGTTCAGAATGAACGATTCGACCGCGCGGTACGCCCGGTGCAGGCTGTACGTCTCCATCGCCGCGTCCACGCTCCCCTTCAGGCCTTCGAGGCGCGAGAGGAGCCACCGGTCCTCCGGACGGAGGCGGGATTCGATCGTCTTCGCGTCGGCCGTCGACGGGTCGAAGCGGTCCAAGGTCATGTACGTCGTCGCAAAGCGCAGGACGTTCCACAGGATGTTCAGCGTCCGCTGCGCCGTGCGCACGCCTTCCTCCTGGAACGTGATGTCGTCCCAGGGCGCGTTCACTGCGATCATATAGAACCGCAGCGGGTCCACGCCGAACTTCGAGACGATCTCGGAGGGCTCGATGAAGTTCCCGAGGGACTTGTGCATCTGCCGCCCGTCGGGTCCGTTCACCCAGCCGTGCATGAGCACGCTGTCGTACGGCGCGCGATCGAAGGCGACCACCCCGGCCGTGAGCTGGGAGTTGAACCACCCGCGCGTTTGGTCCGGACCTTCGACGATCCAGTCCATGGGCCACCATCGACGAAATTCGTCGTCGCGGGATGGGTAGCCGAGGCTCGCCCAGCTCGCCACGCCGCTGTCGAACCACACGTCGACGGTGTCCGGAACCCGGTGCATCGTGCCCTCGCACTTCTCGCAGGTGAGCGTGACGCGGTCGATGCCGGGCCGGTGGAGGTCCATGCCCTCGTTGTATCCGTCGGCCTTTCGGAGATCCTCGGCGGATCCGACGACGGTCCAGTGCGCGCACTTCGCGCACCGCCAGATCGGGAGGGGGATCCCCCAGTATCTCTGGCGAGAGAGACACCAGTCACGGAGGTTCTGGGTCCAGTCGAGCTGTCGGGCGGATCCCGCCCAATCGGGATACCACCGGACCCGCTTCACCTCCGCGACCATCGTCGCCTTGATGTCGGAGACCTTGAGGAACCACTGCACGGCGGCTCGGAACAAGATAGGCGTCCTGCAGCGCCAGCAGTGCCCGTACGCGTGGACGAGCTTGTCCTCGACGAACATCGCGTGGAGGTCCTTGAGATCCTGGAGGATGACGGGGTTCGCCTCCTTCACGTGGAGGGTGTGATAGTCCCCCGCATCGGCGACGAAGCACCCCCGCTCGTCGACGGGCGAGAACGCCGGGAGGCCGAGCTGCTGACCGAGTTCGAAATCCTCGGGCCCGTGGCCCGGCGCGGAGTGCACGAGGCCTGTGTACTCCGCCTGGACGATGTCCGAGGGCACGAGCTTGTGGACCCACGGCCCGCGGACCTGCGCTTGGTACGGGATCTTCCCCGCGAGTGGATGGACGTACTCCAGCCCGACGAGTTCCTTGCCCGTCTTCGTCTCGACGATCTCGTAGCGCTTCACGCCCGCCAGAGCCATCACGGTCGGCACGGCGGACTCCATGAGCCACAGGTATTCCGTCTTCTCCCCATGGACGAGCTTCACCTTCGCGTACCTGAAGTCCGGGTGCGCAGCGATCGCGAGGTTCGCCGGGAGCGTCCACGGGGTCGTGGTCCAGATCAGGAGCGATTCGCTCGGCCGGTCGGCGAGGGGGAACTTGACATAGATGGAGGGGTCCGTCTCGTCGGCGTACTCGACCTCCGCGTCCGCGAGGGCCGTCTCGCAACGGGAGCACCACTGGATCGAACGGAGGGCCTCATACAGCATTCCGCGCTCCTGGGCCCGCTTGAGGGTCCACCACGCACCTTCGATGTATTCGTTCCGGATCGTCATATACGGATTGTCCCAGTCCATCCACACCCCGAGGGCCTGGAACTGCTCCGTCATCGTCTTCAGGAGATCCAGAGAGAAGTTGCGGCACGTGTTCACGAACTGCTCGATTCCGAGCTCCTCGATCTCCTTCTTGTTCGTAATCCCGAGGCTCTTCTCGACCTGGACCTCGATCGGGAGGCCGTGCATGTCGTATCCGGGCTGGTCCCGCACGTGGAACCCGAGCATCCGCCGCCACCGGACGACCGCGTCCTTGACCGTCTTGTTCAGGACCTGGCCAAGGTGGATCGAGCCCGTCGTATACGGAGGTCCGTCAACGAAGAAGAAGTCTTCGCCCTTGCTCCGCGCGGCGACGGTCTTCGCGTAGACCTTCGCGCGCTTCCAGAACTCCTGGACCTGTCTCTCCACCTCTAGTGGAGCGTACGACTTCTCCGCCTGCTTGATCATCGCAGCCCCGCTCCCGGGGTTTCGGGCGACCGCAGGGCTTCATCGTCACCCTGAGGAAGCGGGCTACCTATTCGGCAAGCGCTATAAGAACGTGTGGTGGCGGTTGTCGACTCGAGAACGGTTCCGGTCACGGGCCAAGGTCTCGTCCGGCCCGGGCAGGGCTCGAGTCGGCTACGGCATTGCGAGTGCGAAGAAGAGCTGCAGGACGAGCAAAATCACCGTAACCCCGAGCAGTCCCATTACGTATCCTCGAGGAGTCTCTCTATTCGTGCGACCTGTGACTCCCTCGCTCTTCCGGCGAAACCCTCCGATTCGATGGTTAGGAGAAGGGCGCCGAGTGCCTTAGGCTCTTCCGCAACTACGGTGATTCCCGGACTTGGACCGCGCCCGAGGCGATCGGAGCGGGCTTCTCGGGAGGGCCGGGAGCGAGATTTGAACTCGCGTCAAGGGATCCACAGCCCCCTAGCATAAACCAGGCTAGCCCATCCCGGCCGCAGGGCGTCTGAAGTCGAGGGGGGCATATAGAATTTTGGTCACTCGTTTGCGTTCTCGAAGAGCCCCTGCATCTTTGGGCGGACGAGGAGGAACGCGACGGCGAGAAGAACGATGCCGGCTGCCATGACCGCAATCAACGCGGCCGCGTTTTGCGGCGACAGGACAACGCTAACGCCGCTGGCGAACAGGACGAGGAGACCTGCGGCGCCGATTCGGATGCTCGTCCGGCGGCGACGCGCCGCCTGCTCCTTCGCCTCCCGGGCCCGCTCCGCGGCGGTCCTCCCTGGTGGCTGCACGTCCCGCGATCGGACGCACGTTATTTGATGTCACCGGCCGGGCCGCGGACAGTCCATGCACAAACGTTTTGTACGCCCCGGAGAATCGACCGATCCATGGCCGCGAAGCGCGACCTTCTCTCGATGCTCGACGTGCGCGACGATCTCGTCGGCCTCCTCGAGCTCGCGGCGAGCATCAAGAACCGAACGAAGGCCGGTGAGCCATACGAACCGCTTCGCGGGAAGAGCCTCGCGATGATCTTCGAGAAGGCCTCGACGCGGACGCGCGTCTCGTTCGAGGTCGGCATGACGCAGCTCGGCGGCCACGCACTGTTCTTGAGTCCGAACGACTTGCAGCTGGGACGCGGGGAGACGATCGCGGACACCGCGCGCGTCCTTAGCCGCTACGTCGACGGGATCATGTACCGCGCGTTTCGGCGGGAGAACCTCCTCGAACTCGCCCGCAACGCGTCCGTCCCGGTCATCAACGGCCTCGACGACATGGAACATCCCTGCCAAGTCGTCGCGGACCTCTTCACGATCCAGGAACACCTGGGGGAACTGAAGGAGCTGAAGCTCGCCTACGTCGGCGACGGGAACAATGTCTGCAACTCCCTCCTCCTCGGGGCCTCGATCATGGGCATGGACATGACGGCGGCCTGCCCGAAGGACTACGAGCCTGACGCGGACTTGCTCGCGCACGCGAGAAAGATTGCGAAGGAGAGCGGCTCGAAGATCCACGTCGTCGAAGATCCGGACCAGGCGGCAAAAGGTGCCGACGTCCTGTACACGGACGTGTGGGTGTCCATGGGCCAGGAGAAGGAAAAGGAGGAGCGGGAGCGGCTCTTCAAGCCGTACCAGGTCAACCGCGATCTCCTCTCACTCGCGGAGCCGAAGGCAATCGTGATGCACTGCCTTCCTGCACACCGTGGACTCGAGATCACGGACGAGATGATGGACGGCCCGCAGTCCGTCGTGTTTGACCAGGCGGAGAATCGGTTGCACGCTCAGAAGGCGATCCTCGCCCGCTTCTTGGCGGGCGTCTGAAGAAGCCGTAAATAGGGCTCGTCCTTTGCGGGGCCGGATGCGGGTCCGCCGTCGGCAACTGCTCATCGTGACCGCATCCCTCGTCGCGCTCGTCCTTCTCGCGGCCGTCCTGTTCCCGCAATCGACCGCGACGGCGGCCTCGATGCCCCTGCTGGCCGCTTTCTCTCTGTCGCGCATGGTCGCGGCTTACCTCCTGTCCCTCGTTTTCGCCATCGCATACGGATACACGACGGCGACGAACCGCCGCGCGGCGGTCATGATGCTCCCCCTCCTCGACGTCCTCCAATCGATCCCGATCCTGGGCTTCTTCCCCGCGGCACTCGTCTTCTTCGTCGCGACGTTCCAGGGGCATCCTGCGGGACTCGAGCTCGCGGTGATTTTCCTGATCTTCACGAGCATGGCGTGGAACATGGCGTACGGGGTCTACGAGTCCCTCACGACGATCCCCCACGACCTCGAGGCCGCCGCCTCCGCGTTCGGCCTCACGGGCTGGCTCCGCTTCCGCCTGCTCCTGTTCCC
The DNA here is from genome assembly GCA_947084985.1 of Methanobacteriota archaeon. Taxonomy (GTDB): domain Archaea; phylum Thermoplasmatota; class Thermoplasmata; order RBG-16-68-12; family RBG-16-68-12; genus RBG-16-68-12. The sequence goes on along the minus strand of CAMTUI010000033.1, from coordinate 27,713 downwards.
TGCGGCGATCCCCAAGCTCGTGTACAACTCGATCCTGTCATGGACGAACGGATGGTTCTTCCTCGTCGCCAGCGAAATCTTCACGGCGTTCGGGAGGACTTACGCTCGACCGGGACTCGGCGCGTTCATCGCGGACTCGGGCCGGACCGGGGACATCGGTGGCATCGTCCTCGGTCTCGGTGTGCTCGCGGCCGTCGTCTTGGCCCTGGACACGATCGTGTGGCGCCCCCTGGGAATCTGGGCGGAGCGGTTCCGAATGGAGACGACCGGGCGCGACGTCCCCCGGGTGGCCGGGGCGTACGAGCGGTTCCGCTGGCTCCCCCGGTTCCCGCACCTCCGGCGGGCGATTATCGTGCTGGCGCGGCCCGCGATCGAGTCGTACCATCGCCTCTCGACTCGGCTCGACCGCGCGTATGCGTCACATCCGCGCGTCGTCCGAGACGTGCGGCGGTTGGACCTCGCGTTGTTCCTGATCGTCTTCCTGGTCGTGGTCAGCGCCGGCCTCGTGGGTCTCGTGCGCCTCTTCCTCCGACCGCTCCCCGAAGAGGCGAACGAACTCCCCCTCGCCGCGGTCCTCTCGTTCGCAAGGCTCCTCCTCGCGTACGGGATCGCGCTCGCCTGGACGATTCCCATGGCCGTCTGGCTCGGGGAGAGCCCGCGCGGGGCCCGCCTGATCACGCCGGTTCTCGAAGTCCTCGCCTCCATGCCGGCGACCGCCCTCCTGCCGGTCATCGTCGGATTCGCGATCCTCGTCGCCTCGGGCCTCGGGATCGAGGCGCAACTCGCGGCCGTCTTGATTGCCCTGTTCAGCATGCAGTGGTACCTCCTCTTCAACCTCGTTTCCGGCGTACGGAGCATCCCGGAGGACCTCAAGGACGCGGCCCGGTCCCTCGGGCTCCGCGGGCGGACGTACTGGAAGCGGGTCCTCCTGCCCGCGATGGTCCCGTCCCTGCTGACGGGGAGCATCACGGCCTGGGGCGCGGGATGGAACGCCCTCATCGTCTCCGAATACCTCCCGTTCGGCGAGCGCCTGTACCAGGTCGGTGGCCTGGGCTCCCTCCTGGATCGCGCGACGTTCCGCCTCCCCCTCCCGGACAATGAGATGATCCTCCTCACGATCCTGACGATGATCGTCGTCGTGCTCGCGATGAACAAACTCCTGTGGAGGCCGCTCCAGAAGCGCGCCGCCGTCCGCTATCGCCTGGAGGTCTGATGGACGCGTCTACCCCGCTCCTCGATGTGAAGGACGTCACGATGTCGTACTTCGAGAACGGGAAGGAGTTCAAGGTCCTCGACCTCGTCCGCTTCAACCTGGCGGAAGGGGAGTTCGTCTGCGTCGTCGGGCCGTCAGGCTGCGGCAAGTCCACGCTCCTGCGGATCATCGTCGGGCTCGACCTCCCGACGTCCGGCAGGGTCCTGTTCGAAGGCGAACCGATCCGCGCGGACAACCCGCAGGTCGCGATGGTCTTCCAGTCGTTCGCCCTCTTCCCCTGGCTCACGGTCACCCAGAATGTGGAACTCGGTCTCGAGGCCCGCCGCATTGATCCGGAGAAACGGCGCGGGATCGCCCGGAGATATGTGGACGCCGTGGGCCTGACGGGTTTCGAGAACGCGTATCCCCGGGAGCTGAGCGGGGGCATGAAGCAGCGCGTCGGGCTCGCTCGGGCCCTCGCGATCGAGCCGCTCCTCCTCTGCATGGACGAGCCCTTCTCGTCCCTCGACCCCCTCACGGCACAGACCCTCCGGGACGAGATCCTCCAGCTCTGGTCGGACCCGGAGCTGCCGCCGAAGGCGGTCCTCATGGTCACACACTCTATCGAGGAAGCCGTCTATCTCGCGGACCGCGTTATCGTCCTCTCGAGCCGCCCCGGTCGGATGGTTGCGGAACTCCATATCGATCTGCCGCGGCCGAGGAACCGGAAGGAGCCGGAGTTCTACGGCTGGGTGGACGAGGTTTATTCGTTGATCATGTGAGGGGTCGAAGTGTCTAATAGGCGGAAGGGTGTTGGACAAGGGAGTCCGATGGCCGACATGCGCACGATTGCGAAGGTGTCCGTAGGGCAGATCCTCGGACTCGTCGAGGCGATCGACGAGGTGGGCGGCATGGCCGACGCCGCGACGATCTCGCAGGAAGTGGACATGGACCTGGACCGCCTCGGACCCATCGTGAACGCGGCGGAATTCCTGGGGCTCCTCACGATCGGGGACGGAGACCTCCGTCTCACGGACCTGAGCCGCAAGCTCCTTGCGGCCGATCTCCGCAAGCGGAAGTCGATCGTCCGCGATATCATCGATGATGTGCCCGTCTTCCGGCAGATCACGGACATGGCCCGGAAGGCGGCGCGCCCGCTCTCCCGGGACGAGGTCCTGGAGGCCCTCGCCGCGCACGTCGGCACACACCAGGCGGACGACGTGTTCAAAGCGCTCGTGTACTGGGGTCGGTACGTCGAGCTCGTGCGGTACGACAGCGAGGCAGAAGAGCTCACCCTGCGCACGCCGTCGAAGTGACTAACTTAGTCCTGGAAGAACTGGCGCAGCACGGGATGCATCTCCATCATCTGTTCCCGGCCGATCGCCTCGTACAACTGGATCATGATGCCCACGGCTAGCAGCACGCCGGTCCCGGAGGCGGCCCCCACCGTACCGATCATGTCGGCGCCCGCCGCGAGGGCGCCCACGAAAGCGCCCGATATCACCGTCACCACAGGGATGTAGCGGTCCAGCACGCGCCGGAGGACCCTAGGATCCCTGCGGAACCCTGGGATCTGCATCCCGCTCGACTCGATCTGGCGTGCGACGTCCTCCGGGCCCATGTTCGTCGTCATAATCCAGAACTTCGCGAACACGATGGACCCGCCGATGAACACGAATAGGTAGATCAGAAGATGGAGGGCGACCTGCCAGTAGTCGAGTCCGCGGAGGTATCCGGCATACGCGGTCGGATTGAAAAGCGGCAGGAGCCAATCCTGCACCCCGTTGATCGTGGACACGTAGTAGGCGAGGCCACCGGTCGGCGTTGTCCGTGAAATGATCCCTTCGCGGACGAGCGCGTCGTCGGCGGACGGGTACGAGCCGAGGAGCGGATTCTGGCCGATGAGAGGCCACTCCGGATGCTGCCAGAAGAGGAGGGAGAACATGCTCACGTTCGCGAGGACCGCGACCACGAGGATGACGGGGATGTTCGACGCGTACATGAGGCGGATCGGGTAGCGGCCGCGGGCACCTCGAGCCTTGCCGTGCGCCAGCGGGAGCTCGATCCGGGTCGACTCGATGTACGCCACGATCAGGAACACCACAATCGTCCCAATGAGAGCGATGACTGGGTTCGGCGGCTCAATCATGATCTGCTCGATCCCGCCGTTCGCGAGCTGGCCTGCGGAATAGGTCTGGAAGTAGTAGATCGTCTTCGGGACCGTCCCCGCAGGGACCGCGCTGCCCGCCTGGCTGGCTTCCCAGTTGAACGTGCCCGTGAAGATCTGCTGGGCGACGCCTCCCGCGATGAACAGGGAGATCCCGGATCCGATCCCCCACTTCGAGACGACCTCATCCATCAGGAAGACGACGTACGAACCCACGAAGAGCTGGATCACGATGAAGATCTTCGCCATCAGGTCTCCGTTCCCGGGTCCGACGATTCCGAAGAGGAGGGAGCCGTTCAGCCCGCTCACGAACGCGGACGAGGGCGTAAGGAAGCCGAACACCTGCGGGACGGCCTCCACGAAGATCATCACGATGACGAGGAACTTCTGGGTTCCCTGGTACACGCTCTTGTCCTCGTCGTCCCGGAGGTTCAGATTGATGATCTTCGCGCCCGCGAAGAGCTGCATAATGATCGACGCGGTGACGATCGGGCCGATGCCCAGGTGCATCAGGGAGCCTTGCGCGCCCGCGAGGATCGCGCGCAAGCTCGAGAAGAAATCGATGACGTTCGAGCGATCGAGACCGTAGATGAAGATATTCGTCATCACGAAGTACAGGATCAGGATCGCCATGACCCAGAACATCTTCGTGCGAAAGTGGACGTGGCCCTCCGGCCGCGTGACCGCGGGAAGGCGGTCCGTCAGGGGTTTGAGGGCATACAGCCGGCTTTTCTTCTGCTCTTCGAGGGGCATCGCTCACGTCCCTTCGGAGGGGAGCACGACCTCGCCGCCCGCCGCGGACACTTTCGAGACGGCGGACTCCGTCGCGCGGGCGACCGTGATCCGCATCGACCGCGTTACGCGGCCACCGCCTAAGAGCTTGTCGATTCCCGCCGCGGTAAGGTCCACGTCAATTCGAGAACTGTCCGTCTTCGCGTGCCCCGCGGACTCGAGATCCGGCAGGCGGCGCTCGAGGTCTTCGAGGTTGATCGACGTCGTCTCGTGCATCTGCGCGTGCCGAGTGAACCCGTGCCGACCGAAGTGATCCGGCGCGTACTTGATCATCCACTTGAACTTGTGCTTGTGGAGTCCGGCCATCCCGGTGCCGCCGCGTCCGCCGGCGCCGCGGCCGTGCTTCTTGCCCCGGCCGTGCGTGCGGCTGCCGCGCATCTTACGAGTCCTCGACGGCATCCGTGCTCGCCTCCTCGGGGATCATGCGTCTCAGCAGATCGTTGATCGCGGTCCCGCGGTAGCCGAGATCCCCGCCGTCGTTGTAGCCTCGCTTGATCCCTCGGAATCCCTTCCGGGGCGGCGGGAGACGCAACAGGGGACGGAGGTTCGCCACGTCGCGAAGGGACGCCTCTCCTTTCGCAATCGCCTGGCTGAGGTCCCAGATCGACTTGAACCGGCTGTTCGCCTTCACGAAGGCGTCGTCGATCGGCCGGTCTCCGACCGCTCGACCGCGTCGCAGGAGGAGCTTCGCGAGGATCTCCGGGTCGATCTCGCCCCAGGTGACGTGGTCCTTCACGAGGCGGAGCATGCCCCGGAACGTCTCGTCTCCCGGGAGGATCGTACAGTGGTTCTGCCGCGTGAGATGGAGCATCCGGAGGGTGTCCTTCACCTCATGGCGGAGATCTCCTTTCCCTCGGATGCGCACGACCGCGAGGCTCATTCCTCCTTCTCCTCCTTCGCCGCGTCGGCGGGTTTCTCGCCTTCGACGAGATCCTCGCCCTCGACCGCAATCTCCTCGGGAAGTTCGACGGCCCCGCCCGCCTCGGGGGTCGGCGCGAGAGTGCGCACGTAGACCTGCTCCGCTCCCGCCTTGATCTTGAGCCGCTCCCGCTGCTCCCCGCGGATCTTCATGACGCCCGTGTTCCGAAGGGCCTCAAACGTGGCGAGGGCGTAGTTGACCGTCGTCTTCGTGTGCCCGCGAGTAGACCCCCAGGCGTCCGTGATCCCCGCGAGGCGGAGGACGCTCTTCGCGACGTCCCCGACGGCGAGGCCGACACCCTGCGGCGCAGGCTTCAGCACGACCTCCACGGAGCCGCTGCGGCCCGCGACCTTGAAGGGTAACGAGTGTGCCCGGTAGCACCCGCACTCCCACGACCCGCACCCCCGCTTGATCTCGATCATGTTGAGCTTCGCGTTGTCGATCGCGCGCCGGATTGATGGTCCGACCTCGCGCCCGCGCGCCCGGCCGAGGCCCGCGAATCCGTCCTTGTTCCCCACAATGCACGTGATCACGAAGTTCACGCGGCGACCGGAATCGGTCATGCGTTGGACCATGTTCACGTCGAGGACCTCGTCCTCCGTCTCCGGGAGGAGGATGTCCACGATCTCCGGCTCGCGGATCGGGAGGCCCGTCTTGATCGCGTCCCCGAGGGTCGTGAGCTCGCCGCCCATGACCATGCGGCCGAGCTTCGTCTTCGGCACCCACTCGCTGAGGTCCCGCTCGGGTCGGGCGCCCCGGGTCTCGCGCCTGCCGCGTTTCCCACCCCGTCTCTTCGGCATCAGGTCGCCTCCAGCTTCGCCTTCACGTCGTCGAAGAGCTTCGGCAACGTGTCGCCGATGTGCGCTCCACGGATGCGGTCTTTCCGCGGAAGGATGTCCTCGCCATGGGGCACCGCCACGCCGGAGTCGAGGAGGCCTTGGAGCGCCGCGAAGAGCCGTCCGCCCTTCGAGGGCCTTTGCACGCCGATATCGAGGATCGCCTCGGACACCCCCTTCGCCGCCGCCCGCTTGCCCGCGAGGAACCCCGTCAGGTACGCGGCCGGAACATTCCCCGTTCCGGCGGTCCATCCGTGCTCCTTCAGCTCGAGGGACTGGGCCGATGCGAGGATGCGGTCTCCCGCCGGATCGATGACGACGATCTGCACGATCGTCTGGTTGAGCGTCTTTCGGACGACCGCCCGCGGCTTTCCGCCTCGGAGCAGCTTCGCTCGCGTCCGATAGTCCGTGAGGCCCTGGCGCCGGCGGCGGAACGGCACGCGATAGCGAGGACCCTGCTTCTTCACGTTTTCGCCTCCTTCACGACCCCGGCGGCCCGGAGCTGTTGCTCCAAGTGTGCCGTGGATTTGAACATGCCGCCGTGTGCCTGGGCGTAGAACCTGCGGTACGTGTGCGCATCGATGCGGCCCTCCGCCTTCAGCTCGCGCAGACGTCGGCGCATCGCCCGGATGAGCCCGACCCAGCGGCTCTTGCGCGGCGTGCGCGCGTTCGTTCCACCCTTGCGGGTCCCGGGGCCTCGCCGGCGGCCCTTGGCGCGCTGGGCGGCGCGGTGTCTTGCGCGGCCGCGCGAGACGCCCTTTTCGGGTCGCTTCTGAAGCACGTTCCGCTGGATGAGCGCCCGAATCTGCTCTCGGGTGATCGCGTCGAGGATGTTCTCCTGCTCCTTCGGGTCCGTGCTGATCCAGACGCGGTTCCGGCCCACGCCGAGGATGGACGCCGCGAGGCGCCGCTGGTAGTCGAACCTCATTCGGTCACCATCCGGTTCAGCACCCGCAGGTCCTTCTCATCGCACGCCTTCTCGATCAACTCGCGCTTTCTCGTGCCGACGCCGTGGGCGACCCGCACGGCTTGTCGAGCGGGATCGAGGCCTTCGAGCTGTCGTACGGTATGGACGAGGATCTCCTGGAATCCGCTCGGGTGGAGCCCTCTGACCTCCCGGGGTCCTCGGTACCCGATCGACGGGATGTTCCAGCGGTACCCAAAGTGGCGACGCAGCTTCGACTGGCCGCCGGCAGGCTTCCTCCATTTCTCCCCGAGCCGGCGGTAGCGGAACCACTCCTGGCGACGGAACTTCGGCCGCTGCGCGGACTTCGCCGCGCGCAGCGCGAGGAGCTTCTTCATTCGGGGATCGAGCTTCGGCTTTGCTTTCGGCTCGTATTCGGCCTCCTCTTCCGCCTCCTTGGGCTTGGCCGCCTTGCGCTCCTTCTTCGCTGGCTTCGCCTCGGGTTTCGGCGGGGGCGCTTCCTTCGGAGGCGCTTCCTCCTTCGCCTGCTTCTCCGTGTACTTAACAAGCCGCTTCCGGAGCTCGTCGACCTTGCCCTCTGTGCTGAGCCCGAAGTCCTCCGCCCAAGCGACGAGCTGGGCCTTCTTCGCCTCGCGGATCTCGTGGGCCGACGGGAGGGTCTTCGCCTCCTCCGTCTCCGGGGGCACGTCCGGCATCGCGGCCTTCTTCGCCTTCTTCTCCGTCTTCTTCGTCGAATCGTCCGCCATCCTCACGCCTCCCCGGCCTTCTTCGTGATGTAGATACCGTCCTGGAACACGCGCGGGTCGAAACCGCGGATCCGGGTGGCCAACTCGATGTTCGCGGCGGTCTGTGACACGGCCTCGATGTCCGGGCCCGTGAGGACGACCAGGTCCCCCTTCACCTCGACCTTTGTGTCGCCGACGATGCGTGTCCGGCGCGGGAATTTTTCCCCGAGGAAGTTCTCGATCACGAACTCGGACCCCTTCGTGGTCGCCTTCACGGGGAAGTGACTGTAGACGATCTTCATCTCGTACGTGAAGCCCTCCGTGACGCCGACAATCAGGTTCCGGATGTGGGCGACGAAGGTGCCCACGAGGGCCGCGTCCTTCCGCCGTGGGAACTCGCAGCGCACCCGGATTTCCTTTCCTTGGACGGAAACGACCACGCGCGGGTGGGAGAGCTTCCGCTTCAGGGTGTGGCCCTTCCCGCTCACGACGAGGTCCTCGCCCTCCCGGCGAACCTGCACGCCTCCAGGGATCTCGATCGTTTCTTCCATGAATCCGGTCACAGGCATCGTGCCACCTCAGTACACGTAGGCGAGCAGCTTCCCGCCCACCCCGATCTGCTTCGCCTTTGCCTGGGAGATCACGCCCTCCGTCGTGGTCAAGATGAGGACGCCGAAGTCCTGCGCGGGCAGGTAGCGGGCCTCGTACTTCTCGAGCTCCGCCCTCTTGACCGCGAATCTCGGCTTGATCACGCCGCAGTTGTTGATGCTGCCCACGAGGCCGACGCGGTACAGGTTCCCGCGGCCGTCCTCGATGAATTCGAAGGACCGGATGTACTCGTGCTCCTCCATCACCTTAAGGACGTGGCCGATCAGCTTCGAGGCGGGTCGGAGGATGACCTCGGCCTTCCCTGCGGTCTCGGCGTTTCGAATCGCCACCATGGCATCGTTGAGAGGGTCTTGGAGCATGGTCTCGCCTCAGCTGTATTTCCGGAATCCGAGCTCGTACGCGATCTCGCGGAAGCATTGACGACACACGTGGAGCCCGTACCGCCGGACGATGCCCCGCTTCCGGCCGCACCGCAAGCAGCCCTTCTTCCGGCCGAAGTCCTTCGTTCGCTTCACTCGACCACCTCCACCTGGAAATGGTCCTTGAGGAACTGCATGCCCTCGTCCTTCATGATCCGATGTCGCTTCGGAATCGGGCGGCCCCGGAACGTGCGCCGGGCGACGCGCCACCCGGGCCGCATGAGGCTCACGCTCACGTCCATCCCGAACACGCCGATCTCCGGGTCGTACTTCATCCCGGGGAAGTCCGTGTAGTCCTGGATCCCGAACGAGAAGTTCCCGCGCGGGTCGAAGCTGTACGACGGAAGGCGGTTGTTGCGAATGGCCAGGGCCTCCTTGAGGAACGCCTCTGCCGCGTTGCCCCGCAGGGTGACGCACGTGCCAATCGGCATGTTCCGTCGCACACCCCAGTCCCGGACGGCGCTGTGGCTCAGCGTCTGGATGGACTTCTGCTTCGTCACGACCTCGAGGACCTTCTGCGCCTTCACGAGCTTCTCGCCCGCCTCCCCGACGCCGATGTTCACCACGACCTTCTCGACCCGGATCTCCCGCATGCCCGCCATGGTCCCACCTAGAGCGCCGAGATCTCCGGCGTCTTGATCGTCGAGGCTTCCTTGCCCACGACGAACACCTTGTCGATGTCCGTGGAGAATCCCTCTTTGAACGTGACCGTGTTCGCCCTCGGGTTGCGCGTGCGCTGGACCTCGAGGATGTGTGCGATCTGGCCGACATGCTGTCCGCCCGTCACGAGGACCGGCGCGCCCTTCGCGGGCTCGAAGTGCTCGACGACTTTCTGGCTCGGCACCTGCATCTTGAGCGTCGTCCCGGTCGTGTACGCGTCCTTCGGCAGGAGGATGTTCCGGCCGTCGTGGAGGTTCAGCTGCGTCTTGCCCCCGCGGACCGTCGTCTTGTCCTCGATGCGGCACAGCTTCCATTTCGCCTCCTCGTCCTCGATGGGCACGAGGGCCATGCGCCCGCGCGTGTTGACGAGCATGCGGTAATGGGACTTGACTTCCTCAAGCGTGAGGACGTCCAGCAGCCCGACGGGGAACTTCGGATCGACGACCACGCGGCCGTCGACCTTGACCCCGCGGTCGTTCAGGATGCGCCGCGCCTCCCGCGCCGTGTCGCATACGCGGAGCATGTCCCGCAGGATCAGGCCGAGCGGGACGCTTTGGTCGATGGGGTGCGCCCCGGGCGAGGGCTTGATGACCCAGAATTCCGTCTTCCGCGGCAGCGACCAGCTCCGGGGCGCTGGCAGGCGCTTCAAGTGCTTCTTCACGCTCTCCTCACTCCCCCAACGCCTCGAGCTTGCGGCGACGCCACGCGTCCGTGTCGTCCATCCGGACGATCATCAGGTTCGACGCGTGGATGGGTCGCTCGACCTTCTTCTCGTCCACCTTCTCAATCGTGATGCCTTCGACTACGACCGTCCCCGCGACCCGGTCGACGGACAGGACCTTCCCTTCCCGGCCTCGGAAGCCGCCCCGCATGATGCGGACCGTGTCCCCCTTCCGGACGGGGACCGCTCTCGGCAGACGGCCCTTCGCCTTGTCGTGAATCTCCGGCGAGAGGTGCGAGGAGGTCATCCGGCGCTTCCGGTGGAGCGGGGCCTGCGCCGCCCTCTTTCGCTGGATCCGGGGTTTCGAACTCACCATCCGTTCACCTCACACAATCATGCTCGCTGTCGCTGCGACCCGCGGCCAACGCTCCGCGGCTTCGCGGGCCACGGGCCCTTTGATGTCCGATCCCTTGACCTCGCCCTCGGGGGTGACGATCACACACGCGTTGTCCTCGAACTGGACCCAGAGGCCCTCCGGGCGGCGGAACGGCCGGCGCTGCCTCACGATGACCGCGTTCATGATCTGCTTCCGTGTCTCTGGCGTCCCCTTCTTGACCGTGACCACGAGGAGGTCCGCGATCCCCGCCGACGCGATCCGATTCCGCACGCCGCGATACTTCATGACCTCGATGATCTCGACGACCTTCGCGCCCGTGTTATCGATACACTCCAGGCGCGCGCCCTTCGGCAGGCCGCGCGTCTGCCGTCCCGGGAGGCCCTTCACGTCGCCACCCCCTGGTTGTGGACCGCGACAAAGTGCACGGTCTTCGCGAGGGGCTTGCATTCCATGATCGTCACGCGGTTCCCGACCTGAAGGCCGATGCAAGGCGGCGCATGGACGTTCATGCGACGCGTCCGCTTCTCGTATCGCTCGTATTTCTGGATGTAGCGCAGGTACTGTCGCTCGATTACGGCCGTGTGCTGCATCTTGATCGAGACGACGACGCCCTCGAGCATCTGCCCGCGCACGGGCAGGTTCCCGTGGAACGGACACTTGCGGTCCGTGCAAGCCTTCGGCGGGAGCGGGACGTCGATGCCGATGTCCCGCGCGGACGGGGAGGCCGCGGGAGCGTCCTTCTTTTGCGCCTTCGCTTTCGCCACCGTGATCACCGTGCCTTCTTCACTCGGTCCTCGGGTCGGAAGCGGATCTCGTCGCCTTCGATCTCGAGGCCCCCTTGAACATCAAAGCGGAAGCGGCTGCCCTGCTTCGGGATGTGCTTTTCCTCGCCCAGGACCTCCACGACAAGCATGTTCCGGGTCTCGTCGACGACCCGGCCCCGCAGACTGGCCTGGGTTGGGTCCGTGGCCGCGAGGACCTCGACCTGGAGTCCGATCAGCTCGTGCTTCCGCAGGTTCATCTCAAATCACCACGACTCGATATCCGAGTCCCTCGAGGACTTCTGCGACCCGCTTCCGGTGCTGCCCCTGCAGCTCGATCCGGCCTTTCTTCGCGGTCCCGCCGGCCGCGCATCGGTTCTTCAGGGTCCGTGCGAGCTCGTCGATGTCGATGTCCGAGGCATTGAAGCCCTCGACGATCGTGACCGTCTTCCCGTAGCGGCGCTTGTCGTTCGTGACGCGGATGAGCTGCTGCTCCTTTGCGATCTCCTCGCACATGCACAGCTCGTCCGGGAGGCCGCATACGGCGCAGATCGCCATCAGCGATCCTTCTCGCCGGTCGCCTCGGGCGCAGGGCTCGCGGCCGCGGGGCTTCGGCCGAGCCGTTCCTCTTCCCCCTGGATCGTCAGGATGCGGGCGATGTTCTTCCGGAGCGCGCGGATCTTTCCGGGATTCGGAGGGGCGCCGCCCATCGCCGCGACACCGCGCTCGTGCATGAGCTCATCCCGCAGCTCCGTGAGCTTCTTCGCGCGCGAGTTCGCATCCATGGCCCGGATTTCCTTCGTGCGGAGGAGCGGCATCTACGCGTCGTCGCCTCCTTCCACGTCCACATCGACATCGACCCCGAGCTTCTTGACTTCCTTGACGACCTTCTTCAGACGCTTCGCCGCGACCTTGCCCTTCTTCACCTTCTTCGCGGCCGGTTCCGCCTCGGGCAAGGGCAACAGCGGCACCGGTTCGTCCGCGTCCTCATCGAGAGGTGGCACCACGGCCTTGCCGGTCTCCACGAGCGTCTCGACGGACTCCTCCGGCTCAGGGGCGACCTCGGCGGCCGCCTCCAGGGAGGGAGCCCGGATCTCGATCTCGTCAGGCAGCTTCGCCCGCGGGTTCATGATCTCGACGGTGACTCCGATGATGCCCGGCTTCAGCTTCGCGGACGCGAAGCCGAGGCCCATCCACAGATTCCGCGGCTCGCCGCAATACTTGATATGTCCCGCCTTGAACTTCACCGTCCGGTGCCTCTGGCCTGTCAGCTTGCCGGCGATGATCACGAGGCAGCCCTTTCCGCCAGCCTCCATGATCCGGCGCACGGTCGAGTGGCCCGCGCGGCGGAAGTGCCAGCCACGCTCGAGGGCGTTCGCGAGCTTCTCCGCCATGATCTGCGCATTCAGCGCGGGGTGTTCGACCTCCTGGACCTCGATCTGCGGATTGTCGAACCGGAACTGGCGCTCTACGGCCTCCGTGAGGCTCTTGATCGCGCTGCCCTTCCGGCCGATCACGAGGCCCGGCCTCTCCGCGAGGAGCGTGATCCGCGTGCCCATCGGGGTCCGCTGGATGTCGAGGCCGCCGAAGCCCGCGCGGCGAGTCTCCTTCATCAGGTACTCCCGCAGGAGCACGCGCCGCACGTTCTCGACGATGATGCGCTTGTCCTTCCGCTCGACCTTCGCCTCCCTCGTCGCCACTCAGGCCACCTCTTCGATGACGATCTCCAAGTTCACGCTATCCTTATTCCAGGGGCTGCTGCGGCCGTACGCGCGAGGGCGATGCCCCTTCGTCGTGCGGCCCTTGTGCGCGTTGACCACCCGAAGCACCATCGCGTCCGGATCGTCCTTGCCGGTGAACTCCGCGTTCGCTACGACGCTCTCAAGGATCTTGAGGAACGCCTTCGCCGCCTTCACGGGATAGCGGGCCGGGCCCGCGCCGGACTTGTGCGCGATCCACCGGTTGTACGTGCGCATCTTCACGGGCTGCTTGAGCGCGACCACGCCCTCCAGGTACTCCCGGGCCCGCTCGACGGTCTTGCCGCGCAACGCGCGAGCGAGCTCGACGGATTTCTTCCAGGCGATCGGGAGCTCACGTCCGTACGCTCGGGCCATCGTCTCGATCTTGTATTCCGCGGTGTACCCGAGCTTCGTCATCCTCGACCTCACTTCAGCGGCATGAACTTCGACGAGCGCGTCGCGCCCACGCCGGGTCCGCTGTGGGCGACCGGCTTGCGGGTCATTGCGAACTCACCGATGTAATGCCCGATCATCTCGGGCTTGATCTCCACGGTCACGAACTCCTTGCCGTTGTGCACTGCGATCTTCTTCCCGATGAAGTCCGGCAGGATCGGGACGTCGCGGCAGTGCGTGCGGACGGCGTCCTCCGTCCCGTTCGCACGGAGTTTCTCGATGAACCGCACGCGCTCGTCATCGAGGCCCCGGACGAATGAACGGCGCGGCCTGGCGGGGAGGAGCTCGATAATCTCCTCGAGCGTCATCACCTTCATCTCGTCGAGCGTGTAGCCCCGGTACGTGAACTCCTTCTTCCGGCGTGTCTCGACGAGCCCCGCGCGCTTCCGCAGCTTCCGTCGAGCCGCCTTTGCCAGCCCACCCATCTTCTTCGCCATCGTGTCTACCTCCGGCGCCTCTTCTCGCGCATCCGCTTCGGCTTCGGGGACATCCGGCCGACCTTGCGGCCGGGAGGAGCGTCATAGCCCACCGTGGACGGTTTCCCGACGTGCTGGTGGGAACCGCCCCCGTGCGGGTGGTTCACGGCGTTCATCGCGACGCCGCGCACGCGGAAGTAGGCCTTGCTCAGGGAGCGGAAGGCATGGAACTTCTTGCCCGCCTTCGCGAACGGCTTGTCGCCTCGACCCGCCCCGGCGACCGCGCCGATCGTCGCGCGGCACCCGGGATGGAACGACCGGAACTGGCCCGACGGGAGATGGACGACTGTGCGCTCCCCTTGGCTGACGACGACCGCCTGGGTGCCCGCCGCGCGCACAAAGCGGCCCCCGTCGCCGGGCATCGCCTCGATATTGTACACGAGGGTGCCTTCCGGGATGTCCTGGAGAGGCAACGTGTTCCCGCGGTCCACGTTCGGGACGCCGTGGGAGACCTTCTGCCCGACCGAAAGGCCGTCGCACGCGATCATGAGGATCTCCTGCCCATCGAAGCGGACGCGCGCGAGCGGGGCTGTGTGGCCGGGCGCCTGGAAGATGTCCACCACGGTCCCGAGGCCGCGGAGATGCGGGTGCTCGACGGGACCGGGATGGCGGTGACTCGGGGAGCGGTACGTGGGCGAGGTCCCGCGGCCTCGGCGCTGCGATTGAAGGTTCTTTCCCATCAAAACACCCCGATTCGCATGCCGATCTCCTCCGCGGAGAATTCCGGCTTGAGCTTGATGATCGCATGTTTGCCGTCCTTGCGGACAAACGTGTTGACCTTCTCGACCTTCGCCTGGAAGAGCTCCTCGAAGGCTTGCTTGACCTCGGTGCGTGTCGCGTTCCGCCGCACGAGGAACACGAGGCGGTTCCCGTCCTTCAGGTTCTGCGCCGTAGTGCCCTGGAGCATGTTGAGGGACTTTTCCGTAACATACGGGTGCAGGAGGATCTCGTGTGGTTTCATGGCTGCCAGCTCCGCAACGTCTCGAGCGCGCCCTCGCTGAACACGGTAAGCCGTCCGGGAGCGCCGCCCGGTGCAAGGATCTCCGCGTTCAATCCGGCAGGACTCACGACCTCGACGCCGGGCAGGTTGCCGAAGAGGCGCCGCACCTTCTCCGCTTCCTTCACGACGACCAGGAGACTCCGCGGCTGGCGATAGCGGCGTCCGCGCATCTTCCCGCGGCCCGCGCGCACGTGGCGTCCCTCCTTCGCCCGCTGGACGTCCGGCAGGAGTCCGAGCCGGTCGAGGATCGCGAGGCCTGCCCGGGTCGCTCCGCCGTCGGGCTCGAGCGACTCCAGGCGGTCCTCCACGACGATGGGGAGAGTGATGTCGTCCTTGAATCGATGACCGCGCGAAGCCACGAGGGATGGATCCTTCAGCGCTGCGAGGGCCGCGTTTCGGGCGAGGCGCCGTTCGTGGTCGTTCACCTTCTTGGCCCAGACCCTCTCGACCCGCGGTCGATGGGCCCGACGGCCTCCAACGGTCCCCGGGGCCTGAGCGCCGATCATCGTGCCTCGAATGCGCGGCACGCGGGACACACCATGGCCCTTCCCGGACCACCGCACGGAGTGCCGCATCCCCGCGTTCGGGGAGGGACCGTACGGCTGGCGCCGGTTCGCTTGGAACGCCGTGACGGCGCGGCGGATCAGGTCCGTCCGGACCTCGGATCGGAACACGGCCGGGAGGTCGACACTCTTCATGACGTCCCCGTCGACGGAGTACACGTGGACCTGGCCTGGCTTCGCGGCGGGAGCGGCCTTCTCCTTCTTCGCCTTCGTCACCTTCGCGGGGGCCGCCTTCTTCCCGCGCCCTCGCCGCGCCTTCGGCACCTCGGTTGGGGCGGATTCCTCGGGAGCCGCCGTCTTGTTGTCCTCGGGAGCCGCCATCGGCCTCACGCTCCCTGCTTCGATTCACGCGAGACGTACGTCAGCTCGGGCGACTTCTCCAATTTCACGTACCCGCCGCGGGCCGCATCCCGGAACCGGATGAGCCGCTTCGTCGGCCCGGGAATCGACCCGTGGAGTAGGACGTATGGATTCCGGATCACGCCATAGTGAAGGAACCCTCCGTTCGGAGTGATCTCGTCGCCCTTCTCACCGATCTTCAGGATCCGCTTGTTGTACTCCGTGCGTTGATGATACCCGAGCTGACCGGACTGTGGCACGGTCGGGCGGACGTACCCGGGCTGGAAGTTGCCCAGCGTGCCGATGTTCCGCCGGTGCTTCGAGTTCTTGTGGCTGAGCAGGCGGGTGCCCCACCGGGTGTGGTGGCCCTGCCACCCCTTGCCCTTCGTGATCGCCGCGACGTCCACCATGGACCCTTCGCGGCAGAACTCCGTGATCCGGATCTCCTTCCCGAGGAGGCCTCGCGCGTACTTGATACGCTCCTCCACGGTGCCCCCGCCCACGCGGTTCTCCATCAGGTCCGGCTTCTTCTTCGGGACGCCGGTCACGAGGATCGGCTGCGTGTACGTGATGAGTCGGATATCGTCCACGAGGGTCGGGTCGACTTTCTTCCAGGCCGCCTCCGCGTCGTAGTCCTTCGGGATCGGGAAGACCCGCCCGAGCTCCTTGTCGAGCTTCGGCGCCCAGATCTCCGCGAAGGTCTTGAGGCCCTCTGGGACGCGGCGGTACAGCCGAATGGCGGCGACCTTCATCGGGGGGACCTCGACGACCGTCACGGGAACCTGGACCTCCTGGCCCGACGTCGTGGACGTCGGGCGGTAGTCCACGACGATCGCGTGGGTCATGCCCGCCTTGTACCCCGCGAAGCCCTGGATCTTCGGAGCGCTGCCGTCCATATCGGGCCAGCTGGAGAAATGGGGGATCGGGCTCTCGCTCCTCTTGCGGGGCGAAAAGCCCATCGAGCCGCGTCGGGGTCGGTGTTCCTTCGGCATCGGTCCACTCCTCCGGAAAGAGTGGTCTCGTCACGCGTACGAAGAGACGCGCGTCGATGACCGCGCAACCGTGACGCTTCCTGCGGTCCCAGAAGGATAGGGTCCGCATTGCCGGGGTCCTCAGAGGATTGCCCGTGTGGAACGTCTGGTTCGCGCGCCGGGCCGTCCCTATGGAGGGGGTCTATATAATTCTTTGGAGCGAGAGCGCTCACCCATTCCGGATCCTCGGCGCCGCGCGCGGTCGTGCGTCGCGCGGCTCACCGGATCAGCGGTTTCGCCTCTCGTCGGACGGAATCCGCGGGTTCCGGCGCGAGTGGCACGACGACGGGCGCGTCGATCTCGTCCTCGCGCTCGTTCGCCTCGTCCTGCTCCGCGAGGGCCCGCCAGAACGCCCTCATCCGCTCGTCGTGGTATTCGTCACACATCGCGTTCCCGGTACTCCGTATATCGTCTAATGTAGATAATAGAGTTCCCAGGGTCGGTTCGAGGGCTGCGAGGTCCGGACATGGCGGAAGATGTATCGGGCCTGAGAACGGTCCCATAACGTTTAAGCGGACCCGGCCGGGTATCGACCGATAACCAGGCGGGACCTCATGGAAGTCAAGCGGATGAAAGTGAAAGTCTGCCTCGTGGGCGAAGCGGCCGTTGGCAAGACCTCGCTCATCCGGCGGTTCGTCCTTGACAACTTCGACGACAAGTACATCCAGACGCTCGGCACGAAGGTCTCCAAGAAGGAACTAGCCTCGCGCAGCCCTGACGGGACGGGCGAGCTGAAGATCGACATGACGATCTGGGACATCATGGGCCAGAAGGGCTTCCGCGAGCTGCTCAAAGAAGCGTACTTCTACGGCGCCCGCGGCATCCTGGCCGTCTGCGACGTTACGCGCAAGAAGACCCTCGAGGACCTCGACGACTGGATTGAGGGCGTGTACAGCGTAACGGGCAAGATCCCGATCGAATTCCTCGGAAACAAGGTCGACCTCAAGGACGAGGTCCAACTCACGGAGGACGACATGGTGCAGGCTGCCCGAGCGTACGACAGCCCGTTCCACTTCACATCCGCGAAGACGGGCATCGACGTCGAGACAGCGTTCCAGTCCCTCGCGGAGCGGGTCGCGAAGGAACGTTACGCGCGCAAGGTCGTCCCCGAACAGTGAGAATTATCAGGGACGATACTCGCACCCGCACGATACATAAATCTGCGGTTCTTTGAGCTGGATTGCATGACAATACCCGTGACGGCTGGCCTGAAGCATGTGAAGGCGAAGGTTTGCCTGGTCGGCGACGTCGCCGTGGGCAAGACGTCCCTCATCAAGCGGTTCGTCCAGGACAATTTCGACGACCGCTACATCGCGACGGTCGGCACGAAGGTCACGAAAAAGTCCGTCGACGTCATGTGGAAGGGCGCCCCCGCCACGCTCGACATGATGGTGTGGGACATCATGGGGGAGAAGGGCTTCCGGGCGCTCCTCCGCGACGCGTACTTCGAGGGGTCCCATGGCGTGATCGCGGTGTGCGACTTGACGCGCAAGGACTCGTTCTACGACCTGAACAACTGGGTCCAGATGATCCGGAAGCAGGTGGGCAACGTGCCCATCGTCTTCCTGGGCAACAAGGTGGACCTCAGGGAGCGGCTCGTCGTCAGCGAGGACGAGCTCACGCGGATGGGCGCGATCCACAACGCACCGCACTTCCTCGCTTCTGCGAAGAACGGGCAGGGCGTCAACGAGGCGTTCCAGGCCCTGGCGAGCTCAATCGGGCAGCGCGGCGAGGCGTAGCCGTCCGCGGGACCGGCCCCCACGAATCCGGCCGTGTTATCTCAAGAGATAACCGCGCAGCAACTCCTTTATAATGTGAGTCGGCTCCGCGCGTTGCAAGTGGCTCGGGGAACGAAATGGACCGCCCGAAGATGAAAGTGAAAATCTGCCTCGTCGGGGAGGGAGCCGTCGGCAAGACCTGCCTGATCCGTCGCTTCATTCAGGACCAGTTCGACGACCGATACATCTCGACGCTCGGCGCGAAGGTCTCGAAGAAGGAGATCAAGGTCGATGGTCCGAACGGTGGCATGGACATCGACATGACGATCTGGGACATCATGGGCGAGAAAGGATTCCGCGAGCTGCTCAAAGAAGCGTACTTCCACGGCGCGCAGGGCGTCCTCGCCGTATGCGATGTCACGCGGAAGGAGACCTTGGACGATCTCGACGACTGGATCGCGGCCGTCGTGAAGGTCACGGGCAACATCCCGATGGAGTTCCTCGGGAACAAGTCGGACCTGAAGGACCAGATGGCCGTCTCCGAGGCCGATGTCCGGGAGGCCGCCGAGTCCCACGGGGCTCCGTTCCTGTTCACCTCCGCGAAGACCGGCGAGAACGTCGAGACGGCGTTCGCGAACCTGGCCCGACTCATCGCTGAGCGCAACGCGTGACCTCGTCGGTTCGGATTTCGTCCTCGCGCCGTGCCGGACGTTTCTTGGTCTTTCAACGATGTTTCCTAGGTCAAAGTGTTTAAGTAGAAGGCTCGTGTATTCGAACGCGACCCACGCGCCGGGCCGGTCAAACGATGGAAACCCCGGGAGAATCTGAAGAGCTGCCTCCTGTGGACGCCTGGATTCACAAGGTTGATTTCCGGAGCACCGCGGAGGTCAAGATTCCTGAACGCGTCGTAGACCAGGTCATCGGCCAGGAGCGGGCCGTCGAGGTCATCCGCAAGGCCGCGGAGCAGAAGCGGCACGTGATGCTGATTGGTGACCCGGGCACGGGCAAGTCAATGCTCGCCCACGCGATGACGGAGCTTCTGCCTCGCGACGAGCTCCAGGACATCATTGTCTATCACAATCCAGAGGATCCGAACGAACCGAAGATGCGGGTCGTGCCCGCCGGCAAGGGGCGTGAAATCGTCAACGCGCAGAAGGCGGAGGCGATGCAGCGGCGGGAGCAGAAGGCTTCCATGGTCATGACGATCGTCTTCTTCATCATCGGACTCTCGGTGATCCTGTCGTACCGGTGGGGTGACGCGAATCCCGGCTTCCGTGAAGACGCGCCCACCATCATCCTGTTCGGGATCCTCGTGGCAGCGATCATCTACATCGCGACGCGGTACACGGGCCATCGTCAGGAGAACATGATGGTCCCGAAGCTCCTCGTGAGCCACTCGCCGGACGAGATGCCTCCGTTCATCGATGCGACGGGCAGCCACGCGGGCGCCCTCCTCGGCGACGTGAAGCACGACCCGTTCCAGAGCGGCGGGCTCGAGACGCCCGCCCACGAGCGGGTCGAAGCCGGGTCAATCCACAAGGCCCACAAGGGCGTCCTGTTCGTCGATGAGATCAACATCCTGCGCATGGAGAGCCAGCAGTCCCTGCTGACCGCCATGCAGGAAAAGAAGTTCTCGATCGTCGGGCAGAGCGAGCGGTCGTCCGGCGCGATGGTCAAGACGGAGGCCGTGCCGTGCGACTTCATCCTCGTCGCCGCCGGGAACCTCGACGCGGTCCAGGGGATGCACCCGGCGCTGCGCTCCCGCATCCGTGGCTACGGCTACGAGATCTACATGAAGAGCACGATGCTCGACACGGACGATAACCGCCTCAAGCTCGTGCGCTTCGTGGCTCAGGAGGTCGCGAAGGACAAAAAGATCCCGCACTTCGATCGGACGGCCGTCCTGGAAATCCTCCGGGAGGCCCAGCGGCGCGCGGGTCGACGCGGCCAGCTCACCCTGCGCCTGCGGGAACTCGGAGGCCTCATCCGCGTCGCGGGGGACGTCGGCCAGGAGGAGGGAGCCCCCCTCGTCCTCGCGAAGCACGTCCTCGCGGCCAAGCGGATCGCGCGGTCCCTTGAGCAGCAGGTCGCCGATCGCATGATCGAGCGCGGGAAGGAATACCAGACTTTCATCACAGAAGGGTCCATCGTCGGCATGGTGAACGGGCTTGCCGTCCTCGTGGGCGACAACTCGATGTCCGAGATGAGCGGAATCGTCCTGCCGATCGCGGCAGAGGTCACGCCGGCCCAGGCGAAGCAAGGGGGCCGGATCATCGCGACTGGGCGCCTCGGGGAGATCGCGAAGGAGGCGGTCGAGAACGTCGCCGCATTGATCAAGAAGTACACGGGCGAGGACATCTCGAACCACGACATCCACGTCCAGTTCGTCGGGTCCCGCGAAGGCACGGAGGGGGACAGCGCGTCGATCTCCGTCGCAACGGCGGTGATCAGCGCCCTCGAGGAGGTCCCCGTGAACCAAGCGGTCGCCATGACAGGTTCCCTGAGCGTCCGCGGCCAGGTCCTCTCGGTCGGGGGCGTGACCGCGAAGATCGAGGCCGCCGCGGAGCTCGGTCTCAAGAAGGTCATCATCCCCCGCCAGAACCTGAAGGACGTCCTCCTGGAGGACAAGTACCAGGGCAAGATCGAAATCGTCCCCGTCGACACCCTGAGCGAGGTCCTCGACGTGGCCCTCGTCGGCCCGAAGAAGTCGGGCCTGATCAAAAAGCTCGTCGCCCTCGTGCCCAAGATTACCCCCGACAAACCCGGCCCCGCCGTGGTGCCCCAGTAAGCGAACGGGAGGGGGGCCATGGACGAAGCCTTGGATATGTTCGAACTCGTGGAGCCGATGCCGTGCTACGAGTTCAACGAGCGCCTCACGTCCTCGAACGATGACGGCCGATGCCTCCGCTGCCGCAAGTTCCTGACGACCGAATGCCCGTACATCGACCACTTCCTCGGGGACGACGGCGAATGACCGGTCGGGCGCTGTTCATCGGCCGCTTCCAGCCGTTTCACCGCGGCCACCTGACGATGGTACGACGGATCCTCGAGTCGAACGACGAGATGATCGTCGGGATCGGTTCGGCGCAGTACAGCCACACAGGCGAGAACCCCTTCACCGCAGGCGAGCGGTACGAGATGATCAAGCGGAGCCTCGATGCGGAGGGCATCCTAAACTACCACATCGTCCCGATCCCCGACACCCACGTGCACAGCGTGTGGGTGAGCCACGTGCGGTCCCTCGTGCCCCACTTCGACGACGTGTACACGAATTCGGATCTCGTCGTCCGCCTGTTCCGGGAGCACGGGGTCAAGGTCCACTCCCCGCCCCTCGTGGACCGGGAGCGTCTGTCCGGCACGGAGGTCCGTCAGCGGATGCTCAAAGGCGGGGACTGGGAATCCCTCGTCCCGGCCGTCGTCGCGGAGTACATCCGGGAGATCGACGGGATCGAGCGGATCCGGGAGACCCACAAGTACTCCACGCCGTACGGGACGCGGGAGAACCACACCCAAGGGGACGACTAGAAATAGGGACGACCCGTCCGCGACGCCTCGCAGGACGGGACGGGCAGGCATCCCTCCGAACGAGACCGTTTCCCGGATTCCTGCCGCCACCCGGGTACGCTTGGAGGGAGATAATCATGAGTTACCAACTGCTTACCACTTGGGGTTCCGTTTCGACGCCCGTCTCGAGGCGTCACCACTCGATCTCGTAACCGCAGTACGCGTCCCCTCGGAGCATGCAGGCGACCTTCGAGACGCTCGCTTTCTTCCCGAGCATCGCGAGGCCTCCCTCGTACGTGCCGAGCCACGCGGCGCAGCGGGCGGGGCTGCTCATCCAGTCGTAGTTCTTCATGAGGGCCCGGCGATCCCCGATCTCCACCTCGAGCCGCCCGTGGTTGAACTCCCGGTTGTATGAGTTCGGGGAGAGCTCAAGGAGGACCGGGAACGGGAGGACGCGCGTGATGAGGCGCTTGATCGACGGGAAATTCTGCGCCTCCTCGCGGAGCATGCGGCGGATCGTGTCGTACGTGCCGTCCCCGAGGCGGGACTCGATCAGTTCGAGGGCCTCAACGGCGTACCGCAGCGGGTACCATCCGTCGGAATCGAGATGGGCCGGGTCCACCCCGACATCCAGGAGGATGTCGTCTGCCGCCTTCGGCCCGAAATACGTCGCGACCCAGTGGTGGTAGTTTCGGAAATGGCTTCCGCGGGCCATGGGGGCGATGAGCCGGTCGCCGCGGGTCTCCGCGAGCTCCACGAAGACGGCGCGGCCCAGGTCGGACGGGGCGTAGAGCTTGCCTCGCCGCTCTCCGCCGACGCTGCGCACGAGGTCGGCCCGCACGAGCTGGCTCAGCGCGCGGCTCACATGGGGCAGGCGCAGGCCCGTCTGCATCGAGATCTGCACGGGCGTCTTCGGGCCGGGGATGACCGTTGCGAGGACCTTCTCCCGTTGCCCGCTCGAGAGGACGTACGAGAGCTTGTCCATGACGGACGGCGATCGCGTGCGTCGGACCTGCATGGCCCACCCGAACGCGTTGCAATGCGGGCCGGCCCTTTTTACCCTTTCCTCACGACGCCGGCCATCCCAGGTGAGTGGCGAGGACGGGGACCAGAAGGGAGGCCATGAGGTGCACGCGACGGACGCCCAATGCAACCGGGACGTAGCCCACGAGCGACGCAACGAGGGCGATCCCGACGCCCGCAGGACCGGTCGCGAGGCCGATCAGGCCGACGAGGACGAACAGGCACAGGAGGGAGAGCCGCCGCGGATTCCCGCCGGCCCAGCGGACCGCGAAGGCACGTCCGATCGCGGACGCGAGGGGCGCCGCCACGGCGGACGCCAGGACTGCGGACATGACGAGCGCGAGGAGGACATCCGGGATCGCGAGGACGTCGGACCATGCGTCGGGCTCGCCGACGAGATCGCGGACCGCGGCTGCGGCTCCGCTCCGCGCCCGATGAATGATGAACAGCACGGCGACGCTCAGCAGGGTCGTCGAACTCGACACGGCGCCGAGGACGACGAGGAAGGCCGCGGGAGTGGTCGACCGGCGGCCGATCGACGCGAGGGTCGCCGCGGAGCCCCCGCTCAGGCCCGGGAGCCAGGAGACGCTCGCCCCTGCAAGGGTCCCACGGATCGCGCAGCGAAGTTCCGCGCGGGATAGCGCGGGCAGCGCGGAGACCCGTTGCTCCGGTATCGCGCCTGGTTCTGCACGGATCCCGACGACCAGGCTCGGGATCCCGAAGAGGCCGGAGAACAGGGGGAAGAGGACCACGTCCGACGTCAGGGGACCCGGGCCTCGGAGGACCGCCAATCCGAGGAGGCCGGACAGGAGCTGCGTCCACGCCCCAAGCGCGACGCGCCGTACGCGTCGTGGCGAGCGGACGTCGGATGCGAGCAACGCGAGGAGGAGAACCCCGAGGAACGGGCCCGTCCATGGACGGAATGCGTCCGCCAACCCGACCGGATCGGCGAGAAGCCACCGCAACGGGAGGACGAGGGCGGATGCGAACGCGACTCCGAGTAGCGCGCCTCGTGCCGCGAGCGACACCGCGCGCGCACCGTGGCCCTCGAGCAGGAGGCGATGGCCCGGCAGCGTCGCGAGGGCCGTATCCTCCGACGGCGCGCCGAAGAACACGCTTGGGACGAAATCGAAGACCGCATGACTCGCCGCGGTCGCGAGGAGGAAGCACGCGAGCAGCACATCCGCGATGGGATCGCCCTGGATCGAGGGCAGGAGGGCCGCAAGGCCGGCGATCCACGCAGGACGCGTCGCGAGGACGAGGGCCGCGACGTTGTTCACGTGGAGCCCGGGCGAGAGGCCCGTCACGAGACCCATGCCCACGCCGAGCATCGTGACGAGGACGAAACCGGTCGTGAAGGTCAGGGGATCCACGGCAGCGAACGCGAATCGGCCAGCGTCAAGGTCCGGCGTGCACGTAGGCTACATTCACTCCGGGGACCGGGGCGGTCCCCAGCCGCCACCACCCGGTGTCTCGATCACAATGACGTCGTCCTCGCGGATCTCCTGGGTGGCCTTCGACGGGAGGACCGTCGTCCGTCCCCGGCGCACGAGGGCGTTCCGCCCCGGGCGACCGTCGGCTCCTCCCTGCAATCCCCTTGGACCGCGTCGGCGACGTTCGGACAGGATGGACACGATGCCGGCCTTCGCGAGGAACCGGACGGCGCGGCGCACGCCGTCCCCTCCTCGATAGAGGCCGTCGCCTCCGGAACCCGGGAGGAGTCGATACTCCTCGACCCGGAGGGGGAACGCGCTCTCGAGAGCCTCCACGGGCGTGTTCCGTGTGTTCGTCATGTGTGTGTGGACGCCGGACATGCCGCGCCGGTACGGGAGCGCCCCCTCGCCTCCCGCGATCGTCTCGTAGTACGAGAACGCGGGATCCGGTCCTCCGATCGTGAGGTTGTTCATCGTGCCCTGGCTCTGCGCGGGTACGCGGTCCGCGAGGGGCTCGGCGAGGGCGAGGAACAGGACGTCCGTGATGCGCTGCGACGTCTCAACGTTGCCCGCGGCGACCGCGGCGGGCGGACGCGCGCGGACGAGGCTCCCCTCCGGCGCGCGCACCGCGATGGGGCGATAGGCGCCCGCGTTCCGCGGGGCGTCGGGATCCGTTAGGCAGCGGACGACGTAGTACACAGCGCTCGTCGTGACAGACAGCGGGGCGTTCACGTTCCCCTCGACCTGGCGATCCGTGCCGCCGAAGTCGACCGTGATGCCCGAGCCGCCGATCGTCACCTCCGCACGAATCCTTAGGAGGCGCGGGTCCTTCGAGGTCGCTCCCTCCAGGACATCCTCCGCAGACCACGTGCCCCGCGGGAGCTCCTGGATCGCCGCGCGGATTCGGCGCTCGCCGTAGTCCAGGAGTTCGTCGATCGCCTTGCGTAATCGCGTGACGCCGTGCTTCGCGACGAGCTCCTCGAGTCTCCGGACACCGAGCTCGTTCGCCGCTACTTGGGCTCGCAGGTCTCCTAGGCGTTCCGCCGGATTCACGGTCTCCTTGCGGAAGCGGTCCACGACCGCGGCGCGTTCCCGACCGCGGTCCAGGAACTTCTGCGGCTCCAGGACGATTCCTTCCTCCTCCAAGCGGACGGCGTCCGCGGGCATCGATCCCACGACCTTACCGCCGATGTCGGCGTGGTGCGCGCGATTGACCAGGAAGGCGAAGACGCGTCCCCGCACGAACGCGGGACGGATCAGGGTCACGTCCGGGAGGTGCGTCCCGCCTCGGTACGGGTCGTTCAGGATGATCTCGTCTCCCTCCCGCAACGTCCCGGGGAAGTCCTGCAGGACCGCCTCGACGGCCATGGGCATCGCACCGAGGTGGACGGGGATGTGCTCTGCCTGCGCGACCATGCGTCCCTCCTCATCAAAGAGGGCGCAGCTCGCGTCCATCCGCTCCTTGATGTTCGGGGAGTACGCCGTCCGTCGGAGCGCAACGCCCATCTCCTCCGGAACGAAGGCAAACGAGGTGTGCATCGTCTCCAACTCCACGGGGTTCATCGCACGACCTCGATCTCGATCAGGCCGAACTCGTCGATTTGAAAGGTGGCGTCCGGCGGGATGGCGGTCGTCGCGTGGTCCTCCTCGATGATCGCGGGTCCATCCGCATCGAAGCCCACCGGCAGGCCGGGGCGCGCGAAGACGGTCGCCTCCCGCCACCCATCCTCGAACAGACAGCGGCGGTTCGTCGCCCGTGGTTGCCCATCCGTCGAGGGTCTCGGCATCCGGATCCGACGCGGCACACGGACGACGAGCCGGACGGTAACGAGTTCGATGGGTTCTCCCGATCGAGCATACCCGTATCGGTTGCGGTGCTCCCTCCGAAAGGCCGCGGCGACGTCGCCCCGGAGAGGCACATTGATTTCGTAACTCTGGCCACGAAACCGCAGATCGACGCTCGGTTCGAACACCGCTTTCCGCAGGTCGACTCGTTGGGCCGCAAGATCCTTGCGGGCGTTGACGCCGAACGACGACAGGACCTTCCGGATGGCCGTGTCCGAACCGTGAAGTGGCCTCACGACGCTGCGGCTATATTCCAGCCGGGCGTCGGAAATCAGGATGCCATACGCGGAGAAGGCGCCGGGAAGGAACGGCACGATCACCCGTGGCACGCCGATCTCACGAGCGAGGTCGACGGCGTGCATCGGTCCCGCTCCACCGAAGGCGAGGAGGGCGAAATCCCTCGGGTCCAGGCCGCGTCTCGCGAGGACGAGCCGCATTGCCTTCGCCATGTTCGCCCGGACAACGCGCTGCACGCCGAGGACCGCCTCCGCAAGATCCGAATGAAGCTTCCGGGCGAGCGACTCGAGCCCTCGGCGGGCTACGTCTCCGTCCAACGGGAGCCGGCCGCCGAGGAGAGAGGGGCCGAGGATGCCCGCGACGAGGTCCGCGTCCGTCACGGTCGGTCGCTCCCCCCCTCGACCGTAAGCCATGGGGCCCGGTTCGGCGCCCGCACTTTCGGGACCCACGCGGAGCGCCCCGCCGGAATCGATCCACGCAATGCTCCCCCCGCCCGCTCCCACGGATTCGATGTCCACGACGGGGATCGCGATTGGGAACGTATCGATCACCGCCTCCCTCGTCCAGACGGAACGACCGCGCACGATCGCGGAGAAGTCCGCGCTCGTGCCTCCCATGTCGAAGGTCACGAGGTTCCTCCGCCCTGTACGTCGGGCGAGGGCCACGGCTCCGGCGACGCCTCCCGCGGGGCCGCTTAGCACTATGTCGATCGGACGCCGGGCGGCGGCACGGTGCGGGACGGTCCCTCCCGAGGACTTCATGACGTCGAAATCTCGGCCGAGGGAACGCTCGAGATCGGCGAGGTATCGGGAGATGAGGGGTTTGATGTACGCGTCGAGCGCGGTTGTGGACGACCGTTCGTATTCGCGAAACTCCGCGAGGACCTCGTGACTCAGGGAGATCGAGAGACCGTGGAGGCCCTTTCCGAGCAGTTGTTCATGCTCCGGACGGAGGAAGGAGAACAGGAGGGACACGGCGACGGACTCGGCCCCTGACGCTCGGACCGCACGTGCGATGCGCCGAATCTCCCGCGTGGTTGGACGGACGAGGACGCGCCCGCAGGCATCCAGCCGCTCCCGGAATCCAAAACACATCTCGCGCGGGACGACCGGATCCGGTCTGATCACGCGAAGATCGTACAGGGAGGGACGGTTCTGCCGGCCGATCACCAGAAGGTCCTCGAATCCAGCGGTCGTCACGAATGCGGTACGGGCGCCTTTCCGCTCGAGGACCGCGTTCGTTGCCGCAGTGGTCCCGTGGGCCATTGCAGATCCCCCGAGTTCCCGCAT
>CAMTUI010000032.1:0-23891 GCA_947084985.1 Methanobacteriota archaeon | reverse complement strand
GCTCTCGGCGAGGGAGGGCAGCTGGACCGTCGGCGCGCTCGTCCTCTCGAACTTCGGATGGAGAGAGCATCTCACGATCGCGGGCGTGCCGGTCGGACGAGAGCTGATCGCGCGAGAGAAAGCGAGCCCGATGCCGCCGGGGGGCGGCGGGTCGATCGTCACGGTCCTCGCGACGGACGCGCCGCTGTCCTCGAGGCAGCTTGGCCGGATCGCGCGGCGATCCTTCCTCGGCCTCGCACGAACCGGCTCGTTCAGCGGCAGCGGCAGCGGGGACATCACAGTCGCGTTCTCGACCGCCTCGCGCGTGCCGTACGACGCGCCGAAGGAGCCGCTCACGGAGACCCGCCTGCACGATTCCCAGATGGACCCACTGTTCCTCGCGGCCGTCGAGGCCACGGAGGAGGCGATCGTCGACTCCCTGTTCACCGCCACGACGGTCGTCGGCCGAGACGGGAACATCGCGCCGGAACTCCCGGTCGCCGCGACGGTCGACATTCTCGACGCATACGGGAGGATCGCGTGACGGCCACAACTCTTATCGAGCGACGGCGCGTAGCGGTCGTGGGATGAGGAGGGCATGGAGAAACTGATCATCACGGTCGCGCCGACAGGATCCGTCCCACGGAAGAAGGACACGCCCCACGTGCCCGTGACGCCGGACGAGATCGCGGAGACGGCGTACCTCTGCGAGCAGGAAGGCGCCTCGATCATCCATGTGCACTGCCGCGACGAGAACGAGCGCCCGACGTCCCGCTACGAGATCTTCAAGGAGACGGTCGACAAGATCCGCAAACGCACGAAACTCATCGTGATGACGTCCACCAGCGGAATCGCAGGCCAGACGGACGCGGACCGCGCGGCGCCCCTCAAGACGCGACCGGAAATGGGCAGCCTGACGACGGGCTCCTTGAACTTCGCGGGCCGCACGCCCTCTGTGGTCTACGTCAACTCCTCGGAGACCGTACAGTTCCTCGCGAAGAAGATGCTCGATCTGGACGTCAAGCCGGAGATCGAGGCCTTTGACGTCGGATTCATCCAGCAGGGGAGGAAACTCATCGAGTTGGACCTCGTGAAGGAGCCGGCCCACTTCCAGCTTGTGATGGGCGTCGACGGCGGGATCCCCGCGACCCTCGAGAACCTCGTGCACATGCGGCACGCGCTCCCGCCCGCCGCGACGTACGTCGTCGCCGGGATGGCGCGCATGCAGCTCCCGATGACGACGCACGCGATCCTCATGGGCGGCCACGTGCGGGTGGGCCTCGAGGACAACCTGTACCTGAAGAAAGGCGTCCTCGCGCGGAACGAGGAGCTCGTCGCCCGCGCGCGCCACCTCGCGGAGGACCTCCAGCGGGAGGTCGCGACGCCGGACGAGGCGCGCACGATGATGGGGCTCGGGCCGCGGGCGTGATCACGCGAACTCGGTCACGACGGCGTCGAAGGCCTCGAGGCTCCGATGGATCGTGAGGTCGTCGTGGGCCGTCGACAGGTAGAGCGGCTTCGCGGGTTTCACGAAGACGCCGTGACGCAGGAGGCCGAGGTCGAACCGCTTGCGCTCCTCTACGTCGGCCGTGAGCGTGTCGCGGTAGTTCCGAGGCGCGCGGCTCGAGAACAAGATCGAGAAGACCGTGCCCACCGCGGGGACCTGAGCCGTGATCCGATGCTCCGAGAGGAGACGCTCAATCCCGCTCACGAGGGATCGGGTCTTGGCCAGGATCCCATCGAACATGCCGCGCTTCCCGAGTTCGTCGAGGGTGACCATCCCCGCGGCCATGGCGATCGGGTAGCCGGCGAACGTGCTGCTGTGGAAGAACTCCCCTTTCGTCGGGTCCGCGAGGTCGAGGATGTCCGCGCGGCCCAGGAAGGCGCCGCACGGGAGGCCGCCGCCGATGATCTTTCCGAGGCACGTGAGGTCCGGCGTCACGCCGTACGCGTGCTGCGCGCCGCCGAACGTCACGCGAAATCCGCTCATCACCTCGTCGAAGATGAGCGGGATGTCGTGCGCCTGGGTGATCTCCCGCAGGCCCCGGAGGAACTCGCGGTCGGGCGCGATGTACGACCGCTCCACGGGCTCGAGGATGACGCACGCGAGATCGTCCGCGCGCGCCTTGATCCGACGCTCCGTCTCTTGGAGGTCGTTGAAGGGCAGCACGAGGGTGTTCTCGATCACATGGTCCGGCGTGCCCCGGGAGCCGGACATCGGCACGAGACCTTTCTCCGCCTCGGTCTTCGAGGGCGCATGGCTGACGAGGAGCTCATCGATCCCGCCGTGGAAGTGCCCCTCGAACTTCGCAATCACGGGACGTCGGCGATAGGCACGGGCGAGCCGGACCGCATGGAGGTTCGCTTCCGTCCCTGAAAGCGCGAACCGCATCTTCCCGTCCGGGTGGAAGATCCGGAGGAGGCGTTCCGCGTACGTGGCCTCGAGCTCGTGCGGCGTCCCGAACATCGTCGTGCCGGCGTCCTGCAACGTGTCGCGGATCGCCTTCAGCACGCGCGGGTGGCCGTGGCCGAGGATCAAGGGGCCGAAGGACAGGCAGTAGTCGACGTACTCGTTCCCGTCGACGTCCCAGAGGCGCGCGCCCTTCGCCTTCTTCATCACGATCGGGTACGGGTCGAAGTACTTCACGCTCGCCGTGACCCCGCCGGGGAGGGACTTGCGCGCGCGGTCCGCGTAGGCCTTCGACCCTTTCGTGCGCGCGATGATGTCGGAGGACTTGGACACGGGCTTCGCCATGCGGTGCGGGCCATCGCGGCCCCGGCGATATAGTCTTTGCCGCAACCGCGACATCGTTCCGTTCCGGACAGTATGTTCGCCAGGTCTATGGAGGTCGTCCGGTCTCACGAGGTCCGATGTACTGCGAGAATCGCTGCCGCGAGCGGGACGACCACCTGGGCTTCGCCGACTGCTGCCACACGTGCGCGTTCTACCTGGAGCGGCACTGCTGGGCGCCCGTCGGGTTCTCCTTCTTCCCGCGACTCGGCTGGCGCATGTTTCGCGAGGCGTGAGGCGCGCCTTCAAGTCGCCGCGGCCGTTCGGGAACGCGTGCCCTTCGTGAGCGGGCCCTCCGCGGCGCGCCGATTCTTCGACCGGCTCGCGCCGGGGTACGACCGGATCAACGCGCGGATCTACAAGGGGGAGTGGCTCGAGCGCGTGCGCGCGGAATTGCGCGGTCCTCGCATCCTCGACGTCGGCGTTGGCACGGGCCACACGACGGGTCATCTCATGGACGCGGTGGGCATCGACCTCTCCTCGGAGATGCTGAGGCGCGCGCGGTATGCAGGCGATCTGGTCCAAGCGAACTTCGAGTCGCCGCCCTTCCGCGATCAGGTCTTCGACACGGTCGTCTTCGCCGGCTCGCTGTATTACCTCTCGAATGCCCGGAAGGGACTCGAGACCGCGGCCCGCCTGCTCCGGCCCGGAGGCCGCATCGTCGTGCTCTCCCCCGCCACGAGGCTCCTCTCGCCATTCGTCCGGATCTTCTCGAAGGACGAGTACGCGTCCATGGCGACGCACGCGGGTCTTCAACTCTCGACCTACGTGCGCCTGAACTGGGCGGCGTGCCTCGTCACCGCGGAGCGGCCGTAGAGCCGTCCGTCTTGTGGATCGGACAGGGTCGTCCGGCCTTGCACTGGCGGCATTTCTCCGGCTTCGTGACGGGCAGGGGCTTGATCATCCGGCCATATTTTCGGCGGGGCATCCCGTCCGCCTCAGATCGCTTCCACGAGGGCCATGTCCGCCTGCACCCCTTTGATGCTCTCCGCGACCTCCTCGAACGCGTCGAGGTGCCGGGCGACGTCCGCCTTCGTATGCGCCAGGGACGCCGTCCACTGCTCGTCGGGTCCTGTCGCCATCGGGATCACCCCGCGGTTCAGCATCGCGGTGTAGTAGCCCCACCACCGCCCCACGTCGACGTCCTGGAAGGACCGCCAGTCCGTCACAGCCCCGCGGGTGAAGTGCACGGTCCCGGAGATCCCACCGTACTGGACCTTCATCGTGAGCCGGTGGTCCTGGATGATGTCGATGTAGCCCTTCGCGAGCATGTTGCCGATCCCCTGCGCGTGCTTCATCCCCGACCGCGTCAGGATCTTCGTCATCGTCACGAGGCCCGCGGAGATGCTCACGGGGTTCGCGTTGAACGTGCCCGCATGGGCGATTTGGCCGGGGATCACCTGGTCCATGATCGAGGCCTTGCCGCCGACCGCGGCGAGGGGGAAGCCTCCGCCGATCGCCTTGCCGAACACCTTCACGTCGGGCGTGACGCCGAAGGCCTCCTCCGCGCCGCCGTACCATTTCCCGCACGTCTTGACCTCGTCGAAAATCAGCACCGCGCCAATCTCGTCCGCGAGCCTCCTCAGGCCTTCGAGGAACCCGGGCTTCGGATGCACGTAGCCCATGTTCATCGGGACGGGCTCGAGGATGATCCCGGCGATCTCGTCCGCGTGGTCGATCGCGACGGACTCTGTCGAGGCGAGGTCGTTGAACGGCGCGATGACTGCCGTCTCGACGAGCTCCTTCACGAGGCCCTTCGACGACGGCACGGGGTTCGGGCGCTTCGGGTCCCCGGAGACGTCCCTGCGCGGCTTGATGGAGACCATCAGGGCGTCGTGGGACCCGTGGTAGCAGCCCTCGAACTTCAGGATCCGCTTGCGACCTGTCACCCCGCGGGCGAGGCGGACCGCGAAGAGGGTTGCGTCCAACCCGGTCATCGAGAACTTGATCCGGTCGACGCGGAACCGCTTGCATACGTGGTCCGCGAGCGGGGCCGCATCCGCGGATTCGAATCCGAAAATAGTTCCGTTCGACACCCGCTCGCGCATCGCCTTCGCGAGGACCGGGTGGCTGTGGCCCGCGAGGAGCGCGCCAAACGCCATGTTGAAGTCGAGGTACTCGTTCCCATCCACGTCCCAGACGCGGGAGCCCTTCGCCCTCCGGATGTATAACGGATACGGATCGACGAGGCGGTAGTTGCTGTTCACGCCGAACGGGATGTGCTTCTTCGCGGCTTCCCAGGCCCGCGCGGATCCCTTCGTCCGTCGCTGGAATGCGTGAAGCTCTTCCTCCCATGTATGCATGATATCGTAAGTGGTCGCGCGAACGCTCGCATACTATAAGCCCTTTCGCGCAAGGGTGAAAAGAGTCGTCGGGGAGCGGGGCGGAGAACAGGGAAGGGGCGGCCCATCGAGGGCCGCCATGGTGCGCCCTCACGCCGATGGTGGGGGCGGCGGCGCCTGCGGCGGCCGCAGGCCCTTCGCTTCGCACTCGCCACACACCTCACGATCCCGCGGCTTCGGCTTGCCGCATACCGGGCACTTGTCCTTCCTGCGGACGAACAGGAAGAGGAGGCCCGCCAGGACCAGGAGCGCCGCGAGGCCGACCCCGATGTACAGTAGGGTCGAGCCCACGCCGCCCGGCGAGATCGGCGAGAGCGTGAAGTTCACGACCTTCGCCGGGTTCGCGGTCGTCAGCGTGACGCTCTGGTTGCCGTCGACGTAGCCCGGGTGCCGCGCAATCACGTAGTACGTGCCCATGGGCACGTTTGCGAAGACGTACGCGCCCTGGGCGTTCGTCGTCGTCGTGAGGCCGAGCTGCCGGATCTCGACCGTCGCGTTTGCGATCGGGTTGCCCGAGCCGTCCGTTACGGTCCCGGAGATCGTCCCGAGGGGCTGCGCGAGGATCGTTACATCACTCGAGCGGACCGGGAACGGCGTCGGATCCACGGTCGAGTCCGCGTCCACGGCGAGGTAGTTGTTATTCGCGAGGCGCACGCCGACCGTCTGCCCGACGCTCGCGCCCCCGGCAATGTCGATCACGATGAACAGGGTCACGGGTTGGCCCGCCGCGATAACGACGTTCAAGCTCCCGAAGATCGCCACGTCGGCGACGAAGGTCGTGGTGCCGAGCAACGTGTCCGCCGTCGTGAAGTTCCCATTTCCGTCCAGGTCTCGGTATAGCTTCACCGCGGCCACGTCGGAATCCAGGGTGCTCGTGCCCCTCTTGTCCACGCGCATGCCCGTGAGGGTCGCCTGGTTCGCATCCGCGCTCAAGACCAGCTTCAGCATCCCGACGTCCGCCTGACCCCGGAACACCTGGGGCGTGCTCGCGGCTAGATCGACGGAGGCGACGGACACAAAGGCGCCCGGTCCCCCGGCCACGATGAGCGTTGGGGACGAGGCGATCGGGAAGCTCGCGCCGTCCACGGTCGTGTCCGGATCGGCGGAAAGGTAAGCCGGATCCGCGAGGCGGGCGGAAACCGTCCTGGCGAGGGTCGCGGTGGGCGAGATGTCGAAGGTCACGAAGGCCGAACGGGCCGCGCCCGTCGGGATGACAAGGTTGAAGCCCCCGATGACCGTCGTGCCGCCGACGAAGGCCTGCTGTCCGAGGAGGGTGTCGCCTAGGTCGAATACGCCGTCCCCGTCATCGAGCCAGAGCTTCGCCAATGGGACGTCGGAGTCCAAGGCACTCGAGCCGCGCTTGTCGATACGGATGCCGTTGACGGTCGCCGTCCCGGAGTCCACGGACAGATCGAGGCGGAGCATCGGGACGTTCGTGCGACCTTGCCTAGCTTGGGCCGGCGCGAGGTTTGTCGGCGTCACGGTCAAGGTCGACCCGCGGATCGTCGTGAGGCCGGAGGCCAGCGGGAAGGTCCCGTTGAAGACGGAGCCGCCGCTCACCTCAACGGAGGCGTTGCTTGGAAGTCTCGAACCGACATCGGCTCCGACCGTCGCGGCCGGTGCGATGTCGTAAACGATCCACACGGAGCGCCCGACGGCGTCCACCTGGAGGTTCAGGTTCCGGAACACGGCGGTGCCCGAGGGCGGGAAGGCCATCGGCGCTCCGATTATCGGGTCCGTGGCGGATTGGAATGCACCGTCGCCATCATCGACGTGGAGCGAGGCCGTGGCGATATCCATCGACGAGCCCGTGCCCGCGAGGTTCACGGAGATATTATGGACGGTGATCACTGCGCCGTTCGTGGACATGTCCAATAGGTCCATGGCCACATCCGTCTGGCCGCGAGCCGCCGCGGCAGGCGCGATCGCGGGATCGTTCGTCACTGTCACGACGGGCGCAGCGAGAATCTGCACGTTCCCGGACTGAGCGGGGAGGCCCGTGATGGACAGGAAGCGGCCCGCCAGGTCGATGTCGCCAACTGCCTGGATCCGAGCACCGACCGTCCGGCCCACATTCGCGGTTGGAGAGATGTCATACGTGAGGAGGAGATGTCGCGGCCCGCTTGACTCGACGGTCGTCATCCCGACCCCGTTCGTGCCGAGCCACAGGGGGAACCCCACACCGCCAAGGTTCCGGACGGAGGCGATCCGCACGTCGCCGACGTCAAGGACCGCATTCCCGTTTCGGTCCTCCCAGAGGTGCACGCCCGCCACATCCGCGCTTGTGCCGCTACCCGTAAGGGTCACGCGGACCCGCTCGAGGTTAAAGGCCCCGGGCCCCAGGATGGTGTCCCAGCTTGGGTTCAGGGAGAGGGACAAGGCCATCATGGGCACATCCGTCTGGCCTTGCCGGGCCGTTGCCGGGGCCAAGTCCGTCGAGGCAATCCTCAGGACGGGATCGAAAATCTGGATCTGCTTCCCGGCGTCGAAGGCGCCGCCCGTGAGGCGGACAGCCAAGGTGTAGGACCACCCCGATGCGAAGGCGGCGGGGAACTGGCCGAGGTCGATGGAGAAGGTGTAGGTGTCCCCTACACGACGGAAGTTGTCAAAGCCACCTTGGGCACCGCCGATCGCGGAGGCCCCGTCGACGAACTCCACGATATCCCAGCGGTCGCCGCCTTCATCGGGATTGCCGATGACCCGCACCCACATCACGGAGGTCGTCGTAAAGACATCCGACGGATGGCCGAAGGTGTCGTCCGTGTACGTCTCAATCAGGTGGACCCCGGGGCTTCCGACGCGGATCGCCGAAATCGCCTCGAAGGTCCGCGTCGTGTCGTCGATCAGGATGCGGACATAGTACCAATCGGGTGTCAGGGCCAAGGGGGCCAGGGCCATGGATGTGGTGTACACGAAGGGCGGGCCGCCCGCAACTTGGATGAAGGTGGCCGTGAGCGTTACGGAGCCGTCGTATCGCTGCACGAAGAGGCTCCGGGCGCCAGCGCCTCCGGCATTCCCGGTCCAGTCGACGAGCATCGAGGTGACGTTCACTCGAACCGTCTCCGTGCTCAGGAAGGTCAGGTCCGTACGCACGGTCCAGTCCGGGCCCATGACCTGGAACTGCTCGCCAGCTGTTGCCTCGGAGAATCCGAGGCTCGGTTGCCCGATGGCGGACGCGAGTCCCGCTAGGAGGGCGGACGAGACCAAGGCGAAGGCCACTAAGCCCGAGGACCAAAGGGCCCTTCGGGCCGCCAGAGACGTCATGAGGGAGATTTTCGTTGACATGGGCGAGCCCCTTGTGGCGGCCAAATGTTCTTCTGGCCCTACTTAAGGCAAATTTGACGCTTTTCGACGGGCGAAGGTCAAGCACTTAAAGGTTCCCGCGCAGTTCCCCACGCGATGGCCTTCGACATCCTCGTGCGCAACGGCCGCGTCTTGGACGGAACGGGCGCCCCGTGGCGCACCGCGGACATCGGAATCCGCAAAGGGAAAATCGCCTTCGTCGGCGGCCACATGCGCCGGAAATCAGATTTGGTCATCGATGCGACGGGCAAGTACGTCGCACCCGGTTTCATCGACATCCACACGCACAGCGACGTCGGGATCCTCGTCGAGCCGAGCGCGGAGTGCGCGGTCCGCCAGGGCGCGACGACCCACGTGATCGGCAACTGCGGCGATTCCCCGGCGCCCATCAGCGACACGTACCGCGACCTGGCCGCTCGCCGCTTCGAATACTATGCCAAGGCCGTAGCGTGGACGTGGTCTACGTATGCCGAGTACCTTGACTTCATGGAGCACCAGGGCGTCGGGGTCAACATCGCCGCGCTCGTCGGGCACGGCGCGGTGCGCCTAGCGACGATGGGATTCGAGGAACGTCAGCCGACGCGGGACGAGCGGCGCCTGATGAAAGGCCACGTCGAGGAAGCGATGCGCGCAGGCGCATTCGGGATGAGCACGGGGCTCGTCTATCCGCCGGGATGCTTCGCAAACACCGCGGAGGTCGTCGAGCTCGCGAAGGTGGTCGGACGCCACGGAGGCTTCTACGCGTCCCACATCCGGGGGGAACGGGAGACGATCGTCGAGGCCGTTCGGGAATGCATCGAGATTGGCGAGCGCGCCGGGTGCCCGGTGCAGATCAGCCACAACAATCCGAAGTATGGGGGCTTAGGGAAGTCGAAGGACATCCAGTCCCTCTGGGAGGCCGCCCGGGAGCGAGGCGTCGACGTCCTCGTGGACAACGACGCCCACACAGATTTCGGGCCCACGTTGAGTCACGCGCTCCCGCAGTGGACGCAGAGGCTGGCGACGGACGAACTCCTCGCGATGCTCCAGGATCCCGCGAAACGGGCCGCGCTCCAGGAGGAGACGAAGGCGGACCGGCGGCCCGGCGCGGGCTACGTCGGCCTCCTCGTCCACGAGCGCTTCGACCGCATCTTCCTGTTGCGATGCCCGAAAGATCCGTCGAGGGAGGGCCTCACGATCGCCCAGCTCGCCGAGCGACGGGGCGTGGACCCCTGGACCGCGTTCTTCGACGTGATCCTCGAGGAGCGGGACCAGGCGGTCGGCCTCTTCGATTACATGGACCTTGAGGAGATCAAGGCGACGCTGAAGCATCCGCTCGTGATGATCTGTTCCGACGGCTGGGTGGCCCCGAAGGAACAGCGGACCTCGCCCACCGCGCCGTACCAGCCGTGCACGTACGGCGAGTTCCCTGGCGTCCTCGAGCGGTTCGTCGTCAAGGAGGGCGTCTTGCGGCTCGAGGAAGCGATCTTCAAGATGACTGGCATGCCAGCAGCGCGTCTCGGCCTCACGGACCGCGGCCTCGTCCGGCCCGGGTTCGCGGCGGACCTCGTCGTCTTCGATCTCGCCCGAGTGCGGGACCGCGCGACGAACCTCTGGCCCCATCCGTTCCCGTTCGAGAACTACCCGCACGATTATCCGGAGGGCATCGACTGGGTCCTCGTGAACGGGTCCGTCGCCGTGGAGGACGGCCGACCCACCGGCTCGCTCGCAGGCCGCGTCCTCCGGCATGGCGGATGACTCATCTCAATGCCGATAACGAAGGCGGAGCCTTGATAGCGGCCCGCCGACGACTCCTCCTCGCTTGGACCTCACGGGCGTTCTCAAGGCGAAGATCTGCCTCGTCGGCGAGGCGGCGGTCGGGAAGACGTCCCTCGTTCGACGGTACGTCGAGGATTCGTTCGACGACCGCTACATCTCGACCCTTGGCTCGAAGGTGAGCCTGAAGAGAATCTGGCTCTCGTCGAAGAAGGATCCGTCGAGACAGCTGGAAGTCCAGCTGTCGATCTGGGACTTGATCGGGGAGCGCTCCTACCTTGGATCCCTACACCAGGAATACCTGCGGGGCGCGCAGGGACTCATTGCAGTTTGCGATGTCACGCGCTACTCGACGTTCGAGACCCTGGACGAGTGGATCACGGAGGCGTTCCGGATCTCTGGCGAGATGCCCCTAGCCATCGTCGTGAACAAGGTCGACCTCAAGGACCAGGTGATGGTCTTGTACGACGAGAGCGAGCCCCAGGAGAAGGCGCAGCGTTTCGGCGGGTTCGCGACGTGGTCGAGCGCGAAGTCCGGGGAGAACGTGAACCCCGTGTTCGGGCGACTCGCTCTCGGCATCGTGCGGCAGATCGCCTCGGCAGACGCGGTCTGAGTCACGCCGACGACGCCTGGTTTCTCTTCGCGGAGACGCGCCCCGTCGTCTGCGCGGACGCGCCCGGCGGGGACGACTCCGGTTTCAGGGTGTGCCGTTCCGCCCATGACTCCAGGGTGTCGAACACGGGCAGGAGGTCGAAGGCCTTCGGTGTCGCGCGATAGTCGACCCTCGGAGGGATCTCGTTGTAGGATGTTCGGGTCAGCAATCCCGCCTGGACGAGCTCCTTGAGCCGGTCCGAGAGGGTGTTCGGTGACAGGTGGAGCCGCGATTGGATGTCGACGAAGCGGTGCGCCTCGGCTCCGTCTTGCGTGACGAGGTACAGAATGTTGAGGACGTGAGCCTTGCTCAGGAGTCGGAACAGCTCCGTCACGCTGCAGCCTGGCTTCGCGGGAGATTTCGCCACGGACGTCACTACGGACCTCGTAGTATTAATGCTTGTCCGTTCGAAGGATAGGAGCAACTTGCCGTCTCCGTAGTGGCTTCTTTACTACGAACTGGATAGTATATCACTATCGGACGTATAGCAAGCCCCAGGTGTACCCAATGCTCACAACCTCGGAAGGGACCGCGAACGAAAAGAAGACCCGAACTTCGACCTGGGAGCTAGACCCTGCGCACTCCTCAGCGGAGTTCGCGGTGAAGCACCTCATGGTCTCCACCGTCACGGGGCGATTCAAGAAGCTCGCCGGTCGGATCGTCCTCGATGAGACGAATCCTGGAAACTCGCGCGCCGAGGCGGAAATCGACACGGCGAGCGTGGACACCGGAATCGCGGACCGGGATACTCATCTGCGATCCGCGGACTTCTTCGACGTGGCGAACCACGCGACGATGACCTTCCGCACCCGGCGGATCGAAGTGGAATCGGACGACCGGGCTCGGCTGGTCGGAGAGCTCACGATCCGCGGCGTCACGCGGCCGGTCACCCTAGACGTCACGTACGACGGCGAGATCACGGACCCGTGGGGAAACCGCCGACGCGGCTTCACGGCGGACGGCGTCCTCTACCGCAAGGACTTCGGGATGACGTGGAACCAAATCCTGGACGCGGGCGGCGTCCTGGTCGGCGACAAGATCAAAATCACGCTGAACGTTGAGGCCGTGGAGAAGCGCTGACGATGGGGCTCGTGTACGGCCTCTATGCGCCGAACGCACCGAACCTGATTGCGCCCGAGGTCTTCGGGAACGCGGGCCGAGAGACGGTGACCGCACTCCGCGCCCTCGATCTCCGGAATCGGTTCCGGCCCGACACGATCTTGGTCGCGTCTCCGCACTGGGTCTCCCGCGGCCCGTTTCTCGTCCAGGCAAGCGTCCGGCCGAAGCAGATCTACGACTTCGGCGGGTTCCCGCGAAAGCTCTACGAAGTGCGGTACGCTCCGCCAGGCAATCCGGATCTTGCGCGAATCCTCGTAGAAGAAGGCAAGCGACGGCACCTCGATGTCGAAGCGACCGCGGATTGGGGCCTTGACCACGGGGCCTGGGCCACGCTGATGAACCTCGTTCCCGAGGCCGACATCCCGGTGGTACCCCTCTCCATCGCCCCGCTCCCCGCGGAGGAGCACCTCGCGTGGGGCGAATCGATCGGCGCCGCAGCCGCGAAGTCGGACAAGAGGATCGCCTTCGTGAGCACGGGGTCGATCACGCACCGACTCGACATGTTTGACCCTTCGCCCTCCGCACCTTGGCCCGAGGGGGAGCGGATCGAGACTGAAATCGTGGATCTCATCCTCGCGCGCCGCTATGACGATCTCGCGAATTTTGATTCCGAGAAGTGGTCCGCCGTGGCGCCAGAGGGGAACCTCGGACCCCTCTTCATCATGGCGGGGGCGCTCGGGTCTGCCTTCAAGCCACGACGGATGCTCAGCGAGAGGGCCTTCGGGGCTGTGACGCTCACCACGATCGAATTTCTCCCGGAGTGAGGCGTCACGTCTCGGCGGTTCAGAGGCAGCGTCTGGTTTCCGCGACAAGGCTTTCAGTCCCGCCGGTCATGCAACGCGAATGGCCGCTCAGAGCGCATGTGCGGCGACCCGGGAGTCGCTTCGGCCACGAACTGAGAGCCGCCGCTTACTCCCGTCGGCCTCCTCACGAAGAGGTTAATGTCCCGCAACGCGATGCCTCTCCTCCCGTCAGGGGAAGACACAATGGCCCAGAAACCCGGTAGCATCGTGCACGTCGAGATCCACTCGCCGGCACCCGAGAAAACGCAGCGGTTCCTATGAGGAAGTGTTCGGCTGGAAATTTGAATCGATCCTGGGGATGAACTACACGACCTTCAAGGCCCCTAGCCCGCCAGACGGCGGCCTCATGGAGCCCATGGAAGGCATGGGCCCCACGGTCCTGAACTACATCCTCGCCACCGATATCGACGAAACCCAGCGGAAGATCGAACGGGCAGGTGGCGCTCTCATCGTCCCGAAATCGGAGATTCCGAACTTCGGCTGGTTCGCGAGCTTCAGAGACCCTGCGGGAATCACGCAGGCGATCTACCAGAACATGCCGCGCCCGCGGGCGGCTCCACGCCGGAAGGCGAAGCGGGCGAGCATGGCCCGCGGTCGACGATCCAAGGCCCGTCGCCGGAAGTAGTCAGACCGCGCCGCTCGCTCGGCGTCCCTGCGACTCGCAAAGCGATGCATGACCTCGGATGAATCCGGGATTAAGCGGACTCGACCGAATTCGAACCCGTTTCGGTGTGGGTCCCGCAATGTGTCCGAACCGATCCAGTGTGGGGGCTTCGCTGCGGGAGAATTCGTGAGCGCCCCAGGGACGACCGCCCGCTTGGATCTCTCTCGCCGTGGACCGGAAGGTATAAGCAACCGCGTTCTGTGCGGTGTCGGCTTCCATGGCCACAGCTGAAGTGCAGAGAGAACGCGCCGGCGTCACGATTCGTGACTTCCAGCCGGACGACTATCCTGCTGTCGTCGAGATCGGGAATCTCCTGTTCCCCGACCATCCGACGACGGTCGAGCAGGAGCGGTTCGACGACGAGCACTTCGACACGAAGCAATTCATCCGCCGTCGGTTTGTAGCGGTGGGGTCCTCGGGGTTCGTGGTGGGCGAGGCGTCGTTCAGCCACATGCCGAGCGCGTACGACCCGAGACGGTTCGGCATGTGGATCGGCGTGCACCCGCGCTGGCACACGAAGGGAGTCGGGAGGATGCTGTACGATCACCTCTTCAGCCAGTTCCGGACGCTCGAGGCGATCGCACTCCGCACGTGGACGCGGGAAACGATGCGGGATTCGATCGCGTGGCTGGAACGGCGCGGCTTTCGGGAGCTATCGCGCGGCTGGGAGTCGCGCCTCGATCTCACGTCCTTCGACCCCGATAGGTTCGCGGATCGCCGGGACCCACCCGAAGGCGTTGGGATCGTCACGCTCGCCGAGGAACTCGCCAGGGATCCGGAGTCTATTCGGGCGATGTACGAGCTCGATTGCGATATCTCCCCGGACGAGCCGCGCATCGACCCCTACACCCGGCCCGGATTCGAGATGTACCGGGACTGGGTGCTGAACAGCCCCGGCTCGATTCCCGACGCCATCTTCCTGGCCAAGGACGACGACGGATACGTCGGCCTCAGCGAGCTGTTCCGGCACGACGCGTTGCCCGGCATCATCAACACGGGCTTCACGGGCGTCCGGCGGGCGTACCGGGGGCGAGGCGTCGCCTGGGCGCTCAAGCTCCGCGCCCTCGATTGGGCGAAGCGACACGCGTACCGCGAGGTGCGCACCTGGAACAACACCTTGAACGCGCCGATGCTCGGGATCAACATGAAGCTCGGCTTCGTGAAGCAGCCGATCTGGATCACCTTCGGAACGGACCTCGCGTGGGGGTGACGATGGCCCAGAGCCTCCCGCTCTTGGACCTCGACGGCTCGCCGAGGGACCAGGGACTCCAGCACGGGAAGGCCGCGAAGGACCGAATCGCGCACAACATATCCCTCTATCTTCGGCGGTTCACGGAATGGGCCAAGGTCCCGGCGGACGAGCTGCGACGCCGCGCGGACGCGTATCGGCGCGTCATCGAGGAGACGAACCCTGACTACGCGGCCGCCATGGAGGGCATCGCCGCGGGATCCGGCCAGGCCCTGCTCGATGTCGTGGCGATCAACGTGCGGTACGAGATCCTGTACAGCGAGTTCGCCCGCGTGGGGATGGAGGAGCAAGCCGCTCCGTCCGCCGTCGGCGGTTGCACCTCCTTCGCGATCCAACCGGAAGAGAGCGCGAACGGTCATCTGCTCATTGGACAGAACTGGGACTGGATTCCGGACGTCCAGGGCGTCCTCGTCCGGGCGCGGACCGACGGGCTCTCCCAACTCGCGTTCACGGAAGCCGGCATCGCGGGCGCGAAGATCGGACTCAACTCTGCGAAGCTGGGCCTCGCGATCAACGGACTCGTCTCGAACCGGGACAGCTGGTCCCACCTGAGGAAACCGTTCCACGTGCGATGCTGGGAGATCCTCGCGTCACGGACAGTGGACGACGCTCGGGCGGCAATCGCGGCCGTGGATCGGTCGTGCTCGGCGAACTTCCTGATTGCTCAGGCGGGGGACGGTGGTCGCGTCGTGGACATCGAAGCGGCGCCCGAGCGGATCTGCGAACTCGCGCCACGCGACGGCTACCTCGCCCACACGAACCACTTCTCAGACCCTGACGCACTCGCGATCTGGCAGCCTCTTGCGGACGACCGGTCCTCCACGTACTTCAGATACGAGCGCGCGAATTCAATGCTCCGAGCTTGTCTCGAGCGACGACGGGGCGTATCCGTGGTCGATCTCAAGCGGATGCTGCGGGACCACGATGGAGGCGACCTCTCGATCTGTCGGCATCGGGACGCGACGCGGCCAGTGCACGAGCATTTCGAGACCGTTGTGTCCGTAATCATGGACCTCGACGACGGCGTGATGTTCCTCGCGTCCGGCACCCCATGTGGGGCACGCTACCGGCGATTCCGGCTGGTCTCATGACGTGTGGGCGTCGACTCGCGGTGGCCCGAAATCAAGTGGGCTCGACCGGATTCGAACCGGTGACCTTCGCCATGTCAAGGCGATGTCATAACCACTAGACCACGAGCCCGGCTCCGCGGCCTAAGTCCCAGGGCCGCATAAGGCTTTCTGAGCTATTCGAGCGGAGCCCACAGAATCGTGAGCATCTTCTCCTGATGGTCCGCCTTGTGGTCGTCCGGATCGCACACGTACACGTCGCCCGGGGCCCCTCGCGGCTTCATGTCCGAGGACATCACCTTCTGCATGAAGACGCCCCAGCCCTTCTCCGAGATGTCCTTGTACGGACCCGCGTACACGTACCAAATCATGCGGCCGCGGAGATGCATCCAGTCCGGGAGCTCTCCGACCTGCATGGGACCATTCGCGATCGCATCGTACTCGCGATGAAGTCCATCACAAGAGGCCATCCGTCTACCCGGACCGGCATCGGCGAC
Source organism: Methanobacteriota archaeon (assembly GCA_947084985.1). Classification (GTDB taxonomy): domain Archaea; phylum Thermoplasmatota; class Thermoplasmata; order RBG-16-68-12; family RBG-16-68-12; genus RBG-16-68-12. The sequence goes on along the minus strand of CAMTUI010000032.1, from coordinate 7,670 downwards.
CGAGAGAAAGACCGTCTCTCCTCACTTTCGCAACGAACGCAACGCGGCGGCCGCGGCCCGCGCCACGGCCTTTCGGGAATCGTGCACCGCCTTTTCGAGCGCGGGCGCGGCTCGCAGGTCGCCAATCTCTCCCAGCGCCGTCGCGGCGGCCTGGCGCACGTACCATTGCGGATCGCGCAGGGACTGCACGAGGGCCGGTACGGCTCGCGGGTCTTCGAATCGCCCGAGGACCGTTGCCGCGAGGACCCGTACGCCGCCGGATTCGTCGTGCAGTCGGCGGATCACACGCGGGACCGCGATCATCGCCTCCAACCGGAGCAAGGCGACCATCGCGGACCGTCGCACGGACATCGCCGGATCCTCGAGCCCGCGGATCAGGCGCGGCACGGCACGGGAATCTCCAATCAGGCCGAGCGCGTCCATCGCGCTCCGACGCTCCACCGCCGTGTGCGCGCGATCCACCCGTTCGAAGAGGCGCGGGACGGCCTCGGGGCCGATCCTAGCCAGGAGGGCGACCGCCTTCCCGCGCGCCGTATCGTACCGCCATCGGAGGGCGGGAATCAGAAGGTCGAACGCGCGCCGGTCGCGACGACGAACGAGGGCCTCGGCGCGCCGCAGGGTCTTCCGCCAGTCCTCCGGGGCGCGGACCATGCGAACGGACTCACTTGGACAACGCCGAGACTATCGCGCGGCAGAACGCGGGCAGGTCGTCCGGGAACCGCGAGGTGATGAAGTTTCCATCGACGACGCATTCCTTGTCGATCCATCTCGCCCCCGCGTTGATGCAATCGTCCCGCACGCTCGCGTACGACGTCATCTGCCGTCCCTTCACGATTCCCGCGCTGATGGGCACCCATGCCGCGTGACAGATCGCGGCGACGACCTTGCCCTCTTCATCCATCTTCCGGACGAACTCGAGGACATCTTTGTGGCGTCGCAACCGGTCGGGTCCGACCTCGCCCCCGGGGATCACGACCGCGTCGAAATCCTTCGCCCTCAAGGCCTCCACGGTCGTGTCGACCTCGCACGCGTAGTTATGCTTGGAGCTGTACACCCGCTTCTCGTGGCCCGCGATGAGGACCTCCGCGCCTTCCTCCAGGAGCCGATAGTACGGGTACCACAACTCGAGGTCTTCGTGGCCGTCTTCCGCGAGCACGACGATTCGCTTCCCGCCCAGCGTCATGGCTCCGTTATCGCGGACCCTCGCCATATCCCTTGCGCGTGGGGGAATCGGATTGACCGGAATCGATATGAGCCCCCTCGGCCTCGTGCGTCCGCCGGGGCCGGACCATGACGCCGAAAGATAACTTCGAGTTGGCGCACGAGCACCGCCGCGAGGTCGCCTGGATGTCCCAGAACACGAACACGCTCCCGGTCCACCCGGCGATCCTCGAAGCAATCCGACAGAGCGTCGACGAGCGCGAGTTCAACCTGTATCCTCGGAAGGCGGGCGTCTTCGGACTGCCGGAAGCCATCAAGGCAGACCTCGGCCTCGAGGATGTCGACATGATTCTGACGAACGGCGGGATCGAGGGCGAATACATCGCGACGCGCGCGCTCCTGAAGGCCGGAGACGAGGCCTTATCGACGGATCCTTCGTTCCTGCCGATCCACGACCAAGTCGCAATGGCGGGCGCGAAGGCGGTCGAGGTGGACATCTACCGCAAGCCGTATGTCATGACACCGGAGATGGCGGACGAGGCCCGCACCCCCGCCACGAAGATGCTCCTTGTGATCGACCCGAACAATCCGCTCGGCTCCGGGTACACGCGCTCGCAGATCAAGGGCCTCGCGGAGATCGCGCGGGACCACGACCTCTGGTTCATCGACGACATCACTTATCGGGATTTCAGCCAGGATCACGTCCTCTCGACGGACTTCTACCCGGAGAAGACCCTCCTGTCGTATTCGTTCAGCAAGGCCCCCGGGCTGGCGGGGATGCGAATCGGCGCGATCCTCGGGCCGCCGGACGCCATCAAGACCCTGCGGAAGTACGACACGAACGTCCTCGGGGTGAACGTCGTCGCGCAGCGTGCGGCACTCGCGGCTCTCCGAGCGAAGAAGGAATGGTTGCCCGAGGTGCTGCGCGTGTGCGAGCGGAATCAGGAGACGATTCGCAGTGCGGTCGCAAAGGTCGACGGCGCCTCGCTGCCCGTGTACCCGTCGAAGGCGAACATGTTCGTGATCGATCTCGCGCCGACGGGCGTGAACCCGGAGGCCGTCGAGGAACGACTCCTCCGGGACCACCTCGTCCACACCCGGGCGGGCGCGTACCTGTCGAAGAGATCCGGAAGCAAGTTCCTGCGGGTCTCCTTCACCGTTCCGGAGCCGGACTGCAGGCGCTTCGCGGACGCCTTCCGGGCGGTGATGGAGAAGCTTCGGGCCTGACTCAGGACGCTGCTACGACAGGCTCGTAGCCCGCGGCCGCCTACGTGAGGCGCGAGACCATGTGGGATTCCTGCACGAGCTCGCGGGCCGCGTAGAAGAAGCCGCCGTGGCGGGCGGCAGGTTCGCGGACTCTCTCGTCCGCGTCGCGGGATATGCCGTCGCCGGCGTCCTCACCTTCGCGGAGAAGGAGATCGAATACGCGCAGAAGGCGGCGAAGAAGGAGGCCGTGGCACGAACCGCCTCGGCGAAGGGAGTTACCCACAGGTAAGGGTAACTCGGATGCGCGTGTCCGGACATTGAAGGTCCGCGAAAGCTACTTAGCGGTCCGAGCCCTAACGGGACGTGCTGACCTGGGGAGGATAGAGTGGGCAAGTCGGAGTATCTCAACTACATCGGTGGCGAGTGGGTCCCGTCGCACAAGGAAGACACGTACACGGTGATCAACCCGGCGAACAGCGCGAAGATCGCGGCGGTCCCGCAATCGGACGTGCAGGACACGCGTGCGGCGATCGACGCGGCGCGGGAGGCGTTCGACAAGGGCAAGTGGCCGCACATGACGCCGGGGGACCGTGCTGGGGTGCTGTTCAAACTCGCGAACCTCATCGAGGCGGAGATGGACCGCCTGGCACCGCTCGAGTCGATGAACCAGGGGAAGACGATCAAGCAGGCCCGGGACGGAGACCTGCCCTTCTCCGTGGACAACCTGCGGTTCATGGCGGGGGCCTCGCGGACGCTCACGGGCCAGGCGTCGATGGAGTACGCGTACGGCGCGACGAGCCTGATCCGACGCGAACCCGTCGGCGTGGTCGGCTCGATCACTCCATGGAACTATCCGTTCATGATGGCGATCTGGAAGCTCGCGCCGGCCCTGGCGGCGGGCAACACGGTCGTCCTGAAGCCCGCATCCTTGACGCCCCTCACGACCCTGGAGCTCGGCAAGCAGATCGAGCAGGCCGGGATCCCTCCCGGCGTTGTGAACTTGATCACGGGTCCGGGTGCGGTCGTCGGGAACGAGCTTGCGTCGAGCGACAAGGTCGACATGGTCTCCCTCACGGGGGACACGGCGACGGGCAAGGAGATCATGAACGCCGCAAAGTCGAATGTCAAGAAGCTCCACCTCGAGCTCGGCGGCAAGGCGCCGTTCATCGTCTTCGAAGACGCGAATGTGGCCGCTGCGGCGGAGGGCGCCGTGGCGGCGTCGATGGTGAACGGCGGACAGGACTGCACCCAGGCCGCCCGGTTCATCGTCCACGAGAAGGTCTACAAGAAGTTCCAGGAGAGGTTCCTTGAGCGTCTCAAGACGATCCGCCTCGGCGACCCGCTCCAGCGGTCCACGGATTTAGGACCTCTGGTTTCGCAGAAGCAGCGGGAGAAGGTCGAGAAATACGTCGAGATCGGCGCGGACGAGGGAGCGAAACTCGCTGCGGGCGGCAAGCGGCCGAAGGGCAAGCCATTCGAGAAAGGATGGTACTACGAGCCGACGGCCTTCGTGGACACGGATCCGTCGATGCGCATCGCGCGGGAGGAGGTCTTCGGGCCCGTCGTGAACGTCCAGAAGTTCTCGAAGGAGGACGAGGCGATCGACGCGGCGAACGACGTCGTGTACGGCCTGTACTCGTCCGTGTGGACGAAGGACGTGCAGCGCGCCCATCGGATGGCGAACGCCCTCCGGTTCGGAGCCGTCGAAATCAACGACCACCTACCGCTCGTGAGCGAGATGCCCCACGGCGGGTACAAGCAAAGCGGGTTTGGCAAGGACCTCTCCGTGTACTCGCTCGAGGAGTACACGCAGGTCAAGCACGTGTTCATCGACCTGACGGACCAGGTCCGCAAGCCGTGGCACTACCTGACCTTCGGCGACCCGTCGTGAGGCGTCCCGCTAGGACCCGCCCGTTCGCTCGGACCACGCGAGGGGCAGGTCCCGCGCGGCCCACGCCTTGAACACCCGTTCCGGCTCGAGGGCCTCGGGAGGATGCACGCCGGGACCCGGCGTGGCTTTCTCGGCGATCAGGACCACGCCAATCGCCGCGCCCACGGCCGTGAGGTAGTACACGGCCGTCGTCGAGCGTCTGCGGTTCGCCTCCGGGTGCGGAAGGACGACATCCCCGCGGTACATGACGCGCTTCGTCCCGAGCGTCCCTTCGACCTCGACGCTCAACGCCTTCGCCCCTTCCAGCGGGAGGACCAGGGCAGAGGGCTCCGGGAACGCCGCCATGAACGCCCGGCGGAAGGGGACCATCTGGTTCCCCACGCGGATCATCCGGCTGTCCGAGAGGAGTCCGAGCCGGTCGAGGGAGATCAGCGCACGCACGAGGTTCGGCTCGAGGGCACACTTGAAATCCACACGCCCGACGGGCTTGCCGAGGTACTTCGGCAAGGTCTTGACCTCTTCATGCGAGATGAGGAACGTCTGCTGCTTCCCGACGGGCGCGGGGAACTCGTACTCCTCGGGCTCGCTCATCGGCTCCCGGTCCTGGAGCTTCCCGTCCGCCCAGACCGTCGGGCGGACGAGGATGTCCGAGATGAACGCCTCGCGGGAGTAGAGCGGGAACGACGCGTAGCCCGGGAGGCTCGCGATCCCCCCGGAGCGGATGCGGATCGCAGTGACAGCATCGAGTCGTGACGCCGCCTGCCGCGCCATCACGTTCGAGATGCCGGGATCGAGGCCCATCGAGACGATCGCGGTTCGGCCTGCGGACTTGAAGGCATCGTGCATGTCGAGCTGCTCGAAGATCCCCGGCGGACCGCCGGGTTCCCGGGGGCCCGTCGCCGCGACGTCGAGATAGTTCGCGCCCGCCTCGAGGGCCGCCTGCATGATCGTGAGGTTGTACTTCGACAGGGTCGTGTTCACGACGACGTCGGAGCCGCGGATCGCCTTCGCGAGGGCCACGCGGTTCTCGACGTTGAGCTGCATCGCCTCGATCGGCACGCGGCCGCGGAGGCCCGTCAGCACGCGCGCACGCTCCCCAAGCTGGTCGATCAGGAGGAGGGAGCTGACTCGGGGGTCCGCGCGAAGCTCGGACGCCAGGGTGCGGCCCAGGCCTCCCACACCGAGGATGGCCACCCGCATGACGAGGCTTTAGGGAGCCTATCCCGGCTTAGTCTTTTCGCGCCAATTCCCCGCGCGGGCAATCAGGGAGCCCACCTCAGGGGGAGGCTTTCGCCCATTCCACGATCGCGTCCACCGTGGGCCGAGGGGCCTCCCACATCGGCATGTGCCCGACGTCGGGAAGGATCACGCGAACGGCGTGGCTCGAGCTTCCGGCATGGGCGGCCTCCGCGACGGGGATGAGCGCATCGGCAAACCCGTGGAGAATCAGAACGGGCTCGCGGAAGGATCCGACCACGTGCGTGCGATCCGGCCGGCCCGCCATCGCCGCAAGCGCTGCGGTCGTCCCATCCGGACGTGCCCGCTCGATCAGGGCTCGCGTCCGGGCTGGCAAACCGACCGGGGCGGCGGGGCCGAGGAGCTTCTCGACGAGACCCGGAAGGAGCGCCTTCGTGCCGCCCGCGCGGACCTTCTCGATCGTCTCGTGCCTCCCCTTGCGGGCACCGTCCGTGTCCGCGATTGCGCGGGAGGACACGAGACCGAGCCGGCCGACGAGATCCGGCCGACGCTCCGCCAGGGCCAGGGCCACATAGCCTCCGAAGCTGTGCCCCGCAACGGCGGGGGGCGTTCGGCCAAACGCCTCGAGAAAGCGCGCGACCTCATCCGCGTACTTCTCAACAGTGGCGCTCGAGAACTCCATCGGCGGGCTCTCTCCGAACCCCAGAAGGTCCGGGACGAGCACGCGGAATCCGGCCGCCGCAATGGGTTCCACGACCCCGGACCAGATCGAGCGGTCTAACGGCCATCCGTGAAGGAGGACGACCCGGTCTTTTCCGTGACCGGTTGCATCGAACGCGAGCACAGTGTCGCTGGCCCGAACCGACTCATACCGCAAAAGGATTCACGACGGCCGCGGCAGAGGGACGGACCGATCCCGTTCACGGGCCGTCGGCGTATTCGATGGCTCCGCAAATCTCGGCCTACTGCCCGGCTCCAGGGACTAGGCCGAGCTGGCCCATCAGGCTCATCAAATCGAGGTAGGCGCGTTCTTCCGTGACTTCCCCGCCCTCGACCTTAACGACCGAGCAGAGCCGCAGACGGAACGCCTTGTTCGTCGCGGGAATCATCTGACCTCCGGGCCCCGACATAGGTCCCTTGTGGGTTCCCGTGACCGTGTATTCGGAGCATACCCAATCCCGCTCGCCGAAGGTTCGCTCTTCCTTCACGTGCATGTCGGGGAACGTGGCGAACATACCCTCAACCTCCTTGCGGTGCGCCTCGCGTCCCTTCGTCGGCTCCGGACTAAATGGGGAATAAACGATCACGGACTGCGCATGGAGCCGGTCAAACGCCTCCCAATCCCTCTCGTTGAACGCCTCGTCGGTCGCCCTGACAACTCGGATGGTTTCCTCCACTCCCATGATTTCTCACCCCGTCCCGCATCGGGCCCTGGAGACTTAAGTGCGTCTCTCCTCGGCGCAGTTTCGACCCGAACGCAACGATGTGATCTGAGCGCGAATGAGAATCCCCATGTCGAACGAATCGGTCTTCACGCGGGATACAATTCGCCTCTAGGACAGTGCTCCCGGCGGGGAGTTCGGCCCCCAGCCCTTGCTACCCACCGGTCCTCCATAGGCGTATTCCACTGGCATAATTCTGGGCCCGACGGCTTGGCTTCGGGGCGCCGCCGGGTCTGCCCTGCCTCGATGGCTTTCCGGACTTCCTTGACAGAGGCTCGCCCACCGGACGGTGACGGGCCTTCTGGGATTCGATTACGCTTCGGCTGCAGATGACCCGATCCCTCGACGGTCCTTGGCTCGCACCCTCAACTTGAACCTCGCGTAGGGCAAGATTTGCTCAAGCGCCTCATCCGTGTTAGGCAGCAGCTGGATCGACACTCCATTGGCCTCGTGCAGGCGGGCTCGATGCAGTTTGTCACGGTTCTACACGCTTTCGCAAAACGCCCGCAGGTGTTGGTTGAAGGTTGCCGCGTCATCCCAGAAAGGCGCGTGTCCGGCGTTTGCCATCATATCAACTTGAGCGTGAGCCATGCCTGCCTTATGCCGATCGACGACGGTTGGTTTGACGATCCGATCATCAGACCCATGCGTAATGAGTACAGGCTTGCGGATCTTGGGAAGAAGATCGTCATTGTCTAACGATCGGGAGAACAGGGCCTGACGGACGTACGGTGAAACGGACACATTGTACCCCAACATCAAGTACAGATCGT
>CAMTUI010000031.1:0-34161 GCA_947084985.1 Methanobacteriota archaeon | reverse complement strand
TGGTGCCGATCGAGTACGCGGACCTGGGCACAGAGTTCGAGGTCCTTCACCCAAGCGGACCGCGCGGGGCAACGGTCGTCAAGAAACCGTTCATCGACCCAGGCAAGGAAATCCCGAAGCAGTAGGCCTCACGAAGAGACGCCCCCCGCTGAGACCATGAGCAACGCTCCCACGACTGCAACCGCGAATGCAACGCCCTTCCATATCCCGACTCCCCGCCCATAGAGGTGTCTATGCGGGATAAAACGTTTCGCGTGAGCCAGCTCGCCGAGTTATTCGGATGCGATAAAAAATCACATCTGAGAACCAAGCCTCGGGCGTTTAACCCCCTCCGTCGCTTGCCTGGTGCGTGGAGGCCGACCGGAGCAAGGCGAAGGTCCTCGTGGTCGGCGACCGAGGCGTTGGGAAGCGGAGCCTCGTGCGCCGCACGGCGATCGATCCGATCCACGACCTCTACGTGGACACGATGGGCGCAAAGGTGTCCAAGAAGGAAATCATCCTCCCGGTGCGGCTCCGTGACGGCACCTACCTGGACATGATCCTCTGGACGGTCCAAGAGCCGGCGCTCCGGGGCCGAGGCCGGGTGTTCGCCCACGGCTCCGTCGGCATGCTCGCGGTGTGCGACACGACCCGCCAAGAGACACTCGGCCACCTGGGAGACTTCATCCGGATCGTGTACGAAATCGCGGGGAAGATCCCCATCGTTGTCGCCGCAAACAAGTGGGATCTCGCGGACCAGCGGCAGATTCCCGAAGCGGACATCCGGCACTTCACGGACCCTCGCGAAACAGAATGGTTCCTCACGTCGGCGGTGACGGGACAGAACATCGATCCGGCCTTCCAGGCACTCGGGGAGAGGATCGTCGAATTCCGGCGCGCGAAGTTCGCAGACGGCAAGGGGCACGACAAGCCCGGAAAAGGATAATCCACGGAACGACATGACGCCCCGCGTGGTCCGGGACGCGCGCGAGGCCTTCGTCGAGCGGGTGAAAGCGATTGACCCGATCTTCCGGCGAGGGGACCTGAAGGCCTTCTGGCCGCTACTGCGCGAGCTCATGGACATCGGACCCGAACGGGCAGACCTGTCCAAGAAGAAGTCCCACTATCTCGCGAGCCTTGCTGCGCGGTCGCTCGCCCGGGGAGACCCCGCGGCTGCGCGCGCCTTCCTGGATTACGCAGACCGCTCGATCGATCCTGCCCACATGACCGCGTATCTGATCGACGAGCGGAAGGAGTTTCGACGACACACGGAGGCCGCTCTGGCCTCGAAGGCCGCACTGCGCGACGCTCGCTAGACCTTGCCGCTCCGGAGGATCTCTGCGACTCGCTCTCCACGCAGCGGTTGACTCCCGCGCCCTATCCCCGGGAAATCGATCGTCTTCACGTCGATCCCCCGGAGTCGGGCCGCGTAACCGGCCACGGACTCTCTGTACTCGAGGGAGAGGAGGTCCATCACGACCCGGGGCCGGACCGCGGTCAGGTACGCGGCCAGGATTTCCGGCAGGCCGCGGCCGTGCCACCACCGGTTCAGCTTTCCGAACGGCGGCGTGACTTCGGCCATCGAGTGCTCGTACGCGGGGACCTTGTCTCGCGAAGCGACGAGCCCCCGCAGCCCGGAGGCGATGATCACCTCGACCTTTGGCGACCGCCCTTCCCAGGCATCCGGGGGAATGTGGCGGTACATGTTCCCATCGAATCGTCGATACGCCGCGAGCTCGCCGCCTCCCTTGACGGATCCCTTCGGGCTCTTGCTCGCGATCTCGTCCCGCAGCTCGCGGAGCTTCGTGCGAACGGGTGAGGGCAGCGCTCCCGCGAATTCGTCCACCGTCGGCGAGGCGGACCCGCCCTTCGTCTTCCGCGTGCTCTCCGGGATCAAGACGACGATCTCGGGACCCACCACGGGCTGCGGAACGCGGCAATGGGGAAAGCTCTTTCCGTATCGACCGACGGTGCGGCCCCTCATTCGGGCTCGCCGATCAACGACGCGAGCAGGTCGTCCGCGCCGCGGGCGTTCTCTGCGATGCCCGCGTTCGCCAGGACGACCCGGTTCGCCTCTTCGAAGCGACGGACCTCAGCCCGCAGCCGTTCCCGCAATCCGTGCGGTTCTTCGCCACGCAGCACGTCGGTCAGGTAGGCGCTCCGCCCGCGTTCCGTGATGAGGGTATGGTCCCCCTGCACGGAGGCCTGAGCGGACGTTCCTTTTTCGTCGGGAATCTGTGAGAGGCCGCATCCGCCTAGAAAAGCTTCTTCATCAATTCTCTATTTTCGGAACGATGGACGAAGCCATCGGTCCACGACGTCCTCGTGGCCCCGCGCGTACGCCGTTCTGGGCAGCGACCGGGGATCGTGCCAGCCCAGCTCCGAGTACCATGCCGGGACACGAAGCTCGTAGTCCTTCGCGGGCGACGCGTCGACGAGGAACCAGATGTCGTAGTGCATCTCGCCGGGCGCCCACTTCGGCGGGTAGAAGTCCACTTCGACCCGGGGCTCCAAGTACCGCATCCCGGGAATCTCCAGGATCTGCTCGCCGATCCGGCGGCCCGCATCGCGGGGATCCTCGCCGTATTTCAGCTGGCTCGCGGGGATCGTCCAACCTCTGCCGTGCGTCCGCCAGCGATCCTGATCGAGTCCGGTGAGGTCCGCCCAGATTGGATGGTCGGCGTACTTGCCGAGCAGGATCTTGCGGCCGCGCTTCACGAAAACAAAGGTGCTGATGCACATGCCGCCTTTCGGGGTGTCCCAGAACCCGGCGGGTGGGCTTGTCCTTGAGAGCCAGAGGAAGGGACCTTGGCCGGCCATGGGTACGCAACGGAATCCGGTCGATAAGGTTTCTTGTCGGCCAAGGGTTCTGGCGGCCGGACCCTTAACTCTGCCTTGGGGGATTCTGGCGCGATCGCCGGCGATGCCACAACAGGAGGGCCAACACCGCCGATGCGACGATCGCGAGAACAACGAAGGGAACCCATGGTGAAATGCCGCCGGGCGCGACCGCAGCGCCCGGACTTGCCGGGGTAATCTCTATCGTCCGAATGACCGCTTGGCCGTCGGCATCGCTGACCGTCATCGTGGCCGTGTACACGCCCGCGGCGGCATACGTGTGGGTGGGGTTCGCGAGGTCGCTCGTCAATCCATCGCCAAAGGTCCAGGAGAACGTGTACGGCGGGCGCCCTCCGGATGCGGTTCCCGTGAAAGAGACCGTGAGTGGGACGTCCCCTGAGGTCACGTCGGCGGAGGCCGTCCCGACGAGAGGGGTCAGGGCGCGGACGAAGGTGCTGTCGCCCGCCTGCACGCCGAGCGAATCGGTCACGGTCACCGTGACCACATACGTCGATGCCGTTCCATACGTGTGGGACGGATGTTGCAACGTGCTCGTCGTCCCGTCGCCGAAGTCCCAACGGAACGAATAGGGTGTCGTTCCACCCAAAGAGGTGGCAGCGAACGCAACTGTGAGGGGAATCGCGCCCTGCGCGGGATAGACGGAGGCCGCGACGGACAAGGGAGACGGTGGGGGCGGCTCGGAGGACTGGACGTACAAGGTCCACGAGTACGGAGTGAATTCATTGTTGTAATCGCTGACGGTCACGACTCCCGCGTCGAGGAGCGCCTTGTTGACGTTAAGCAGATGCGTCGTGTTGTGTCGGACGTAGACGACACAGACGAACCGGTCATAGATGTCCGTCCCATAGACATCGTCGATGTCGAGGAAGACTTCTTTGGCCAGCACGAGGGACACCAGGAGGTCGGTCGCCTCTACGGATCCGGGCTCGCCGGGCTCGGGGGCGTCGATGTCGGCGAGACGGACCCTTCCAAGCGGCGATGAATCGAACGTGTCGCCATCGATGACCCTCGTCACCGTGGCGGTTGCATCGATCTCCCACGCCGCCGCAGTCTGGATGAGAAGAGGGGCCAGAAGGAAAACGGCGATTGCGAAAGAAAGTCTGCGAGGACCGGGCGTAAGTGCAGCTCCCCCGGTATGGAACTCGTCTCAGCCAAGAAAAGCGTTTCGGATCTCTCAACGACGGGCTCGAGTCGTCCCGTCTCGGACAATGTCCGAACACGCCCGGATAGGAGTCGTTCGCTAACTTAGTGACCAGGTTGTGAGGACATTCACACTGCGAGTGCGTGCTGGCGAACCGAAACGAATGAGAGTGGAACGTGCCTCCGGGTCCCACGGATCAGCGCGAACCTCCTCCGCAGAATCGCCGGGTTCACCGTGAGAACATGGGATTGGCGGCTCTGGTGGCCTTGGATGACTTCGACTTCTTTTCCACCGCAGACTTCGCGGCTACATCGGGACCCCACCACAAGCACATCTTCGTGGCGCTCGTCCTCGTCGGCTTCGCGTTCGTTGAGACACGCTTCGTTCCGACCTGGGACCCGCAGGGGGGAATTTTGAATCCCCGACGCGCGCTACGCCGGCACGAAGATACACAGGACAGGTCCTGGACCCTTCGTCGGGTATTAATATAATGGCCGTGATAGTTATGATGGCATGGCGACGACCACCGTCCCCGTCAGGCCAGAGACCCTACGGCGCCTGCGTGCGTACAAGGTGGGCGGCGCGACGTACGATGATGTGCTGAACAATCTCATGGATGACACGCCGCCGGGAGCCTTCATCCGCGAGCACCTCAGGCGGCTGCGCGAAGAGCCGGACATTCCGTGGCATGTGGTCCGCAAGCGGCTGCGGTTGTGACCGCCCGTGACGGCGGCAATTTTCTTCAAACCGAGCGCAGAGCGCGAGTTCCGTCGCCTCCCGCGGGAGATCCAACGACGGTTTACGAGGGCCTTCGAGTTGCTCGCCGTGGAGCCGACACGGCCCCGGCCGGGCCTCGATGTCAAACCAATTCGCGGAGTGAAGGACACGTGGCGGCTCCGGGTAGGGGAGTATCGCGGCATCTACGAGGTCGAGCCGGGGAAGGTCAGATTCACCCGGTTTGGGCACCGGTCAAACGTGTACGAGGTCTAGACGGCGGGGTGTCAATAGGTTCACCACCCGTGGAGCCGCAGGGCGGAATCGAACCTCCGACCTGCACCTTACCACGGCGCCGAGCTCGCCGGACAGCGATCCGAGTGAAAGAGAAGGTTTATCAACACACAGAGTATACACAGAACGATGGGCTTCAAAACAATTTCCCTCAGTGATGTGGTCTACCGAAAGCTGAAGGCCGAAAAACGGCCCGGAGAAAGTTTCAGCGACGCGATCACCCGTCTCCTCGAGGCCAAACAGCCGCCCCTGGTGAAGTACGCCGGAGCCTGGAAGCCCCTCCCTCCTAAGGAACTCCTGGTGATTCGGGCTCGCATCGATCGCCTGCGTCACGGCACACCCGCACGGTAGGAATTTCCGTGGCGGTCTGCTTGGACACATCGTTCCTGGTTGACCTCCTCGCTGGAGCTCCATCCGCGGTCGACTTCGCCGAGGGTCTGCAGGAACCCGCGGCGATTTCTGCAGTCTCCTTCTATGAACTCCTCTTCGGGGTTACGGGTCGTCGCCGTCGGGTGCAAGTTGAGAACCTCGCCCGGGATTACGCCGTCGTCCCGGCGGACTATGAGGTGTGCACGATGGCCGCCGCGATCCAGGGCAGACTCGGCGAGGCGGGGGAGCTCATCCCTGTCCTCGACGCGATTATCGCCGCCACGGCCATCCTTGCCGGTCTACCGGTCGTGACGTCAGACGCCCACTTTCGGCATATTCCTCCGGATTTCGGGCTCGCGGTCCGAACATATTGAAATAGGCTGTCGGCTCCGATGAGGGCGAATGAACACTCATAGAGCCGCAGGGGGGAATTGAACCCCAGACCTGCGCCTTACCAAGACGCCATTCTGAATCCTACTGGCTCAACCTGAAAAGCCCTGCTTCGTCCCCTCATCCTGCTATGGACGGCCTCATAGCAAGCCGTGGGAGAGGCGGTAGCCGCCGATGTCGGGGTGAGGCCGTCTGAGGGAGCCGCGGATGCGCGCGGGGTCCCTCGGGGCCGCGACGGCGCCTGCCGTATCGCAGTAAGTAATGCCGAGAGTCGACGCGGTCGTCTTGATTCATCGGTTCACCTCGCGGATCGGAAGGGTGTCGAGGTCCGTCGCCACGTTGTACGGCAGAATCGTCGCGGCGACCGGGATGATGTCCGCGTCGATCGCCTCCGCGTACACCGGCGCGAGGACCATCCGCCGGACGAGGGGGATCCGGCCGGCATCCTCGGGCAGGGCGTCCATCAAGGGGCCGGACCGCCCGGCCTCAGACAGAGCATCCGCTCCCATTCTCGCGGCTACGGTGCGCCGATTCGCTTCAGCAGCGCATCCGCGGCGTCCGCCGTCGCGATTCGCACGAGCCGCTCTGGCAGGCCCGACGCTCGTGCGCACAAGACCGCCTGGTCCTGCGTGAGCAGATCGCTGGGCGCGTGGGCGTCCGAGTCGACAATCGGGATGGCCTTCGCCTTCTCCGTCGCGCGGGCCACATGTCCGTTCGCGGGCGCGTGGGCCCTCCGCCCGGAAATCTCGAGGAACACGTCGTTCGACCTCGCGAGGTCCGCCTCCTCCGGCGTGATCAGTCCGGGATGGGCCAGGATGTCCACATCCGGGTTCGAGACGGCCACACGGTTCGTCCCTGGGGCTACGGGCTCCGAGATCGTCTCCCCGTGGACGACGACGATCCGCGCGCCCGCGCGACGCGCGGCCCGGACGGCCTCGTCGATCCGGTCCGGGGGCACGTGGGTGATCTCCACGCCGGGGATCGCGAGGATGTCCCACGACTTCGCGAGCTCGCAGTCCGCGATCTCCTGCCGGACGACCCACTCGATGTTGCCCAGGCTCACGTGGTCCGTCACCGCGATCGCCCGGTGCCCGAGGGCCATCGCGCGCCGGATCAGCTCAATCCCGATCAGCTCGCCGTCCGTGAGGACCGTGTGGCTGTGGAAGTCCGCGCGCTTCGCGTTCATCGCCGCCTCCGCTTCAGCTCGGCGAGGACCTCCTCGTATGGCACGCCGTTCTCGTACAAGAGGACGAGGGTGTGGAACAGGAGGTCCGCCGCCTCGTGCACGATCGCCGCGCGGTCGTCCCCCTGGGAGGCCACGACGAGCTCGACCGCCTCCTCGCCGACCTTCTTCCGGGCAAGCCCGGGATCCGCGAGGAGCGAGGCGACGTAGGAATCCTGGGGGCGGTTCCGGTCGCGGTCCCGGAAGACGCGCCAGAGGTCCGGGATCACCGCCTCGGACCGCTCCGGCTCGCCAAAGCACGTCGTCGCGCCCGTGTGGCACGCCGGCCCGGCCGGGCGGACCTTCGCGAGGAGCGCGTCCCGGTCGCAGTCCCATGTGAGGGAGACCACACGCTGGAGATTCCCGGACTCCTCCCCCTTCCGCCAGATCCGGCCGCGGGAGCGGGACCAGTAGTGCATGAGGCCCGTCTCCTGCGTGAGCCGGAGGCTTTCCGCGTTCCCATGGGCAACCATGAGGACGTCTCCCGTGTCCGCGTCCTGGGCCACGGCGGTGAACAGCTCATCGTCCGTCATGTCACGCCTCCGTCCGGACCGCAATCCCCGCGCGGGACAGAGCGGCCTTGATGTCGCCCACGGTCAGGTCGCCCGCGTGGAGCACGCCCGCGACGAGGGCCGCGTCCGCGATGCCCGCCCGGAGGACCTCGACCGCGTCGCGCGGCGTCCCGAACCCGCCGGACGCGATGATCGGCCGGGAGACCTTGCGACGGAGCGCGCGGTACAGCGGGAGGTCGTACCCGTCTCGCGTGCCGTCCCGGTCCATGCTCGTCACGAGGAACTCCCCCGCGCCGAGGCGCTGCCCTTCGACGGCCCAGGAGAGGGCGTCGAGATCCGCGGGCTTCCGGCCACCGTGCGTGTACACCTTCCATGACCGCCGTTCGCGCTTCGTGTCAATCGCGAGGACGACGCACTGCGCGCCGAAAGCCTCCGCTGTGTCCGTGAGGATCGAAGGGCGCGCGACGGCGGCCGTGTTGATCGCGACCTTGTCCGCGCCGGACCGGAGGAGGCGCCCGACGTCCTCCGCGGACCGCACGCCGCCGCCGACGGTCAACGGGATCGTGAGAGTCGAGGCGGTCGACCGTACGACGTCCACGAGGGTCTCGCGGCCCTCCGCGGACGCGGACACGTCGAGGAACACGATCTCGTCCGCGCCCTGGTCCTCGTACACGGCGGCGGCCTCGACGGGGTCGCCGACGACTCGGAGGTCCTGGAAGCGGACGCCCTTTACGACCCGGCCGTGGTCGACGTCGAGGCATGCGATCAGGCGCGGCGCAACGCTCACAGCGACTCCTCCCATTCCACCTTCCCCTTAAGGGTGAAGCCCTGGTCCGACGTCACGAGCGCCCGTGCGAGGGCGAGGCCGAACCCCTTGAAGGTCGCCTCCGCCACGTGGTGCTCCTCCCCGGGCCTCAGGGTCACCTGGTGGAGCGTGATGCGCGCTTCCGACGCGAGGGACCGGAGGACGTGCTCTGCCATCGAGGCGGGCGAGAGGTCCGAGCGATAGAAGGGTCGGTCCACGAGGTCCACCGCGACGAGGACGAGGCTCTCGTCCATCGGCACGATCGCCTCGCCGAACCGCGCGACGCCAAATGAGGGCAGGGCCTTGCGCAAAGCCCGCCCGATCGTGAGCGCGACGTCCTCGCTGATGTGGTGCCGCTCGTCCCCGGAGGCCTCGATCACGAGGTCGGTCCCCGCGTAACGGGCGAACGTCTCGAGGAGGTGCGTCACGAACGCGTCGCCCGTCGTGCCGCGGAAACTCCCGCTCCCCCGGAGTCCCAGGGTCACGGAGACCTGCGTCTCCTTCGAGGCGCGGCGGACCGTGACCGCGCCGCGGCTCACGGCATCACCTCCTCAGCTCGAGCGAGGTCGAGCGTCCCCGCGTGGAGGGCCTTGCCGACGACCACGTGGTCGTAGCCGGCTCGGCGGAGGGCGCGCAGGTCCTCGATTGTCGTCGCACCGCCTGCTGCGATCCGCGGGTGACGGCATCGGCCGACGAGAGGGTCGCGGGCATCGCCGATCCCACGTAGACGGCCTTCCGTGGCGACGTTCGTGAACAGGACGCCATCGAGAGGCAGCCCGTTCGCGAGGTCGAGGAGCAGAGAAGGATCCCGGGCGACGGGTCGCTGCCATCCCTCGACGAGGATTCCTCGCGCGTCTCGGTCGACGGCGAGGATGATCCGCGACGGGAAGCGCACCGCGGTCACGCGGAGCCACTCCGGGTCCTGGATTGCGCGCGTGCCCACGATCGCCTTCGCGGCGCCCGAGGCGAGGACGTCCCGCACCGTGTCCTCATCGCGCAGACCGCCCCCGACCTGAACGGGAATGGCCACGGAGCGGAGAATCACGCGCACGAGGTCTCGATTTTCCCCCGAGCCGAAGGCGGCATCGAGATCGATCACGTGGAGCCGCTTCGCGCCGCGACGCTGCCACTCCCCCGCGAGCGCGATGGGATCGGCCGAGACGACCTCCGCGGTCTCCCGCTTTCCGCCCTCGAGGAACACGGCCCGTCCCTCAAGGATATCGATCGCGGGGATCACTCCGATCGTCTCACCCCCGCTTCTCCAAGGAAGTTCCCGAGGATCGCCGCTCCAACGCGGCCGCTCTTCTCCGGGTGGAACTGGACGCCGAAGATGTGCCTGGACCGAACTGCCGCGGCGAACGGACCACCGTGGTCCGCCGTCGCAACGACGGCCTTCCCGTCCGCGAGCGCGGCGTACGAGTGGGCGAAGTAGACCATCGCGCCGTCCTTGATCCCGCGGAGCCACGGTTCCTCCGAGGAGCGGATCGGGCTCCATCCCATGTGCGGGACGACCCGCGCTCGGAGCGCACGCACGCGCCCCGGCAGCAGACCGAGCCCTTCGCCGGCCCCCTCGTCGCTCGATTCGAAGAGGACCTGCATCCCCGCGCAGACCCCCAGGAGCGGCACGCGATCGTCGACTGCGTCGAGCAGAGCGCGGCGCACATCCGCGATCCCGCGCACGACCGCGGGGAACGCCGCGACGCCCGGGAGGACGAGGCATTCCGCCCGCCGCACCTCGTCCGCGTCCCGGGTCACGGTGGCGGATGCGCCCGCGCGGCGGAACGCCTCCGTGAGGCTGAACAGGTTGCCGGTCCCTGAGTCGACGAGGGTCACCCGCGCCATGAGGCCACCTCCTTCAGCGCATCGAGGAGCGCCTCGTCCTGGGTCTCCGTGCCGACCGTGAGCCTCAGCGACTGCCCGCCCGGCCCGCCGGGCCAGTCGACGAGCTTCACGTACACTCCGCGTTCCCGGAGGCCCCGCCAGATGTCCGCCGCGCGGGGGAGGGGTGCGACGAGGAGGAAGTTCCCCTTCGAGGGCCACACGGGCCATCCCGCGCCCCGGAGGGCGTCGTACAGCCGACGGCGCTCCGCCTCCACCGCCGCGACAACCATAGCGGGGAACGAATCGTCCTCGAGGGCTGCGAGGGCGACCCGCTCGCTCCACGCGGACAGGTTGTACGGCATGCGGATCGCGCGGACGCGGTCGATCAGGACCCGCGGCCCGATTGCGTAGCCGACCCGGATCCCTGGGAGGCCATACGCCTTCGAGAATGTCCGCGTGACGATCGCGCGGCCCCCTCGACCCGCGAGGCCACGGAAGTCCTGCCGCGCGAATTCCGCGTACGCCTCGTCGATTACGACGGGCACACCGACGCGGTCCACGAGGGCCTCGAACGCCTCCTTTGGGAACGCGGCACCCGTCGGGTTGTTCGGGGACGGCACGAAGATCGCATCCGCGCGAAGGGTGGCGAGGGCTTCGACGGGCAGCTCCTCCCGGGCGGGGACCTTCCGGAGGGTGATTCGACTCGCGCGGGCGAAGTGGTCGTACATCCCGAAGCTCGGATCGAGAGCGGCGATCGAGCCGTCCGGCGGGACGAGGGCGCGAATCGCCAGGTCGAGGACCTCGTCGGAGCCGTTTCCGACAATCACCTGCTCCTTCGGGACGCCCGACCGTTCCGCGATCGCGGCCTCCAGCCTCGGCATGCCCGGCTCGGGATAGCCCGCGAGGTCCCGTCGGGTCGCGCCCCGGAAGGCCCGCCCGACGGCCGCTTCGTTCAGGAAGGGCGTCGTGTTCAGGTCGAGGCGGATCGGTCTCTGTAGCTGCGTGACCATCCGGCTCATGATTGAGCCTCCGGTGCGCGCGATTCGGCGGCGGCCGCGTGGGCCTCGAACCCTTCCGCCCTCGCGATGATCGTGGCCGCGTCCGCGAACGTCTTTGCGTCGGATTGCGAGACTTCAACGTACGCGATGTACTTCACAAAGTCCCGCACGGCCAGGCCGCCACGGCAACGCGCCGTTCCCGCTGTTGGCAGGATGTGGTTCGTCCCCGCGACGTAATCGCCGAAGGCGGCGGCGGCCCATGGCCCGAGGAAGACAGCGCCCGCGTTCTGTACGGCGTAGAGGAAAGACCGCGCATCCTGAACCGCGAGGACGAGATGCTCCGGTGCTATCGCGTTCGCGATCTCGATCGCCTGCCCTACAGAGGCCGCGCGGACGAGCCATCCGTTCTTCCGCAGGGCCGCGAGGGCCTCGCGACCCCGAGGAAGTGCGCTCGCCCGTTCCTCGATCATTATGCCCAATTGGGCACAATCGCGGTCATCGAGGACCACGCCGATGGCCACCGCGTCCGGGTCGTGCTCCCCCTGGGCGAGGAGTTCCGCGGCGAACGCCTCCGTGGTCAGCGTCCCGTCTGCGATGACGAGGACCTCGCTCGGCCCTGCGACGCCGTCCGTGCTGACCGCATCCGCGACGAGGAGCTTCGCGACGGTCACGTACAGGTTGCCAGGACCGACAATTTTGTCCACGGATCGCACGCTCTCGGTCCCGTAGGCCATCGCGGCGATCGCCTGTGCACCGCCCGCGATGAGCACCTCTTCGGCACCGCCGAGCGCCGCAGCCGCGAGGACCGCGTCCGGTGGCCGGGCCGTTCCTCGGGAGGGCAGGGTGGCCACGATGATTTCCCGCACACCCGCGATCCGCGCGGGGATCGTCCCCATCAGCGCGCTCGACGGATACCCGCTCGGGCCGCCGGGTACGTAGACGCCGACGCGGCGGAGGGCGCGGGGCTGCT
The DNA here is from genome assembly GCA_947084985.1 of Methanobacteriota archaeon. GTDB lineage: Archaea > Thermoplasmatota > Thermoplasmata > RBG-16-68-12 > RBG-16-68-12 > RBG-16-68-12. The sequence goes on along the minus strand of CAMTUI010000031.1, from coordinate 22,087 downwards.
CGCCCGCGCACGATCCGCCCGGCCCAATCGAGACCTCGAAGCCGAGGGGCAGCTGCCTCCGGTGGAACGTTCCGATTTGCCTCGCGGCGAATTCCAACGCGGAGCGAAGGTTCGACGGGATTCGCCCGAGGGCCGCCTCTAGGTCCGCGCGGGATAGCACGAGCGGGTTCGGCCGGACACCTTCGAACCGCTCCGTCGCGTCGAGGAGGGCCGCATCGCCGCGGCGCTGCACGTCGTCCACGATCGCCCTCGCGACCTCGAAAGCCCGATTCATGGGAGCCCGGTCCCGCGCGAGCTTCGCCGCGACCTGCTCCGCGGTCATCTCGCGTCCGTCGAGGGACCGCATCAGACCACCATCCGCTCGATCGGCACGACGAGGATCCCCGTGGCCCCGGCCTCCTTGAGGAGCGCGATCACGCCGTTCAGCTCGTCCTCCTTCACGACGACGTGCATCGCAACCATGTCGTCCCGGCCCATCAGGTTCATAATCGTCGGGCCCGAGATGCCCGGCAGGAACGGGCGGATCTCCGGCAGCTTCGCGACGGGGACGTTCGCCATGAGGTACCGCCGGGTCTCCGCCTCTGCGACGCTCTGGATCGCGCCAACGAACTCGCGGATCTCCGCGGCCTTCATCGACATGCTCTCCGGATTCGCGATGAGGATCGCGCGGGATTCGAGGATCACGTCGAGGACCTTCAGGTGGTTCATCCGGAGCGTCGATCCCGTCTCCACGAGGTCCGCGATGAAGTTCGCCGCGCCGATACTCGGCGTGACCTCCGCGGCGCCCCGGACCTCGACGATCGACACGTCCTTCCTGCGATGGCGGAAGTACGCGCGCACGAGGTTTGGATACGAGGTGGCGATCGTGGCGCCGTCCGGGACGTCGTCCCCGCCCTTCGCGATGGAGGCCTCCGGAGCCGCGAGGCTGAGCCGGCAGAGGCCGAAGTTCAGCGGGAGAAGGCGCTTCACGCCATCCCCCGTCTCCTCGAGAATGTCGAGTCCCGTGATGCCCACGTCCGCCCCGCCGGAATCGACGTAGCCGGGGATGTCCCACGGGCTCGCGAAGAGGACCTGATAGCGTCCCTTCCCCGAGTCGACGAGGAGCTTGCGGTCGTTCGCGCTCGGCACGCGCAGGCCGATCCGCCGCAGCAGCTCGGCGGCGTCGTCGGCGAGGCGGCCCTTGCTCGGAATCGCGGTACGGATCACGGCCATGGAGAACCCTCCGGGACCGCGCGAGCACGTCCGCTCAGCCATAACGGCGATGCGAGAACCGATGCGCGCTCACGCGGAGCCCGAATAGCAGTCGCCCTGCATCGAGGCCGCATGAACGCAACCCCACGCTACGACTGCTTTCATCGTGCGACAGGCGAGGCGAAACCAAGATATAACGATTATTGTCGATTTCGGGCCGTTCCGTAGCGTGGCGTCGCCATGACGCAAGTCGGGGTTCAGTTGCCCAAGGTGCTCTGAAGGCTGGAGGCCTGGGCCGTCAAAGGTGGGCCCTCGCCTCCGAAGTCTACCGCGAGGCCCCGGCCTCGCCAACAATCACGTTACAGAACCTGCGAACCGGCATCGAGTTTCGCCAAAATCCACCCCCGCGTTTGGCGCCATTAGGTTCTGGAATTACTAAGAGCGAACGGCGCCAGAAATGCTAGAGAGCCGGCCATCGATATCCTAGAGCCGCAGGGGGGAATTGAACCCCCGACCTGCGCCTTACCAAGGCGCCGCTCTACCCCTAAGCCACTGCGGCAGTTGCGCGAGCCAAACGATGGCTGTGTCATAAACATTCCCGCACTCTAGACCACGTTCAAGTATCGGCTCACTATCCCGGCATCATGTTGATTGCGTTCAGCTTCCACGCGAAGCCCGGCCGTGAGAAGGAATTCGAACAAGCACTGAACAACCCGGAGTCCGGGCACATGTTCGCGAAGCTCATGGGCGCGAGGCGGAACACGCTCTTCCTGAAGGGCGGCCGGATGATCCGGGTTGTAGAGTTTGCGGAGGGCGTGACGCCTGTGCCGCTCGGGGAGATCGCGAAGAACGATCCGAAGATCCGAGAATTCCTCAAGAAACTCGGCGGGCTCATCGAGGACGGGTTCGACCCGGACGTGCCCGGAAGCATGGAGGCGTTCAACGCGAGGATTACGTTCCCGCTCGCGTATGACGTGCGGCTGTGATGACCTCCGCCGGGAACGTGGCGGTCGGAAATCATCAAGTACGGTCGGTTCCTTCGTAGCGGGCGCCCATGAAGACGGCCCTCTCGTCGTTCGACCTACGGGCCCTCGTCGCGGAATGGCAGGGCCTCGTGGGCGCCTACATCGACAAGGCGTACCAGACGCAGGACGACGTCATCCTCCGGATTAATGTGCCCGGCGGCGAACGGGCGGAACTCTACGCGAAGCCGGGCCAGTGGCTCTGCGTCCACACGATCGAGGAGAAGCCGGAATCCCCTCCTCCCTTCGCGCAGGCGTTGCGGCGGCTCCTGGACAACGCCCGCATTCGGGCGGTTGAGCAGCGAGGGTTCGACCGCATCGCGATTCTCCACGTGGAGCGTGGGCCGGAGAGCATGGACGTGGTCTTCGAGATGTTTGGAAAGGGGAACGTGGTCATCGTGCGGGACGGCCAGACAATCCTCGCGCAGTTTCCGCAGACGTTCAGGGACCGCGCGGTGCAACCGGGCGAGCCGTACTCCTACCCTCGGGCTGGCGTCGATCCGCTCGAGCTGGACCGGGCGGGCTTCTCGCAGACGATCCGCGGCGCGAAGGGATCCGTGGTCAAGGTCCTTGCGAGCGTGATGAGCCTCGGCGGTACGTACGCGGAGGAGCTGTGCATCCGCGCGGAAATCCCGAAGGAGACGAAGGTGAAGGACCTCGCGGACGTGCAGGTCGACGCACTCTACACCGCTCTGAACAACGTCGCGGTCGCGGTCGATCAAGAGCGACGGCCCGCGGTCATCCTGAAGGACGGCCGGGCGATCGACGCGACGCCGATCGACCTCGTGCAACATGCAGGCCTCGAGCGCCGCGAGTTCGCGACGTTCAACGAGGCCTTGTCGCACTACCTGACCGTCGCGGAGCCGGAACCGCAACGCATCGAAGAGATCGCCGCGAAGTACGAGCGTCGGATCGCGCAGCAGGAGGAGAGCCTGAAGGCTCTCCGCGAGGATGCGATGCGCCTCGAGGCCCAGGCCCTGTTCCTGTACAGCCATTACGCCGTCTTCGACGAGCTCCTCAAGGCGATTCGCGACGGCCGCGATCCACCCGAGCATGCACAGATCAAGGCGGTGGACCGCAAGGGCCACACGGTGACCCTCGCGATTGGCGATTTCGACGCGATCCGCCTCGACTACGACAAGGACGTGACCGCGAACGCGCAGGCACTGTACGATCAGCGTCGGGACGCCCAGTTGAAGGCGCAGCGCGTGGAGGAGGCGATCGCCGCCACACGCGCGGAAATGCATTCCGCGCGGGAGAAGGTCGTGAAAGCCGCCGCGAAGCCGAAGGTCAAGAAGACGAAATCGATGTGGTTCGATGCGTACCGCTGGACCCTCTCCTCCGAGGGCCACCTAATCCTCGGCGGCCGGGACGCTCGGACGAACGACCAGCTCGTGAAGAAGCATCTCAAGGAGGGGGACCGGTACGCCCACGCGGATGTCCACGGCGCCCCGTCGACCGTGATCAAGGAAGGATCAAGGGCCTCCGACCTGACGTTGCGGGAGGCGTGCGAGTTCGCGCTCGTCTACAGCAAGGCGTGGTCCGCGGGCCTCGCGAGCGGGAGTGCGTACTGGGTGCTCCCGGAGCAGGTGTCCAAGCAGGCGGAATCCGGTGAGTTCCTTCCGCGCGGCGCGTTCGTCATCCGCGGGAAGCGGAACTACCTCCACGACCTGCCCATCCGCATGGCCATCGGCGAGGTCGATGTGGAAGGCCACCGGAAGATCATGGGCGGCCCCGTGTCCGCGCTCGCCGCGCGCGCCCAGAAGTACGTCGTCCTAATGCCGGGCAAGACGGACCGCGAGGCTCTGGCGAAGCGCCTCGCCGCGGCCTTCCGCGTGCCCGTGGAGGAGATCGTCCGGGCGATGCCTCCCGGGGGCCTCGAGGTCGCAGAGGCGGTCGGGATCGAGAAAACCTAAAGGCCCTTAAACGAATACCCGCGCCGCGCGTTTTGGTGGGGTGATGTCTCAGCTCGAGTCCGTCGTCGTCCTCCCGGACGATGAGCGGCCGACGAAGTGGTACAACATCCAGGCGGACCTCCCGGAGCCCCTCCCGCCGCCGATGGATCCCAAGGAGGGGCCGTCCCGCATCAAGACCCTTCCCGATCTCCTCGTCGGCGAATGCCTCCGGCAGGAGAACTCGACGGAGCGGTGGATCGCGATCCCGGACGACGTCCAAGACCTGTACCGCCAGGCGGGACGACCGCGCCCCTTGATCCGCGCGAGACGGCTGGAGAAGCGTCTCGGGACCCCCGCTCGGCTGTATTACAAGACGGAGTTCTACAGCCCGACGGGCAGCCACAAGGTGAACACGGCCCTCGCCCAGGCGTGGTACGCGAAGCGGGAGGGGTACGAGAGGCTCGCCACGGAGACCGGCGCAGGGCAGTGGGGGACCGCGCTCGCGTACGCCGCGAGCCTCGTCGGGCTTCGGACGACGATCTACTGGGTCCGCGCGGTCTACGACTGGAAGGTCCAGCGACGGTACTTCATGCGGATGTACGGCGCGGAGGTCCACGCGTCGCCGAGCGCGGAGACCTCGGTGGGCCGCGCGCTCCTCGAGAAGCAGCCGGGTCATCCGGGCTCCCTGGGAATCGCGGTATCGGAAGGGCTCGAGGACGCCCGCCGTGACGAGAAGGCGATCTATTGCCTCGGCTCCGTCCTGAACCACGTCCTGTTGCACCAGACGGTCATCGGCCTCGAGACGAAGCGGCAGTTCGAGGTCCTCGGCGAGTATCCGGACATCCTCGTGTCGTGCCTGGGCGGTGGCTCGAACTTCGGCGGATTCACGCTGCCCTTCCTCGCGGACGCAATCCACGGGAAGGAGCTGCGGTTCATCGCGGCCCAGAGCCTGGCCGCGCCGAACCTCCAGGGCGAATACCGTTACGACTTTGCGGACCACGCGGAGATCACGCCGATGCTGAAGATGTACACCCTGGGCCACAAGACGGAGATGCGGCCGATCCGCGGGGACGGCCTGCGGTACCACGGTTGCTCGCCGATCCTGTCTCTGCTCAGGCACCTCGGCTACATCGATACGGTCGCGTACCCGGAGGACGAGAAGTACGTCTTCGAGCGGGCGCGATTGTTCCTCCAGGCGGAGGGGTTTCTGCCCGCGCCGGAGAGCGCGTACAGCATCGCGTGTGCGATTGACGAAGCGCTGAAGTGCAAGGAAACAGGCGAGGCGAAGGTGATCGCCTTCAACATCAGCGGCCATGGCTTCATGGACATGGAAGGGTACGCGCAGGTCCTCGGGCTGTGACCGCGGGAGAAGGTTCAAATCCCTTTGCGGCCCTAGCGGCATTCCGGCATCAAGTTCTTAAGGGACGTCCGGGTGAACAGAGACTACCGAGTGGGGAGTGGAATTCGATGGGAGCATATGTCCGGCTTTTCGTCCTCTTCAGCCTGCTCACGGCGATCTTCGTCGTGTTCGGCTGGGCGATCGGGTCGGTCTGGTTCGGAGACTGGGTCGGCGGGATCCTGTGGTTCCTGATCCTCGCGGCCGCAATGAACGTCTTCGCGTACTTCCTCTCGGACAAGATCGTCCTGTGGTCGTACCGCGCGAAGAAGGTCACGGAGGCGGAGGCCCCCGACCTGTACCGCATCGTGCGGCAGGTGGCCCACCAGGCGAACATCCCGATGCCGTCGGTCGCCATCGTCCCGTCGCAGACGCCGAACGCCTTCGCGACCGGGCGCAGCCCGAAGCGGGCCGTCGTCGCGGTGACGGAAGGCATCTTGCAGCTGCTGAGCGAGGACGAGCTGCGCGGCGTGATCGCCCATGAGGTCTCCCACGTCGGGAACCGGGACATCCTTGTGATGGCCGTCGCCGCGACGATCGCGGGCGCGATCTCGTTCATGGCCCGAATGTTCTTCTGGAACACGCTCTTCGGCGGCTCGCGGAACCGCAACGGCAGCGGGGCCGCGGCGATCCTCGCGGTCGTGGGCATGATCCTCGCGCCGATCGCGGCCCTCCTGGTCCAGCTCGCGATCTCCCGGAGCCGGGAGTACAAGGCGGATTACCGCGGGGCGAAGACGATCGGCAACCCTCTCGCGCTCGCCTCCGCCCTGGAGAAGCTCGAGGTCGCAAACCGCCGACGGCCGCTGAACTTCGGCAACCCCGCGTCGCAGAGCCTGTTCATCGTGAACCCCTTCACGGGCGGCGCGTTCGTTCGGATGTTCAGTACGCACCCGCCGGTCGCGGAGCGGGTCGCGCGGCTGCGGGATCTGGCCCGCGGGATCGACCGCTACTGAGCCCCCGGCTCAGCCGAACTCGTGCCCGACGTGACGCCCCGTGCGGGCGTCCAGGTCCCGGATGTGGTCTCGGACCTCGACGTTCGGCTCGAGGATCTCGAACTCCTCGAGGTAGTTGCGGTCCTTGTACAGGACCGTCGCGCGGCCGTCCCGTACCGTGCGGATCACGAGGTTCAGGTCCCCGCCGCCCTCCGGGCCCTCGTACAGGGTGTAGAATCCAAGGAAGTGGCCGATGATCTCCTCGAAGCCCTGATGCGGGTAGTAGAACCGGAAACGGACTCGGTCCCCAGGAAAGACATCCATCCGGACCAGGAGCTCGTCGTCGAGGACGCCCGCCTCCTTGAGGATGCGGCGCTCCTCCGTGATGTCGTTCCGGGCTTCGACCATGCGGTGCTAGACGGAAGCATCTCTTCGCCTTAAACAAATGCCCCGCGCCGAGGACGATCACCGGACGGGTCGTTCGCGGATACGAGCAAAATGACTATAAGATCCCTGGGGCGTTCGGGCCGCCATGGAGGAGAAGCGCAGTCCGTGGGCGGGCCGGTTCATCGGCCTAACGTTCATCTTGGGCGCGGTGGCGTGGGCGATCGTTGGGATCCTGGTCCTGGGCAATGTCCTCGCGGGCAGCGGGAACTACGCCCTCGGCCCGGCTTCCTCGCGGATCGTGGCGGGAGGCGGGGCGGGGAGCTGGTTCACAATGGGGCTCCTTGCCTACCTCGTCATCGGAATCGTCGGGATCGGCATGAGCGCGCTGTTCTACGAGCACATCGAGGTCGCCTTAGGATCCCCCCTGAGCGGGTGGAAGAACATCGCGGCTTGGATCCATCTCGTCCTGGGCGGGGTCGGAGCAGCGGCCGCAGCTCTCCTCATGTCTTGGGGCGGCTTCCAGGCGGGCGCATACTTGCTCGCCCCCTCCGTCGGTGGGGGCTGCGACCCCGCGAACGCGGGCGCGTGCGTCGGGTACGTCCACACGAACTTCCTGAATCCGATCGTGGTCCCGATCGCGGCCCTCATGGGCGTCGCGCTGCTCGGGTACCTCGCCGGTGGGATCGCCCTGACGACCGCGTGGATGGCGGCCCGAAAGAAGTAGGCGAAGCACGCCCAGACGGAGGGCGATCCCCGGTCCTCCGCAGGCGAGCCCCGGATCGACCCGCCGGGAGGCGGACGCGCGGGGCCGGCCCTCACGCGTCCATGTACCGGTAGAACTCGTACGGCGAGGGCCGCAGCGAGGTCTGCAGGTGCTCGTCGAGCTTTAGCTCCTCGTACTTCTCGAGGAGGTCCGGGGGGAAGACCGACTTGAGGAACATGTAGTCCGTCTGCAGGTACTCCACGGACTCCTTGAGGGAGCCGGGCAATTCGCGCACGCCGTACTCCTTGCGCTTCGCCGCGCTCAGGTGGTACAGGTCCTCGTCCACGGGGTCGCCGGGGTCGATCTTCTTCTTGATCCCGTCGAGGCCGGCGCAGAGCATCGCCGCAAAGGACAGATACGGGTTGCACGCCGGGTCGGGCGTGCGATACTCGATGCGCTTCGCCGCCTCGATCCCTTTGTAGTACATCGGGATGCGAACGTTCGCGGAGCGGTTGCTCTTCGACCAGGCGATGAACACGGGCGCCTCGAATCCCGGCACGAGCCGACGATACGAGTTCGTCGTAGGGTTCGTGAAGGCGCACAGGCTGCGAGCGTGCTCCATGAGCCCGCCAATGTAGTAGCGGCAGGTCTGGCTGACCTCCGCGTACTCGTCGTTCGGATCGTACATCGCGTTCTTGCCCCTCGACCAGAGGCTCTGGTGGACGTGCATCCCGCTCGCGTTGTCGCCGAAAACCGGCTTCGGCATGAACGTGGCCATCATGTCCATCTTGTGGGCGACCATCTTCATCACGTAGCGGTACGTGATGACGTTGTCCGCCATCGGTACGAGCTCGTCGTAGCGCATGTCGATCTCGCACTGGCCGGCGGTCGCGACTTCGTGGTGGTGCGCGTCCAGCGTCAGGCCGAACGAGTCAACCAGGACGCGGCAGGCCTCATTCCGGAAGTCCTGGAGCGAGTCGACCGGCGGCGCAGGGTAGTAGCCCTCCTTGAACCGGATCGGAAAGTTCTTCCCGCCGTTGTCGTGCCACGGCGCCTCGCGGGAGAGGATCTCGTATCCCGCCCCGGCCCATGGGTTGCGCACGTGCTCAGGCGTGGGGAGCAGGCGGATCCCGTCGAAGACGAAGAATTCGATCTCGGGTCCCCAGTACGTCGTGTCGTAACCTGCGTCCGTCGCGACCTGTGCGGCGCGTTGTACCATGAAGCGGGAGTCGCGCGTGAATCGCTCGTGGGTCCCGCCCTCGTACACATCGACGAAGAATCGGGCTGTCTTGTGCTCTTCCTCGTACCACGGGAGGACCGCGAACGTGTTCGGGTCGGGGTTCATCACCATGTCGGACTCGTGAATCTCCTTGAACCCCTTGATCGAGGAGCCGTCGAGCTTCCCGACGCCGCGCTTGAACTCCTCGGGCCCGAGGGAGGTCGAGGGAATCGTGATATGCTGCAACGCCCCCAGGATGTCCACGAACTGCAGATCGATCCAGCGGATCTTCTCCGTCTCGATCCGCTTGAGTACCGAAGCCACCGTCGCCTTCCTCGACTTCGCCGGGAAACCTGAAGAAATCGCCATCGCCTTCCCGCCTGGACGGCCCACCCGGCCGTCCTTGTTCAGGGGAGAAATCTGTACATATATAAACTCTGACCTTCCGAAACCGTACAGATGAACGAAATATTGATTATCCACGAGACATTGTTCGACCGGCACCCGGAGGGATGCACATTTCGAGAATTCGAACGAGCTCCAGGGAACGGTGATCCGAATGGTGGCGTCGATGGCCTTGGACGACTTGGACCTGCGGATCCTCCGCATCCTGAACACGAATGCTCGGAAGTCGTTTCGCGACATCGCCCGAGAGGTCGACGCGAGCATCAGCACCGTCTCAAACCGCATCCGGAAGCTCGAACAGGAGGGGGTCGTCGCGGGCTACGCTCCGCTGATCGACGAATCGAGGCTCGGGTTCGACGTCCTCGCGGTGGTCGGCGTGAAAATCCACAAGGGGAAGCTCCTGGAGGTCCAGCGGCGGATCGCGAAAGACGACCGCGTGACGCACGTATACGACGTCACGGGAGAGTGGGACTCGATTGTCGTCGTGCGTCTCAAGAACACACGTGAACTCGATGCGTTCATCAAGAGGCTCGGGTCGATGGAGTATGTCGAGAACACGTACACCCAGGTCGTCCTGAACGTCGTGAAGGAAGAGCGGCGGGTCCTCTTGTAGCGCGCTTGGGGGGAATCCTACATAACGTTTATGCCGCGACGGCCGGATATCTTGCGCACCAGGTGGAGGGCGTGGGGGATCTCCTGAACTTCAACCCAGACCGGAAGCTCACGTTCGACTCGGGCCGCCCGCTGGAGTTCGATCCCCGCCGGCGACTCGAGTTCGATCCGGGCCGAGGGCTCGAGTTCAACCAGAATCGTGACCTGGGGTTTGGCCGACGCGGCGTCGTGTTCCGCGGATACGTGTGCCCGATCTGCGGCTCCCTCGTGACCGAGACCGCGACGAAGTGCACGGAATGCGGTGCGGTGTTCGAAGGTCCGCCGAGGGCCTCGAGTCCTCCCACCGCCGCCCGGGGGCCCGTGGCGCCCGAGAGGCCGAAAGAGAAGGCGCCCACCTGGACGGCCGGGAAGCCGAGCACGGTCTATTGCGCGCACTGCGGCGCGACGCTGAAGCGCGCCGACGCGTTCTGTTGGAACTGCGGCGCGCGCGCGGTCGGGCCGACGGAGGTCGTCAAGCTGCCGCAGCAGAAGCAGCAGAACGTTGCGCGGGACTGGCGGGGCAGCAAGGAGCCGTGAGACGATGGTCGAGTTCTTCGGCGTTGCGGTGAGCACCTATACGATCATCATGTTCGTCTTCCTGATCCTCCTCCTCGCCGTCGTCATCCTCGGCGACGTCGGGGGCTTCTTCGATGTCGACGGGGGTCTCGACACGGACGTGGACACGGGGCTGAGCCCCGTCAGCCTGCCGGTCATCGGGGTGTTCGGGATGTCCTTCGGCGCGTATGGCACCCTCTTCGAGACCCTGGGCCTCGGGACCCTCCTAACCCCAATCCTCGCCGTCGCGCTAGCGGCACTCACCGCAGGGGGCGTGTGGGTCGTGATGTTCAACATCTTTGTGAAGACCCAGGCAGAGACCCGGGTCAATCTCGACGAGATCGTGGGGTTCAAGGGGCAGGTCATCGTACCCATCAAGCCCGGTCATCCCGGACAGATCGTCGTCATCACGGAGGCTCGCGGCAGAACGCTCCTCCAAGCAATCGCAGCGGAAACGATCGGCACGGACGAGCATGTCATGGTCGACTCAGTAGTCGGCAATTCGGTAAAGGTACATCGAGTGTAGGGGGAGTGTCACATGGCAGACGAAATCGATGTTGGACTCGTGGTATTGGTACTTGTGGCTGGCGTCTTCATTGCGATCGCAATCGCGGCGAGCCGCTACAAGAAAGTCCCGCCGAACATGGCGATGGTGGTTTACGGCAAGAAGCAGCGGGGCGCGGGCGGCCGCGGGTATAAGGTCATCTCGGGCGGGGCGAAGATCATCGTCCCCGTCGTCGAGTCCGTCCAGTGGCTCAAGCTCGACGTCAGGACCCTCGACCTCGTCGTGAACGATATCGTGACGCACGTCGAGAGGTCCGGCGCGAAGATCAACATCAAGGCCGTCGCCCAAGTGAAGATCTCCTCGGACGAAGCGACGCTGAACACGGCAGCGGAAAACCTCCTCGGGAAGACGGAGCAGCAGGTCGACGAGATCGCCCTCAAGACCCTCGAGGGCCACGTGCGAGGGGTGTGCGCGACTCTGACCGTCGAGGAAGTGAACTCGGACCGAGACGCGATCGCGTCGAAGATCCTCGGGATGGCGGGCAACGACCTGAAGAACATGGGCATCGAAATCCGGTCCTTCGTGATCAAGGAAATCGAGGACGCCTACGGCTACCTCGACGCACTCGGCGTGAAGCGGACGGAGGAGGTCAAGCGGGACGCGCGGATGGGAAAGGCCGGGGCGAACCGGGAGGCGACAATCGCGGAGGCGAAGGCGGCGCAGGAAGCGGAGAAGGCGAACGCGGAGGCGGAAGCCAACGTCGCCCAGTACCACAGGGACCGGGACATCATCAAGCAGCAGTCGGAGACCCAGGTGGAGCTCGAGCGCGCGAACCGGGAGATCGCCTTCCAGCTCCAGACCGCGAAGCGGCAGCAGGAGCTCATCGTCGAGCAGCGAAAGGTCGACATCCGCGAGAAGGAGCAGCAGGTCCTGGTCCAACAGCAGGAGGTCAAGCGGCGAGAACAGGAGCAAATCGCCGCAGAGGTCATCCCCGCGAAGACGATGGCCGACGCCGTGGCCGCCACGGCGGATGGAGAGAAGCGCAAGATGATCATCACGGCGGAAGGCGAAAAGGAGCGGGCGATCCTCGTCGCGGAAGGCGAGCGAGAGCGCCTCGCCCGGACAGCCGCCGGGGAGGCGGAACGTATTCGCCAGGAAGGGACCGCCGAGGCCGACATCATCCGGCTCAAGGGCGAGGCGGAAGCCTACGCGATCAAGGCAAAGGGCCTCGCGGAGGCGCAGGCCATGCATGCGAAGGCCGAGGCCTGGGAGATGTACGGCAAGGCGGCAATCACGCAGCTCATCGTCGAGAAGCTGCCCGAGATCGTCGCGAACGCCGCGAAGTCCCTCGAGACGACCCAGAAGCTCATCATCATGGGCGAGCGGGGGCCGTCTCAGCTCGTCGGGAGTGTCGTGGACATCGCCGCGACCGCCCCCGCGCTCGTGAAGGCCCTCACGGGCATGGACCTGTCGGAACTTGCGGGCAAGCTGAAGGACATCACGAAGTGACAGCGCACGAGGGGGCGCGCTCCCGCCCCCTCCTCATCCCTTTTCGCGGTGGTACCCAGGGTGCAATTCGGTCCGGTCGAGTGGTCTTTCGGGAGGGACCCAGAGCTCATGGTCGAAATCTGGAACACGGCGGCCTTGGTCGAAGCGGTCCTCGCCGCGCTCCTCGACGACCCGGAGGCGATGGCAAAGGCACTTGCCGTTCTGGGGACCGCGCCGTAACGTGAACCCGGCTAGGCCTTCCCGATGTTCATCACGACGACATCCTTCACGGCCCGCATCCCTTGGAACGGAAGGACGAGTCGGCCCTCGGGATCCGTCTTGAAGCCCTTCGTCGCGACGTTCTCGGCCGGTAGGACGAGGACGTCGGACAGCTTTCCGCTCTTCGTGTTCACAATGAAGTTCTCGATCGTCCCCAGGATCTGGCCGTCATTCGTCATCACAGTCTTGCCCCGGAGCTCTGTGGCAAATCGCTTCATCCCATCACCCGCGTCGGTGAGGGCCCTCCGCGGCACCGCCGCAGCGGGTTCCCATCCCTTGTCTGACATACATCCGACGCGCGCTATATGAAGATTCCGTCAACCCGCAGGCCACGGTCTCACGTGGAAGGCGGCTGCCAAGACCGCGGGGCAGGCGGCCCCATCGCGCGTACGCTCCGGACGTACGGCAACGCGGCGCCGACGATCCCCAGGAGAACGGCGATGAAGAGGAGCCACCAGCCGAGGCCTGCGCCCCACGACCAGTCGGCCGGTGGGACGGACGTCCGCCAAGACCCCCAGAAGCCGCCGACCGTGAACGTCCCGAAGTCCGTCGTGGCGGCGCCGGGAATCGCGACGACCGGAAAGAGGAGAGCCAGGAGCGCGACGCCGACCACGAGCAGGCTCACGATGAGGAGACTCAGAGCCGGCATGGTCCTCGAGTGCTCCATCGAAAAGAGGGCAAATACGACGACGAGGACCAAGATGAGCACGACGTCCAGGATGTACGCGGTCCCGAGGGCGCCCGCGATGGACCGCTCCGCGAACCGGGACGAGGAGTACGGGAGGATTTCCGTCCCGTCCCACACGCCATTCTCGAATCGATCCTGCGTCCGTGTAGTCCAGTAGAAGGAACTCACCTCGCGGTCCCCGTCCTGCTCCTGCGTGATGGACCACAAGGGCGATGCGAGCGCGAGGAGAGCGAAGAGGACCGCCACCGCGAGGGCAAGCCGCGAAGGACCGAGGCGGAGCACCCGTTGGGCCCACATCTTCATCGGTGTCGGGGGACGCATCGAGCCGGGAACGGGGGCATGGGATAAAAAGAATCCGACGTGAATCTCGTGGACGGCTAGCGGTAGAGGATGTTCTCCTCGCGCCGCCCGCGCTCCGTCTGCTTCTTGAAGCGCTTGTCAAACTCCTCGTAGAACCTGATCGTGTCCGCGTTGATGCTCGGCCGGACGACCTTTATTGCCTCTTGGAAGTGCGACACCGTGACCTTCTTCGCGTGTTTGTTCTCGCGCAACGCAATCATTGCGGCCTCGCGGCACAGGCCTTCGATGTCCGCGCCGGAGTAGCCGTCGAGTTCGACGCCCAGTTCCTCCAAGTCGACGCCTTCCAGAGGCATCCCCCTCGTGTGGACCTTGAGGATCGCGAGTCGGGAGTCCCGGTTCGGCGTCGGAACGAGGAGGATGCGATCGAAACGGCCCGTTCGCAGGAGCGCGGGGTCGAGTCGGTCGGGTCGGTTCGTCGCACCGATCACGACGACGCCCTCGAGGGACTCGAGACCATCCATCGAGGTGAGGAGCTGGTTGACGACCCGCTCGCTCACTCCGCTGTCCGTGTCGAACCCGCGGGTGTGGGCGACCGCATCGAGCTCATCGAGGAAGATGATGCACGGGGCGACCTGCTTCGCCTTCTTGAAGATCATGCGGACGGCCTTTTCCGACTCGCCGACCCATTTCGACATGACCTCCGGTCCCTTGATGGAGATGAAGTTCGCCTCGGACTCCGTGGCCACGGCCTTCGCCAGGAGCGTCTTGCCGGACCCCGGCGGCCCGTAGAGGAGGACGCCGCGCGGCGGGCGAATCCCCATTCGCTTGAACGCGTCCGGCTCCTTCAGCGGCATCTCCACGGCCTCGCGGAGCTTCAGCTTCACCTCCTCGAGCCCGCCGATGTCGGACCAGCGGATCTTCGGGATCTCCACGAGGACCTCCCGCATCGCGCTCGGCTCGACCTCTTTGAGGGCCTGCTTGAAGTCGTCCGCCGTGACGCGCATCTTTTCCAGGGTCTCCGCGGGGATCGGTTTGTCGAGATCGATGTCCGGGAGGTACCGGCGAAGCGTCTTCATCGCCGCCTCGCGGGCGAGGGCCGCCATGTCCGCGCCGACGAAGCCATGGCAGACGTCCGCAAGCTCGGACAGGAGATGATCCCGCTCCTCCTCGGACCCCTCGATGGGCATGCCACGCGTGTGGATCTGCATCACTTCCTTGCGCCCGTCGCGATCCGGAACCCCGATCTCGATCTCCCGGTCGAAGCGCCCCGGCCGGCGCAACGCGGGATCGATCGCCTCCTCGCGGTTTGTCGCGCCGATCACGATCACCTGTCCGCGCCCCGAAAGGCCGTCCATCAGCGTGAGCAGCTGGGCCACGACACGTCGTTCGACTTCGCCGGTGACTTCCTCCCGCTTCGGCGCGATCGAATCGAGCTCGTCGATAAACAGGACGCTCGGCGCGTTCTTCTGCGCCTCCTCGAACTTCTCCCGGAGTCGCTCCTCGCTCTGGCCATAGTACTTCGACATGATCTCCGGGCCTTGAATCGAATAGAAGTTGGCCCCGGCCTCGTTCGCCACGGCCTTCGCGATCAGGGTCTTACCCGTCCCGGGGGGACCATACAGGAGGACCCCCTTCGGCGGATCGATCCCGAGCCGTTCGAACAGTTCTGCGTGCTTCAGGGGGAGCTCGATCATCTCACGGACCTTCATGAGCTCCTCCTTCAGGCCGCCGATGTCCTCGTACGTGATCGTCTGCGTGAGGACCTCGCCCTCGCGGACGGGCTCCTCTTTCATCTCGATGATCGTGTCATCCTGGATCTGCACGACGCCTTTCGGCGCGGTGCTGATCACCATGAACGGAAGCGCGCCGCCCATGAGGGCGATTCCGGGGACGATCACCACGTCGCCCTTGTTCAGGGGCCGCTTCAAGAGGCCCCGCTTCACGAAGTTCTCGATCCCCTGGCCGAAGGAGATCTTGTGTCCCTCGCTGATGATCGGGGCGATCGTGATTCGCTCCGCGGGGAGGACCTCCGCCTTGCGGACCTCGATCTTGTCGCCCAGGCTCACGCCGACGTTGCGGCGCACGAGGCCATCGATGCGGATGATCCCTTTCCCCTCGTCCTCTTGCATCACGCGGAACAGCTTGGCGGCGGTCGATTTCTTGCCGATGATCTGGATGATCTCGCCGACATCGACTCCGAGGGCGACACGGGTTTTCGTGTCGACGCGGGCGCGGCCAAGGCCCACGTCAGACTGAGGTGCTTCCGCGACCTTTAGTATGATGCGCTCGGCCACGGCGCTTCGAACTCAGCCGGCTTATATCAAGGTTGTGGGACGATATTCAGTCGTCAGACGGTCGGGCCTCACACGCCACGTTGGCGGCGCTCGCGGACCTCGCTGGACTGGTGGACGACGAGATCGCCCGCCTCGACGACATCGATCCGGCAGTGCGGGCCGATTCGGACGTTCTGTCCGCGGACGAGGGTCGCATTCGTCGCCTCGAGGTTGATCTCCTCGCCCTCAATCTCGTGGACCGTGAGATCCCCTCGAACCCGGAAGAAGCCGCTCGTGGCCTTCACGAGGATGTTCTCCCCTTTCATGTTCCCGCCGATATTCGAGGTCCCACCCAAATCGATGCGGATCTCCTCCGCTTCGAGATTGCCCCCGATGCGGACCGCGCCCGACGAATGGAACTGCTCCGCCTTGACATTGCCGCCGACCTGGAAGCTCCCGCTCGCGGAGATCTCCTCGCCATCGACGTGGCCTCCAACTTGCAAAGAGCCGCTCGCCTCGATGTGTTCCGATTTGAGCGAGCCGGCGATCCGCGTCGATCCGGCCGCGCGGAACTCCTCGACGGTCACATCGCTGTCGCAGTTGCACGAGCCCGCGATCCGGGCAACTTCTGCGACGAGGGGGCCCTGTACCTTTGCGCTCCCCGCGGACTTGAACTCCGTCGTGCGGACCGGGTTGCCGGACACGACGCCGGACCCGACGATCTTGATGGACTCGTCGCTCAGCGTCGTGCCGACGCCTGAGAACTCGACGGCCCGCATCGCGTCGTTGACGGCCCTCGCCGCATCCTCGGCGGCTCTCGCGGCACCCTCGGTCGCTTGGGCCACCGCCGCCTCGATCGTCGCCCCGATGTCGCCCACGGGAGACTCGACGGGCGTCTCTTCCTCCGGCTCGTCCGGTTCCAATTCGTACCGGGCCTTGATCTCGAGATACGTCTTCTCGGAGACCTCGCCGCGGGCGAGACGCTCCTCGAGCTTCCGCAGAATGTCCTTCCGCTTCATCGGTTCCACCGGGCAGCGCTCGCCATTGCAAAATATCTTTCCTTCTGCACAAAGACATCGATGGGGGTGACTGCGGCCGTCCCGGATGACTCCTTGCGTCGATTTGCACCGCCGTTCTCGCGCCGGCGGTACAGACCCAGAGCCTCCAGAAATCCCGCGTCCCTGTTGCCGAACATGACGAGTCAATGTGTGCCGCGTTATTTATACAAACGTCGCGTATAAAAATAATATCGTCCGCCGCTCGCGACACATCTTCTCCTTCGAAGGAGATGACGTACGACGCACGGTGGACGAACGTTGAAGTAGGCCGAAACGCGTCGCCGGCAAGCGTGTCGGAGCCGCTGGAGCTCATCCGCATCGCGTCCTCAGAGACGCGACGACAGATCCTCCGCTTGCTCCAGCAAGGGTTCGACCATCCGGAGGATCTCGCGAAGAAACTCAAGATCCGCAGGACCTCCGTGGACAAGCAACTCACCGAGCTGTTCTCTTGGGGCCTCGTCGACCGGGCGGCCGTGTTCCCCCCGAACGGGCGGCCGCGGATCGTCTACCAAGTCACGCAGCGCGGGCGGGACCTGCTCGATCTCCTGGAACGGGTCGTCAAGGAATACACAGGGTCGTTCCGCGCGGATTTCCAACGAGAGCTCGAGGCCCTGGAGACGAAGCTCGCCGCGGGCGAGATCGCGGAGGAGATGTACTTCAAGAAGCGGACAGAGCTCGAGGCGCGGTACTCCTTAGCCCTTTGATCGGTGCTCTTTCCGGCGGGCTCGGGAAATCGCCTCCTCGAGGGAGAGGTCGCCACGCGCGACGGCATCCGCGAGCTCCGACGATATCGTGACCTGTCCCGCGCTGTCGAGTCGCGACCGGCGTTGGATGTCCCGCACCTCGCCAGGCGTCGGGCGGACGTCGAACGGGGGCACGACACGCCGGCCAGGCGTCCTCGCGATGTCGATTGCCGCGTCGACGTCGGGCTGCGGAGATCGGCGGGTCGTCCCCGCCTCGTCGACGATCTCCACGCGCAGAGGGTCCCTTGCGAGGGCATTCAGGATCCGGTTCCGGTTCGTCGGGTCTCCGTGGCCTACACGTACGCGCACGTCGCGGGCCGGAAACGTCCGCACGGCCTGGCGGACATGGAACGCGACGGCCTCGGGGCTTGCAGCAATCCGCGTGTCGATCACGTCCCCGTCACCAATGATCGCGACGCCGGGCTCCCGTCCCGGATCCACGCCGACGAGCAGCTCCCGCCACTCGGATTTCCCCTTGACCAACTGAAGAGCCCTTGAGATGGATTCGTCAATCTGGTCAACGGCCACGACATGACGGGATCGAACCTTCGGCGCCTCGGCCGGGGATGTCAGGACGGCGCCGACGGTCTCCGGGACGCGCCGTGCGAAGGACAGGCTGACGAACGGGATGTCGCGGGTCTTCAAGGCCGCAACGAGGTCGTGGTAGAGCCGGAAATCCTCCGTCAGGACTCCAAGGACCTTGCGCATCGTACGCCCTCAAATCCGCTCCGGACGGATAATCCTTGTCCGCGTCGCGTGTTTTCAGAAATGATTCACATCGGTGATTACGGGGCCGGAACCGATTCATACCGACTCCCTTCATTTCTTCTCTAGAGGAGATACCATCCTGCAGGAACAGATTACAAACCAAGTCACGCCGGACCTCGACGCGAAAGGTCTTCTCCTCCGCGACGCGCTCGCGATTATCACCGTCGTCGGAGCCCTCCTGGCCTTCTACGGGATGATCAAGCTCGTCTCGTACCTCGCCGGCATCCCGTCTCCCTAAGACGACTTGAACCGGTCGAACACGCCGCGCCGGCTTGGGTCCTCTCCCGACATCTCGCGAAGCTGCTCGAAGAGCCGCCGCTCCTCTGCGGTCAGGCGCGTGGGCGTCAGAACGATGACCCGCACGAGTTGGTCTCCGCGCCCCGCGCGCTGGAACCTCGGAAGTCCTTTTCCGCGCAGGCGCAGGACCGTGCCCGTCTGGACCCCCGGTGGAATCCGGAGCCGGCTCGCCCCGTCGAGGGTGCGGACCTCCACGTCGGCTCCGAGGGTCGCCTGGGTGATGGAGATCGGCAGATCCATCGTGACGTTGTCACCGTCTCGAGAGAACGATTCGTGTGGCTGCGTCCTCACGGCCACGTAAAGGTCGCCCGCGGGTGCGCCCGGATTGCCCGCGAGGCCGCGGCCGGGAACGCGAAGCTGCACGCCATCCGGCACGCCCGGCGGAATCTCCACGGCAACCGTGCGGATGTCGGTCACGCGGCCAGAGCCGTCGCACCGCGCGCACGGACGCTCGGGCCATCGGCCGCGACCGCCGCACTTCGGGCACGTGGTGATCGTGATGAACTGGCTGTAGCCGCGGCGCTGGGATGCACTGACCTGGCCCGCACCGTTACACGTCGGGCAGGACACCATCCGGCCGCCCTCCGCGCCCGTGCCGTTGCACACCGGGCAGGTAATCGGATGGCGAAGGATGACCTCCTTCCGGGCGCCGTTCGCAATCTCCTCGAGGCTGAGCTCGACGTCCACACGCGCGTCCCGTCCGGGCGAGGGTCCCCGCCGAGGTCCGACCGCACCGCCGCGGAGGAATTCTTCGAATAGACCTCCGCCGAACGGCGACCTCGTGCGACCGAAGAACGACTCGAAGAAGTCCCGGCCGAGCAGATCCTCCAGGTCGGAGGCATGGGTGAAGCGGTCCCAATCGAAACCCTGCCCGCCCCAGACCTGCTGTCTCAGCCCTTCCGGCCCGTACGCATCGTAGATGCGCCGCTTCTCGTCGTCGACGAGGACTTCGTAGGCTTCGGAGATCTGCTTGAACTTCTCCTCGGCGGCCTTCGGGTTGTCCTTGTTCAGGTCCGGGTGGTGCTTCTTCGCGAGCCTTCGGTAGGCCCGCTTGATCTCTTCCTTCGACGCCCCGCGCGGGACGCCAAGGGTCTCATAGTAGTCCTGTTCGGCCATACCGCGTTCTTCCGGCCACATGGCTCCCGGTCACTTCTTGTCCACGTCTTCGAAGTTCGCGTCCACGACACCCGGATTCGAGGAACCGCCCGAGTCGCCCGCTCCCGGCGGAGGGGCCTCCGCGGGCTCACCCTTCCCGTACATCTCGACGCCGATCTTCTGGGCTTCCTTGTTCAGCGCCTCGATTGCGTTCCGAAGCTGCGAGATGTCGTCCGTGTGGACGACCTTCTTCAGGGCCTCGACCTTCTCCTCGACGGCCTTGCGGGTCGCCTCGGAGACGCTGGACCCGTGCTCCTTGAGGAGCTTTTCCGTCGCGTAGACGAGCTGGTCCGCGTGGTTCCGCATCTCGACAAGCTCCCGCCGACGGCGGTCGTCCTCCGCGTGTGCCTCCGCATCTCGGATCGCCTGGTCGATTGTCATCTGCTCCATGCGCTGCGGGGCCATGATCGTCAGCTTCTCGGTCTTCCCCGTGGCCATGTCCTTCGCGGACACGTTCAGGATCCCGTTCGCGTCGATGTCGAACGTCACCTCGATCTTCGGGACGCCGCGTGGCGCCGGTGGCATCCCCGTCAGGTAGAACCGTCCCAGGCTCACGTTGTCCGCCGCCATCGCGCGTTCTCCCTGGAGCACGTGGACCTCGACGCTCGCCTGGTTGTCCGCCGCCGTCGTGAAGATCTCGCTCTTGCGGGTCGGGATCGTCGTGTTCCGCTCGATCAGCTTGGTGAAGACGCCGCCGAGGGTCTCGACACCGAGGCTGAGGGGGGTCACGTCGAGGAGGAGGATGTCCTTCACCTCGCCGCTCAGGACCGCGCCCTGGATCGCCGCGCCGAGGGCGACGCACTGCATCGGGTCCACGCCGCGCTCCGCCGGCCGGCCCAAGATCTTCTCGAACCGCTCGCGGACGACGGGCATGCGGGTCGGGCCTCCGACCAGGATTACGTGGTTCACGTCCGTGAAGGACCACTTCCCGTCCTTGAACGCCTGGCGGATTGGGCTCTCGAGGCGGTCGAGGACCGGCTCGATGAGCTGCTCGAGTTTGGCCCGTGAGAGCTTCTGCTCCAGGTGCAGCGGTTGTCCCTCCTTCTGCGCGATGAACGGAAGGTTGAGCGTCGTCTCCACGGTGCTCGACAGCTCGATTTTCGCCTTCTCCGCCGCGTCGCGAAGGCGCTGCATCGCCTGCCGATCGCCTGAGAGATCGATCCCGTGCTGCCGTCGGAACTCTGTCACGAGCCACTGGATGAGCGCATTGTCCATGTCCATCCCGCCCAGCTGGGTGTCCCCGGACGTGGACACGACTTCGAAGACGCCGTCGCCCATTTCCATCAGGGTCACATCGAACGTGCCACCCCCGAGGTCGAAGACGCAGATCTTGCCCTCGCCCTTCTTGTCGAGACCGTAGGCCAACGCCGCGGCGGTCGGCTCGTTCACCAAGCGCAGGACCTCCAGTCCCGCGATCTTCCCCGCGTCCTTCGTCGCCTGACGCTGGTTGTCGTTGAAGTACGCGGGCACCGTGATCACGGCCTGTGTGATCTTCTCGCCGAGGAAGTGCTCCGCGTCCGTCTTGATCTTCCGGAGGACCATCGCGGAGATCTCCTGGGGCGTGTAGTCCTTCCCGTCGATCTTCACCTTGTAGTCCGTCCCCATCTTCCGCTTGATCTGCATGATCGTCTTCTCGGGGTTCAGGACGGCCTGGCGCTTCGCAGGTTCGCCGACGAGGATCCCGTCCTTCGTGAACGCGACGACGGACGGGAACATCTTGCCGCCGTAGGCGCTCCCTTCAGCGCTCGGGATGATCCTGGGCGTTCTACCTTCCATGTATGCGGCCTCGGAGTTCGTGGTCCCGAGGTCGATTCCGATGATCTTAGGCATTCGTTTCACCTCCATTTTTCACGACGATTACTTGCGCGGGACGCAGGATGCGGTCGTGCAGACGGTATCCCTTCCGCACGACTTCGTTGATCACGCCGTCCTTGGACCCGGAATCGGGCACCTGCTGGACGCAGTCATGCACGTACGCGTCGAACGGCCGGCCCATGGCCGGGATCTCCTGCAGCCCGGCCTCCTGAAGAGCCTTCACGAGATTGTCGCGGACCAGCCGGACGCCCTCGCCCGACGTTCCCTCGAGGGCTGCGACCGCGGAGTCCATCTCGTCCAGGACGGGGAGGAGCCGGGACAGCAGGACTTCGTGGGCGAACTTCACGACGGATTCGATCTCC
>CAMTUI010000030.1:0-57222 GCA_947084985.1 Methanobacteriota archaeon | reverse complement strand
TGATCGCCGCGATCGGATGGGGGTCGAGTCTCGCGTTGTCCTCCACCCAAGGGGCGATTGCGCTGACCGCGGCCGTCGGGCCCGCCCGTTTTGTGCTGCGCAATGGGTGGCAATCCCTCCGGCGCGGCATTCTGAACCAGGATGTCCTCGCCTCGGGCGCCACCCTCGCAGGCCTCGTCGGCGGCGCGCTTGGCCTTCTGCGTCCCGAACTCCCCGCGGGCGCGTTCTTTGCCGCGGCGACCTACGTGTTCGCCTTCCACGCAATCGGAGGATACGCCTCGATCCTCGTGCACGTCCGGGCCTCGCAAGCGGTCCGGAAGCTCCTGGCGCTCCAGCCGCCGACGGCGTATCGGCTCGATGCCGAGGGTGAGGAGGCGGAGGTCCCCGTCGAAGCGCTCGCTCCAGGGGATCGCGTCCGGATTCGACCCGGGGAGCGAGTTCCCGTGGACGGGAAGGTCGTGCACGGAACGTCCGCTCTGGACCAGAAGCTCGTCACGGGGGAACCTCTCCCCCGCGACGTCGGACCCGCGGATGAGGTCATTGGCGGCTCCCTCAACCTGACAGGGGCATTGATCGTGGAGGTCGCGAGGGTCGGGGAACAATCGTTCCTCCACCAAGTGGCCCGGCAGGTCTCCGAGGCGCGGGCGATGAAGCCGGGGATCCTCCGGTTCGTGGATCGGGTCCTCCTGATCTATGTGCCCGGAGTCTTCGCCCTCGCCGCGCTAGGGGGCCTCCTGTGGACGGTCGGTGCGCTGTGGTTTGCGGGCGCTGTCCTCTGGCAACGCGCCGGCTTCGCCGTGCTCGGCACCCTCATCATGGGCTACCCCTGCGCCTTGGGGATGGCGACCCCCCTCTCCATGATCCGCGCCAGTGGCGAGCTGGCGTCCCGAGGCATCCTCATGCGATCGGGGGAGGCCTTTCAGCTCCTCCGGTCCGTGGACACGGTCGTCTTCGACAAGACGGGGACAATCACGGAGGGACAGCCCTCCGTCGTCGCCGTGTGGTCTCCTGACGGGGTGGATGACCCCGTGCTCGCGCTCGCCGCGGCCGCGGAGAAGCCATCCGAGCACCCTTTGGCCCTCGCCATCGTCGAAGCCGGGCGGCAACGCGGGTTGGAGCCGATGGAGGCAGACCTGTTCGTGGCCTTCCCTGGGCGCGGAGTTCGCGCCCGGGCGGGAGGCCGCGAGATCCTCGTCGGCACGGAGCGATTGCTCTCCGAATCTGGCGTCAAGGTCGCAGGAACCGCCGAGGCGTGGGCGGTGGCTCAGCGGGATTCCGGCCGGACCGTGATCTTCGTCGCTGCGGATAGCCGGGTCGCCGGTGCCGTTGCGATCGCGGACCGGCCGAAGCCGGAGGCGCACCGCGTCGTGGACTCATTGCGGAACCGAGGCCTACGAGTGATGCTCGCGAGCGGGGACGACGAGCGCGTCGTCCGCGTCCTCGCAGATCAGCTGGGGATCGACAAGTGGGGGGCGAACCTCACTCCATCGGAGAAGTGGGAGTTGATGCGGCGGCTCCAGCGGGAAGGGCACCGCGTCGCTTTCGTGGGCGACGGCATCAACGATGCCCCTGCCCTGATGCAGGCGGACGTGGGCATCGCGATCTCCGCAGGCACGGACATCGCAATTGATTCGGCGGACGTCGTGCTCGTTCAAAATCGCCTCGGAGCCGTCGAGGAGGCCCAAGCTCTCGCGGCGTCCAGCTATTCCTTGACCGTGCGGAACGTCCTGCTCGCCCTGAGCATCAACGCCGCGGGCGTGACTGCCTCTCTTTCGGGCCTGGTGCATCCGGCGTGGGCCATGCTGGCCATGGCACTCTCAGTTTCCATTGTCCTCCTTCACACTCGTGGAAGCCCGATGGGGATCGCTGAAGAGCGGCACAAAGGGTCGACCACGACCCAGCTGGCCACATGATCCGTCGCGTTGCACCAGAGAGGCAGGGAGAGCACTATTTAGGAGGGGCGCAGAAACTCAATCGAGGACGCTCGGCACCGCGACTGTCCTCGGCACGTGGGCGGAATTGGTCCGCCGACGGATTGTCGGACTACAGCAGCTAGCCGTTAGCCAGAGTGGCAGCCTCACGGACGGCATGGGATAGGACTAAGTTCGGATGCACTGCCGGCCACCACAAATAACGTTACAGAGCCGCGTTTACATAAGTTCAAATACCGTTATTGCCATACGAACGTCAGACAAATCATACAGATGTGTCGGACGTTTCCGGGAGCCATTCATGCCATCGGAATCAGAACGCGTGACGATTCGGATTCCACCGGACAAGATCCGCGCGTTGCATCAACTCGTGAAGAGTGGCGAGTACGCGACTATATCCGACACGATCCGCGCCGCGATTGACCGATTCATCGATGTCCAGTTCGCGCCGGATTACATTCGCAAGTTGATGATCGAACTACCGAAAGGGAACGTGGTGGACCTTCAGCAGCTCGTGAAGTCGGGCGACTCCGTTTCCGTCGAGGATGCGATCCGCAACGCGGTTCGCGAGTACGTCCGCCGTCGGCTCCACAAGGCCATGGAAGGGGCTGAGCGATAGCGCAGATGGCCATCCGCGCGCAATCCCAAGCCGCGCGGACGCAGGCGGTCGGCCACCGCGAACCGCCAAGGGATGGGACTACGGATGGGTATCGGGACCGCCCAGCGGGCCGGGAACCAGTCGTTCCTCGATTCGTTCACGATCGCCAGGCCGAAGGTCTTGGTCGTCGGTTGCGGCGGAGCGGGCGGCAACTCCGTCAATCGGCTGCACCGGATGGGGATCCACGGGGCCCGGACCGTCGTCGTGAACACGGATGCCGTGCATCTCGACTCCATTCAAGCAGACCGCAAGGTCCTGATCGGAGGGGGCGTCACTCGAGGGATGGGAGCCGGCGGCAAACCCGACGTGGGCGAGAGGTGCGCGGAGCTCGCGGAGCAGGATCTGCGCAACCAAGTCGGGGATGCGGATCTCACGTTCATCACAGTCGGCCTCGGCGGCGGGACCGGCACAGGAGCCGCGCCGTTCATCGCGGAGCTCGCCCAAGCCGCCGGTAGCGTCGTGATTACGCTCGCGACGACCCCGTTCAAGGCGGAACGTGGACGGATGAACAACGCCCGGGCGGGAATCCAGCGGCTCCGAGACTGCTCGGACTCGCTCATCGTCCTCGACAACAACCGTCTGCTCGATCTCGTGCCGAACCTTCCCGTTGAACAGGCATTCGCGGTGATGGACCACCTGATCAGCGAGGTGATCAAGGGGATCACGGAGTCGATCACGCTCCCCTCGTTGATCAACCTCGATTTCAGCGATGTGCGGACGATCCTCCAGACCGGGGGGATGTCCACCGTGTTCTACGGCGAGAACGCGGAGGCGGATCCGGAACAGGTCGTCTCCGACACGCTCGACAACCCGCTCCTCGAGGTCGACTACCACGGGGCGAACGGCGCACTCATTCACATCAGTGCGGGCCCTGGATTGCGTCTTCGGACGGCGCATCAGGTCGTCGAAGGGCTGACGGCCGAGATGCGACCCGACGCGAACGTGATCTTCGGGGTCCGCGTAGACCGGAAGTACGAAGGGATCCTGCGGGTCCTCGCGATCATGACGGGTGTCCGGTCGACAATCGTGGACGCGGTGCGGGAATCCGTCTCCGTAGCAGACGTCGTCTCCGACGCATGGACGGACGCCGCGGTGCCTACAGAGTTCTCGCGGACTCGCCGCCACCGATGAGCTCTATGCGGCGGGAGGCGGCGGCGGAGCCGCGGGTGCTGTGTCCTGCTCGAAGGCCTGGGTGAGGTCCTTCGGCTTGAGCCGAACCCGAATCGTCTCGGGCTTGGGCTTCAGGATGTTCCAACCCGCCTTCATGATCATTCCGCCGACGATGGCCATGACAAGGAAGAGACCAGACGTCAGCAAGACGACCGCGATCGGAAGCAAAACATCGCCGAGGTTCGGATCGACGTTGAGTCCGCCGGAGAGGTCCGCATGGCTGCTGCCCCCGTTCGTGCCCCCAGGCATGAGAGTGATTTCCGAGACGGAGACCCCTTGCATGTTGTTCTGGTCCGTCACGGTGAGGCGCACGGTCCAGGGTCCGGTCCCGGTGTACCGATGGATCGGCGGGTTCTGCCCCGTGTACGCCGGCCCGTCGCCGAACTCCCAGTCCCAGCGTGTGATTGCCGAATCACCGGCGGTGGACCGGTCCGTGAAGGTCACGTTGAAGTCGTCGCTCGACCAGCCGAAGGAGGAGGCGGGTCCTTGGGCCTGCTCGCTCTGTGGCAACTGGTTCCGAAGGAATTCGCCGGGTTGCTGGGCGAGGGCGAACGCCTGTGCGAACGTGAACAGGATCACGACGAGGCCGAGTGCCAGCACGCCGATGCCGAGGATCAGCTCGAAGAGATCTCGCTTCAAAGAGACCACCGGCACGACGATTTCGGGCGGTCCTGATAACCGGACGCATCCCATTCTCAGGACTGAGAATCCACGCTGAGGCGTTTTACCCACGGAACGTCGGGCGGGCGCTCACTTCGATCGGCTCGGCGAGGGGTCGGAATGGCCTTCCCGCCGTTTCCGTAGCGATCCGCGTGTGCAGATCCTCGAGGCTCATGTCCATCTGTGCCTTTGTCTCGCGAATCCGCACGTTCAGACGTCCGCTTTCAATCTCCTTCCGTCCGACGACGGCGATGTACGGCACCCATTCCTTCTCCGCGCGGCGGACCTTCTTCGCGAGGGTGTTGTTTGTATCGTCCAGGTCCACGCGGATACCGTGGAACCGGCGGAGGAGCTCCCGCGCGGGCGCGAGCTGGTCCGCGCTCACGGGCACGATCCGCACCTGTGTGGGCGACAACCAGAGGGGCAACATGGGCGGCTTCCCCGCCTTCGCGTCCGCCGCGGCCTTCTCGAGAAGGGCATAGATGACCCTCTCGATAGCGCCGCTCGGCGAGAGGTGGAGGATGAACGGAAACCGTTTCGCGCCCTTCTCATCCGTGAACGTGATTCCGAATCGTTCCGCGTTCTCCGTATCGATCTGGTCTGTGGTCAGTGCCGCGGCCTTCTCGTTCGCGTCGACGAAGTTCCACTCGTACTTCAAAGTGAAGTAGAAGAACTGCTCGGACCACTTCTCCAGCAGGATCGGTTTTCCCCACCGCTTCGCATACGCCATGGCGAAATCCCGATGGTCCCGCCAGAACGCGTCCGTCGCCCGAAGGCCGACCTCGAAGTCGTCCGGCATGCGGAAGCCGCAATCCTCGAGCAGCTTCCACGCAACCTCGAGGCGCACCATCATGTGCTCCTTCGCCTGTTCGATGTCCGCGCACAGGGCGTGGCAGTCAGGCATCGTGAACGCCCGGAGTCGGCGAAGACCGGCGACCTCGCCCCGTTGCTCCGCGCGGAACGAGTATCGAGTCAACTCGTAGAGGGGCAGGGGCAACTGCTTGTACGAGATCACCATGTCCTTCATGATCAGGAACTGCCCGAAGCATGCGCTGAATCGCAGGAAGGCGCGCTTGTTGGGCGTCTGCACAATGTATTGTCGCGCGGGGAAGCGGTTCAGGTACGACTTGAGGGCCGGGTGCTCGAAGTCATACATGACCGGGCACTCGACCTCCATCGCTCCGTACTCGCGCACCCGCTCGCTGACGAAATCCTCGATGAGCCCCTTGATCAGTCGACCCTTGGGGTAGTACCGGAGGTTCCCGGGATCCGATCCGGGCTCGTAGTCGACGAGCTCGAGTTCCTGCATGATCCTCACGTGCGGCGGCTCCTCCTTGACTTCGCGGGACTTCGCCATCTCGTACGCCGCGAACTTCGCGAGGTTCCCATGGCCCTTGAAATCGAATCCCGAGAGTTCCCCGTCCTTGATCGCGAGCGGGTGGAGCTCGCCCTTCGTATCCATTACGAACCAAGCGGAGCGGAGCTTCTCCTCCGCCTTGATGGCCTCGGACACCTCCTCCCTCGCGTCCTCGTGCGCCTCAGCCACGATTTCCCGGGAGAGCTCGCTCAGCGGGTGGCCCTTCACCGCCACCTTGAACGACTTGTAGTACCCGAAGGGCGACGCGGTCACCTCGAATCCGCGGGAGCGGAGTTCCTTTTCCAAACCCGTGAGGATTTCCGACGCCCGGTCCGGCGCCGCCAGCGAGGAGCTCAGATGGGCATACGGATATACGACCACGCGTTTCGTCCCCAGCTGGCCCGCGATCTCGTCGACGTTCGACGCCGCGGCCTTCGCCACCGCGACAGGGCTCGATTCATCCCGCTTCTCCGCGCTCACGAAGCAGACGAGGGCTTCCTCGGTCCGCTCGTGCCGGTCCTTCGCCGGCAGATCCGGGAGGCCCTTGATGGCCTTCTCCTTCACCTCGTATTCGAGGTAGTCCACGTGGAGGAAGAGGATCCGCATGTGCGGCGCCGCGTAGTTGTTCCGGAATATAAAGCTCCGCGCACATCGGGCGGACCGGCGCACGCTGAAATATCGGACTCGAGATGGGGCGGCCCGTGGGAAACGGTCCGCTCGTCTGGAAACATCGCACCGGCGAGTTGCGACTCGACCGCACCCACGTGATGGGAGTCCTCAACGTCACGCCCGACTCGTTCTCCGATGGCGGCCGTCACTTCGAGCCCGCGGTGGCGATCCGTCGGGCACTCCAGATGGCCGACGAAGGGGCGGACCTCTTGGACGTCGGGGGCGAGTCCACACGACCGCGATCCGATCCCGTCCCCGCACATGAGGAGTGGCGGCGCGTGGGCCCGGTACTCGAGGCGGTCACCCGCAAGCTCGACGTCCCGATTTCCATTGACACGCGCAAACCGGAGATCGCGGAGAAGGCGCTCCAGGCTGGCGCATCGATTGTGAACGACGTGTCCGGACTTCGGGATCCGCGGATGGTTGGGATCATCGCGCAAGCCGGGGCAGGGGCGGTCATCATGCACATGCGCGGCGACCCGAAGACGATGCAGGACGACCCCCGCTACGAGGACGTCGTCCGTCAGGTGCGGGACTTCCTCGAGGAGCGCGTTCGCTCGGCCTCGGCGAATGGGGTTGCGAGAGAATCGGTCGCGGTCGATCCCGGCATCGGGTTTGGGAAGAGCGTGGCCCACAACCTGACTCTCCTCCGGGGCCTCAGTACGATCGCCGCCATCGGAGTGCCCATCGTGGTCGGCGTGTCCCGGAAGTCATTCATCGGCGCACTGGGTGGTGCTGAGCAGGGAGAGCGACTCCCGGGAAGCCTCGCGGCCGCAACCCTGGCGGTGGCCCACGGAGCCCACGTGGTCCGAGCCCACGACGTCGCAGAGACGGTCCGGGCGATGCGCGTGGCCGACGCGGTCCTCCGCGGTCGTGAAAACCTTTAATCCATCGAACCTATTCGCATGGTAATGGTATCGCGGAAAGCGATCTCGTCGATCCATGAGGACTACAAGGACATCGTGATCGCGACCGTCTGTTCTCACTCGTCCCTGCAGATCTTCCATGGCGCGCGGCAAGAGGGGTTCCGCACCCTCGGCATCGCGATCGGGGAGCGACCGCGGTTCTACGACGCGTTCCCCCTCGCCAAGCCGGACGAGTTCCTGATCGTCGACTCATACGCGGACATCGTGGACCAGGCGGATGATCTGGCCGCGAAGCAGGTCGTGACGGTCCCCCACGGGTCCTTCGTGGAGTACATGGGCTCCGAGGTGTTCGCGAAGTTGCGGGTTCCGACGTTCGGGAACCGCGAGGTCCTTAAATGGGAGTCGGACCGGGAGAAGCAGCGGGAGTGGCTCACGTCGGCGGGGGTCGACATGCCGGCGAAGATTGAGCGACCGCATGACATCGACCGACCGGTCTTCGTGAAGTACTACGGGGCGAAGGGCGGGCGCGGGGCGTTCATCGCGAAGAACCACGAGGACTTTAATGAGTCGATCCAGCCCGGGATGAAGTACACGATCCAGGAATACGTCGTGGGCACACGGTACTACATCCACTACTTCTATTCGCCTTTGTTGACGGATGGGTACACGCTTTCCAAGGGTGCAATCGAGTTGCTCGGTGTAGACCGACGCGATGAGGCGAACATCGACGAAATGTACAAGCTCGGCGCGCAGGAGTCCCTCCGGAAGATCGGCTTCCTCCCGACGTTCGTCGTGACGGGGAACATGCCCGTCGTCTTGCGCGAATCCCTGCTCCCGAAGGCGTTCGACATGGGCGAACGGGTTGTCGAGCGCTCCCTCGAGCTGTTCGGCGGGATGATCGGACCCTTCTGTCTCGAAACGATTGTTTCGGATCGCCTTGAGTTCAAGGTGTTCGAGATCTCCACGCGAATCGTCGCGGGCACGAACCTGTTCATCGCCGGCTCCCCGTACTCCGACCTCACGGAGCCCGGGATGTCGACGGGTCGCCGGATTGCGCGGGAGATCCGGCTCGGACAGAAACTCGGCCGCCTGTCGGAGATCCTTAGCTGATGCCGTCGGCACTACTGAGCGTCGGTCCTCACGGAGGGAATCAGGCAAGAAAAAGGCGGGAAAACCCTTTTATGGCCTGACCCGAGTTCGACGCCGGCCATGGCCGATCCCCTGACGGACCAGATTGTCATCGCGATCATCCTCTTCGCCGCGGCGATTG
Source organism: Methanobacteriota archaeon (assembly GCA_947084985.1). GTDB lineage: Archaea > Thermoplasmatota > Thermoplasmata > RBG-16-68-12 > RBG-16-68-12 > RBG-16-68-12. Next base: position 48,641 of record CAMTUI010000030.1, on the reverse strand, counting down.
GGGTCGTCGCCTTCCTCGAGATTCGCGTCCTCCGGAAGCGGATGAAGGGCCGCCGGATGCGCTTCGCGAAACGCGATGACGAACTCTCCGATCAGGCGCACAACGCTGTCGTGACCACGAGGGCCATCGTTTCCTCGATGGAGCGCCAAGGGGTCAAGAGCGACGAAGCGTCCGCATGGATGCATGAGGCCGAACTGGCCCTCGGCCGACGGAACTTCCGGGTCGCGTTGGATCTGACATCCAAGACGAGGGATCGGCTAATGTCCCTGAAGGCGGCGCAGACCTCAAGGGGAGACCTTGCGAAGCTCGATCAGATGGCGACCCTCGGTGGCTCCGCGGAAGTGACCACGAAAGAGCGGATCCAGAAGGAGTTCCCGCCCAATATGCTCCAATCGAAGTTCTCGATCGACCTGGCTGAGACGGCGATCGACGCGGCACGCAGCGCGGGGAAGGACACGGCCGTCGCGACGCAGCTTCTCGGTTCCGCGAAGGCCCGCTACGACGCGCAGGACTACGACGGGGCGTTACGACTCTCGCGCCAGTCCAAACGCAGCGCCGGAGGCGAGAGCGTGGAGGTTCCCGCCCTCTCGATGGCCGAAGGTCCCGCGGTTGCCGTTCCGAATCGCGCGTGTCCTTCCTGCGGCGTGTCGGTCCGCGCGGACGATGCGTTCTGTCGCAAGTGCGGGACACGCGTTTCGCCGAGCACGTGCGCATCTTGCGGGACCGAGCTTTTGCCCGACGACGCCTTCTGTCGCAAGTGCGGCACTCTGCTTTCTCGATAATTCCGCGCGATGTACGGATAAACCTTAATTAGAGAGGCCCGCCATCCCGCAGTCGATGGCGACTGGCAGCGACATGGAACAAGCCCTCACCGCCCTCTACGGTGAGGACCAGGTCGCCGCCGTGATCACCCTCAAAGTCGATACGAAAGAGGCGGATCGGATTGCCACAGAGATCGCGAAGTTTGACGTGATCCAGGACGTGTTCCTCGTCACGGGAGACACGGACATCGTTGCGAAGGCTCGATTCAGGAACTACAAGGGGCTGAAGGACTTCGTCCTCACGAGCCTCGCGCCGATTCCGGGTATCAAGGATACGAAGACCTTGATGGTCGTCACGACCTACAAGGAAAACGGACAGACGAGGGCGCCAAGTTGAGGACAACGAGCAACACCGGGAGATGGTCGGATGGACAGCGATGCAAAGCTGAAGCAAATCGTAGATGTTCTCGACCAGATCGCGGAAGACACCTCCGTCCCGCGTAACATTCGTCGCGGCGCCGCCGAAGCAAAGGCTAGGCTCTCGAAGAAGACCGAGCCCTTGGACTTGCGGGTCACGAGCGCCATCATGATCATGGACGAGCTCGCCAACGACCCGAACATCCCGCTCCATGGGCGCACGCTCATCTGGAACGTGATTTCGCAACTCGAGACTGTGAAGTAGAGCTTTATTCCGCCCCGGCGGATGACGGTCTGTGCCGAGCATCACCACGACGTTCCTTCTTCTCGGGGTGCCTGCTATCGCTTGGGCCGCCGGGGCCACGGTAGTGATGAACGCGGTCTCCGACCTGCGCGCCCAGGATCCGCTCTTGCTCCCGGCCGGAGCGCGTGGTCGACTCATCACGTACCTCGCGGTCGCGGGGGACAACCGTGATTTTCGGCTTGATCCCCTGGCTTCGGCCTTGTCCTGTGCTTCCTCACCCTCGGGCGCGTTTCCGATCCGACGTCCGGGTGGACCCCAATCACGAACGACCAAGCAGGCCAGATGATCACGGTCCTGCTGGTCTATGCAGCGAGCACGGTGGGCCTTCTGATCTCGACTGTCCTCGCAAGCCGGGTGAAGGACCTCACACAGCCGCGCAATTTTCGTTCGCGCCTTGTCTCTGACCGAGGGCGGCGTATTCCCCGCGATTCTCGCGATGGCGTGGGCAGTCCTACAACTCGCGTCCGTCTAAGGGGGAAACGAAAAATACGACCGCGCGTCTTTCCGCGCCCGCGCGCCGGTAGTCTAATGGCAGGACTGAAGCTTCCCAAGCTTCCAACGCGGGTTCGATTCCCGCCCGGCGCACTCGTGGTTTCGGCTGCGGCAGCTCATGCGGCTCCCGCCTCCGCGCCGATGCGGTGGATCGACATCAGGAGCTGGGCCTCCCGGCGCAGTCGCGTGGCCACATCAGGGATTTCGAGAAGTTCCTGACAGATGTCATTCGCTCCCGGCAAGGTGGACGCGACCCGATACGACAGCATTCGCGGATCCATCTCGCTCCACGTCTCATCGACGATCGCGTGGCCGCGCGCCTCGAGCGCTTCGAGAATCCCTTCGAGCAGTTTCGCGACGGCCCGCGCGAGATCGTCCGCCTCCGCGCCTATGGGCTCCTCGAGCCACTCGACGTCGGCCCGCAGGTACGACCGGCCACGGTCCAGCGAGCGGATTGCGAAGCGCCTCCGCCCCTCGACCACGATGTCGTATCGGCCGTCCGGGTAGCGCTGGGACGCGATGATTCCGGCCTCCGTCCCGATGCGGCGAGGGACGTTCGGCCCTCCGACCTCCTCACCTTCCAGGATTAGGACGACGCCGAACGGCTCGTCGTGCTCGAGACAGCGCCCGACCATCTCCCTGTACCGCGGCTCGAAGACATGGATTGGCAAGGTGACCGTCGGGAAGAGGACCGTGTGGAGCGGGAAGAGAGGCAGCCGCGCGGGCCGCTCGAATCCGCGGGAGGCCATAAGCGTTTCACTCGGGATGGATGTCCAGGCCGACGATCCATGCGGTCCGGCATCCGGGGCAGTTCACCGTGCGTTTCATCGCGTCGCCTTCGTCCGCCAGCTTGAAGGTGAAGAAGAGAGGATTGTTGCACTTCGGGCAGTTGAAGTTCAGGCCGCCGACCGTCATCGCGCTCCCTCGATGCCCGGGACCGGCTTAAGGTTGCGCTCGTCGACCTACCGACGTCCACTCGCACGCTCGATGTGATGTCCTCGTCGGCAAGTTTATCAAAGGCATGCCATTGCTCAGACAGGCCCATGCGCGTCGAGAAGGTCGTCGTCCCGCCGCTCGACAACAACGCGTACCTTGTGATGGACGAAAAGAGCAGGCAGGCCGCGATCGTCGATCCGGCCCTGGGTGGGAAGGAGCTTCTCGCCATCGCGAAGGCGCTCGGCGCGACGATCGCCTACGTGCTGAACACGCACGGCCACGTCGATGCGACGGCCGACAATGCGTCGATTCGTTCCGCTACCGGGGCGAAGATTGCGATCTTCGAGGTCGACGCCCCCCGGCTCGAGAAGAATGCCCGGGAATCGCGATGGTTCCTCCCCGCACCGCCGCCCCCCGTGAAGGCGGACATCCTCCTGAAGGAGGGCTCCGAGGTGCGACTGGGCGATCTTGCGATCCGCACGGTTCACACGTCAGGGCACACGGAGGGCAGCGCGTGTTTCTACATCGAATCGGAGGGCGCCCTGTTCACGGGCGACACGCTGTACCGCGGGTCATGCGGCCGCACGGATGTGTTCGGCGGCAGCCCGGCGAAGATGGTGTTCAGCCTGCGTCGGTTGATGGAGCTCCCGCCGTCGACCCGCGTCTACCCGGGCCACGGGCCCGAGACGACGATCGGCGACGAGACTTGGCTTCTCGACCTCGTCTATCCGATCGTCTGATCACCGTCGACCGCTTGCGGCCTTCCAGCTCCGGGCGACAGGCGTCCGGCGGACGAAGCGCACCGGCGCGCGACGGCGACCGATGCCGAGCCCAAGCCGCCGATAGACGATTTTCATGCTGAACACCACGAGAAGGAAGTACACGTACAGGATGAGGAGGGTCGCGGGCCAGTAGTACGGCCACAGGATTGCGACGAGGCCCACGACCGTCAGGGCGCCGACGACAATGCGCAGGACGAAGGATTCGATCGCCGAGCGGCTGAACGGTCCGGCGTCCACGCCGTAGTTCGTGTGCCGCACGGGTTCGCGGAACGCATGTCGAGCGGCCGCCCAGACCGCCACGATGACGACCGGGGTGAGGGCGGACATCACGAGGTGCGCGGCGCCCGAGGTCACAGTGAGGTCGATGATCCACGCCGCGTACACGATGATGGAGGCCTGGAGGATCCGCCTCTTGCGGTAGATCGGCAGGAAGTTCGGCATGATCACCGTCTTCAAGGTCCGTTTCACGAGCTCCGCGCCGAACGTGATGGACTTCGGGAGGCGCTTCGCTAACCCGGATGCGAGGCGATCCGACCGAGTCATGAGGACCGGCGCGAGGGAGCTCATCACAATGCAGAGGATGCCCGCGAAGGGCGTGAGGTACTGGCCCGCGTAGTTGTTCGGCAGTTGGTCGTTCGCCCGGATGGCCCGGGCGCCCACGGTCGCGTAGAGGATCGCCTCCTCGTTGCGGGCGACGAGTGCCGTGCCGATTGCGGTCGACGCACGTCCCGTGAAGCCGATGAAGTACGCCAGGCTCGCGGTCAGGAAGAGGTCGTTGAGGAGGATCAGCGGCACCGCGAGGAGGAGGATCGGGAAGACGGGCCAGAAGGACGCCGGGTCGATTAGCATCCCGAACGTCAGAAAGAAGATCGCGACGAAGGCGTCGCGGAGGGACTCCATCTTGATTTTGAGACGGCCGGCGAGCTTCGTGTCGGCAAAGGCCATCCCCATGAAGAAGGCGCCTACGATGGCAGGGATCCGGAACGCCTCCGCGAGCGCCGCTGCCAGGAACACGACGCCGAGGGCGAAGAGGACGAACAGCTCCTCGCTCCGGATCCGATCGAACAGGGCCCCGGTGCGCGGAATGACGACCGCCGCGAGGAGCGCGAAGAAGCCGATGAAGATCCCGACCCCCGCGAACAGACCCGGGATGCTGATGGGCACATCGGACGGCACGATCATCCCGTTGACGAGGGTCAGGAGGAACATCGCCAGGAACGACTCGAGAATCACCATCCCGAGGAGGAATTCCGTCTCCGCGTTGCCGAGCCGCTTCAGGTCGATGAGGGACTTCGCGACGATCGCGGAGCTCGACATGCTGATGACGCCGGCCATGAAGATTGTGTCGATGAGGGGCCACCCGAGCCACGCGCCGATCACGAAGCCCGCGAACATGTTCACCGCGAGGTTTGTCACGGCGAGAATCGCGGCGGCTTCCTTCGTTTTCCGCAGTTTCGAGATGCTGAACTCCAGGCCAACGAAGAACAGGAGCAGGACAAGGCCCATCTGGGAGATGCTCTGGATGAACGCGCTCTCCTGGACGAGCCCGCCGTATGTGACGCCGAGAAACTCCACGCGGATGTGGGGGCCTATGAGGATGCCCGCGACGATGTAGCCGATGATGACCGACACGCGCGCCCGGGCCGCGAGCGCCGCGCCGAGGAAGCCCACGGTCGCGATTACCCCGACCTCGAACATGATCGAGGCCGTCTCAACCATGGCCCGCCAACCGGGAGGGCGCTCCGCAGGCGACGAGGGTCGAACCTCTCTTTCGCATAGCGAGAATCTGGATTCCCATCCCGGGCCGCGTATCGAGCGCCCGTGTACAAATAGGTAACTGCGGAGCGGTCCGCGATCCGAAAAACGGCGCGGGACCGCAGTCTCCCACGGATGAGTTTATTACGGAAATCTCTCTACGAGCGGCGATGGCCCTCGCTTGGCACAGCCTGCGACCCGACGAGGTCCTGAAGAAACTGGTCGGCTCCCCTCTGGGCCTCTCCGACGTGGAGGCGAAGTCCCGGCTCGAGCGTTATGGACCGAACGAACTCGTCCAGACGACGCGGATCAGCCCGCTCAAAATTCTGCTGAGCCAGTTCACGGACGTCCTCGTCATCGTCCTGATCATCGCGGCGATTATCTCCGCGTTCCTCGGCCTTTCGAAGGGCGAGTCCACCGAGCTGCTCGATGCCGCGCTCATCGGCGTCATCGTGATCCTGAACGCGACCCTGGGCTTCTTCCAGGAGTACCGCGCGGAGCGATCCCTGCAGGCCCTGAAGGCCCTCGCCGCGCCGAAGGCCCACGTGCTCCGCGGCGGCGAGGCGATCATGGTGGCCGCGCGGGAGATCGTGCCGGGGGACATCGTCCTGCTCGCGGCGGGGGACCGCGTGCCCGCGGACTCGCGGCTCATCGAGCTCGCGAGCCTCCGGACGAACGAGGCCTCCCTCACGGGAGAGTCCCTCCCGGTCACGAAGTCGACGGAGCCCCTATCGCAGGACACGTTCCTCGCGGACCGCAAGAACACGGTGTACATGGGCACCACGGTCGAGGGCGGTCGGGGGAAGGCGGTCGTCGTCGCGACGGGCATGTCGACGGAGCTCGGGAAGATCGCGACCTTCGTGCAGCAGGAGACGAAGCAGGAGACGCCTCTCTCGCGGCAGCTCGACCGGCTCGGCCGGCAGATCGGCATCGCGGTCCTCGCGATCGCCGTCTTCGTGTTCGCGATCAACGCGTGGCGGGACATCTCCCAGGTCGAGGTGTTCTTCCTCACCGCGGTCGGCCTCTCCGTTGCGGCGATCCCGGAAGGCCTTCCCGCCGTCGTCACGATCAGCCTTGCTCTCGGGCTCCAGCGGATGGTGAAGCGCAACGCCCTCGTCCGGAAGCTCCCCGCCGTGGAAGCGCTCGGCGCCGCGACCGTCATCTGCTCGGACAAGACGGGCACCCTGACGAAGGGCGAGATGAACGTGCGGTCGATCCTCGTCGGGGAGACGTGGTACGACGTGCGCGGGGAGGGCTTCGATCCGTCCGGCGAGATCCGAGTGGGCGGCCAGCCGGTGCGCCTCGAGGAGCATCCGGACCTGCGGGACCTACTCGTCTGCGGCGTCCTCTGCAACGACGCGATCCTCAAGCGGGAAGGGCCGCGCTGGACGATCGACGGCGACGCCACGGAGGGTGCCATCACCGTCGCAGCGGCCCGTGCGGGCCTCGATGCAAACGCCCTGCGTTCGGAATGGCCCCGGGTCGCGGAGATTCCCTTCACCTCGGAGCGCAAGAAGATGTCGACGCTCCACGCCCGCGTGTCGTCCGAGAGCCTGCTGGAACTTCTCGCCCTCCCGGAGGCGACGCGCGCGGGACGCCTCGTGGGGGTCGGCGAGAAGTGGCTGTACGTGAAGGGAGCCCCGGAGCGGATTCTCGCCGCCTGCACGACGCAGCTCGTGAACGGCGAGGTGAAGCCCCTCACGGACTACGACCGGAAGCAGTACGTCTTCCGGAACCAAGAGATGGCGACCCGAGCCCTGCGGGTCCTGGCCCTCGCTCGGCGCTCGTTCCCCGCGGACCTGCCGTCGCTCGAGGAGGGCGCGATGGAGCAGGACCTCACGCTCCTCGGCCTCGTGGGGATGATGGATGCGCCTCGGCAGGAGGCGACCCGGGCCGTCGAGGAGTGCAAGAAAGCAGGGATCCGCGTCGTCATGATCACAGGGGACCACAAGCTCACCGCGATGGCCGTCGCGCGGGAGATGGGGATCCTCACGGAGGGGGAGCTCGCCCTCACGGGCGAGGAGCTCGAGAAGATCTCGGACGAGGACCTCACACGCGACGTCGAGCGGATCAAGGTGTACGCCCGCGTCGCCCCGGAGCACAAGGTCCGGATCGTCGGCGCGTGGAGGAAGAAGGGCCACGTCGTCGCGATGACGGGCGACGGGGTGAACGACGCGCCCGCCCTCAAGAGGTCCGACCTTGGGGTCGCGATGGGCATCACGGGCACGGATGTCGCGAAGGAGAGCGCGGACATGGTCCTGCTCGACGACAACTTCGCGTCCATCGTCGCGGCGGTGGAGGAGGGCCGCGGGATCTATGACAACATGCGGAAGTTCGTGCGGTACATGCTGAGCACGAACTCCGGCGAGGTCCTCACGATCTTCATGGCCACCCTGATCGCCCTGCCCCTCCCTCTCCTGCCGCTCCAGATTCTCTGGATCAATCTGATTACGGACGGCTTCCCCGCCCTCGCGCTGACCGTGGAGCCGAAGGAGAGTGGGCTGATGGAACGGAAGCCGCGAGACCCGAAGGCGGGCATCCTGAGCGGCGGAATTGGTTTCCACATCGTCTGGGTCGGGACTCTCATGACGATCGGATCCCTCGCCATGTTCACATGGGCGCTCGCGAACCGACCGGCTACGGCGGACCACGACGAGGCGCGCACCCTCGTCTTCTACGTGCTGACCATGTTCCAAGTCTTCCACGTCCTCGCGATCCGGGTCGAGCGGAAGTCGGTCTTCACGGAGGGGTTCTTCCGGAATCGGCATCTCATCGGAGCGGTCGGGCTGACGGTTGCCATGCAGCTCATCGTGATTTACGCCGCGCCGTTCCAAGCGGCCTTCAAGACGTATGCGCTCCCGTGGGAGGAGCTCCTCGTCGCCACCTTGGTCGGGAGTTCCGTGTTCTTCGCGGTGGAGTTAGAGAAGTGGGTCCGGAGGCGGCGCGAGCGTGATCGTCGTTGACGGGTCCTATGGGGAAGGCGGTGGTCAGCTGCTCCGGATGGCCGCGGCCCTGTCCGCCCTCCGCAGCGTTCCCGTGACCGTCACGGACATCCGCGCCGGACGCCCGAACCCCGGACTTGCCGCGCAGCACGTGACCGCCCTCCAGGCCGTCGCGGCTCTCTGCGGTGCCAACGTGGAAGGCCTCGAGATCGGATCGAAGGAGATCGTGTTCCGGCCGGGCCCCATCGGAGGCGGTCGCCATTCCTTCGATGTCGGGACGGCGGGGAGCATCACGTTGGTCCTGCAGGCGTGTCTCCCGGTGGCCTTTGCCGCCCGCGAGCCGGTGCGGCTTCGGGTCTCCGGAGGGACGGACGTCCGCTGGTCGCCTCCCCTGGACTACTTCGCTCGCGTGTTCCTTCCCATCCTACGTCGGATGGGGAGCCATGCGAACTTCGAACTGGTTCGGCGGGGATACTACCCGCGGGGCGGCGGCCTCGTGGAGGTGACGGTCGAGCCCGCCCTGCGGTGGTCGTCCATCGAAATGCAGGAGCCGGGAGGATTGCGGTCCATCCGGGGGATCGCCCATGTGTCGAACCTCCCCGCGGACATCCCGAAGCGCATGAAGCACGCGGCGATGCGGCGCTTGCACGGCTTCGCGGACGCGAAGATCGAGGAGCGCGTGTACGCGGGTGACGACGCGATTGGCCAAGGGGGCGCTTTGGTTCTGTGGGCGGAGACGGACCACGCGGTCCTCGGTGCGACGTCCTTGGCCGAGCGAGGAAAGTCCTCGGAGAAGGTGGCAGAGGAGGCCGCCAAGGAGCTTCGCGCGGAAATCGAGTCGGGAGTCACGCTCGATGTTCACGCCGCGGACCAGGTCCTCGTGTACCTCGCTCAGGCGGATGGGCCGTCTGCGTTCACGGTGAGGGACGTCTCGGGTCACCTCAACACGATGGTCTGGCTGCTCCGCCAGTTCGTCCCGCGTGAGATCGCCATCGCTCGGGAGGGGACGCGGTACACGGTCTCCATCGAGGCGGAAGCCTAGCCGTACATGCTCGGCCGCGCCGGCTCGGTCGGCTTCTTCGCGGCTTCCGTCTGGTGATGGATTGACTTGAGTTGCATCTCGATCCGCTCTGCCTCTTCATAGAGAGGACGTGCATCGAGCTCCGTATGCAGGAGGAGTTTGTCGATCACCTCGATCGCGCGAGCCGCCGCGCGGGCATCCGGGTAGTCCGGATGGGCCTCGCTCAGGAGCGTGATCACGTCGAAGTCGCGCTTGCGCCCTTCGTTCAGAAGGACGCCAGCGACCCCCGTGATGACGCCTTCCTCGAAGGCCGTGATGTTGTTCCGCCGGATCAGGTCCATCGCCTTCTCCGTCGACCCGATTCCGTAGACCTCGACCTGGCGCTCGCCCTCCTCCTGCGCGTCCACGATGAGTCCTTCCGGACACACGAGGAGGTTGCAGCGCGCGTCCTGGGCCCAATCGAGGACCGTTGACGCGATTGCCTTGATGAGGTTCGGCGGCGGCTGAAACTCCGAGATGAATACGACGATCTGATCCCGGTCGTCCTGCTTCGGCCCCGCGTAGATTCGTACGGGATTCATCGGCTGTCCGTCGCGGACGAGGGCCACCGTGGGGAAGTAAATGGAATCCATGATGCCGATTTGCGTGAGGTTCAGTGCGTTGATCAAGTAGTTCGCCACGATCGAGCTCACGAGGCCTACGCTCGGAAACCCGTCGATGACCGTGGCCCCGCGCAGATCCATGCGCTTGAGTTCATAAATCTGGATTCCGTCCATTGACGACGCAGCTCATCTCGGGTAGGTTACTTAAAGATAGTCGCTTCGAATCCACGCGTTGAGAACACTCACCCTGGAGGGAGGATTTCGTACGTGTTGACAAACCGGACGCCGCCTCGTTCTAGCATGATTCCTACGGAGCAATACTTCTCCAACGAGAGGTCGATTGCCCGCTTCACGTCGGATTCCTTGACGCCGTCCCCGTAAACGCGGAAATGGAGACGAATCTCGGTGAATACTTTCGGGTCCGTCGTGGTCCGCTGCGCGTCGCCGTCGATCTCGAGGGACGTGAATGGCACACGCTCTTTCCGCAATATCCACACGACGTCAGAGGCCGTGCAGCCCATCGCTGCAAGGAGAGCCCCCTGCATCGGGCTCGGACCCTTCCTCGTCGACCTCTCCCCCGCGTCGAACAGGATCGGGGGTCCGTCCTCCGCCTGTGCTTGGAAGCGCATCGCCTCGGTGTGAACCAGGTGGGCTTTCATCGGACCGCCTCCTTCGTCGAGGCCTAGGTCCTAGATGAAGGTTCCATGCCTATTGACAACAAAGTTGTTATCGGCGCCGTCCCTTGGCGCACCCGTGCGACCTCGGGTCATCATCAACGCTGCGATGAGCGTCGATGGGAAGATCGCCTTGCCGGATGGGCAGGCGATTCGGCTGAGCAACGACGAGGACTTGCAGCGTGTCCATCAACTCCGGGCCCAGGTCGATGCGATTGTCGTCGGCATCGGCACGGTCCTGATGGACGACCCGAAGCTCACCGTGAAACGCGAGCTCGCAAGCGGGCGCAATCCGCTCCGCGTGGTCGTGGACTCCGACGGCCGGACGCCGGACGACGCGCACGTCCTCGACGGCAGTGCGCCAACGCTCATCGTCACGACGGAGGAATGCGACCGCGTCTTCCCTCGAGCGGAGGTTTTGCGCTGCGGGAAGGATGACGTCGATCTCCGCCGTCTATTGGAGGATCTATCCCGACGAGGGGTGTCGACGCTCCTCGTGGAAGGGGGCAGCACGATTATTTGGTCGTTCCTGCAAGAGGGCCTCGCCGATGAGGTGAAGATCTTTGTCCGGAGCGCGATCCTCGGAGGCCATGCCGCACCGACCCTCGCCGGCGGTCGAGGGGCGGCGTCCGCCGAGGAGATCGTCCCCCTCCGGCTCGTCCAGGCGAGCCGTCTCGGCGACGGCGTCCTGCTGGAGTACGCGGTGATCCGATGAAGCTTCTCTGCGACCACATGCTTGGGAGCCTCGCGCGATGGTTGCGATTCATGGGTTACGATACCGCATACCCGGAGCCCACGTCGGACCGGGACCTGATCGACATGGCGCGACGGGAAGAGCGGATTCTCCTGACGCGAGACAAGGAATTGGCGGGCCGTGTGCGCGAAGCCGTCGGGATCCGTAGCGATGACCTCGACGAGCAGATCCGCGAGGTCGCGGCCGTCCTGCCGCTTCGGCTCATCGATCCGCTGTCCCGGTGCTCCCTCTGCAACTCGGTCCTCCTGCCTGTGTCGCGAGACGCGATTGAGGAGCTTGTCCCGGTCGGCGTCCGCTCGCGCCACGAGGAGTTCTGGCGTTGTCCTTCGTGCCAGCGGGTGTACTGGCAGGGGAGCCACTGGGACAAGATGGTCGAGCGGCTGAACCATCTTGACCTTCCCCGCGCATGACGCGTCCTCGGGGCCGTCCTCTCGAGGGAAACCCTCATATGGCGAATCGAAAATGGGGTGGGGGTCTATCGGATGGAAGGCTCCCTGGTCCTGGAGGACGGAACGGCCGTCCGGGGAGCGTTTTTCGGCGCACGCCGGCAAGTTTTCGGAGAGCTCGTCTTCAACACGAACATGACGGGCTACACGGAAGCCCTTACGGATCCTTCGTACCGCGGTCAGATCCTCATGATGACGTACCCGCTCATCGGAAACTATGGCGTGGACCCGGCCGCGATGGAGTCGGAGGGGATCCAGCCCACCGGGTTCGTGGTGAAGGAGGCGTGTGCGACCCCGAGCCACCCCCGGAGCGAGATGCCCCTCGCCGAGTTCCTTCGGAAGTACGAGACGCCCGCGATCGAGCGGGCGGACACGCGCATGCTGACGATCAAGATCCGCTCGCGCGGGACGATGAAGGCGGCCCTCGCGCCGGGCCATGCGGATCTGGACGCGGTCGCGAAATCCGTCCGGCGCTCCCCGCACCCGGATACGCGAAACCTCGTCGGGGAAGTGAGCTGCCGTGCCCCCATCCGCTACCCGGGCGCCGGCAAGAGGACGATCGTCGTCGTCGACTGCGGCGTGAAGCGGAACATCATCCGGGAGGCTCAACGCTACGCGGACGTCGTCGTGGTACCATACGACACGACATCGGACGATATCCTCGGACTCCGGCCGAACGGCGTGATTCTGTCAAACGGCCCCGGTGACCCCGCGCATCCCGACATCCGCGCGACGACGGTCAAGGCCGCCGAGGAGCTCGTGGGCCGCGTGCCCATCCTCGGCATCTGCCTCGGTCATCAGATCCTCGCCCTGGCCTTCGGCGGTCGGACGTTCAAGCTGAAGTTCGGCCACCGCGGCGGGAACCAGCCCGTGAAGGACCTGCGGACGGGCCGGGTCCACATCACCTCCCAGAATCACGGGTTTGCCGTCGATGCGAAGTCTCTCAACGCCTCCGAATGCCAGGTGACGCACGTCAACCTGAACGACGACACCGTGGAAGGCATGGCCCATCACGACCTGCCGATCTTCTCCGTCCAGTATCATCCCGAAGCCCGCCCAGGGCCCTGGGACAACGAGTACATCTTCCGCGAGTTCGTGGCCACCCTCCGGGGGTCGTAGGCGTGGGAGCGGGAGGTGGGATCCGTCCCCAGACGGCGAGACATTAGGACCGCGATGGTCATCGGCTCGGGTCCAATCATCATCGGCCAAGCGGCGGAATTCGATTACTCCGGTTCGCAGGCGTGTCGCTCGCTGAGGGAGGAGGGCGTGCGAGTCGTCCTCGTCAACAGCAACCCCGCGACGATTCAGACGGACCCGGACACCGCGGATGCGGTGTACGTCGAGCCTCTCACCATCGAATTCTTGGAGAAGGTGATCGCGAAGGAGCGGCCGCAGGGCATCCTGAGCGGGATGGGTGGTCAGACCGCGCTGAACCTGTGCAGCGAACTCGCGGAGGCCGGGGTCCTCGCGAAGTATGGCGTGGAACTCCTGGGCACGAAACTCGGGGCGATTGCGGCAGGAGAGGATCGCGAGAGGTTCGCCTCCTTGATGAGGTCGATCGGCGAGCCAATCCCGAGGAGCCGTGCAGTGTCCGACATCGCGGCCGCCAAGGTCTTCGCGGAAGAGATTGGCTTTCCGGTCATCGTCCGGGCGGCGTACACCCTCGGCGGGAGCGGGAGCGGTGTGGCCCACGGCCCGGAGGATCTCGAGCGAATCGCGGGCCTAGGCATCGCATACTCGAGGATCAAGCAGGTCCTCGTCGAGGAATCCGTCCTCGGATGGAAGGAGTTCGAGTACGAGGTCATGCGCGACGCGGCGGACAACTGCATCACGATTTGCAATATGGAAAACCTCGATCCGATGGGGATCCACACCGGGGAGTCGATCGTCGTCGCCCCGTCGCAGACGCTAAGCGACGCGGACCACCAGACCCTGCGGTCCGCGGCCCTGCGGATCATCCGCGCCCTCGGGGTTGAAGGCGGATGCAACATCCAGTTCGCGGTGCACCCGCGGACCGGCGAGTATCGCGTGATCGAGGTGAACCCGCGCGTATCGCGCTCCTCCGCGCTCGCCTCAAAGGCGACCGGCTACCCGATTGCGCGGATTGCCGCGAAGATCGCGATCGGACTCACCCTGGACGAGATCCCGAACCCGGTCACCGGGAAGACTCTCGCGTCGTTCGAGCCTACCCTCGACTACGTCGTGACGAAGATCCCGCGATGGCCCTTCGACAAGTTCCCGACGGTGGACCGCCGCATCGGCACGTCGATGAAGAGCACGGGGGAGGTCATGGCCATCGGCCGGACGTTCGAGGAATCCCTACTCAAGGCGGTCCGGTCCCTGGAGATCGATCGGATCGGCCTCGAGTCCCTCTCGTGGACGGACGATGAACTGATCCGGGAGATGCGGGAGCCGACGGACCAGCGGCTCTTCGTCATCGCGGAGGCTCTGCGTCGTGGCTACCCGATCGAGAAGGTCGCAGCCCTGACGGACTGGGACCCGTTCTTCCTGGAGAAGCTGCGGAATCTCATCAGGATCGAGGACCGGTTCCGGACTGGCAAGATCACGCGTTCTCTCCTCTCCGACGCGAAACGCTCCGGCTTCGCGGACGAATATCTGGCCGGCCTCCGGGCCCGGTCGGAGGAATCGATTCGACGCGCGCGTCCCCGAGCCCGATTCAAGATGGTCGACACCTGCGGCGGTGAGTTCGAGGCCCGCACCCCATACTTCTACTCGACCTACGAACCGACGGGGGAAACGAGGCGCATCCGCGGCCGGAAAGTCCTCGTCGTCGGGAGCGGGCCGATCCGCATCGGCCAGGGCGTCGAGTTCGACTACTGCTGTGTCCAGGGCATCCTCGCGCTGCGGGAGGAGGGCGTTGCGGCGATTATCGCGAACAATAATCCGGAGACCGTCTCGACGGACTTCGACATCTCGACCCGGTTGTACTTTGAACCCCTGCTCCTGGAGGACATCCTGAACATCATCGAGGAGGAAGAGCCCGACGGGGTCATCCTGCAGTTCGGCGGACAGACTTCGGTCAACTTGGCTGTACCCCTCGGGAGGGCGCTGGCCCGTCGTCGATCGCGCACGGAGATCCTTGGCACGCCACCCGCGTCGATCGATTTGGCGGAGGACCGGCGGAAGTTCGCGGCCCTCATGGAGCGCCTCGGGATCCGCCAGCCGGAGGCGGCGTCGGGCTACAGCTTCGGGGAGGTACGGGAGGTCGCCGGGCGGATCGGGTATCCTGTCCTCGTGCGGCCTTCGTACGTCCTCGGCGGCCGGGGCATGGAGATCGTCCACACGGAGGAGGACCTCGCGCGGTTCATGGAGAGTGCGACGCGCGTATCCAAAGACCACCCCGTGCTCGTCGACCGATACCTTGCCCATGCGACCGAGATCGACGTCGACGTCGTTTCGGACGGCCGGGACATCTTCATCGGCGGGATTCAGGAGCACATCGAGGAGGCCGGCATCCATTCCGGCGACGCGGCATGCGTCCTCCCCGCCCAGACCCTCTCGGATTCGGTCCTCGACGACATCCGCGCGATTACGAGGACGATCTGCGAGGCCTTGAAGATTGTAGGCCTCATGAATCTCCAACTCGCGGTCAAGGACGATGAGGTGTACATCCTCGAGGCGAACCCTCGCGCGAGCCGCTCGATTCCGTACGTCTCGAAGGCGATCGGGGTCTCCTTGGCGAAGGTCGCGACGAAGGTGATGCTGGGCCACTCGCTCCGCTCGATGAAGCTCGTGGGGGAAGCGCGGATTGGCCACGTCGCGGTGAAGGCGCCTGTGTTCCCGTTCCAGCGCTTGCCCGGCGTCGACACAATCCTCGGCCCCGAGATGAAGAGCACGGGGGAAGTCATGGGCTTGGACCGCTCCCTCGGCCGGGCGTACTACAAGGCGATGATCGCCGCGGGAAACCCGCTGCCGACGGAGGGCGCCGTCTACATTACCGTGCGGGATGAAGACAAGCCGACGATGCTCGCGATTGCCCGGCGTCTCGCCCGCGTGGGTCTCCGGATTTACGCGACTCGAGGCACTGCCCAATTCCTCCGGGAGAACGGCATCGAAGCAACGACGGTGTACCGGATCAGCGAAAATCAGTCGCCGGACGCTCTCGGCCTGATGCGCCGCGGGGAGATCCGCCTCGTCATCAACACGCCGACGAATTCGTCGGGCGCGCGCAGAGATGGATACATGATGCGGCGCCTCGCGGTGGACCTCAATATCCCGTTTATCTCGACCGTCCAGGGCGCAGAGGCGGCAGCCCAGGCGATCGAGGACGTCCGCGGCGGAGACCTCCGGGTCGAATCCCTGCAGGCGTACGCGCGTTCCTCGAAGAGGATGAGGACAAAGCTTTAGCGCGACGCGATGATGGCGACGACCGTGCGGGCGATCCGGTTCCTCGGACCCGGGCTTCTCGCGGCTGGGATCGCGCTCCTAGCAGCCGGATTCGCGCTGGGCGAAGCTATCCTCAGTCTCGTCCTCATTATCCCCGTGATTACGGCCACGGGCCCTTTGTCGTTCCTCGGGATCATGCTTATCGTCGCCGGATTCTTCACGACGTTCCTGTTCTGGCCTGCCCGTATGGCGGACGTGCCTTCGCCCGTCGCGGAACCGCTCTTGTCCGACCTGCGTCCGCCCGTGCGCACGCCTCAGCCCGTCGAGCGACGGTGGGGCGGCGTCGTGTTCCTGGGGCCGTTCCCGATCGTGTTCGGCTCCGACCAGCGCGTCACGCGACTCATGCTCGCACTCGGAGTCGTGCTCTTCCTGGCCCTCCTGGCCCTCACAATCATCGCCCTGATGGCCTGACTCTTTTTATCCGAGCGCGCCCATCCGGCCGCGATCCCCATGAAGATTCTTATCACGGATGGACTGGAGGCCGAGGCGATCTCGAGCCTCCGCGCGGTTCATGAGGTGGACGTCCGCGAGCTTGATGCCCCGGCGCTGCGGGAGACCGTCCCTTCATATGATGCGTTAATTGTCCGGAGCCGCACGAAGGTTACGAAGGAGGTCCTCGCTGTCGCGACGAACCTGAAGGTCGTGGGCCGTGCCGGGGTGGGCGTCGACAACATCGACGTAGACGCCGCGACCTTGCGGAAGGTCGTCGTCGTGAACGCGCCGATTGCGAGCACGGTTAGCGTCGCCGAGCTCGCCATTGGGCACATGCTCTCGCTGTACCGTCACCTGACGGACGCGGACCGCTCCGTCAAGGACGGGAAATGGGAGAAGAAAAAGCTGAAGGGCCACGAGCTTTTCGGGAAGACCCTCGGGCTTTTGGGGTCCGGCCGCATCGGCGCGGAGGTCGCGAAGCGAGCGCAGGCCTTCGGCATGCGTGTGATCGCCCACGATCCGTATCTGTCCCTTCCGACCGCCGAAGGCCTCCGGATTGCCCTCGTGGACAAGGACACTCTGTTCCGCCAGGCCGATGTGCTCAGCATTCACGCGGCCCTCACCGCGGAGACGAAAGGCATGGTCGGTCCGGCCGAGCTCTCGCACATGAAGCGAACTGCGATCCTCGTGAACTGCGCGCGGGGTGAGATCGTTCAGGAGGCCGCGCTGGCGGATGCCCTAAAGGCCGCAACGATCGCCGGTGCCGCCGTCGATATCTTCGAGCGCGAGCCGCCCACGGGGAGCCCGTTGCTCACCGCACCGAACATCGCCTTCACCCCGCACCTGGGTGCGTCGACCCACGAGGCCCAGGCCCGGGCAGGGGCGATCATCGCGGAACAGGTGCTGAAAGTCCTCGACGGGAAGCGGCCCGACTTCCTCGTGAATCCCCGCGTCTATGGCTGATCCGCGAGCGCCCTCGCGGCCTCCCGGAGGCCGAGGTCGCCCGACCGACCGCATTCCCGCACCTCCGTGATGAGGGCGAGATAGTCCGCGTAAGCACCGCCGTGCTTCCGCACGGCGCGTCCCAGAGCCCGCTCGAAGGACTTCTCGTTCCGGTACGACAAGGCCTCTCGGAGGACCTCTGGCCGCGGGACTCCGCGGGTCATCGGGACTGCACCGGGAACCCGGGATAAGTCCCGCACGGTGCCGTTCTCACTTCGGATTCTCACAGATCTTGAGGAAGTTTCGGAAGATGTCTGCCCCGAACTGGGTGTGCTCGACCTCCGGGTGGAACTGGAGTCCGAACAAGGGGCGCGTGCGGTGCCGCATCGCCTGCACGTCGCAGTTCGCGGAGCTCGCAAGTCCGACGAACGCCTTCGGAAGGATTGATACCTCGTCGTTGTGCGACTCCCACACCTCGAAAGTGTCGGGCAGACCGTGGAACAGGACGTCTGGGTCGTGCACCTTGAGGACGGACTTCCCGAACTCCGGGACCTTCGAGGGTGTGGCTTCACCTCCGAAGTGCTTCGCCATGAACTGATGTCCCGCGCAGATCCCGAGGATCGGGCCTTCGAAGTCGTCGAGATATTCGCCGTTCCGCCCCATCTTTTCCGGGTCCACGCCGACCCGGGGCGCCCCGCCCGAAAGGACGAGGCCGTCGAGTCCCTGCAGCTCGGAAGCCGGCGTATCATTCGGGACGATTTTCGTCTCCACACCGAGATCCCGGAGGACCCGCCACTCCCGATGGGTCCACTGGCCCCCGTTGTCGACGACGTAGATGAGCACAGAAGAGCGAAGCGGGCCCCGTTGAAAAAGCTTTCTGGCGGGTCTGGACTCATTCCCACTCGATTGTCGCGGGGGGCTTGTGGGAGACGTCGTACACGACGCGGTTGATTCCCTTGACTTCGTTCGTGATTCGCGTCGAGATCCGGTCGAGGGTCTCGTGCGGGATCTTGGCATACGTCGCCGTCATGCCGTCCACGGAGTCCACCGCGCGGACGGCGATTGTGTGACCGTACACTCGCAGGTCCCCGTGCACACCGACCGTTTGGACCGGCAGGAGGACCGCGAAGTACTGCCAGGGGAGCGGCATGAGGCCCCGCGCGGCGGCTGCCTGGATCTCCTCCTCCACGATCGCGGACGCCTCCCGGACGCGGGCGACCCGTTCCCGCGTGACTTCCCCGACCACGCGGACGGCGAGGGCGGGTCCGGGGAACGGTTGACGCTCTGCGACCCGCACCCCGAGGGCGCGGGCAACTGCGCGGACTTCGTCCTTGTATAGATCGCGGAGCGGCTCCACGAGCTTGAGTTTCATGTTCTCCGGGAGGCCGGCGACGTTGTGGTGGGTCTTGATGCGATCTCGCAGCTGCCCGCCGCTCTCGATCCAATCCGGAGCGATTGTGCCCTGCACGAGGAACTCCCCCCCGAACCGGGTCGCCTCCCGCTCGAACAGTTCGATGAACTTGTTCCCGATGATCGTCCGCTTCTTTTCGGGATCCGTAACGCCTCGGAGCGCGCCGAAGTACTCCTCCGCCGCGTCGAGGACGCGGTGGTTCACATTCAGCTCTTGGAGGGTCTTCTCTACATCCGCGGTCTCCCCCTTCCGCATGAGACCGGTGTCCACATAGACGGCGAGGAGCCGGTCTCCCAGGGCGCGGCTCGCGAGGACTGCGGCGGCCGTCGAATCGACGCCGCCGGAGCAGGCGATGATCGCCTTCCCCGGGACGGTCTGGCGGATGGCCGCCACCTGTTCATCGACGAAGGCGCGCGGATCGAACATCATTGATCCAGCGTCCGAGAGTCCTCCAGGACCCACTTCTTCATCGCCTCGCGGTGCTCCTTCAACTTGTCGGACAGGCGCTCGTCCTTGACCGCCAGGATCTGCACGGCGAGGATCCCCGCGTTCTCCCCGCGATCCAGGCCGACGGCGGCCACCGGAACGCCGGGCGGCATCTGCGTGACGCTGAGGATTGCGTCCAGGTTCACCTTTCCGGCGACCGGGACACCAATCACGGGCTTGGTCGTATACGCCGCGATCGTCCCGGGCAGGGCCGCGGACAGGCCGGCCACCGCGATGAAGACCTTCGCGGGCGTGTTGCGCACCAAGTCTCGAAGGAGGTCCGGCGTACGGTGGGCTGACGCGACGACCATCTCGTAATCGACACCGAACTCCTCGAGAATCGAGGCGGCCTTCTTGCCGACCTCCGCATCGCTCTTGCTACCCAGGACGATGAGGACGTCGGGCGCCATGATGTAGGGCAAAGAGGGCTCGGGAAATAAAGGCTTCCCACTCGAGGGCTCATGAAATGGGGCCGAACGCGCCTACCCTAGCTCTTCATGATTGCGAGCAGGAACAGGCCGATGGCGGCCGCGGCGCCGATCAGCGCGGCTAGGATCACGCCGATCGACTGCACGATGATCGCCCCGAGATCGACGCTCCCGACCGAGTTGTACGGCCCGGACAGGAGCCCCCACAGGATGCCGACCACGAGGCCCCCGACGAGGAGGCCCGCGCCGATCTTGCGGCTTTTCCCGCTTCCGAAGTAGGCCGTGAAGGCGCCCGTGATCAGGAGGAACAGGCTGAACGTGAGCAGGAGAATCGTGATGAATGTCCACACGTCAAACGCCTGGAAGTTCGCCATTGGATCTCACCTAGAACTTGATGCCCGTGAGCGTCTTCGTGTCAATGACGCCCGGGATGGATCGGATCTTGTCCACGACGACCTGGCCGAGGACGTTAAAATCTTCCGCCTCGATCTTGGCAATCAGGTCGTACTCCCCGAACAATGGATGCAGCTCAACGATTTCCTTGACCTTGAGGAGCTCGTTGTAGACTTCGTGCTCCTTCGCAGGAGCGGTGCTAATGAGCACGAACCCGATAGCCATCCCTGGTCACCCGCGCCGGGAACCTACTGTCGCAATATAACCCTTTCGTACTTCTTGGGCGAATTGCGGCCAGATGCGGGCAGCTCCATCAAAACGGTGCATGACGCCGTGCGCGTTGCACGACCTGTGACCACGTCGGCAGGCGCGTCTGCGTTCCCTTCGACTCGACCACGAAGCTCGCCGCCGCGGACCCTAGGATCCCGCACCGCCGTACGTCGTACCCGCGCGCGAGCCCCGCGTAGAAGCCGGCGCGGTAGGCGTCTCCCGCCCCCGTGACGTCGACCACGCGGCGGGGCCGGACCCGCGGCACCCGATGGCGTCCGTCGCGCGTGATGATCACACTCCCCCTCGCGCCTAGGGTGGCCACGACGACCTCCGTAAAACGGAGCAGCCCCTCCGTCGAGGTAACGCGGGCGAGGCGCTTCGCGCGGTCGATCTCTGCCTCATTGCCGAAGAAGTAGGTCGCTCGCTGCAGCAGCTGCCGGAAGATCTCTGACCGATACACGTAGTGGATTTCCTGGGACGGGTCGAACGCGATCGTCCGCCCAAGCTGTTCCGCGCGATTCGCCACGCGGGAATAGTATTCCGGTCGGCCTGTGCCGATGTGGACGACCTCCACATCGCGAATGCTATGCAGGAGCAGCGGGCGGCGCGAAACGGACTTCATCGGCCCTTGGTCCACGATCGCCATCTGGTTCCCAACGCGGTCCGAGAACACCCAGGCGGTCGGGGTCGTGGTGCCGGGCACCACGCGCAGATCCGCGATGTCGACACCCGCCCGGGCGAACGCCTGTCGATAGTCCGTCGGAAAATCCGGGCCGACGAAGGAGGCAAGGCTCGTCTTGACGCCGAGGCGTGCGGCCGCGGTCGCGAGGTTCCCCGCCGTGCCGCCGAAGTAGCGCTGGCGGTCCACGATCTCGATCGAGGTGTTCGGCAACGGCAGGCGGCGGAGCGTGATGATGTAGTCGAGGATCACGTGCCCGAAGACGCCCAGGTAGTTCCTCACGCCAACGCCTCAAGATGTCGCTGCACGTCGGAGAATCGGTCGAAGGGCACGAACGGGATCTCCTCTTCTCGGCAAAGCCGTGCCAGCTCGCCTTTCGCGAACAGGAGGTCCGCCTCGACCGCCGGGCACAAGTCCGAATTCCCGTCGCCCACGTAGGCGAGACGGTGGCCTTGCGCCCGCAGTTCGAAGAGCCGGAGCAGTTTGCAGGCGCCGCAAAGGGTGCACGTCGAATCGGCCCACGGGTACTCAATCCGGATCCGACCTTCCTCGAAGATTGCACGGTTCGTCCGCACCGGGACCTGGAGGTCCCACCTCTCGAGCAGATGGGTCACGTAGAAGTCCAACCCTTCGCTCACAATCTCAAGGACGAATCCCCGATCCGCGCAGAACGACACGAAGTTCCGGAACGTCTCGTCCAGGACGACGTGGCGATCCACGAACTGGATCAAATCCGCCCGCTTCGCGCGGAGGAGGGCGAACTGCCGGGCCATCGCCTCCCGCGTCCCGATCTTCCGGGCGCGATGGAGCTCCTCGATCTCCCACCACGTCGACGGCGCAAACTTCTCGAGGATGGATTCCGCCACGTCCGTGCGGGTGATCGTCCCGTCGAAGTCACTCAGCACCGCGAGCTTCGGTGGCATGTCGTCTCCTAAAGAACCGGACCGGGAGCCTAGGTCCCTTCCTTCCACGAGTCGAGGTATGCACGCTGCTTCGTCGACAGGCGGTCGATGCGGGTCCCGAGGCTTTGGAGTTTCAAACGAGCGACGCGGAGATCAAGCTCAGGCGGGACCGGATGCACGCCGGGCGTAAGGCGCTTCGCGTGTTGGGCGAGGTAGCCCGCGGACAGCGCCTGGATCGAGAAGCTCATGTCCATGATCTCGACGGGATGGCCTTGCCCGGCGGTGATGTTCACGAGGCGTCCCTCGGCCACGAGGTACGCGCGCTTCCCTCCCGAGAGCGTGTACTCGTCGACGAATTCGCGTACGCGCCGCTTCCCTTTCGCAAGTCGTTCGAGGTCCGCTTTGGAGATCTCGTTGTCGAAATGGCCTGCGTTCGCGAGGACGACCCCATCCTTCAGCAGGGGGACGTGCGCCGCCGTGACGATGTCCTTGCAGCCCGTCGCCGAGATGATGAAGTCTCCAATCCGCGCGGCCTTGTTCATTGGGAGGACCTCGTACCCGTCCATCGAAGCCTCAATCGCCTTCACGGGGTCGACCTCCGTGACGACGACGCGAGCCCCCATGCCTCGAGCCCGCATCGCGATTCCGCGCCCCGTCCAGCCATATCCTGCGACAACGATCGTCTTGCCGGCGATGAGTAGGTTCGTGGCGTTCATGAGCCCGTCGAACGTGCTCTGCCCGGTCCCGTATCGGTTGTCGAACAGGTGCTTCATCTGCGCGTCGTTCACATCGATCACGGGGAAGCATAGGGCCCCGTCCCGCGCCATCGCCCGCAGGCGGATGACGCCCGTCGTCGTTTCTTCATTCCCACCGCGGATCCCCTCGAGCAGCTCGCGGCGTTTCGTGTGCAGAAGATGGATGAGGTCCGCCCCATCATCAATCACGAGATCCGGCTTGAGGTCGAGCACCTTGTTCAGATTCTCGTAGTATTCCGACGTCGTCTGCCATTTCCGCGCGTACACGTCGAACCGGTGGGCTTCTGCCAGGGCGGTCGCGACGCTGTCGTCTGTGGACAGGGGATTGCACGAGGCGAGTCGGACCTTCGCTCCTGCGTCACTCAGGGCGAGCGCGAGGACCGCGGTCTTCGCCTCGACATGGAGGGCCATTCCGATGCGCAGGCCTCGCAGGGTCTTCTTGCGAATTAGCTCCTCCCGGATCGTCATGAGGACGGGCATGTGGTCCCGCGCCCACTCGATCCGGCGTGCGCCCCGCTCGGCGAGCTCGGACATGCGGTGCCGATGCCCCGGACTTGATTTTAGCCTTCCGGTGGCGTCACTTTTTCCGCAAAGCGGCGTAGGCCAAGACGGCCACGCCGGCGGCCATCACACCGTAGAAGAGGGCATCGACGGGCCACGACGGGTGGATGTCCGCGGGGGTGGGTACCTCCCAAACTAGGAACGTGAACACAATCGTCACCTCTTGGAGAACCGCCGACGTATAGATGACGTCGTTCGGACGGACGACGCTGGTTGCGTCCCCGCGGACCAGAATAGACGTCGGTTGGCTGGGATCTCCGTCATCCAGTTCGAGGAGAGTCGTTCCGAAGATCGAGGGGTAGTCCACATTCAGGACCCTCTCGTGGATCGTGACTCGCGAGCCGACGGGGTACCCGACGTATTCGTCCCCGTCCCACGCGGCCGCCAGTTCCGACCCGCTCAAGGTTGTCAGTGGCCAGTATCCAACCGCGAGGAACAGTCCGACAATCGTGAGGACCAGCCCAATGATCGCGAGCCGCTTCATTCCGAGTCGCCTAGATTCCTGCATCAGCACGGTCCGGTCGGATGCGAAGCCGCCATTCGTCATCAAGATTTGGGCCATGCCGATAGGAACCGAGAATGAGAATATCGCGAAATCGGAACCGGGATCCGTGAACCATGACCCCGCTCACGGCCTGTCCGAGCCCGAAGGCTTCGGACTCACTGGCCGGGCGCTGGACGGTATCTGCGGCAGGACGTCTTCCACCTTGAATCGCCGCATGAGCCGCTTCAGTAGGGGCGGCGTGGAGAGGGTCGTCACGAGGGTCATGACCACGAGGGCGGCGTAGATCTCCGCGTTGATAATCCCCGCTGCGAGCCCCACTTGCGCAAGCAGGAGTTCCATCATCCCGCGGGCGTTCAGCCCCACGCCCAGTGCAAGGAGGGGCGCCCCGCGGAAGCCCGCGACGAAGCCGCCGAGGATTCCACCAAAAAACTTCCCCGCGAAGGCGACTCCCGTCACGAGGACGATCAGCCACCACGACGCCGTGCTCACCATGAAGTGCAGGCCGACGAACCCGAAGAAGATCGGGGCGAGGAGGCCGAACGTCACGGACGAGACGGTCTTGCGGATCTGATTGAAATGTTCCCCTCCGAGCAGCTTCGGGCTGATCAGGATCCCTCCGTAGAAGACGCCGATCGCAAAGTGGATTCCGACTGCTTCTGCCGCCGCCCCGAGCCCTAGGGCGATTGCGATGCTGATCGCGAAGGGGGATTCGTGCCCTCGGAGTTTGCGGAGCAGGACCTGCATGTGCGACTCGCCGTTCGAACGGGTCCTCGCGATCGCCCGGAGGACCTCACTCACGCAGAACACGAGCCCGAGGAACAGGAGATTCTTGATGATGATGAAGACGATGAAACTGGCATCCGCTCCCGGACCCACTCGCGCAAGCTCCAGGACGACCGCGAGCATCGCGAACGCGATGAGGTCGTTGACCAGGGCGACGGAGACGATTGCCCTCCCGAGCCGGCTGTGAAGCAGATTCAGGTCGAGGAGGATCCGGACGCTCACCGGCAGAGCGGTGACGGCGAGGGCCGTCCCGAGGAAGAGTGCGCGGCCGAAATCCCATCCGAGGGACACCGCGAGGCCGAAGCCGAGGGCAAATGGCAGCAGGAATTCCACGTACGCCACGACGATGCTCCGCTCGCGGAACGCCTTCCGCAGCCCTTCCCGGCCCATCTCAATCCCGGCGAGGAGCACGAGCATGAGGATTCCGAGGCTCGCGACCACGCCGAGCGATTGCCCCGGTTCGGTGAGAGGATTAGGATCGATGAGGCCCAGGACCATGGGGCCGAGGAGGATGCCCGCGAGGACCTCCCCGATCATCGGCGATTGTCCGATTCGCTCCATCGCCTCTCCGGCGAGCCTCGTCGCGGTGAAGAGGAACAGGAGGGCGACAATGAGGTCCAATGCGACGCCTCACGCGGCTCCATCGGGTCCGATTCATCGCTATATATTCCTTCGCGCGTGGTTATCCCAATCGATGAGCGGCACGTCCGGTGGCGCGGGCCGAATTCTTAAGGGCACGGCGCGCTCTGGGGTCTGCGGTGACGGGCCTCAAGGACAAGCTCCGGGTCGGATGCAGCGGCTGGGGCTACGACGACTGGCTCGGCGGGTTCTATCCGCCGAACACCCCGAAGCCGGAGTACCTGAAGATCTATTCCGGCGTCTTCGACTGCGTAGAGGTCGATTCGTCGTTCTACAGGACCCCTGGACCTGCGATGACGAAGGCTTGGTACCGCACCGCTCCCCCCGGGTTCCTGTTCACGATGAAGATGCCGAAGCGCATCACGCACGAGAAGAAGCTGAAGGGCGTGGCGGAAAACCTGGGCTGGTTCTACGCGTCCGCGAAGGAGTTGAAGGAGAAGTGCGGGCCGCTCGTCGCGCAGCTCCCCCCGTCGATCAAGTTCGATTCCCATTGGACGCTGATGCAGGACTTCGTGAAGGCGTTCGAGATGACATACCCCCACGCGATCGAATTCCGACACAAGTCGTGGTTCCGGGAGGACGTGTACTCGCTGTTGCGGGACCGGAACGTCGCGATGGTATGGACGGAGAACCAGTATCTGAAGAGCCCCTCGGACGTGACCGCGGACTACGTGTACCTGAGGCTCGTCGGGGATCGGGAGATCACGGAGTTCAAGGAGAAGCAGAGGGACCGGTCCGCGGAGATGCGCGCATGGTACAAGGATCTCGATGAGAGCGCGGATTCGATCAAGGGAGCACTCGTGTTCTTCAACAACCACTACTCGGGGTTCGGGCCGGGGAGCGTGAACGAGTTCCGCCGCCTCGCCGGCCTCATGGAATACGAGTTCCCCGCGAAGGCCGGCGCCACCGCAGGCCAGCGGAGTCTCGGTGAGTTCGGTTGATTACGCGGGACCAACGCGTGCGTGGCTCATCCGTCAGCGACGACCGCAACGTTGTTAGGCTCGAGAGGGCGTTCGACCTCCCGGGACGGGCGTGGTCCGGGTCATCTTCCACTTGGACATGGACGCGTTCTACGTAAGCGTCGAGCGCCGAGAGGACCCGTCCCTGGTCGGGAAGGTCGTGATCGTCGGTGCGGATCCAAAGGGCGGGAAGGGCCGCGGCGTCGTGATGGCGTGTAGCTACGAGGCCCGGGAGATCGGGATCCGCAGCGGGATGCCGATCAGCCAGGCGTGGCGATTGGCTCCCGCCGCGGTGTACCTCCACCCCAACTACGACCTGTACGGCGCGGTGTCCGAGAGCGTGATGAACATCCTGCGATCCTTCGCGGACACTCTCGAACACGTGAGCATCGATGAAGCGTTCATCGATGTCAGTTCGAAGGTCAGAGGTTTCGGCGACGCCGCGCCCTACGCGATGCGCGTGAAGGGGACGGTGCACGAGCACGAAGGGCTCGCGTGCACGATCGGGGTGGCCCCGAACAAGTCCGTGGCGAAGATCGCATCGGACCTCGCGAAGCCGGATGGGCTGAAGGTCGTGCCTCCGGAAGAGGTCCAATCGTTCCTGGACCCCCTCCCCGTGACGAAGATCAGCGGCGTGGGGACGAAGACCGCCGAGGTGCTCGAGCGCGTAGGAATCCGCACGATCGGCGAGCTGGCTCGCTACCCGGGAGCCGAGCTGAAGAAGCTCCTGGGAAAGAACGCGGTGTGGCTCTGGGGCATCGCCCGCGGGATCGAACAGCTCCCGGTCGAAGAGCGGCCGGATCCCAAGTCGATCAGCGTCGAGCGCACGTTCGACCGGGACGTCGCTGAATGGTCGACCGTGGAGGCCACCCTGCGGGACGTCGCTCGCAACGTGTTCCTCCGTGCGCGCGCGCAGGGTGCGATGTTTCGGACGGTCGGCATCAAGATCCGGTTCGAAGGGTTCCAGACCCATCTCCGGGAGCGGACGCTCTCGTCCCACGTGCTCGATGAGGACGTCCTCCTTCACGTCGCCCTGGAGCTCGCGCAGGAGTTCCGAGAGCGCGGCCGGAAGGTCCGCCTCCTTGGCGTCCGCGTGGCGAACCTCGAGCGGCCGAAATCGAAGCAGCCTCGGCTCACGGCATTCGTTGAATCGCCGGACCAAGGGACCTGACGGTCCCCGGAGGGAGATCCCGCTACGCCTCGATTAGCGCCGGTCGCGCGGAGGGGGTACCCAAGGCTTCATCCAGGACGGAACCGAGGATGCCGATGCCCTTCCGGATGTCGCCTTCGGACGGGAACGAATAGTTCAGGCGCAGATGGTTTGTTTCTGGCGGTCCCGCGAAGAATCCGTGGCCCGGGACGTACACCACGTGCTTGGCGGCGGCCACCGGGAGAATCGATCGCGTGTCCGTCTGCGGTGGCGTCGTGGCCCACACGAACATGCCGCCTTGCGGCCGGGTCCACGTCACACGGTCCGGGAACGTCTCCTTCATCCGGGTCAACATCGTGTCCCTCTTGCGGCCGTAGAGCGAACGGATCCGCGGCAGATGTCCTTTCATCATCCCGAGGGCCAGATACCGTTCCGCGACACGTTGGCCGAAGCCGTTCGTGAAGAGGTCTGCGCCTTGTTTCGCGAGGGCCATCTTCTGAAGCAGATCCTCGGGGCCATGCGCCCAGCCGATGCGGAAACCCGGGGCGAGTGTCTTGCTGAAGCTTCCGAGATAGACGACCCAGCCTTCTGCGTCCATCGACGCGATTGGCGGGACGTCGTCTCCTTCGAAGCGAAGGTCGCGGTACGGATCGTCCTCAATGATTGGCACCTCGTACGTGGCGGCTAAGTCCACAAGCCTCCGGCGCCGACGGGCCGAGATTGTCGTGCCCGTCGGATTGTGGAACGTCGGGACCACGTAGATGAACTTCGGTCGGACCCTGTCCATCGCGAGTGCGTTCAGATCTTCCTCGAGCACGTCCGTCAGGATTCCTTCTTCGTCCATCGGGATTCCATGGTACGAGGGGCGATACGTTGCGAGAGCCGTGAACACGCCGAGATACGTGGGCTGTGTCACGATCGCGACGTCCCCTGGATTGAGGAGCACGCGCCCGATGAACTCGAGGGCTTGCTGCGCTCCGTGCGTCACGACCGTCCGCTCGACGGATGCGTCAATCCCCCGCGAACCCATTAGGGACACGAGTTCCCTCCGGAGTGCCGGATCCCCCGGCGTGGGACCATACTGCAACGCTGGTAGCCGATCCTCCCCAAGGAGCTCCTCGAAGATGATCCTCAGTTCCTCCCGCGGGAACGCCTCGGGACTCGGCAGTCCGCCGGCGAAGCTGATGATTGTCGGGTCCTGTGTGTACTTCAGGAGCTCGCGCACGTCGGAAGCTCTGAGCCAGTGCGCCCGTTCCGCGAAGAGAGGTTCCACTCGCGCCGTCATGGGATCGGTACAATGAGGCAGTCCGCCACCCTCAAGTCGCCGCACATGTTGTAATGTTGTGAAAAAGTGGCGCACGCCCGCTAGGCGCGCGTGAATCGCGACGCCTTCAACACCTGGCCGCGGACCTTCCGGGATTCCGCGGACGCGAGGTACACGAAGACCTCCGTGACGGCCTCCGGAGGTTTTCCGGAGAAGTCGGTCATCCGAGTTGCGACGAGACCCGGGTCGACCGCGTTCACGCGCTGGGGGAGCACCCCCGCGAGGATGCTCGTCAATCCCTCCAGGCCCCACTTGCTGAGGGAGTACGGAAAGTAGGAAGGGGATGGCCCATGGGCCAAGCCCGAGGTCACGTTGATGATCGAGCCCTCGCGTGCCATACGGGGCGCGAACGCCTTCGAGCAGAGCCACGCGGCCCGGAGGTTCACCGCGAACGTCTCGTCGTAGTTGTCAGTGGAGGAGTCGAGGGCTCCAAACGGCTCCGTGAACACGCCCGCGTTGTTCACGAGGACGTCGATCGTCCCGAACGCCGCCACGCATTCCCGCGTCATCCGCTCGATCTCCTCCGCGGAACGGAGGTCGCACGGGACCGCCATGGCAGTTCCGCCCCTCGATCGGATGATCTTCGCGGTCTCATCGATCTCCTGCCGCGTGCGAGCGACGACGGCCACGCGCGCCCCTTCGTCGGCGAAACGGATTGCGACGGCTCGGCCGATCCCGCGGCCGCCGCCCGTGACGACCGCCTGTCGGTCGCGGAGCTGCATCGGTCACCGGTTGCGTCTGCGGCGCGGTCTCGGCGGAGGCGGACGCACGCCGACGTGGCGGGCCAGGCGGCGGACGTCTTTGTCCTTCATCCAGAAAACCTTGAGGTAATCGAATAGGTCGCGGTCGTTCATCCCGAGCCGCCGGCCTTCCGCGACGCACGTCTTGTACGCCTCGATTTCCGTCGGCAGGTCCGGATACTCGTACCCGTCCTCGAAAAGCTCCTTCCCATCCCGGTACTGTTTCACGTGGACGAGCTCGTGGATGATGTCGAGATAAATGTCGCGGACGTCGCCCGTCCGCAGGTAATGGGTCGAGACCATCAGGTGGCCGTCCGCGTCGCTGACGCCCATGAATCCCCAGCGCGAGGAGAAGAACTCGACCTTCAGGCTGCGGAGCGCCGATGCGGCCCGCGGTCCGAATATCGTCAGCACCGCGGGCAACCGCTCGAAGCCCTTGAAGTGGTCCGTGAATTGATCGTAGTTCAGGCGGATGTTCCGGGGAATCCGTACGTCGGGCAGGGACACCTTGGATCGACTCATGGGCTGTTAACCGCTTCCTTCAAGATGCGCAGGGCTTCCGTGCTGTGGGACCCGGGATCGATTCGGCGATAGGCCGCGAGGATTCGGCCGTTCGGGGCGATCACGTAGGTCACGCGTTTCGCGACGCCAAGGAGGCCGAGGACGTTGTAGGCCCTCGCAATCCGCTTCTCGGGATCCGCGATTAGGTCGAACGTCAGTCCGTACTTCTCCCGGAACGCCCGATGGGACGCCTCGCCCTGCACGCTGACCCCAAGGACAACGGCCCCGAGGGCCTGGAACGCGTCCGTGTCGTCCCGGAAGCCGCACGCCTCCCGCGTACATCCCGGCGTGTCGTCCTCCGGGTAGAAGAACAAGACCGCCGCCCGACCACGAAGATCGCGGAACCGGACGAGGGCTCCGTCCTGATTGCGCCCCTCGAAATCAGGGGCCGCGGCGCCGGGCTCCAACAGGTCTGCCATCGCTTCGCCTCGTCCAATCGTCGGCGGGATTTCAAGGATTGCGGGGCGGGGGACATTGACAGAACGATGGATTCACTTGTTAATTTAGTCATTACATTGTCATTTTCCAAATCTTAAGAGCCAAAAGTTAAGATATACCTACAACATTCATCAAGCACTGTGTCGGTTCCGCCGCCTTCGGACGCCCTGAAGTCGTCCTATCGTCTCGTTCGCGACCCGCGGTTCCAGCGCGTCCTGCGCGTGCAGGCCATGCTCGGAAGCGCGATCCGGGAGTATCTGAACCGCGAGGGATTCTTGGAACTCCTGCCGCCGATCATCGGCCCCGTGTCGGATCCGGGGATCCGCGGTGCGAAGCAAGCGACGATCAATTTCTACGGTCGCGAGTACAAGGTCATGTCGAGTGCCATCCTGTACAAGCAGATGATGGCGGCGTCCCTCGGGAAGATTTACTTCTTCTCTCCGAACGTCCGGCTTGAGCCCCTGGAGACCGCAGCCACGGGTCGACACCTCGTCGAGTTCGTCCAAGTGGACGTTGAAGAGGCCGAGGCGACGGTCGAGAACGCGATGGCCCGAGCGGAATCCCTCCTGTCCCATGTGAGCGATTACGCGAGACGCGAGCTGGCCGATGACCTCGCGGCGTTCCCCCGGACCTTGAACGGAGGCACGCCACCGTTTCGACGCCTCACGTACGAGGAGGCCCTGCGGGTCCTCGCCGACCATGGACGCGAGGTCCCGTATGGGGTCGAGATTCCGTGGGACGACGAGGAGTTTCTCTCCTCCCTGTACGCGGAACCGTTCTTCATCCGCGACTACCCTCGCGGCGCTCGCGGGTTCTACGACCGGGAAGATCCCGCGCGACCGGGCCTCCTCCGGGACTTTGATCTCCTCTATCCGGAAGGCTATGGCGAGGCGGTCTCCGGTGCGGAACGGGAATATGAATACGCGAAGGTGATTGCGCGCCTCCGCGAGACGGGCGAGAACCCGTCGAAGTACGGCTGGTATCTCGACATGCTCCGTGAGGGCATTCCGCCTACCTCGGGTTTCGGGATCGGTGTCGAGCGACTCACCCGTTACGTCTGCGGACTGAAGGCGGTATGGGAGGCGCGCCCCTACCCGAAGGTCGCGGGCATCTACTCCCCCTAGGCCGTGGCCGCGATGAGCGAACCTCGCACGAAGCGATTCATGGAGACGAGTTCGATCCCGTCGGCGGGTCGATCATTCTTCGATTCGTATCCCGTCGATGAGATCGTGCGGAAGGCGAAGTACGGGGCGCATGCTCTGTACCCGTTCTCGAATCTCGACGAATATGGACGGGCCCTCCTCGGCGCGGACATCGAGATGAGGCAGCAACGGCGCTTTCACACGCTCGACGATCTCATGCTCCTCCCGCCGATTTTCACGCCGAAACGCTTGGAGAAAATGACGGAGTTGCAGCGGGAACCGTTCTTCAGCGATGTGCGGCTCGAGACGACGATTGGCGGCCTTCGCTCCCGGCTGCCCCTCGTGATGGCGTCCATGGGGTCCACGGAGGTCGCGCATGGGGCGAGCGCGGATCTCGGAAGGGCCGCCGCAGAGGCGGGGATCCCGATGGGCCTGGGGGAAAACATCGCGACCGTCTGGGGGTACGCGAAACGTGCGAAACCGTCGATGCCATCGTTCCGCCAGAGACTCTTCGCGTACCTCGACGCCATGGACGAATCGCAAGGAGGCGTCGTGATTCAGCAGAGCGTCGAGGACGCCTTCGACGAGTTGTGGAACAAGATCTACACGGATCCGGATGTCGAGCCGTTCATCCGCAAGGGCTTCGTGGCGTTCGAGGTGAAGCTCGGGCAGGGCGCAAAGCCGGGGCTCGGAGGGGAGACGAAGGTCCCGGGAGACGTCGCGCGGTCCTTGAAGGGCAAGTACTATTTCCCAGAGGACCCCGAGAGGGTCGAGCGGGATCTGTACGAGCGGCACAGTGCTCCAGGCACGTACACGGAATCGATTCTGCGTGCGCAGCTGCGGTCCCTTCGGAACAACTTCCCACGGGCGCGCATCTGGATCAAAGCGGGACCCTTCCGAGATCTTCTCCCACTCTTCCGCGTCGCGGCGGAGGAGCGCGTCGATGCGGTCCTCGCCGATGGCAAGGAGGGCGGCACGGGGATGAGCCCGACCATTGCCCTGAAGGATCTCGGGCTGCCGAGTCTCGCGTGCCTGGCGCGGATCAACGAGGCGCGGGTGGAGGGTCTGGCGCTTCCTTTCGTTCTGTCCGGGCGGCTGTACGATGGCGGCCACGTGGTCAAGGCCGTCGCCCTCGGCGCCACCGCGTGCGCCTTCGGTCGCCCGTTCCTCGTCGCGGCGGGCGTCGCCGGGGCGAAAGGGATATCGAACTTCCTCGACGCCACGGAGGTGGAGATTCGGATGCTCGTCTCCGCCCTCGGCAAGTACTCGCTCTCGGACGTCGCGCGCGAGGACATCGGCTCCCTCGACCGTGACCTCGCAGATGCGCTCAACGTGCCATACGTATACGCGTGATCGTCGGCATCAGGCACGCCCGAGCCGGGGCCAGTCCCTCAGGATCTGCCGGGCGGCGTTGTATCCCGGTGCGCCGGTGATCCCCCCGCCCGGATGGGCTCCCGATCCACACAGATACAGTCCGTCCACGGGGGTGCGATACTGCGACCATCCCGGGACCGGCCGCAGGACGTACAGTTGGTCAAGGGTCATCTCGCCGTGATAGATGTGGCCTTCCGTGAGACCGAACGCGGACTCCAGATCCGCCGGCGTGAGCACCTGGCGGGCCACGACCATCCGTTCCAATCCGGGCAGGTAGTCCTCGAGGAGCGCGAGGACCCGGTCCCCCAGCTTGTCGCGATCCTTGTCCCAGCTTCCGCGACGCAGGTTGTACGGCGCGTACTGCACGAGTGCCGACATCACGTGCTTCCCGCTCGGCGCGAGTGTCGGGTCCACGACGGTGGGCACGACCACGTCGAGGAACGGCTCCGCGGACGCACTCCCATACTTCGCATCATCGTATGCGCGCTCGATGTATTCGAGGGACGGCGCGATCCGGAAGTGAGGCGGCAGGTCTTCGGCGTCGCCCGCGAGGCGGGGCGCACCATCGACGGCAAGATTCACGCGCGCCACCGCGCCGTTCATCTCGTAGTTGCGCACCTGAAGGAGAAACTCGGGGCTGAGCTCCGCCGGATCGACGAGATGGAGGAACGTCCGCTTCGGGTCGGCGTTTGACGCGACAATCTTCGCGCCGATTGTCTCGCCGCTCGCGGTCTCCACACCAGACACGCGCCCGGCGGAACTCATGATGCGCGCGACCTCCGTGTGGGTCCGCACCGTCGCGCCGGCTTCCTGAGCAGCCCTCGCGAGGCCGTCAGAGAGAACGCCCATGCCGCCGCGGACGAACCGCCAGCTGCCACCGTCGGCGGTCGCCATGAGGTGCCGGACGAGCCCGAACGCGGTCCCGGGGGACCACGGTCCCTGGAACGTCCCGAGGAGAGCGTCCGCCGCGAGGCTCGCCCGGAGGAGTTCCGTCTCAAACCATTCCGTCACGAGGTCCTTCACCGGCATCGGGGGAACCCGCAGGAGCTGCTGGAGCGGGACCGTGCCCACGCGTCGTAGACGCAGCGCGCGACGGAAGAGGAACCACAAGTCGTTGTACGCCGGCGACTGGATGTCGGGCGGCGCCCGCACCATCAACGGGTCGAGGGCCTTCGCGAAGTGGCCGAGGAACTCCAGGAAGCGCGGATACATCTCCGCGTCCTTCGCGGAGTGGGCGGCAATCTCGGATTGGGACTTTCGCGAATCGGTCCAGAGCCGCAGCGCCGTGTGATCTTGGCCGAGAGCGACGACGGCCGGCTCGCACGGCAGGAACTGGAGTCCGCGCGTCGCGAGTTGAAGCCCTTCGATCACCTCCGGCCGGAGGAGACCGACCATGTACGCGCCGGTCGAGCATCGGAAGCCCGGAGCGATCTCTTGAGTGACCGCTGCGCCGCCCACGGTCCCCTGCTTCTCGAGCACCAGGACGCGGCTCCCAGCGCGTGCAAGATACGTTGCCGCGACGAGGCCGTTGTGACCTCCTCCGACGATTACGACGTCGTACGACTCCGCCACGGTCACACCTTCAACATCGCCCAATCCCGGAGGATTTCTCGAGCCGCGTTCATCCCGGGCGCGCCCATGACCCCGCCGCCCGGATGCGCTCCGGAGCCGCAGAGGTAGAGGCCCTTGATCGGCGTGCGGTACTGCGCCCATCCCGCTATGGGCCGAAGGAAGAGAAGTTGATCCGGCGTCAGCTCACCGTGGAAGATGTTGCCGCCGGTAAGGCCGATGACCTGTTCCAGGTCCCATGGGCTCAGGACTTGTTTATGAAGGATGATCTTCCGGATGTTCGGGATGTACTCCTCGATCGTGTCGATGACCGTCTCGCCGAACTCCTCCCGGCGCTCCTCCCACGTCCCGTTCCGCAACGTGTACGGGGCGTATTGGATGAAGCATGACATGATGTGCTTCCCCGGCGGAGCGAGAGTGGGATCCAGCGTGGAGGGCACGCACATGTCGACATACGGTCGATGGGAATAGTTGCCATACTTCGCGTCGTCGTACGCCTTCTCGATGTAGTCCACGCTCGGGCCGATCGAGATCGCGCCTTGGAGCTGCGGTCCGTTCCCGGGCAGCGCGGAGAAGCTCGGCGCTTCCTTCAGGGCGAGATTCACCTTCCCCGACGAGCCTTCGATCTTGAAGTTCTCGATGCCCCGAACGAAGTCCGGGGGCAGCTCAGACCGCTCCAGGAACTTCAGGAACGTGCGTTTCGGGTCGGCGCTCGACGCGACGATCTTCGCATGGAGTGTCTCGCCGCTCGCGAGTTCCACGCCGATCGCCCGGCCGTTCCGCACGAGGATCCGCCGAACGTCCGCATTCACACGGATCTCGGCGCCGAACTTCCGCGCCGCGCGGGCGATCGACTCGCTTACCATGCCCATCCCACCGCGGACGTAACCCCACGAGCGGTACGCGCCGTCGATCTCCCCCATGTAGTGATGCATGAGGACGTACGCCGTCCCCGGGGACCTGGGTCCGAGGAGCGTGCCGATGATGCCGCTTGCGCACAGGCCCGCCTTCAGAACGTCCGTCTCGAACCATTCGTCGAGATAGCCCGCGGCGCTCATCGTCATGAGCCGCGCGAACGTGTACATCTCGTCCTCCGTCAGCTCCTTCCGCTGCCTGTTCAGCGCGAGGAGCTTTCGCAACTCGGAGATCCGCATCGAGCCGATATTCGGCGGCGTCATCGAAAGGGTCGGCACGATGAACTTCGCCATCTTCGCCATCAGCCGGCCGAAGCGCGGATACGCTTCCGCATCCCGTCGGGAAAACCCCGCAATCGCCTGGAACGCGTCCTCCTCATCCCCGCGGTGATACAGATACCTCCCGTCCGGCAACGGGGTGAAGCTCGATTCCTGCGGGATGACCTCGAAGCCGTGAGATGGGAGATCCAGGTCGCGAATGATTTGGGGCCGCATCAGACTGCAGACGTACGAGCAGACGGTGAACTTGAATCCCGGATACACTTCCTCCGTGACCGCCGCGCCGCCGAGGACATAGCGACGTTCGAGGACGACCACTCTCTTTCTGGCGCGTGCGAGGTACGCAGCCGTCACAAGACCGTTGTGGCCTCCTCCAATCACGATGGCGTCGTACCGAGTTGCCAGGGCGGTCCTCCTCCTCGGCGCATCCAATGGATCATTTTCATGGAGCGGACGCGCCGGCCGCGCGGGGTAACGAGGGAGGGGTTATATCGTTTGTCGCCGGTCCGCCTCTCGCTGGTGGCGAAGTCTTGAGACGCGGATCGCCGTTTCATTCGCGCACGTCGGCGCTGTGCGACAGTTGGGAGTGGCGAGGTTGGTCAGGGTACTTGGCCGCGACGTCGTATTCACTCGTACCGGAGATGGAATACTACGCGATCCGTCACTCTGCCGGGCTGATCGATGTCTCGCCCCTTTACAAGTACCACATCAAGGGAAAGGACGCGATGCATCTCGTGAACAAGGTTGTCACGCGCGACGTGGCGAAACTCGCGAAGGGCCAGATCTACTACACGCCGTGGTGCGATGAACGCGGCAAGACGGTGGACGACGGCACGCTCTGGAACTTCGGCGACGGATCGTATCGGATGACCGCTGCGGAGCCGAACCTGAAATGGCTCCAAGACGCCGGGATTAGACTCGATGTGGAGGTCGAGGATGTCTCCGAACAGATCGGCGCCGTCGCGTTGCAAGGTCCGTCGTCTCGCGCGATTCTCGTGGCGGGCGCGGACGGCGTCGTGGCAAAGCTGAAATATTTCCGATTTGTAAACACGAAGTTCGACGGGATTCCCGTCACGATCTCCCGCACGGGATATACAGGGGACCTGGGATACGAAATTTGGGTCGAGCGGGAACGCGCGGAGGCCCTCTGGGACACGCTCATGGAAACGGGGAAGGGGTACGGCATCACGCCGGCGGGGATGCTCGCGCTCGACATCGCCCGCATCGAGGCAGGTCTCATCTTGGCAGAGATCGAGTACGAGCCCGCCCGGAAGGCGATTATCGATGCGCAGCGATACTCGCCGTTCGAATTGAGCCTCGAGTGGACCGTGGCCCTGAACAAAGGTCCGTTCATCGGACGCCGTGCGCTCCTCGAGGAACAGCGGCGCGGCGTGGCGCGGCAAACGGTCGGCCTGGAGGTCGACTGGCGCACGCTCGAGAAGTACTACTGGAACATGGGGCTCCCGCCGCAGCCCCCATCCGAACCGTGGCGCGAAAAGATCCCGCTCTACTCCGGTAACAGGCAGATCGGTTGGGCCACGAGCGGCTGCTGGTCCCCCCTTCTAAAGAAGTACATCGCGATCGCGACGGTCGCGACGCCGTACTCCCGCCTCGGCAGCGTGGTCGACATCGAGCTGATGGTTGAATGGGAGCGGCACCGCGTCCCTGCGACCGTCGTGAAGCGACCGTTCTTCGAGCCCGATCGGAAGAAAGCCTGATCCCCGGCCGAATGGAGCAATCGATTTAACGGCCCCCCGGCTTCCCGTCGGCGGATGGCTTCGTACGACGCGATCATCGTCGGCGGCGGGCACAACGGTCTCGTCGCGGCTGCGTACTTGGCGAAGGCCGGCCTGAAAGTCCTCGTGCTCGAGCGCCGCTCGATCGTTGGCGGCGCGTGCGTGACGGAGGAGATTCACCCGGGATTCCGCATCTCCACCCTCGCGTATACGTGCGGCCTTCTGCGCCCGGAGATCAAGTCGGACCTGCAGCTCGCATCGTTTGGGCTCGACGAACATGCGTACGATCCCTCCCTCTTCCTCCCCTTCCCGGACCGGCGGTACCTGATATATCGACATGATCCCGGATGGAACGCGAAGCAGATCGAGAAGTTCTCGAAGGCGGATGCGCGCGCGCTGGCCCGGTACGACCGGTTCTGGCAGGAATTCATGGAACTCGTGGAGCCGACGCTGCTCGCGCCTCCCGTCTCCCTCGCAGACCTCGCATCAATGGTGACGACACCGGAGGCGGAGGACTTCCTCCGCCGCGTGATGCTCATGTCGATTGCGGACGTCCTCGACGACTTCTTCGAGTCGGACGAGGTGAAGGTCTCCATGGCGACGAGCGCGGTCGCGGGGACGATGGCGGGCCCTCGCACTCCCGGAACCGCGTTCGTGCTGGGCCATCACACGTTGGGGGACATTGGCGGCATAAAGGGAGCGTGGGGATGGGCGCGGGGCGGGATGGGCGTGATTTCCGAGTCGATTGCGCGCGCCGCACGCCACTTCGGCGCGAGCATTGCGACAGATTCAGAGGTGCGGCGGATCGTCGTTGACGACGGACGCGTGCACGGCGTCGAGCTGTCATCCGGTGCGAAGCACGAAGCCCCCGTCGTCCTGAGCAACGCGGATCCCAAGCGCACATTCCTGCGCCTCGTGGGGACGGACCATCTTCCTTCGGAGTTCGCCCGCGCCATCTCCCGGATTCGCTACGAGTCATCCTCCTTCAAGCTGAACCTCGCCTTGCGCGAATTACCAGATTTCGAGGCGATCCCCGGGACAACAATCCAACTCCACCATCGAGCGATTGTCGACCTTGCTCCGTCGCTGGACTTCCTGGAGCGTGCGTACGACGATGCGAAGCGAGGTCGTCCTTCCGAAGAACCGTTCCTCGAGTTCGTCATCCAATCCGCTAACGATTCGACGGTCGCGCCGCCGAACATGCACACCCTGACGATCTCCGCGAAGTTCGCTCCCTTCGAGTGCACAGACGGCTGGGACAAGGAGGGGGAGCGGTTCGCAGGGCGGATCCTCGATGTCCTCGAAGCGTACGCACCGAACATCCGTCGCGCGATCGTCGCAGCGGATTGGAAATCCCCGTTGGACATGGAGCGGGAATACGGCCTCACTCGCGGTGACGTCTTCCACGGCGCTATCCTCCCCTATCAGATGTTCTCGTTCCGCCCGGTCCCCGGATGGGCTCAGTATCGCACCCCAGTCCGCGGTCTGTATCTGTGCGGCGCCGGAACCCATCCAGGTGGAGGTGTCATCGGCGCCTCGGGCCACAACGCCGCCGCGGCGGTCTTGGAGGACTGGCCCACGCGTAAGGTCCCCTGAGCCGATCGGAACCGTTCAGTCGATGAAACCGGATTCCCCTCCTTCGATGAAATTTTTCAGGGACACGAAGAGGGCGGCCCAGCGGCCACGGTGGCGGATTATCTCCGAGCCCCCGTCCGCGTCATAGCCCGCACTCGAGAAGTAGATCGCCGTCCCGCTCGCCTTTTCCTCCATGTCGAACGTCAATCGGAGGTCTCCTCGGGTTCGCGGCCAATGCAGCGCGACGCGGCGGGGCGCGTCCCACTCGAGGATCCGATACGGTCCTTCGTCTCCTCCGAGGGCGAAGCGGCCGCCAACCTGCGGATCGACGCGGACCGCGGCCGACGTACCGCCGACCCACCGCTTCAGTTGGGAGGCATCCGCGAACGCCTCGAACACACGCTGGGCTGGCGACTCGACGAGGACCGTGACCCGTAGCTCAGGAGGCGCGGGAGGCGAGTGGTCCGGTCGGACGCTGTCGCTCCGGCCTTCCGTGATGGACTTGAGGTTCCCGAGACACATCCGCCAAGCGTCCAGGACGGATCCGCACGTGCTGTCCTGGACCGCCACCCCGAGGTGGCGCGCCCGGAGGAATGTGGCCTCGTCGCCGTCGTCCTCGAGCTCATAGGACACGCGGGTCTCCGCGCCCGCGATTGGCCACGTGAAGGCGAAGCGACGGAGGGTCTCCCCTTCGTCGATCGTCGTCTCCCAGCCGAGGCCCGTCGGCATGAAGATGCACGTCTCCCCGCCGAACCGGAATGTGCCCCCCACCTTCGGCTCGATGCGGGACCAGCCGCAGAACCATCGCGAGAGGTGCTCGATCCTCAGGAGTCTCTCGAAGACGACGGGTCGCGGGGCGCGGATGTGGATTCGGGCGTCGTAATCGTAGGCCATGAAGCGTCTCCGACCGACCGTCTGGACGCCGGAACGGCCCTATGAAGATAAAGACCGAACCTATTTCTCACTCCATCCGCACGTCTGAGTCACGGAATCATCTCAGAGGCGATTCGGTGGGCTACCGCTACGCGATTCTTGGGGCGGGACGGCAGGGCACGGCCGCCGCGTACGATATCGGCGTGTTCGGCGACGCGGACGAGGTCGTCGTCGCGGATGTAAAGCTGGTGCAGGCTCGGAGATCCGCCGCGCGCGTCAATCAGCTAGTCGGTCGCAAGTTGGCCCGTGCCGTGAGGACCGATGTCTGCGATGAGGCGGTCCTTGCCGACACCCTGGACGGGGTTGACGTCCTCGTGAGCGCGGTGCCGTACTTCTTCAATCTCGGGATTGCGAAGCAGGCACTCCGTGCGAGGGCTTCTATGGTCGATCTGGGCGGGAACACGCCGATTGTGCGGCAGCAGCTCGCTCTCGATGAGGCGGCCAGGGACGCCGGGATCTCGATCGTTCCAGACTGCGGAATGGGCCCCGGGCTCAACATCACCCTATCCGTATACGCGATGGAACTCCTCGATGTCCCGACGGACGTGTTCGTCTACGACGGCGGCCTGCCCCAGCATCCCGAGCCGCCCTGGGGGTATGCGCTCACCTTCAACGTGGAGGGCCTGACAAACGAATACGACGGGATGGCGACATTCCTCCGCGACGGACGGATCGTCGAGGTGCCCGCGCTGACGGAACTCGAGGAGATTGAGGTGCCGACCCTCGGTCGCCTGGAAGCGGCCGTCACGACGGGCGGCCTCTCGACGGCCCCATGGTCCTTCCTCGGCGCGCTTCGGACGTACCAGAACAAGACCCTACGGTATCCGGGTCACTGGGCTCGGATGGAAGCGTTCTGGGATCTCGGCCTGTTTCGGCTCGAACCGGTGCGGGTGGACGGACGGCCTGTGATTCCGCGGCATGTGTTCCACGCGCTGTTCGAACCCCAGGTCACCACACGCCCTCGCGACGTCTGCGTGGAGCGGGTGCGCGCCTTTGGCACGAAGGACGGGATTCCCGCGGAGGTCCTCGTGGATTTGATCGATTGGTACGACGAAGCGACCGGGTTCACGGCGATGGAGCGCCTCACCGGATGGCATGCGGCAATTGCGGCAGAGATGATTGCACGGGGCGAAGTGCCGAAGGGAGCGCTTCCCGTGGAACGCGCCCTGCCGGCGAAGCCGTTCGTGGCCGAGGTCCGGCGTCGCGGCATTTCAATCGACGAGCGAATCACCTTCTTCGACGACCGCGACCCGTACCGGCGAGGCCCGCAGCCCATCGTTGCCTCGTAGCTGCCTTTGCGCTGTGAAATCCCATTTCGATGAAATCCTACCGCCTGGATTTCTTCTCGCGCGATCGTCGTCCCTTTCGACCCCCGTGCCGGAAGCGTTTCTCCTTCGGTCGCGCGTCTTTCGGCGGTCGCTCCTTCCGTTTCACAGGACCGGCACTCACTGCTTATCAGATGAGGATTTTGGAATCGCGAGGGACAGATCTCGCCATCGCCCTGCGCGTGAATCCGACTTGCGCTTTTTTCGATCAGACGACCCGCCAATTTCTTTATCAAGGATTTCGGAATACCCCTGCACGTTGAGGGAGAGGCGAATCGCAACGAATGCGAGCGGTAACGTTCACACGGCTGCCGGCGGCACGATAAACGCAGCATCCTCGCTACGCATTGCGTTCAAGATCCGGTTCGGCCGGACGCTCTGGAAGACGCTGCACAACATGGCGGATGGATGGCCCTGCGACCGTTGCCGTCCGGAGCTTTCCGCGTGGATGCAGGGACTGCACGACGCGGTCAACGTGCGCCTCGGCAAGGGTCCCTTCCGACCCGAGTCCTATGGGCGGTTTGCGAGCGGGGCGCTGGAAGGAGGCTACCACGGCACCTGCATGGCGTGTCGCGTCGCACGCCTCGGAGCTCGCGTACTCGCTCAATCGCCTCCCTCGGGAATCAAGAGGGGCGTGTGACCCGTTACATCGGCGGCGGGATCGGGGGCTCGGTCGGCTCGGGTGGCGGCGGTAACTCGGATCGTTCCTGCCTGTTTGGACCGTCATTCGATCCGAGGCCTCCGAGGCTACCGAGGCGCTGCGGTGGCTGCTTCTCGAGGACCGCGGACGCCTTCGCCTTGAAGAACTGCTCCATGAACTCCTTCACACCCTCGAACTGGTCGACCGCTCCGTTCCAGTTCTTGAGGACGTCGCCGAATTGGTCTTCGACTTCCTTCACCACTTTCTCTGCCTTCCGTTCGATGCCTCGGGATCTCCGCCCCTCATAGAGCACAACGAGGTACGCGGACGTCCCGCGAGCCAGGCTCACGCGGTACTCGCCGAGCTGGAAGGAATTGAGATCCCCCGCGCCTCGGGCACGGAAGATGTCGTTCATGAGATTCTGGACCGCGGTGAACATCGACGTGACGATGTCCGTGTCCTTCTCCGCTTTGAGCGTCCGAGAAAGGTGCGCGATGGGCAAACCGTTCACGTGGACGAGGAAAACCTCTTCGACTGTCGGGCGCAAGCGATTCCATATGACGACGGAGGCCGCGGCGACCCCCGCAGCTGCAAACCAAGGAAGCAGGATTGCGACGAGGTCGGGTCCGCGGATCCGCACCTGTATCGTCGCGGTGGTGGTCCAGGTGCCGTCGGTTACGAGGATGGTCACGGTGTCGGCGCTTACGTCGTCCGGATACGAGAAGAGGAGCGTCTGTCCCGCCGCGCGGACGAATCGGTCGTCCACGTTGCTGTGAGGTTCGACGATCAGAAGGGTGACGTTTGTGTCCACGTCTTCGAGGTAGTCGGTCAGGTCGAGGAACCAACTATGTCTGTCCTTGATCTGGTCCTCGATCGGCCGGATTCTCGGGGCATCGTCGACTGCTTGTACGATCACCTTGATGGTGTCTTCGGCGAGAGCGCCACGGTCATCCGTCGCTCGGAACCGGACCGTCTCGACGCCTGACCAGTTCGCCTCCGCGGTGAAGTCCACGCTGTGGTTCGACTTGATTGTCACGGTGACATGCACCTGGCCGGAGGTGTAGAACACGGTCGCACTATCGTTGTCATAGAAGTAGTCGTCCAGGTCGAACTCATCCCGGCGGATCGCGTCCTCGATGAACGTCACGTCAGGGAGCGTTCTCCGCAGGGTCGGCGGATAGTCATCCGTGACCGTGACCGTGATCGGGGCGTACGTCCAGTTGAGCCCGTCGGTCACGTTGATGACCAACGGCACGGTGTACAAGCCGGCTCCCAAGTCGGGATACACCATCGTCATGACTCTGCCGGCGACCGCCACGTTCACGGGATTCGATGTGGTCACGGAGATCTGGTCCATCGGCGTGTCTGTGTCCGTGATGTATGGTGTGAGGTCGAACGCGTACGGATAGTCCCAGTGGACCGTCAGAGACGGGACGCCGCTGATGCGGGGCGGGTCGTTGACCGGCGTCACATTGACGCGGATTGTGTCCTCGAGGAGAGCGCCCGTCGGATCCGTCGCTCGGAACGTCACGGATTCCGTCCCCCACCAATCGTCGAGTGCCTCGATGTCTACCGTGTGGTCCGCGTTGATGGTAATCGCTAGGTGCGTGAATCCAAACGTGTAGAACAGCGTATCGTTGTCCGGGTCGTAGAAGTAGTAGTCCAGCGGGTTGCTGAACACGTCCCGTCGAATCTCTCCTTCAAACATCGTCAGGTCTGGGAGGTCGTTGCGCTTCACCGGAGGGTAGTCGCTCGTCACTAGGATGGCGACGGTTCTCGCGGCAGAATCGATGCCATCCGAAACAGTGATCGTTACGAACTGCCAGTTGCCGACGTAGCTCTGCGTATAGTTGAACGTCACGC
This sequence comes from Methanobacteriota archaeon, assembly GCA_947084985.1. GTDB lineage: Archaea > Thermoplasmatota > Thermoplasmata > RBG-16-68-12 > RBG-16-68-12 > RBG-16-68-12. The sequence goes on along the minus strand of CAMTUI010000030.1, from coordinate 4,640 downwards.
GATGTCCCGTCACGGTCGTGTGTGCGGCATCGCTCGATGTCAGAAACAACTCCGGGAGGGCGTTATCCGGGTCGCTGAGATACGGCGCGAAATCGAAAGTGTATGGCACGTCGAAGTGCACATAGAACGTCGTCGGCGGCGCGGGCGAGAACATGGGCGGGTCGTTGACGGGGGTGATGTTGATCCACAGGTCTTGGGAGGCGTATCGGTCGGCTTCGTCGAAGAGGAACAGGGTGACGCGGTCGTTGCCAAAGCGATTCGGTTTGGGCTGAAACCGCAAGAGGTGATTGCCGGTGACGTTACCGCCGGTGTAGTCGTACAGGGTGGGGTCCGTCCCTGCGAGGTCCCATCGGAGGTTCGCCAGGGGGCTGTCCGGGTCGGAGGCGAATCCGACCAGGTTGAGCGACCACGGAGGGGAATCTTCGGGAACCACCTGGTTCGGAACGGTCGCGAGGATTCGCGGCGCGAGGTCATCTGTATACAGGATCGAGAGGAACGGGGCCATTGCCCCGGCCTCGCGGGATGCAAGGACGAGACGAGCCGCACTCGATTCATCGGACAGGCGGAGGATGAGACCCACGTTCGGATACAGATTGCCCGTCCATCCTCGCGCGAGGGTCGTGAGGATCCACGTAACCCAGGTTCCTGCCGCGGCGGTTGCGGACCCTTCCACAGTCGCGTCGTACTCTCCGCCGGGCACCGTCCAGCCGGCCGTCCCGTCACGAGTGAGCCACGTGACACCGGTCCCGGACATAGACACTTGCGGTCCGACGGACACGGTCAGGAGTGCCGCGCCGTCCGGGGAGTTACCGTCGAGATAGCGACCCGTATTCATCAGGTTGTAGGCGCCTAGGCGGGTGTCGTGTCCGAGTCCCGCGGCCCGGTACGCCCACGTTCGCGTGCCCGTTGCGAACACCATGTCGAGGTACCCGTCGCTGTCGATGTCCGCGATCGCGGGCGTGCCGCGAACCGGGGTGTCCATCGCGATGTTCCAGAGGAGGGTGCCGTCCGGTGCGATGGCGTAGACTCGGTTATCGAAGCTTCCGACGAGGATATCCTCTTCCCCGTCGCCGTTCAGGTCTGCAGCGGCGGGCGTGGAGTAGACTTCGGCGCCCGTCGTGAAGTTCCAGAGCCAGGTCCCGTCATAGGCCATAGCGCCGATTGCGCCGGTGAGGGATTTCGCGAAGACGATTTCGAGCCGGCCGTCGTCTCCCCAGTCGACGAGCACGTTCCCGCCCGATTGGTCAGAGCCGGTCGGCCGGATCCACTTCCTCGTCCCGTTCTCGCCCCAGACCGCGAACTGGTTTCCGCTCACCGCGCGATCTCCGGCGACCAGGTCGAGCCGGCCATCTCCATCCAGGTCTCCGACCCCCGGGGTCTGCAGCATGGAGTTGGAGCCCGGTTGAACGTTCCAGATCAGGCCTCCGGAGGTCGTCAGGGCGCGGAGCACCCCTTGCGACGTTCCGAAGATGAGATCTGGCGCGGAACCGCCGGTGAAGTTCGCGAGTGCGCCACCAAAGGGAGTCTCGCCAGGTCCGGTCCCGTACGTCCACAGCGGGGTGGCCCACGTGACATTGAACGCGTAAATGGTCCGGTCCGTGCCGGCCACGAAAATCTCCTTGATTCCGTCTCCGGTCGTGTCCGCGACGATCATGGGCCCTTGTCCCGTCTTGCCTGGCTCCGTCCCGGAGTTCCACAGGGGCGAGCCGTCCCATCGCAATACGTATACGCGGTGATTCGAGGCCCCGCTCGTCATTGCAAGGACATCGAGGCGTCCGTCGTTGTCCACGTCGGCGACCGCGACGGGCCACTCGATGGGGCCGCCAAGATTGGCGGACCACATCTTGCTGCCATCCGCCCGGATGGCGTACACGTTCCCATCCGTGGATCCGAGGATCGTCTCAAGGAACTCATCGCCGTCAAGGTCTGCCACCGCAATGGACGCATACGTCGTGCCCGCCGTGAAGTTCCAGAGCGCCGTCCAAGGCGTCCTCTGACGATACACGGGCGTGCCGGAGAAGGTGTACCCGTACCGCACATGGTACGTTCGTGTCTCGAGCGGGCCGTTCGAACTCCCGAACACCACCGTGGCCGCCGTGACGTCCGTCCCGGCATAGGCGACGCGGGTCACCTGACTCGGGATTTCGTTCCCGGTCTCGTCGAACACCCGGAAATCGCTCTGCGGGTCAAGGGCGAGGGGACTCCCGAGCACGATGCGCGCCTCTACGGGCTCGCGAACGCGGGCCACATCCGTAGTCTCCGTGACGAGAATCGTGCGCTCGAACAGGTACGCGCCCCCGGTCCCTTCCAACCAGGGCGCGACGACCCGATGGGATTCCACGTCCGCATTCCCGGCGGCATCCTGGACGTACACGGAAAGGGTGGCATCGAGGACCTGGGCAGAGGCGGGGACGGATGAAACGTTGAACTGCAGGAGCGCTCGAGATGCCGTGCCGAACGAGGGGTCCGATTCGACGAATAGGCTGCTTTCGGCGCCGAAGTTTCGCGAAGGATACGCCGAAGTGATTGCTGCGTCCGCGATTGCGGTCAGGTTCGTGCGGATCGAGGCGGGGGACGCATCCCCCATGGAGGTCGACCGGACAGCCGGGTCGCCACCACCTGGGAGGCGTGGAATGAACGCCCCCGCTGAAGGGATCACGAAAAAGGCGAGGAGCAGGACGGCGCTAGCCTTCTTGAATTCCATATGGCGACACCGGGTCCCGGCGTGACGCTGAGAACCCCTATCGTGTTCGTTGAACGTGGTATAGCCATTGCGAACCTGTTATCGCCGACGATAGGAAAGGCCGATCGTCGTCCCTGCCTCCATAGGATCGGAGCTCTGCCCGCGCTCAGCTCTACACACTGTAGTGTCAGACGCGGCAATCACGGATGAAAAGCGGGCAGTCGAGTTGAATATCCCCCCTTCCAACAGCGTCCTCGAGGCGAACATGTCCGAAACACTACAGCGGGCTAAGGTGTGGGCCCTGACTCACTCCGGGCTCATCGTCGCGGTCGCGTTCGTGGCCATCGCGGTGGCCGCGTTCGCGCTCTCGATGGACCTGGGGCTTGCGGGCCGCAGCAAGCCGCGGCCATAGGTCCACTGGCAATCAGCCGAAGCATCATCACGGGATTCCCCGTGGGATTCCGGTCGTGACTCAGGCCGGCTTAGAGGCCGCGTGGGTCACGGCGGAGTCCATTGAGGGTGGCCTCGGTCCGAGGTTCGACTGGATTCTCTCCCATTTCATGTAGGTTTCCTGGCGATAGGCCCCACTTTAATCCGGCCCCTCTCTTCCGGACCGACGAAGCCGATCAATTCGCTCGTCAACGGACGCGCACCACGACTCGAAATCGAACCGCTGCGAGATCATCGCGATTTCCCCCGGGGCCCGGACCGCAGGCGTTACCGGGGTTGTCCGTCCCGACGGTCCTACTCGACGTTCGACTCTGCCGCCCAGGGCCCGTCGCAGCATCGCGTAGGGGAACACGACCACCCTCCGCGACAGGGACATGCGGCGCAGGACCGCGTCAACCGCGACGGGAGCGAGGATGGTGACCCCAATTACGATGTCCAGGGCGAACCAGCTGTTCCCGGGCGCGCCGACCTCCGGATCCGTCGAGCCCCACGCGGCGCAGCAGCCGTCCGGGCTTTTCGTCACCGTGAGCCGGACGAGCCCCAGCCAGGGGATTTCCCCTCGGACCCTCGCGATCACGTGTTGTGGATTAAGGATCCACGGGTCCGTCTTGTTCGTCAGCCGTCGGTAGAGATTGTTATCTCCAAATGTGAGGAATCCGTCGTTCGGATACTTCGCCGAGAGCGGGGTGAGGTTCCACTCGATCGCCACATCCCGGCGCCAGCCCATCTGGAAGACGACGAAGGATCGGAGACCGTACGGACTCGCCGCAGCGCTTCCGTCTGATGTAACCCCCGTCCAGGAGGACGGAGGGAGGGCCGCAAGCTCGGGGACGTCAAACCCCCCGGATGCGTTGTGCGCGACGTACGCGAAGGCCCGATGGACAAGAGCCCTCGTACGGTTCACATCCGGGTCCAGGAACCCCGCCACGATCACGTCGCCGTAGTCGCCGAAACTCGTGTAGCCAGAGATTCGGCCCTCCAGGTACGTGACGATCTCCTCCCGCGAATCGACGATCTGGATCACCGCGAGGTCGCCCGTGTCGAGAACCCCGATCTCGCCCGTCGTGTCGCTGTGCTGCATGCTGCCGCTCTCGACCACGAGAAGCGGCGGCCACGTGCCCGCGTACACAGCGAGGCCGCCGAAGAAGCTCCCGAGAATGCCCGCCACGCACACCAAGCCGACGATCAGCCTGCGCGTACGACGTCGGACTTCCTCCGGGGACCAGTCGCTATCCGAGCCGGGCGCGCGCGCCACACGTCCGGTTCCTCGCAAAGCCCGATAAACCTTAGTCGGCTCTTCTCAAGCAAGAGAATGGGCCACGCCGGTCCGAAGCGTTCATAAACCCCGGTCCCTTCGCGAGCCCCGATGGCCCGGTTCCCGGAGGCCGAGCGTCGGCTCCTGCACAAGATGATCTGCATGCAGTGCTACGCCCGGAACGCGATGCGGGCCACGCGCTGCCGCAAGTGCGGGAGCAAGGAGCTCCGGCCGAAGGCGAAGGAGGCCAGG
>CAMTUI010000029.1:0-19543 GCA_947084985.1 Methanobacteriota archaeon | reverse complement strand
TGATCGAGCCTATTATGATGGCGTTCCTGGCTTAGGATACTACCCCTCCGTTATCGGAATTGAAAGGTGTTCGAATGCAGGATGCACGCGTCCACCTGGGGCTAGGGGGCTGAGTCTCGAACCATCACTGATCAACCTTCGTGGGTCTGAACGAGCTAGCCTTGCTCGCAGCAAACATCGGAGTCCCGCTCCCCTCCCAGCAATCTTTATCCGAGACGTCCTTCATCGGAAGACGAATGCGCATCGCGGACCTGGGTCTCGACCCCCGCATCGTGGAGATTCTGAAGGGGCAGGGGATCGAGGAGCTCTATCCGCCGCAAGCGGACGCCATCGGGCCTGCACTCCTCGGGGAGAACCTCGTGCTCGCGATCCCGACCGCGAGCGGCAAGTCCCTCGTAGCCTATCTTGCAATCATCGCGTCAGTCCTTCGCGGCGGGAAGGCGCTGTACATTGTGCCGCTCCGCGCTCTGGCCTCGGAGAAGTACGAGGACCTGAAGGAGTTCGAGCGAATCGGGATCAAGGTCGGGGTGAGCGTCGGAGACTACGACTCGCCGGACCCTTCCCTCGAGAAGTTCGACGTGATCGTCGCAACGTCGGAGCGGGCCGATTCCCTCTTGCGGCATCGAATCAACTGGTTGCAGCAACTCACCGTTGTGGTGGCAGACGAAGTCCATCTCATCAACGACGCAGACCGAGGACCCACGCTCGAGGTCACCCTTGCAAAGCTGCGACAGGTCAACCCGAAGGCGCAGGTCCTCGCCCTCAGCGCGACAATCAAGAATTCGGACCAGCTCGCGAAGTGGCTCGAAGCGGAGCACGTGAAGAGCGAATGGCGGCCCGTTCCCTTGAAGGAGGGTGTCTATCACGACAGACTCGTCCACTTCGCGGACCGGAGTGTGCAAGAGGTGAAGGGCGGCGAGGACGACATCTCTGGCCTCGTCGGGGACATCATGGCGTCGGGTGGGCAGGCTCTCGTCTTCGTGAGCACTCGACGCTCAACCGAGGCCCTGGCGAAAGCGCTCGGCCAACAAGTCAAGGACAAGCTCAGCGAGAAGCAACGAGACCAGCTTGCAAAGATCGCGGACAGTCTCGCGGCTGCACAGGAGGAGCCGACCTCCATGGGCGCGCGGCTGGCGAAGTCCATCGGAAACGGGGTTGCGTTCCATAATGCCGGGCTCACGAACGCCCAGCGTGCCATCGTCGAGAAAGAATTCAAGCGGGGGCGCATCGCAGCCATCGTCGCAACTCCGACCTTAGCAAATGGAATAAATCTCCCTGCACGCCGCGTCATCATACGCGACCTCAACCGTTTCGATGTGAACTTCGGACTCTCTCCGATTCCAGTCCTCGAAATCAAGCAGATGTGCGGCCGGGCCGGTCGACCGAAGTATGACAAGTACGGTGAGGCCATCCTCTTCGCGAAGGACATCGATGAGATCGATGAACTCATCGAACAATACTTCCTCAGTGAGCCGGAAGCCATCGAATCAAAGCTCGGATCGGAACCCGCGCTCCGCATGCACGTGCTCGCGAGCGTTGCGACAGGGCACGTGAACACAGAGGACGACCTCTTCGCATTCTTCAACCGGACCTTCTACGCCTTCGCCGGCGACATCTACGAGATACACGGCAAGATCCGCGAGGTCCTCGACTTCCTCGAGAAGGAGGACTTCATCACCCGCAAGGATGGTTTCCTCAAAGCCACGTTCTTCGGGAGGCGGACGAGCGACCTGTACATCGACCCGCTGAGCGCCGTCAGGATGCGAAACGCCATGCGCGAAAACCGCGACGATTCGTTCTACCATCTCTGGACGATTTGCACGACTCCGGACATGCCGAAGCTGTACCTCCGCCGGGGCGACTACGCTTGGGTCGAGCAGAAGATCGAGGAGGCCGACCTGACATTCCCCGTCGAGGATTACGACTTCTTCCTCGCCGAAGTCAAGGCCGCGTCCCTCCTCGGCGACTGGATCATGGAGCGCACGGAAGAGGAGGTCACGAAGAAGTTCGGAATCGGGCCCGGAGACGTGCGGCGGATGACGGACCAGGCCGAGTGGCTCCTATATTCCATGGCCGAACTCGGCAAGATCTTCAACAAGAAGAAGGTCCGCGGGCTGACGCGCCTCACGATCCAGGTGCAGTACGGCGTGAAGGAGGAGCTGATTGAACTCATCTCGCTCCGCGGCGTCGGCCGCGTACGCGGCCGTGCCCTCTTCCAGTGCGGATACAAGACGCTGCGGGATCTGCAGAAAGCGAATCCGAACGACCTCGCGCGCATCCCCACGATCGGCCCGATGCTTGCAATGAAGATCAAGGAACAGGTCGGAGTCTCGGTCGACGCGCGGGAAATCGAGGGGCAGGCTGCTCTGGGAGACTTCACATGAACCACGAGATGGCGGGCGCCCGATTCCGGATCGAGGACCCGGAGGCGGAGCTTCGGCGAGCGAATGCTTGGGCGTCCTCGCGGGGCGTTGAGGTTCTGCTCGCCGACGCACGTGTCGTCTTCGGCCGGGATCACCTCGAATCGGCCATCGCCCATGCGGAACGCGCCAAGGCGAAGGGCACGATGGTCGCGAGGACCCTGGCGATGGAGACGCTTCTCTACCTCACCGGGCAACGACAAGTATCGGATGCGATTCGCGCGGGCGGGATCCGGAAGGGGACGGAAACGGCCGCGATCGTCCTCTTCGGATCCTCATCGGTCGAGGACCTCCTCCGTGAATTCGGATGGACCCGCGATGACCGCGCCCTAGAGCCCGCAGAGAAGTCCCTATCCTCGCTAGGCATCAGTGCGTCGGAGGAACGAACGATCCCAAGGGATCGACGTCCCGACCTCGCGCTCGAGAAGGTCGCGCTCTTGGACATCAACCGATAGACGTCGACGAGGACCGTGGCGGAGTCGTCCTCAAAGGACGAGGATAGCGAGCACGACGATCACGCCTACAATCAGGCAAAGCATCCCCAGCACAATGACCGCGTCGCGGTGAGTCGCGCGCACCGGCGGGGAACTCGTATTGTCGAGGTGGATCGTTCGGAGCGCCGTCCGCGTGTACATCGGCGGTCTCTGCGGCATCGAGCCTAGAAAGGCCTCGGCCATCTTCAGCATTCGGTGGGAATGCCCGGGTGCGGCGGCCAGGATTCGAACCTGGGAACCCCTTCGGGACGGGACCCTAAATCCCGCGCCGTTTCCGAGCTTGGCTACCGCCGCGGAGCGGGAAGATGGAGAGACGTAAGAAAACCTTCCGGTCACGCGACGGGACTCGGTCGGCCGAACTCAAAGCCGGCCAAGAAACCACAGGACGGCCGCGATCCCCGCTCCGATCAGGAGGAAGAGGAAGACCACGATCAGGAGCGAATCGAACCAGCCCGCGTCCTCTGGCCGATCCTTCGTGGGTTCGTGCGCGAGGGTCGATGCGGCGAAGGCGCGAGAGACGGGCGGGCGACCAACGGGTGCGGCCACGGACGTCCCTCCGCGCTCATCATGCGATGGGCAGGGCTTCAAGCTTGCCCAGGAGTCCCCTCGCTCGCCTTCCTAGCCCGGGGCGCTAGAGCAAAGATAGATTTCTGTGTCGGCCATCGGGTGTCGCATGCCCTTCGAGCGCCTCCCGTTCGACGCCGAGACGCACCTCGCCGATGTGCGGATGTTCCAGCAGGAGGCGTTCGGCGCGATCTACCTGATCGACGACGACCGCAAGGCAATCATCGAGACGGCCACGTCGTGGGAGGTCGAGCGGATCCTCGAGGCCGTCCGGGCGTTTGGCCTCAAGCCCGCGGACATCGACGCGCTCGTCGTGTCACACATTCATCTGGACCACGCGGGCGGCGCGGGTTTCCTCCTTCAGGACATGCCCCACGCCACCGTGTACGTCCACGAGCGCGGCCACAAGCACCTCGTGGATCCGACGAAGCTCGTCGCGAGCGCGCGGGAGGTCCTGGGCCCCGAGGAGGCGGAGCTCTTCGGCACGATGCGGCCGATCCCCGCAGACCGGCTCGTCGCCGTGAAGGACGGGGATCGCCTAGAGCTCGGGAAGCATGAGCTCGTCTTCCTCGATTCACCGGGCCACGCACCTCATGAACTCACGATCCTCGACGAGCGGAACCGGTGCGTGTACACCGGAGATGCAGCGGGCCTGTACTTCCCCGGGGACGAAATCCTCATGCCGATCGCTCCCGCGCCCGCGTTCGACCTGGAGAAGAACCTCCGGACGTTCGAACGCCTGTTGACGCTCAAGCCGCGCGCCTTGTTGTACAGCCATTACGGCCCGCACACGCGGCCGAAGGAGGCGATCGAAGCGATGATGGTCGCGTATCCGGCGTGGGCGCGCGTGGTGAAGGAGAAACTTGCAGCGATCGGCGAGGACCGCGTGACGCGGGAGCTGTACGACATGTCGTGCCGCGCCGCCAGGCGGTATCCGAAGGACTTCCTGGAACGCCGCATCCGCGTGAGCATCACGGGCCTCGCGATGTACCATGAGAGGATGGAACGTGCTGCCGCCGGCCGTTGAGGAAGCGATCGAGGGCATCGCGTCGGACCGGACGAGCGGCGCGTCTCGCCTCGCGCGCCTGGCCCTGGAGACGATGGGGCTCCTCGCGACGGAGGCGAAGGGCCGCCCGGATGCGACAAGTCTTGCGGAGACCGCGGCCCGGATCTCCGAAGCGCAGCCGGCGATGGCGATCGTCCATAACGTCGCCCATCTCTTCGCGCGGCTCGTCAAGGAGGGTCATAGTCCCGCCGCCGTACTCGCGGAAATCCGCGCGGACCTCGAGTCCGCGAGGGAGCGCATCGCCCGGACGTTCCTGAAGATCGCCCCGGAGCGCGCGACGATCGTCACGCTCAGCCACAGCGAAAACGTCCTCGAGGCCCTCCGCGTCGCGCACGCGCGCGGCCGGGTGAAACGCGTCTACGTCCTGGAATCGCGACCGCAGCTCGAAGGTCGGACCCTTGCGGCTGCCTTGGCCGACGTGGGCGTGGCCACGACGCTCGTCCCGGACGCCGGCGGGTCGTCCCTCCTCGCGGAGGCCACATGCGTGCTGATCGGTGCGGATGCGCTCCTCCAGGATGCGTCGGTCGTCAACAAGATCGGGTCCTATGCCCTCGCCCTCGCCGCGACATATCATGGAAAGCCGACGTACGTCGCGTGCGAGATGATGAAGTTCGACGCGCGATACGATGCGGCCTCATGGCCTGGAACCGCCGCGCGGGATCCGAACGAGGTCTGGGACGCACCGCCGAAGAACGTCGAGGTCCTGAACCGCTACTTCGAGCTCACGCCGGGCCGTCTCATCACGACGTTCGTCACGGAGCGCGGCACGTACGCCCCGGACATCGTGAGGACGTTGCTCCTTCAAGCAAACGCTAAATCGTAAGGATTTTTCAATCACTAAAGTTCATATAGCCTCGATTATAACAGGGTTATAGATACCATGGGGCAGCAAGAGGTTCACATTGTGCTCGTATCGAACGATCCGAAGCGGGCCTATCCCGCTTTCCAGCTCGCGATGGGCGCGGCCGCAATGGGCCACAAGGCCCGCGTGTACGCGACCACCGCAGGCCTCGAGCTCCTCCGCAAGGGCGCGGCGGACAAGATTCAGTTGCCGGGATACCCGCCCCTCGGGCAGGTGCTCCGAGACGCGATGAAGTATGGCGCGGAGGTCTGCGCGTGCGCCGCATCGGGCGAAATCCTGAAGAGCGAGGGCATCACGCCGGACACCGTCGAGCCGGGCGTCAAGCTCGAGGACATGATCGGGTTCCTGACCCAGGCGCTTCCTGCCGCCAAGGATGGCGGCGTCGTGACGTTCATCTGAGCCGGATGTTCCCATGAGCGCTCCAGAACTGCTCGCAGGCGAGACCGCCCGGTCCGAGGCGGATCGCGTGCTCGACACCCGCGGCCTCCTCTGTCCCTACCCGTTCATCGAGACGAAGCACGCCCTCGAGGCCCTCCCGGCCGGGTCCGTCGTGGAGGTCATCACGGACAGCGAGCCGACCGCGACCTCTTCGATCCCGGTCCTCTGCGCGCAGAACGGGTACACATTCACGAGCTCGCAGGAAGGGGAGATCTGGCGGCTCTTCGTTCGGAAGCCGTGAGGCGCTCGACCTTCAATGGGCGCGTCGGCAAAGGTTGATGGCTGCGCCATCGCTTCGCATCCCGAATGGCGGAGCATGATCCCGCGAAGGGCCTGGACCCGATCGAGGAGGGGATCCGCCTCTTCAACCGGGAGTACTTCTTCGAAGCCCACGAGGTCCTCGAGGACGTCTGGCGCAAGGAGCACGGGGAGCCGCGTCTGTTCCTCCAGGGTCTGATCCAGATCTGCGCCGCGTACCATCACTTTCAGAACGGGAATCTCATCGGTGCCGCGACCCTCCTGCAGCGGGGGGCGGACAAGATGCGCCCGTATCCGGATAGGTACCTCGACATCGAGGTCCGGGAGCTCCTCGGGCGCGTGGACGAGGATCGCGCGCGGATCGAACGCATGAGGGATGGGACGGCGGCCGAAGGGCCCATCGACTTCCCCCGAATCGAGAGACACTAGCGACCGCGGAGACCGGACGAACCCTCAACGGTCGACGGAAGCGTCTCGCGGAACGATCGGAGAGTGTCTTCGAGGTATCCGGCGAGGTCATCCGTCACGTATCGCAGGGCATCCGCGGACCGTGGATGAAACGAGCCGGCGAACTTCCCCACCGCGCTCCACTCCGGGTCGAGCGGACCCGAAATCTCCTTCCGGTTCCGTAGGAAGACGGCTGCGGCACGTCCCGCCCCAATCACGCCGCGGAGTCTGTCCAGGCGGACCCGCGCGGGCTCCGGACCATGGTCCCGCAGGACGAACCCGATCCGGATCATCCGCAGCGTGCGGGTCCACCGGAGGAGGTCCTCGACGTGCGGGCGGACGGGGAGCCCGTCCTTCGTGAAGAACATCCAGAAGAGGAGCTGCCTCGGCGACGGGAGCAGGACAAGGCCCGCATCGAGGACGAGGATGACGCGGCGCGTTCCCGGCGGAGCCGCCTCGACGAGCCGCGGCAGCAGGGCTTCCGCGATTGCCGTCGCGAGGCGAACGCGGTTCACGGCGAGGGACGTCGAGGCCGACGCGGCGGCCGCGACGAGGGTGAGGAAGAGAAGCGCTTCGAGGGGAAACCCGCTCTGGATCCCGAGGACGAGCCCGAGACCGACGAGGGCAAGCCACGGGACGACGGATCGCGGAGCCTGTCGCCGCAGCGCACGCCCCAGGTCCCCGACCAGGTCCGATTCCGCCACAGATATCGCGTACGCGATGGGGCCGCTCCCGTAAGAGGTTGGGCCCAAAAGCGCGCGGAGCGCGAGCGGCTCAAAGGAACTCGGCCATCAGCTCGTCCGGGTTCTCGATTCCCAGGGGCTGCCGCACCGGCGGGCCTTTTGCGAGCCCCGGCTCGAGCTCCTCGTACGTCGGGACGCCCTCCGCCCGGTAGAACAGCCCGATCGGGATCCGCTCCTGCTGGACGGTCGGCCACTCGATGGCCTTCGCGAAGGCCGCCTTGACGTCCATCGGGTCGTGGCCCTCCTTCTGGAGGTCGTACACCCGCTGACGGAAGAAGTCGTACGTGTTGACCTTGTTGTACGTCACGCATGGCGAGAGGGCGTCAATCAGGGAGAAGCCCTTGTGGTCGATCCCCTTCTGAACGAGGTCCGCCATCTGCTTCACGTCCCCGCTGAACGTGCGCGCGACGAACGTCGCGCCTGCGGAGATCGCGAGGGTGATCGGGTTTAAGGGGTTCTCGATCACCCCGACGTTCGGCGTGGACTTCGTCTTCATCCCCTTCTCCGACGTCGGGCTTGCCTGGCCCGTCGTCAGGCCGTAGATCTCGTTGTTCATCACGATGTACGTGATATCGAGGTTCCGCCGCATCGCGTGGATGAAGTGCCCCAGGCCGATCCCGTACCCGTCCCCGTCGCCGCCCGTGACGATCACGTGCAGGTCCGGGTTCGCGAGCTTCGCCCCCGTAGCCACGGGGATCGCCCGCCCGTGGATCGCGTGGAACCCGTATGTGGACAGGAAGTGCGGCAGGTTGCTCGAACAGCCGATCCCCGAGACGAGCAGGATGTTCCACGGCTCGAGCTGCAGCGCATGGATCGCCTTCTGCAACGCGTTCAGGACGGCGAAGTCGCCACAGCCGGGGCACCAGGTCGGTTTGATCTCCGACTTGTACGTCTGCAGCTCGAACGCGACCTTCACGCGACCACCTCGAGGATTTTCGCGGCGATCTCCCGCGCCTGGAACGGCTCCCCGTCGTACTTGCCGAAGAAGTGGTCCGGGGCGTAGCCGGTCTCGGCCCGGAGGAGTCGAGTGAACTGTCCCGTGAAGTTCCCTTCGATCGCCAAGGTCGTCTTCGCCGCCTTGAGCAGTGCGAGCGCCTCGTCCCGGTGGAACGGGAAGAGCGTGGGGAACTCGACCGTGTTCACGTGGAACCCCTCGCGTTCCTCGACGCGCGCCGCCGCCTCGCGGGCGGCGCCCTGCGTGGACCCCCAGAGGACGAGGGTGATGTCCGCGTCGCTCGGGCCCCACCTCTCGGGCGGCGGCGTGTCCTTGCGAAGGCCGTCGAGCTTCCGCATCCGCTTCTCCATCATCCGCTTCCGCAGCTCCACGTACTCCGGGACGCCCGCAAGGATGTCCGAGATCAGCACGCCCGCTTCGTCGTGCTCGTCGGACCCCGCGATGTACTGGTAACCTTTCATGCCCGGGATCGACCGCGGGCTCACGCCGGATTCCGTGAGCAGGTACCGCTTGTACTCCTTTGCCGTGCCGCCGTCCGCCGCCATCATGCCCCGCAGGATCGGCACGTTGAAGTCGAACGGGTCGACCGTGCGGTACCCTTCGGACAGGTAGAGGTCCGACATCACGATCACCGGCGTCTGGTAGATGTCCGCGAGGTTGAACGCCTGCGTCGTGAGGACGAAGCATTCCTCCGAGTTGCGGGGCGCGAGGATCGCCCTCGGCCAGTCCCCTTGCCCGGCCCCGAGGGCGAGGTTCAGGTCCCCCTGCTCCGTCTTCGTCGGCAATCCGGTCGAGGGACCGGAGCGCTGCACGAGCACGACGACCACGGGAGTCTCCGTCATCCCGCCCTGGCCGAGGGCCTCGACCATCAGAGAGAAGCCGCCACCGGACGTCGCGGTCATCGCTCTCACGCCGGCATGGCCGGCGCCGATCGCCATGTTCATCGCCGCGAGTTCGTCCTCGACCTGCTTCACGACGATCCCATACTTCGGCGCGTGGGCGGCCATCCAATGCATGATCGACGACGCGGGCGTCATCGGGTACTGGGCGAGGAACTTGCAGCCGGCCGCGAGGGCGCCGAGGCAGATCGCCTCGTTGCCGGTCATCAGGTGCCGCGGCACGTTCGTGTACGTCAGCCCGAGCATCAGGGACCCGCCCGACTCCGACACGGCGCCGGCGCCGAGCTTCGCGGCCTCGATGTTCTGCTGCACGACCTCGGCCTTCTTGTCGCCCCAGATGTCACGGAAGGCACTCTCCACGTGGCGGAAGTCCATGTCGAACAGCGTGACGGCGGCCCCGAGAGCGACCGTGTTCCGCACCAGGGCGTTCGGTGAGATCGTCTGCGCCTTGCGGCGGAGCGGGATGCCGATCATCCGGACGTCCGGCCGGATCTTCTTCGGCTCCGGCTTCACGTTCTCCGGGTCGAAGATGATCGCACCGCCCTCCGGGATGTCGCCCTGGTGGATGTCCATCGTCTGTTGGTTCAGGACGATCAGGACGTCCGGGTCCTCGCCGTGGGACCGGATTGGGTCGAGTCCGCCGCGGACCTGCGTCCACACGTGGCCGCCGCGAATCACGCTTTGATACGAGGAATACGTCCAGGTGTGAAGGCCGCTCCGCGCGCAGATCTTCGCGAAGCTCTCGGCGGTGGAGGAGACGCCGTCACCGGCGGCCCCGCCGATCCGAAATGCGAGGTCTCTCTTGGGCATAGGCGTCCCACTTGTGGGAGGGGTGGTCGGTCGCTCGTCCGTCCTACGGTCCATCGGTCAAAGGCCGCCCGCGTTTAATATAGTTTTAGCTCTAAACGGTCGTCGGCAGAGAGCGGAGCGGCAACGTCGCGACCTCCCGGAAAGCCTTTTGCGATGTCCGCCGTTCCCGCACCGTGGAACGATGAAGGCGGTCCCTGACCTCCCGAACCATCCGAAGCCCATCGGCCCGTACTCCCATTGCGTCGTCGCGAACGGCCTCGTCTTCATCGCAGGCCAGGCGCCGCTCGCCCCGGGCTCGAAGCCGGGCGAGTGGGCCGCCGCGGATGTAGGAGGCCAGACACGCCAATGCCTCCGGAACATCGGCTCGATCCTCCATGAGCTTGGCCTTGGCCTCGACGCGGTCGTCAAGACGACCGTCTTCCTCGCGGATCCGGCGGACTTCCGGCCGATGAACGACGCGTACAAGGAGTTCTTCCCGGAGGAGCCGCCCGCTCGGTCCACCGCGCGGCTCGGCGCGGAGGCGCCCGGACTCAAGGTTTCAATTGAGGCGATTGCCGTGTACGAACCGCGGCGGGAAGAATAGCCCACTCGAACGAGAAGCCCGCCCGCTTCGGTCAGAACGACATGCGGGCGAGCGTCTTCGTCGCCTTCACGCCGTCGATCGACCGGATCTTCGATATCACGAGGTCCCCGATCGCGTCGTACGAATCCGCCTCGACCTTCGCGATCAGGTCGTACTCGCCGAACAAAGGGTAGAGCTCGACGATGTGCTCGATCTTGATCAGCTTCTGGTAGACCTCCTTCTCCTTCGCCGGCTCGAGGTCTATCAGCACGAATCCGATCGCCGTGAGGGCACCCCTCTGGCGAGCGTAATTCCGTGTTCTAGATAAGGGTATCGAGCAGACTAGCGGAAAATCGGGAGGCGCGAGCGACACTCTCTCAAGGAAGATTTTCAAGAGTGAGAGTACAAATACAAGCGCGAGGCATTTTCACTATCGTGCAACGAAGGCCCGGCCCGCCGGGCGATGTCGCACCCGCCTTCCCCATCGAAACGCTTCGGCACTGGTACGTTACGCCCTTCGGCGGGATGTCCCCGGATCTCGAGTTGTCTCAGATTGGCATCAACCGCGAGGCCCTCCGGAAGAATACATCCCTCGACCCCGCAATCGACCGAGTCCGCGTGACGATCCTGGGGCACGTGCGCCGACCGATTCTCCTCGACCGATTCTTCGAGATCGTCCCGCTCGACGAGCGCCATGCGGACGCTCTCAGGCGCTCGCCGATGGGCGAGGCCGTCTTCCCGGAAGGGGACGACGTGGTCCGACCCCGCGACGCGCCGAAACCCGGGGACGAGGTGCTCATCAGCAGCGTCGTGAGCCAGCGCCTTGGCCTCCTCGCGGACTCGGAGGCCTTCGCGGGCATCCTGCAGGAGTTGTTGCGTCAGGCCGCCGAGGCGGATCGGGAGAACAGCTAGGGGCGCGTCCAAGGATATATTCCGGCGCACCGGGTTGGCGGATCGATGACGCGTGAGGACCTTGATGAGTTGCTGAACGTCGTGCTCCCCTTCGCCCAGCGGATGCTCGGGGAGTCCGGGGAGTTCAACCCGTTCGGGGCCGTCCTGACGATGGACGGCAAGAGTCGGATGATCTCCGGCTTCGCGGACGCGGACCATCCCCCGTCCGATCGGGTAATCGACCTCCTCGTCAGCCAGGTGCGCGAAGGCGCGAAGCGAAAGGAGTTCCGCGCGACCGCCTTGTGTTCCGACGTCCGGATCCGCCATCCGGACAGCGGGGAGGAAACCGACGCGATCGAGGTCCGCCTCGAAGACAGGGACGGGGACGCGCTGGACGTCTTCGTCCCATACCAAGGGGAGGAATCGGACCGCTACGTCTACGGCGAGCTTCTCGCAATGCATGCGATCCCGCGGGTCTTCGGTGCGAGATAATCCTCGGGGAGCCCAGGGTTTTTATCACGCGTCCGCGTAGGACGGACCGATGCGGATCGGGGTCATCGGCGTCCAGGGCGACGTGAGCGAGCACGTGGACGCCGTGGCCCGTGCGATGAAGGAATACGGGAAGGCGGGGGACGCGATCCCCGTGCGCCGCCTTGCGGACCTCGAGGGAGTCGACGCCCTTACGATCCCGGGCGGGGAGAGCACAACGATCTCGAAGCTCCTCGTGAATCTCGGCCTGTTCGACGAGATCCTCCGCCGCGCGACACAGGAGTCCATGCCGATCATGGGCACATGCGCGGGATGCATCCTCCTGTCGAAGGACGCTGGCATCCAGGCGGAGAGGACGAAGACGCGGCTCCTGGGCCTCATGGACATGGCGGTGGACCGCAACGCCTTCGGCCGGCAGAGGCAATCGTTCGAGGCGGATCTCATGGTCGACGGCCTCGAGTCGCCGTTCCACTGCGTCTTCATCCGCGCCCCCGCAATCCTCCGTACATGGGGCGACTGCCAGCCCCTCGCCCGCTATGACGACAAGATCGTCCTCGCACGCCAAGGCTCCTTCATCGGATCCGCGTTCCATCCGGAGCTGAGCGGCGATCTCCGCATCCACCGCCGGTTTCTCGATCTCGTCTAGAACAGGACGATCACGAGGGATCCGAGGGCCAACGCCCCGGATAACGTCACGTACAGCGCGGGTCGCAGGACCGCGAGGGTCGAGTTGATCGACGTCGTGAGGCGCGCCGCAGACTGCGGTCCGAAGATCCGAAAATCCGGGATGTCCGCGGCGAACGCCGCTGCGTCGACATCCTCGAGATCCTGGAGGGCTTCGCGGACCGCGGCCTCCGCGTGCGTCAGGATCGTCTCGCGGTCGAGGACCGCACCGATCGGATTGAACCCGTCCATCGTGAGGTTCACGGAGTGGTTGTCCGTCGTCAGTGCCTCCGATTCCTGCACGAGGCCGGCAAGGCGTGCGCGCACCGCATCGCGAACCCCAGGGACCATGTTGTTCCCGTCGAAGACGACGTACGCCGTGCGTGTCGCACCCGTCTCGACGACGAGCGCCTCGATGCCGCGCGCTCCGATCCCCTGATCCGGTGTGCAGAAGCCCCGCTTCGCGCCGTATCCGATGCGTGCCCGAGTCCTCGGCGCCGCGAGGGCCGCTTCCGTCGCCGCGCGCGCAGCCTGGACAATCTCATGGCTCCGCTCGCTGCCGAACAGGGTGAGGCCCACCCCGGGCTCGAGGCAGTTGTGTGCGTCTACGAAGACCGCGTCCTGTGCGCCGGCGAGGCGCGCCTCCTGGACCGCTGCATGGCCCGTCGCACTGTCAATGTCGTCCGTCGGGTTCGGGGCGAAGGACGCGACGATCAGCACGACATCCCCGAAGGCTTGGGCCAGGGCTGTGGCACGGCCGAACATCGCCCGGTGCGGCGCTCCGACGGCGATCCGGAAATCCGCTGAACCGATTGCGATGCGAACGTGGTCCGCGATCTTGCTCACCTCGGCGGACGTCGCGGGATTCTCGTCGTGGGTCGTCGGCCCATGGGCCACGATCACGTTCGGCGTGAGGTCCGCGAGGCCCTTCGCGACCTTCGAGGGCAGATCGCTCCCGCCGACGTAGCCCATCGGACCCGGGTGGACGGTCGGTGCGACGAAGACGGCCTTCATCCCCTTCGTCGTGCGAAAGGCGAGGCCCGCGACCCGGACGCGCGCCGCGACGCTGATCGAATCGAAGAACGACTCGAGTTCCTGAATCCCCGCCTCCTCCGGATCCGTGTAGTGATCGAGCGTGGAGCGCAGGAGCTTCAGGCCGTCCACACCGAAGGACCTCAGGAGGGGCCGTCTCGCGATCTCCGCGTAGGCAACCGCGCTCGCGAAGAACAGGGCGAAGACCAGGAAGGCCAGGAGGAGGTCCACGAACCCGAAGGGGACGAACACCGCCAACCCGACGAGACCGAGGAGCGGATGCAGGGACGCCGCGGGCAGGGACCGGACGTGCTTCGAGTTCGACGTCGCGGTGAGGATGACCTCGCGGACCCAGAGGATCGCGCCGTAGCCGAGGAGCACGACCCGGTCGATGCGGAAATCGTACACCACGCCGCCGAAGATCGCGTAGATCGACAGGGCGGAGACCGCGACGACCTCGATCGCGCCCATCGTGATGAGCCCGACGAAGACGAGGAGGAACGACCGCCGGAAATACATCCGACCGCCTAGGGCCTCGGCTGCGGGCTTCGTCGCGAGGGCGGCCACGTACGCGGGCAGTGCGATTGCCGCGGACCCGAGGGCCACACGAGTCGCGTCAAGTCGCGGATACACGAGGAGGAACGCCTCCATGATTGAGAACGCGAGGATCGGGAGGACCATGCGTTGCGGTGGCGGCGATACGAAGAGGCGACGCGCGATGCGCGTGGTCTCCGCATGGCTCTCCGCAACGGACTTCGGGCGGAGGACGTGCATCAGCTCGCCTTCACCGCCTCGACGATCCGGCGGAGGAGCCCCGCGTCCTTGGCGACCTCGACGATCGTCCCCGTGACGACGACGTCCGCCCCGGCCCGCGCGATCGCGGCCGCGGCCTCGGGTGTGCGGATCCCGCCGCCCACGACGACGAGGATGTCGACCGCCTCCTTCACCGCGCGGACAAGCTTCTCCGGGACCGGCTCGGGCGCGCCGCTCCCCGCCTCGAGGTACACGAGCTTCATCCCGAGCATCTGCGCCGCGAGGGCGTACTGCACCGCGACGACGGGGTTCTTGCGGGTGATCAGGTCCGCATCGCCGACCTCGCCCGCGCGCATCCCCGGCTCGACGACGAGGTACGCCATGGGAATCGTCTCGAGGCCCCACGCCTTCACGATTGGCGCGGCGAGGCGCTGCTCACCGACGATCAGGCGGGTATCGCGGCTGTTCAGCAGGCTCATGAAGTACAGGGCGTTCGCATGAGGCGACAGGTTCCCAGCGTTCGAGGGGAAGAGGATCACGGGGACCTTCGCGGCCTCCTTGATCGCGAGGACGGTCGCATCGACCTTGTCCTGTGTCACCCCGGTCGAGCCGCCGACCATGATCGCGTCGGTCCCCGCCTGAAACGCCTCCGCCGCAAGGTTGCCGGCCTCCTCGGTCGTCTGCTTGTCCGGGTCGAGGAGGGTCATGTGAAGGCGGCCCTTCGCACGACGCTCCACAAGGTATTCGTATACGGTCACAGGAACGCACCTGCGAGGAACGCGGCGAGGGCGATGATCATCCCGTATTTCGTCACGCGCTGGGATCGCGCCGGATTCGCGGCCGAGTGGAGGGCGGCGTAGATAAACGTTCCGTCCGCAGGGACGACGAGGACCGCGTATCCGAGGGAGAGGACCTCGTAGTAGAGGGGCAGGAAGCTGAGGACCACCCCGAGGATGAGCGCGGCCGCCGCAACCTGCCCCGCCCGCGTCGCCCCGATCCGCAGCGGCAAGGTCCGGCGGTCCACGTCCCCGCTCATGTCCTCGATGTCCTTCGTGATCTCCCGGCCGAGGGTTGCGCAGAAGGCGAGGGACCCAAGGAACGCGGTCCGGATGATCGGGTCCGGGGATGCGCGGTACGCGGCGACGCCCCCGAACATGAACAGGGATGCGACCAGGAAGGCGATCGCGACGTTCCCGGGCCCGCCCCGCGCCTTGAGGGCGGATTCGTATGCGAACATGAGCGCCGCATTGAACGCGACGATCGCCACGACCCAGAGGTTCACGAAGAATGCCAGGATGGCGGCAAGAGCGAACGCGCTCCCTGCGAAGGCCTTCGCCCCTGCGAGGGTGATCTGGCCCGCCGGAATGGGACGGTCGGGATGGTTGATCGCGTCCGTGGTCCGGTCGTAGATGTCGTTCAGCGCGTTGCCACCGGCCGTGAACGAGGCCGCGGCGAGACCCGCCAGGGCGAGCGAGATCGCGAACTCGCCCCACGCCTGTGTGCCCACCGCGACGATGCCCCCGATGCCCACACCGACGGCGGACATCACACAGTTCAGAGGGCGCGCGAGCCGGACGAGCCCACCCATGGTCGGGCGGCGTAGGTCGGCCCCGACTATAACAGTTACCTGGGAGGTGAGTCGCTCAACGTGTGCCACCTCTGATTCTGGACATCGTGGACCGGGTTGCCCGAAGGAAGAGGACGGCGGCCACGACCGTCGGCACGCGATCAACGGGAATCTTGCCGCTTGGCAGATCGCTCCTCCACGCAACACGTTCTCCGACCTGTTCGCGCCAGACGGATGAACCCATCCAATCGGCTCGGAACTATCAATCGTGATTATCACGGAGGAACAATCACAACCCTTTTACTCCATGTATTCCATAGGCATTGCAACCCACCGGCCAGGTGCGGGAAACTCCTCCTGGCACGCGGCACCGCAACGGTTCCCATGGCGGGGAGGGAAGATGGACGAACACAAGGGCTCCGGGATCGGGTTCCTGAAGGCATCGAAGGCTCGACACGCGGAGGAAGCCATCGGCCATTCCGAAGGCCTCGTTACCGTGCTCAAGTTGACCCAGGTGGACCTCAAGCCCGCGGAGGACGCCCTGGCAATCGCGAAGGACCTGTTCGCCGCGCACGATTACGCGAAGGCCTTGCGAGCAGCCCAGAAGGCGGAGTCCCTGGCGATCACGCTCGACGAACGGTACAGCGGATACCAGAAGGCCGAGAAGATCCTGCAATCGCGAATCGGAGAGATGAGACGACTCGGGCTGCGGACGGAAGACCTCGAGGCGTTGATCGGGCGCGCGGGAGAAAAGGTCCTCAGCGGGATCTGGGAAAACGGTGCGTTCGTGCCGAACTACCTCGAGGCGCGAGTGCTCCTCGAGCGCGCGGAGCAGGAAGGCCACGCCCTGCAGGACAAGGCGGAACGCGCGTCGAATTCTATCTTCCTCGCGGAGCTCGCGACTGAGGCCCTCGTCGAGACGAAGGGGCCCGCGGAGCCGCGCGCATTCGCGCAAGGAGCCGCGTGGGGACTCGAGGAACACCTGCAGGACGCGACGAAGGAACTCGCCCTCGGGAACGCGGAAGGGGCCGCGCTGATCGCGCAGGACATCGAGCGCAAGGCGACGCGACTCCGGATGACGTACGTCGAAGGGACGAAGGTCCTCGACGACACGGACGTCCGCCTCGGGGACATGCGGGCGGAGGGCATCCTGACGGAGCGCATCGAGTCCCAGATCAAGAACGCGCGGGACATGCTCGCGACAGGAATTATCGAGCCCGGGGCCCAGATGGCGAAGCGCTTGGCCGACGAGACGAAGACCCTCGCGGAGACATACGAGAAAGCGAGGACGGGCGTCGCGGACGCGGATGTCCTGTACGCGCGCCTCACACGGGAAGGGTTCCACTCGTACGACGCGGACGCGGCGATCCGCGACACGCGCACGGCGATGCGGGAGGGGAACTACGCCCGCGCGGTCGAGCATCTCGAGCGGGCCCACCAGGCCTTCGCCCGACGGACGAATGCGCGGGAAGCCCTCGCGAAGGCTATCGAGGAGACGCGGACGCGGATGCAGATACTCCAGGGCGCCGGCGTCTCGTTCCTCCCGGACATCCAGGAGGTCCTGGACCGCGCGGGGAGGGAGTTCCACAACGGGAACTACTCCGGCTCGAGCGAGGACCTCCGGATCGCGACGGTCCTGTTGGACCAGATGACGCGCGCCCCGAGCCCGAAGCCGTGAGCGACGGCCTTAAGGTCCGCCCTTTCGTTGCCTGGACGGAATGGGCGAGCAGTACTTCTCCCGACGGCCGACCTCCCGCCGCAAGCCCGCGGAGCTCCGTGTCGTGCTGCTCGGTCGGGAGTTCCGTTTCCGCACGGAAGCAGGCACGTTCGCCCGCGGCCGGATCGACCGCGGGACCGAGCTCCTCATTGAGGCCCTCGAGGTCGCGCCGTGCGAACTGATCCTGGACCTCGGATGCGGGTACGGCGCGATCGGGATTGCGGCCGCGCACCTCGCGGACGGAGGCCATGTGATCCTGACGGACGTGAACGAGCGGGCGGTGGCGACCGCAAAGGCGAACCTCGCTCTGAACGGAATCCGGAACGCGGAGGTCCGGGTGGGCGACCTGTACGAGCCCACGGCGGGCCTCGCGTTCGACCACATCGTTTGCAACCCGCCGATTCGCGCAGGCCGTGCGGTTGTTGATCGGATCATCCGAGAGGCGCCCGCGCACCTCCTCGACGGCGGGTCACTCTGGCTCGTCGTCCGCACGAAACAGGGTGCCGACGCAATCCGCGGACGGATGGCGGAGGCGTTCGGGAACGCGGAGATCGCGAAACGCGGGAGCGGGTACAAGGTCCTTCGGTCCACGAAGGGGCCGCGGGAAGACAGGTGAGCGTGTTGGCCGACCGAGTCCTCGTCCGTCCGGTTCGGGAGTCGGACGTCCCGGCCCTCGTGCCGATGTTCCGCGCCTTCTATGGAGACCACTTCGGGGAAGCGTTCACCGAGGAGAACGTCGCTCGACGTCTCCGTCGGATCGGGCGCGCCGAGACGTTCCTCGTCGCGGAGGAAAGTGGCCGACTGGTCGGATTCACGAGCCTCCGGGTGGTCCCCGCAATCGACCCGACGCCCTACGCGGAGGTTACGGATCTGTTCGTTGTGAAGGACGCGCGTCGACGGGGAGTCGGCACGGCGCTCGTTCGGCACTGCGAGGACCTCGCGCGGACGCGAGGCGCGGCGACCCTCGTCCTGCTCACGGGCCATGCGAACCCGGACGCGCAGGCGTTCTACCGCCGCCTCGGTTACGCGGACTACGCCCTTGCGTTCCGGAAGCACCTGACCTCGGAGGACGCTGCGGCCGCGAGGCGACGCTCCGGTTCTGTTACCTAATCGGGTGATTTGACTTGGCTTTCGCTCTCGCTGGCCGTTGTAACTTCTCGGGTGATGGCGACGTCAAGGATCGCCTTCCACCGGAACCCATCCGGAAGGGCTATCCCGGCGGCGTCTCCCACGACTGATGTGCCGCCGCGCCCCCCGATTACGTCAGGCAGAATTCTAAGCCATCAATACCGCCCGTCAACCTGAGTCGCTTTCTCCTCGCGCTCGACCTTGACTACCTACGAATCGACCCGAGTTCCGCAAACCACCCGTATACGAGGAAGCCCACAACCCCGGCGGAGAGGAGGACTTGGCCGACCAGGGTGATGGCGTTGGCGCCCAGGATTGCGTATGGCTCTCCCGTAAACAACGCACGGGCGTTCGCGATAGAGCCGACCACAATGAACGTCCCGCCAAGCAGGGTCGCCCACCATGCTTGCCGCCCCCAGCTATGAAGCCTCTTCGCGTCTGGCATCGGCTGCCTCCGAGCCGGATGGGTTCTCGGATGGAAAATCCCTTCGGGCACGGCAAAGGCCGCCAGGTCTGGCCGAGAGGGAGCTCTCCCTGCAAAAGAACCCCCGGAACTGGGACGAAGCCCGCCCAAGCATCGCCCGATATGTTACGTCCCTCAGGTCCCGGGAACCCGCCGCGTTCATCACCCGACTTTAGACAGAACCCGACGCTCCTAACCCTTAAATACGTCCTGAAGTTTGGACCACCGTCCCATCCGGGGATTGTTGATGCCTGAGGAGAAGTCAGTCCCTCCACCCGAAAGCCCGCCGGGCCCGCAGAAGGCGGGAAAGCCCGAGAAGCCG
>CAMTUI010000028.1:0-10158 GCA_947084985.1 Methanobacteriota archaeon | reverse complement strand
GTCCTCTGGATCCGCAGGTCCGGCGTCACGGTGTGCAGGATTCCTCGCGGTATCGGCTCCGCCTTCATTGCGAGAATCGGTTCCGAGACGGCGATAATCATCTCGCCGAAGTTGTCCAGATACAGCGTGTAGTACTGGCCGTTCGTCTGGAAATCCCGATAGACGTGAAGGGCCTGGCCATCCGAGAGCATGCAGTTGAGGCCGGTGAAGCCGCCGTACTTCTCGATCGCAATCGACCGCACCTCTTGCATGGTCTTCGCCACGGATGTGTGGTCACCGCCGTCGAGCCGATCAAGAATCGAGCCGAAAAGGACCTGGGAGTCGATCTTGTCGTCCTGGCCCGTGTCCTTCACAAGGGATCCATTGTGCTGGAACGCCCACGTGACGCCGTCCCGCTCTTCGATGAACGGGTGGGAGAACTTCTGCGCGACGAGGCCCGCCACGCTCGTCCTGCGCAGGTGGCCCATCACAATCAGCGAGCGGCCTTCCGCGCGCTCGATGTTCAGTTTCGCGATTTTCCACGCGGTCCCGTAGTACTTCGAGGCATCCGCCGCACACCCGGCGTCCCGCACGTGGTACTTCAGCGCCCCGTCCTGGTAGCAGGCGATACCCCACCCGTCCTTGTGTCCGCGCTCATCCGGCGCCCCCAGGGGGCACATGCCCATCGTCGCCAGATCCGCGAATTCCTCGAAGAGGTCGTAGTACACGGGCCCCTGGCTCACCACGCCCATCATCCGGCACATGCGCGCCGCCATCCAGCCCAGGCTATATGAGACTCGCGCACGCGGGCGGCTGAGGAGAGGTAAAACGAGGCTGGCTACGTCCTGCCCCGCACGAAGGGGAGCGGGTGGACGCTCGCGCGCAGATCCCAGCCGCCGCGGTCCACGAACAGCGGGGATCCCGCGGACAGCGCGTCGACCCGCAGGACGGCCAAGGCGATCGCCCAGCCGAGGGTGGGGGACCACGTCGCGCTCGTGACGACCCCGAAGTCCCGGCCGCCTGTACGCACCTTGTCCCCGGGGCTCGGCGGGAGGTCCCCGTCGATCCGAAGGCCCGACAGCTTGCGGTTCATGTGCCCGAGGTAGGTGCCGCGGGCGACGACCTCCTGCCCCACGTAGCAGCCCTTCGTGTAGCTGATCGCATGGGCCGGCGCGACCTCCAGGGCCAACGTGTCCTGGGTCATCTCCGCCCCGACCCGAGGGATCCCGGCCTCGATCCGGAGGACCTCCCACGCATCCCGGCCGATCGGGGCGGCGCCGCGGCGCTCGAGGCGCTCCCACACGTCCGCGAGGCTCGTGCCCGCGGACCAGATCGCAAACCCTGCCTCGCCTGTCCCGCGCACGCGGGCCGCATGGGCCTCATGCTTCTTGTCGATCGGCAGGGTCCGGAACGCGTCCAGTGCGAGCCCTCGGATGTCCGCGCCCAGGCCCGCCGCGACGAGGTCGCCGGAGGCCGGACCGTGCACCTCGATGTGACCGCAGGACCCGAGGTCTTCAAAAGCCACGTCGTCGCTCACCAAATGTTTCTCCAAGTGCCGCAGGACGGCATCCTTCTGGCCCGCGTCGATGTCCATGACGAAGGCATCCGAGAACGCGTACACGCGGAGGTCCCCGAGGACGCGGCTCTTCTCGTTCAAGAGGAGGGCGTACGCGGACGTGCCCTCGACCAAGGTCTTCATGTCCGATGTGACGAGGCCATCGAGGAACGTCACCCGATCCGCGCCCGTGACGCGGACCTTCGCGCGGTCGCTCCGGTCGATCACCCCCGCGCGCGTGCGGACGGCCCGGACCTCCGCGTCGAGAGGTCCATACCCGGTCGGCACTTCCCAGCCCGCATCCGAGCGGAAGACCGCACCCCTGACGTCGTGGTAGGGCCGCAGGCGGAGTTCCACCATTGCGGTATTGCCCATGCTGCGGCTCCATTTGACCTTTTGCGGCGTATCACCACAGCCGGGATGGAGGGCTTCCGTAGCAGCCGTGGACCGCAGGGGGGTTGAACCGCGACGGAACCTTCATAACGGGTCACGCTTTCGTCTCGGGTCGATGCCTCCGCAACTCCGCGAGGGCCAGATGTCCGTCTTCGCGAAGCGGATCATGCGTAAGCCGAGGACCCTCCACTGCCCGTTCTGCGACGGCAAGGTCCTCTTCACGCGGAACGAGGAGCACCTCGACGCGAAGAATTGCCCGCATTGCGGGATGCGCGTCGAACGACGGGAGTGGCCCGAGAAGATGTACGACCCGATGCCCATCCTTCGCACGAAGCCCGGCGGACCGGATTCCATGAAGATCGAAGGGCACGAAGACAGGGACGAGAAGAAGGCCGAGACGAAGGACGAGAAGACGTCGTGATGCCTAGCTGAACACGGCCCCGCACTTCAGGCAGTCGTTCCAGTACCTCCCGACGGTCGCGCCGCACTCCCCGCACTCGCCGCCCTTCGCGGTCTGGTCCGCCTTCACGACGACGAGATCCGTGTCCGCCAACCTGTCCCAGCGGGGCTCTCGGACGAGGAGGAAGCAGAAGTCGTCGTCCCACGTTTCGAGCTCGAGGAACGCGAGCTTTCTCGATCCGATCAGCTCGTTCACGACCTTCATGAAATCCCGCGCGTCCTTGAACCGCACGATCTTCTCCTGGTCGCCGAGGACGATCTTCGCCTTCCGCAGGTTCAGGTCCTGATCGATCCAGCTGAGGTCCTTTGCTTGGACGGAGAGATTGAAGGAACTCAATCGGAGGTTCACCTCCGAGAGGAGCTGCTCCGGATCGAAGGCCTCTGGCACGCGGAACCCGACCCAGTCCGACAGGACGCGGGTCACGGCACGGTACGGCTCCGATTCGTAATCCTTGAGGAACGCGGCCTCGCCTCCTGAGTACGAGGCGAGACGCTTCGTGAAGACGCCCTTCGTTGCGGCCACGGTGAGGCCGAGGTCGACGAGGCGAGCGTGGAGCTGATCGATCGCCGCCGGGGATTTCGCCGGGGAGACGGGAGCGGCGCCCGGCTTCGGCTCCGGCTTCGTCGCCTCTGGCCCCCGCTTCGCGGGCGGCGCGGCCTCCGCCTTTGCCTCTTCCGGCTCCTCTTTCCCCTTGCCCTTCTCGGGCTTCTCCTTCTTCCAGAACTTCAGGGGCATCGAGCGCGCATACCCGGATTGTTCATTATAAGAGTTGTGTTCGTTCGTGACGAGAGGGACGGGACATCGACGCGTCTAAGTATCCGAGCCGCGTGATGCCGCAGCGAGGATGGACGGGTGACCGGCACGCCGAAGGTCGTCGGCTCTCGGAGGATCCGCGACGAATGGCCGCCGATCACGGAAGACGAGGTCGAGTTCCCGAGTGGCGCTCGGAAGCGGTGGATTCGGCTCCACTTCGGGATCTCCGCGGCGGTCCTGCCGCTCACGAAGGAGGGCGACATCGTCCTGACGAAGGAATACCGCCACGGCCTCGGTCGCATCGTGTACTCCCTCCCCGGGGGCTCCGCGCGCGACGGGGAGGACGCGGAGGCCTGCGCGCGCCGCGAGCTGCATGAGGAGACGGGATACGAAGGCTCGCGCCTGCTCGAGATGTACGTCGGGAACAACCTGACCGCATATCTCGAGGGGACGCTCCATCTGTTCTTCGCGGGGGACTGTCGGCCAACGGGGCACGCGCCGAACCCCGACGAGGTCCGATCCGTCGAGCGGATGACCGTGGCCAGGGCGCTGAGTTCCGCCCGCGCCGGCGAGTTCGAATCCTCGATCGTGACGCTCGCCGTCCTCATGGCGGACGCGCGCGGGTGGCTCCACGGATGACCGCCGCATCGCACGACGCATGCGTGCGGTGAGAAAGGTTATGCGAATCCCGCCGTTCCCGCCTGCGTGAGGACGGACCGCGCGCTCCAGTCGCGGCTCAACCGCTACTACGGCTATGCGGCCCTATGGTCGTTCCAAATCTGGGGTCCGTTCTGGACCCTGTGGCTCCTCCTCTTCGCGGACTTCTTCGAGGCGACCCTGGTCTCCGCAAACGATGACGCAGGCGGGTCGTACAACCAGATCGCGAGCGAGGCCCTGATTGGCGGCCCGGCCCCCACAAAGGTGTCGGCCCGTCCGCGTTCGCGTCGCATAATTTCCATCCGAACATTGTGATTTGCGGGCCCACTTTCGCGCGCGGGACGAGGGGCGGCTCGGCCACGTCGCGACGGAGGACGGCGCGCGAATCCCCGTGGCCGTGCAGGGCTACAGCATCCAGGAGGACCCGCCGAAGCTGATGCGGGCGATCATGTTCACCGCCCTCGCCGCATCGTCGCCTGCCCCCCTCGCCCGGCCGCCTCCGTCAGTTCACGTCCAACAAAGATGGTGCCCGTTCGGGCCAGAAGGCCCAGGCCCACGCCCGTCACCGCGGACCCGATGTCGAAGCCCAGGAGGAACCGCCCGGACAGCTCCCCGGGGTTCCGGACGCCCTCGACGAAGTACGCGTACGCGGTCAGGGCCGCCCCCGCGATGACACCGGCGGCGATTGTGGCGCCGGCCCCATGTGAGCGGGTTCCACAAGTCCTTCCCCGTAGGGTAGACGTACCGGAGCGGATTGTTGGCCGCGTACGCGTACCGGTTGAGAGTCCGGGGCCTCGACAGGGACCCGAGGATCGGGTCCATCGAGACGGACCGGCCCGAGGTCGGGCGGTACTGGCGGGCGCGGGGGCACACGAAGCCCATGGGATTGTTCCGCGATCGGGAGCAGAAAACGTTTATGTATACGTAAGCGTATACGTAGATGCGATGCCGGTCAAGACGACGATCCTGCTCCGCGAGGATGTAAGGGACCACCTCCTCAGGAAGGTGGGTCCCCGGCGCCTCTCGGACGCGATCAACAAGATCCTGGTGAAGAGTTTGTTCCGATCGAAGGAGTCCCTGTTCGGCGCCGATCCCTGGCTGAACACGAAAGGGTTGCGGGACGAGCGGGATCCTCATGAAGACCTTTGATTCCTGGGCTTGGGTGGAATACTACCGAGGCTCCCGTGCCGGGGAGGAAGTCAGGGAGCTCCTGGAGAGCGAGGAGGTCCTCTTCACGCCTTCTCTGTGCCTGGCGGAAATCAAGGCGAAGTACCTCCGGGAGGGTCACAATCCAACGGACCGCTTGCAGTTCATCAAGTCTCGGACCTCGATCATCGAGGTCGATGCGTCGGTGGCGGAGGCCGCGGCAGACCTGAAACTTCAGCACAGGCTCCATATGGTCGACGCAATCATCCTCGCGTGCGCACACGCTCGCGCATCGGACCTCGTGACGGGGGACAAGCACTTCCGAGGAATCCTCGGCATAGTGATGCTGTCGGCATAGAGGCGGGCGCCCCCCATCTGCCAACCGCCGCGGCCGCGTCCCGAGGCACGATCCCCACGCCGAGGGCAAGGGAGAGCAATCCTCCCCCGTCGAATCGAGGCACCTCAGGGGGTTGTTGACCGCGTAGGCATATCGGTTCAGGCTTTGCGACACGGTCAGGCGGCCCAGGATCCGGTCTTGGCCGAGGAAGCGGCCCTGCTCGGGCCGTAGAAGCGGCGGAACAGGTAGTACAGCCCGGTGTTCGCGTCCTTCCACTGGACGGGAGGGGGAGCTTCGAGTCGCCGCCGCCCGTCGTGCCAACGACCACACAGAAGAAGCCCACAAGACACCAGAAGGTCGAAGGAGCAAGGGCTGAAATACGTTGTAGTGTATTGTATTCCCAATGCCCGTCACGACACTGCGGCTATCGGAGGAAGAACTCCGACGGATTGACCGCCTCGCGCGACAGCAAGGCGTGGACCGAGCGACGCTCCTGCGGCGAGCGATCTCTGGCGGCCTTCGAGAGGTCCTCCTCTCGTGGGCCATCAGCCGATACCAGGGAGGAGAGTGCAGCGCCTGGGCCGCGGCTTCCGACGCGGGCGTGGGCCTCTGGGAGTTCCTCGACGAGCTCGGTCGACGGGGCGTCCCCTTCCGAACCGACGAGCGGCACCTCGAGGAGCTGATCCGGGAGACCGCATGAGGGCCGTCGTCGACGCGTCGCCCCTGATCTACCTCGCGAAGATCGGCCGGCTCGACGTGCTAGGACAGTACGACGAGGCGCTCGCTCCGCCGGCAGTAATCAGGGAGGCCGCGCGGGGTCTGGAAAGGGGCCATCCCGAGGCCCTTCAGGTGCGCAAGCTCGTGGAGGCGGACCGTCTGCGCGTACGCAAGTCCGGGCGGCTCCGGGGCGAGTGGAATCTCGACGCAGGCGAAAAGGCCGTCCTGGCCCTTGCCTTGAGGGAGCGAGTGGACGAGGTGGTGGTGGACGACCGCGCGGCCATCGGCGTCGCGAAGTACTTGGGCCTCCGGCCGGTGAGCGTCCCCTTCCTGCTCCTACGAGAGCGTCGGTCGGGTCGGCTGTCCCGGGAGGCCTTCCGGGACTCCCTGGAACGGCTTCTGTCGGAAGGACACTATCTATCAGCCAAGCTGCATCGCGAGCTCCTCGAGGCGGGGGAACGATGACCGTCCCCCGGACGATGCCCAGGCCGAGGAAGTAGGCGTCCGAGATGACGTCAAGCCCGGGGATGAAGCCGACAATCGTCATCGCAGCGTTCGATCTTGTCCCAGATCAAGGAGGAGGCCCACCAATCGTCTTGAGCCGGTCCAGGCGGTCGTACGTGAACATCGTGGTGCCCATCGAGAGGACGTCCCCCGACGGAACGTATCCGTACGGGACGTCGAGGTACGAGGTCGCGCCGTTCGTCGCTTGGATCCTCGTCGGCCAGCCGCGCCCGTTGTACGTGTACGCCTAGACGATCGGGTTGCCGAGGGCCACGTTCTTGATCAGGTCGTCCGCGTAGTACGCGAACGTCGCGAAGGTCGCCGAGGCGTCCTTGACGCTCTGTGTGCGGCCCACGGCGTCGTGGACGTAGTCGAACCAGGACCTCGTGCTCTCCTGGTTGTGTGAATACGTGATTCGGGTCACGCGGCCCGCGCGATCGTACGCGTAGTCGACAGGGTACACGAGGCCACCGACCGTCGTCGTCTCGATGAGGACCCGACCCAGGCCATCATAGGTGTACGCGACGACCGTCGTTGGGTTCGATGGGTTCGTCGTGACCGAGGTCGGCTTGTCGTTGAGGTCGTACGCGTAGCTCACGCCCGGATGGGGAACGGGATAGTTGATGCCCGTCAGTCGGCACCGATTCCCAGCTTGGCCCGGGTTCGTCCCCGAATCTCTGGCTGGACCGCCTGTTAGGTCCAACGGGAGCTTGTGATCGAGCTGGCCCCGGAGTAGCCGTTTCAATCGTGAGAGCCTGGCCGAAAAATCCCTTTACCATCCAAGGCGCACGGATCAGACACCAGGTTGGGGTCGTGGGATTATCAGTTTTACTGGCAAGAAGATGCGTGGGGCAGGATTTGAACCTGCGAACCCCTTCGGGACAGCGACCTCAACGCTGCGCCTTTGACCAAGCTGGGCCACCCACGCACAGCGCGCTTTGATGACCGACTTCGTTATTAATCTTCCGCGGCGCAAGTCGGACCCGCGTTCTTCTCGAAGAGATGAACGTGCACAAAGGCTATTTGCGACGCCGCGGTAACGTCCGCAACCGGAGGCGTCCCCCGTGCCCGCGAAGAAGAGACAGCGGCGACCTCAAACCGCGAGACCGCGATCGTTCAAGGTCATCAACCCCGCGACGGGGAATGTCCTCGCCACCCACCCGATCGCCAGCCCCGCGGAAGTGAAAGCGAAGGTCGGGAAGGCGCGGGATGCGTTCCGGACATGGTCGAAGCTCGAGCCCGAGGAACGGGCCGTCTACCTGCAGCGCTTCGCCGAGAGCCTGCGGAAACGGAAGGAGGAGTACGCGCGGACGATGACACTCGAGATGGGCAAGATCATCCGCGAGTCCGTCGCGGAGGTCGAGAAGTGCGCGTGGGCCGCAGACTACTTCGCGCAGAACGGCCCGAAGTTCCTCGAGCCGGAGGTCGTGGCCACGGACGCCCTGCGATCGTACATCGCGTTCCATCCGCGCGGCGTACTCGGCTCGATCATGCCGTGGAACTTCCCGATGTGGCAGATCGTGCGGTTTGCGATCCCCGCGCTGATCGCAGGCAACACGACGGTCGTGAAGCCCTCGAGCGCGTCCCCGCAGTCCGGCGTGAACATCGAGACCGCATTCCACGAGGCGGGCCTTCCGCCGGGCATCTTCCAGATCGTCGTCGGAGACCGGACGACAGGCACGGCGCTGATCCGCGCTCCGGTGACGATGGTGAGCCTCACGGGTTCGGTCGGCACGGGCGTCTTCGTCGCGCGGGAGGCGTCGAAGGATCTCAAGAAGGTCATCCTGGAACTCGGTGGCTCGGACCCGTTCATCGTCACGGAGGATGCCGATCTCGACGCGGCCGCGAGGGGCGCGGTCACCGGCCGCTTCATCAACTGCGGGCAGTCGTGCATCGCGGCGAAGCGGTTCTTCGTCGTCGATGCTGTCGCGGACGAATTCCTGGCGAAGTTCCGGCAGAACATGGGCAAGCTCCGCGTGGGCGATCCCCTGGAGCCATCGACGGACATCGGGCCGCTGTTCAGCAAGGTGCAGCGCGACGAGATCGAAGGGCAGGTGAAGGACGCGGTCCGCCGCGGCGCCCGACTCGAGTTCGGCGGCAAACGGATGACGCGGCCCGGATGGTACTTCGAGCCGACCTTGCTAAGCGGCGTCACGAAGTCAATGCGCGTGCTGCGAGAGGAGACGTTCGGGCCCGTCGCGCCGGTCGTCACGGTCCCCGATGTCGAGACGGCGATCCGCGCGGCGAACGACTCGGAGTTCGGACTGGGAGCGAGCATCTGGACGCAGGACCTGGCCCGAGCGGACGAACTCGCGCGGGAGATCGAATCGGGCCTCGTGTTCGTGAACGGAGCCGTTAAGTCGGACCCGCGCATGCCCTTTGGCGGCGTGAAGCACAGCGGAGTCGGACGGGAGCTGAGCCGGTACGGTCTCCTCGAGATGGTGAACATCAAGACCGTCCAGGTCTATCCGGGCGGCTCCGGGCAGGCGCCGCATCAGACGCACACGGAGTGAGCCCGCGATGCTTTGCCAGCGACTGATGAAAGCCAAGAAACGGAGGCGACCAAATCCGTGCAGATCCTCCTTGACAAGCCCCATCGACCTATACGGTGACGGGTGAACCATGGGCGTTTGCGCTGAGTGCGGAGCGGAAACACAGTTCGAATGGGTCCGGCCGGATGGAGGGAAGCAGAAGATTGAACAGGTCGGACCCAAGGACCTCATCTGCCTGCGCTGTTACATGCACCTCCACTGGTCGTAGGGCTATGACAAGCTGGAAGGGCTTCCCGGCATTCTCATCCGGGGACGGCTCCGGAGGTGTAGTTAGGCTCACCGGGGCTCGGAATCCGCTATCTGGCGGTTGCCGTCGTCTGCCTCTTCTTGTTCACATCGGATCTGTACTCAAGTTCCTGGGTCCGACTTGACTCCTACTCTGAAGGCTTGGTATGGCTCGCTCTTCTGGTCTTAACAGGGTTCGCGGTCCTCTGCTCCTTTTGGAAGGACATCACATCGTGGCGTGAGTGGTATCGCCTCCGCAAGTGCAACTGGTTCCCGGCGGAGGACGGCCTCAAAACCCGATCTCATGCTCGTGAGGAAAGGGGCGCTCCGCCCGCTATCGCGTCCGAGTCACCTCGAAGCCGCTGGCCTACCGATGGCGGCGTGTCCGAACCCGATGGGATGGCCCGGTACCCTTGCGGCGACGGGCGCGTCGCCGAGCGGCCCGCGTCATCCGGACTTCCTTGCGCGCCATCGACGCGGGGAGGCTTCATAGGCTATTTGAATCATCCCTTCGAGGCGGCGATGAGGTCCGAACCGATGCTTCGCAAGCTGAAGGGCGAACTCGCCCGACGGAGCGGTGTGGTCTTCTCCACTGAGGACATTCCGCACGACGTTCGCGCAGCGTGCGAAGCACCTCGGCGTGTCAATCGAGGCCGTGAGCCGGGCGCTCCGTCACGCGAGCACGGAGCCCACGGAGGCATTCTACGCGCGCATCCGCGCCGACGACGCGTTCCACGAGATCGAGAAAGCCTTCGACGAACCCAAGGTCCGGGCGCGACGCGGAGTTGCCGAAAACCCCCGAAGTGCAACGGCCCCTCCATGGGAACGCTGAGGGGGAGATTCGAACTCCCGAGGGCCTTGCGGCCCACCAGATCTCAAG
>CAMTUI010000027.1:0-30209 GCA_947084985.1 Methanobacteriota archaeon | reverse complement strand
TGCGCGAGGAAGGAAGCTTTGTGTACTATCCGTATCCCCGGGCGAATGTCCTCGGATTGCAGGACATCCTCGTCCGCGCACGGGAGGTCCGGAATCCGGGCGTGTTCGGGATTCTTCCCTTCGCCGCCTCCTTCAACGCCGAGGTCGCGCTAGGGAGCGGGGAACCCATCGTGAGCCAGGGCTACTGGGTCCCCGGTCCCGCCCTGGAGGCGTTCCGAGACTACTGGCAGGCCGCGCGGGATCTCGGTTTCATCGGGAACGTGGAGATCTTCCCTTGCCGGAACACGCACTTCATCTCCTCTCCCTTCCACGAGGTCGTCCGACCGGACGGGATTGCGGAGTGGTAGAAGCCGATGGACAACGGCTATTTCGAATCCCTTTTGCGGCGGAACATCAAAGGTCGGTTCGACATCCGCGTGGGCGAGCAGATCGCGAAGTCGCCCCTCATCGTCCCGATCGTGGTCGAGCACATCTGGGTCCACTTCTCCTCGCGGCAGGTGTGGCAGGCGATCCGGGCGGGTGGGGAGCAGCCGATCCGCGCGTACCTCAAGGGGACCCGCGCCCGGGTCCTCGATCGTCCTGGCGC
This sequence comes from Methanobacteriota archaeon, assembly GCA_947084985.1. GTDB lineage: Archaea > Thermoplasmatota > Thermoplasmata > RBG-16-68-12 > RBG-16-68-12 > RBG-16-68-12. The sequence continues at coordinate 29,623 of CAMTUI010000027.1, read as the reverse complement.
GGCCTTACGGCTCCTCCAACAACAGTGGGCCGACCTCGTGCAGAACTTCGATGAAGTCTTTCTCCAGCCGAGGGTCCTGTTCGATTGGACCGCGCTGCGCAACGCCTCGTGGGTCAGCATCGTCCTCCGGCCGGGCTCCGTGGACAAGATGGTCGAGGTCGCGGGCCGCGTCTCGCAACGGTCGATTATCACCCATCTCAAACCGGGCTCGGAGTTCGAAGAGCGATGTCACATCCTCTGCTTCCTGCCGAGCGACCAGCTCCTCCCCGTACTGCAGATCGTCCGCGACTATCATCGGGACCCGGAACCCCCGGTCGTCGCGATGATGGACAAGCGCGCGGAGCTGGAGCTCTTCCGTCCGACGTTCTGCAAGCTCGACTGGCGTCTCTTCGATCCGTCGAGCCTGGAATGGAACTTCAACGGGGAGGCGTACCTCGAGCAGCTGAAGCGGCTCGCAGGCTGAGCTCACGGCGGCCAGAGCGGCGGCGGCGACCGATCCGGTGGCTCCGGTGGAGGCGGCTCCAATGCCATCGGGCCTCGAGGCCGCAGGAGGAGCGCGGCCGATCCGACGATTGCTGCGACGGCGGCCACTCCGAATCCCGCCGCGAGGGTTGCGGCGCCGACGTCGAAGCCGCTGTTCGGAGGCGGCGGAATCGACGCAGGCCGCACATTCAGCCGCAACATGAAGTCGTTGTCCTCGACGAACGTCTCGTCCGGGGTGACGTTCCCGATCCGGATTCGCACCGTATGGTCCCCGACGCCGACCGCGAGGAAGGATTCGGATAACACCGTGGCTGCCTTCCCGGGTTCGAGCGGTCCCGGGAGGTCCACCTGGCCGATGCGGATCGTGATTCCCGTGGGTCGGTCGTCAAAGACATCGACGGTGGCCGCTTCCGCGGTGGTCCCTCCCTGATTGACAATCGTCACGGAGACGGTCACGACGGCCCCCTCCTCCGGCTGTACTGGGATCGACGCGGCTGCGACGGGCACGAGATCCGGCGCCGGGCCCGTTGGGCCGCCTGCGCGTTGCACGCTGATCTCGAGGGTCGCCGTGCCCTCCAGACCGCGTGCATCCCGCACGGTCAGCGTCGCTCGCACGCGGCCCTCCACAGAGTATGCATGCGTCGTCGTGGAAGAGGATTGGTCTGCGGTTCCCTCGCCATCGCCGAAGGCGAAGCGGTACGCAACGATGCGGCCGAGACCCTCGTCATGGCCGACGCTCCGGGAGGCGTCGAACCGGATGACCTGCCCGACAACGGGCGAGGGATCGTCGACCGTAAGGACCGCCCGAGGGCCCGTGGGCAGCGCGCTGGCGACCGCGAGGAGTCCAAAGGCGATGGCCCAGACCGCGAGAGCTACGCCCGCCCGCTGTCGCAGGGACAGCGGCCCCCACGCCCGGCCCACGTCGGAATAGAGGCGCGAGTGGAACCTTATAGTTTCCCGCGCGCGGACAGAAGCCTTAAGCCGACTCGGGGGTTCCGACGGGCGTGGGCCTCGAATCCGCGCGGAAGTATGCGCTCCAGAACGCCTTCCTCCATGACGGGAAGGCGGAGGCAAATGCGGTCCTCGGGAAGCTCCTCGCAGAGGATCCCTCCCTCCGAACGCGCGCGCGGGAGGCCTCCGTCCAGGTCGAGAAGGTCGTCGCGGAGGTGAACCGGCTCGACCTCGAATCGCAGCGGGCCGAGCTCGCGTCCCTCGCCCCGGAGCTCCTCGAGAAGTCGAAGGGCGAGGCGGGCCCGAAGGAACTCGCGCCCCTGCCCGGCGCCATCGAAGGCGAGGTCGTCCTCCGCCTTGCGCCGTATCCCAGCGGCCCGTTGCACATCGGGAACGCGCGGGCGTTCGTCACGAACGACGCGTACGCGAAGAAGTACCGCGGGAAGCTCCTCCTCGTCTTCGACGACACGATCGGCTCGGAGGAGAAGCCGATCCTCCCGGAGGCCTACGACCAGGTGAAGGAGGGCCTCGACTGGGCCGGCGTCGAGTATCACGACGTGATCTACAAGAGCGACCGCATCCCGATCCACTACGAGTGGGCGGAGCGTCTCCTCGGGACGGGCGAGGCGTACGTCTGCGAGTGTGACGCCGACACCCTGCGGAAGAACCGCGAGGCGCAGCGGGCCTGCATTCACCGGGGCCAGGAGGCCGACGAGACGATCGCGATGTGGAAGGCGATGCTCTCCGGCGAGTATCCGGAAGGCTCGGCCGTCGTGCGGCTCAAGACGGACATGGCCCATCCGAACCCCGCGTTCCGGGACCGGGTCCTCTTCCGGATCGCGGAGAGAGAGCATCCCCGCGTCGGCGCGCGCTACCGCGTATGGCCGATGCTCGAGTTCTCTTGGGCGGTGGATGACCACGTGCTTGGCGTGACGCACGTCCTCCGGGGGAAGGACCTCGTCATGGAGGACATGATGGAGACGAAGATCTGGGACGTCCTCGGCGTGGACCGCCGTCCGCACTTCGTCCACTTCGGGATCCTGCGGTTCAAGGACATTGAGCTGTCGAAGTCCCGCTACCGGCGCGAGATCGCGGCGGGGAACCTCAGCGGCATCGACGACCCACGCACGTGGTCCCTCCAGTCCTTGCGTCGACGGGGCATTCGGTCCGCCGCCCTCCGCGCCTTCGTCCTCTCGTTCGGTCTGAGCCTGACGGACATCCAGGTGCCCGTGGAGACCCTCTACGCGGAAAATCGCAAGCTGATCGACAAGGACGCGAACCGCTACTTCTTCGTGCCCGATCCCGTGTCGATCGAGATCCCGGGGCTCCCGCCGGTGCGGGTCGTAAAGGCGCCCCTCCATCCCGATTTCCCCGCCCGGGGGGAGCGGGAGATCCCCGTGGACGGCAAGGTCCAAGTGGCCCGGGAGGATTTCGAGAAGTTCCGCGGCAGGGAGGTCCGACTCAAGGACTTCTGCAACGTGATCCTGGACCGCCGCGCGCGCTTCGTGTCGATGGAGAACAAGGACATCCCGAAGATCCAGTGGGTCGATCACGGGGTCCCGACGCACGTCGTCCTGCCGGACGGGTCGGCGGCCAAGGGACCCGCGGAGCCCTCCGTGGCCACCCTGAAGGTCGACGACGTCGTGCAGTTCGAACGGTTCGGGTTCGCCCGGATCGACCACGTCAGCAAGTCGGAAGTCCGGGCGTATTTCGCCCACCGCTGAGCTGATTCAGGGACCACGAGGGGGTTTTCACTTTCAGCCATCTCTCCTTCGTGAGGATTCACTTTCGACGCGCCATATGCCCAGTTGGGCATACATGACTCCGCGATTTCGATCCGTCCGGAGGGCCCGTCGTCAGCGTGCGGCGGGACGGCCCGGGTTCATCGTGACATGGGACGTAGACGCTCGGGATTCGTCACAGTGCGCTCGGGTCCGCCGGTTCATCTTCGGGTACACCCTGCATAACAACGGGAAGGTGTACCGCTACAAGGGATTCGTCGAGCGTGAGGAGGTGCGGTACCTGGGGCAGTCCGTTCTCTTTGTGACCGAGGACGCCCTGGCACCGCTCCGAAGGTTCCTCCGATCGGAGCGCGTAGGCCACGTCATCACGGATGCATGGCTCGGGTCCGTTATGCCCAGTTGAGCATAATCGTGTGCCGCGCTCGTTCATCCGCCCCCCCGCCGGGACGGTCGACGCCTCTCACTTCTTTTTGCGGATTGCCGAAAGAGTCCGCAAGGCCCAGCCATGGTGCGCCACTTCGGATCTCGCCGGGAGTGCGTCGAAGCCGAACCACTGGGCCGCGGCGATGTCCGAGGACGGAGCAATCGTCTGTGCTCGATCGAAATCGGCCACGAAGTGGAATGGCATGTGCCACGAACCGTCGTTCCCCTTGAAGGACTCGATGTGACTCATCCACACTCCCCGTACGTCCAGGCCGAGCTGCTCCTTCGCGATCCGGACGGCCGCGCGCTCCGGATGCTCTAGGTGCCGAATCGAATCGTCGGGCAGGAACCATCCCGCTTGGTGGTCGTAACGGTTCGTGTCCGCATACTTCACGAGGAGGACCTTTCCGTCTGCGACCACGGCGACATCCGCGATCAAGCTGTGTTCGTCGCACGTCATCCGCAAGCCCCGAGGCTGCCCAACGGCCCATCGGACCAAATACCCATCGCCCGCTCGCCCCGAGTTTCGTCTGGTGAACCTTTTCTATCCCCGCGTCCTCCCGCCCGCCATGGTCCGGTTCGCGAAACGCGTGACGTCGATCGAGTCCTCGCCGACCGTGCGCCTGGGGGACCTCGTCGCGGATCTGAAGGCGAAGGGGACGAAGGTCCTGTCCCTCGCGATCGGCGAGCCGGATTTCCCGACGCCGGCGCACATCGTCGAAGCCGCAAAGGTCGCCCTCGACAAGGGCTATACGAAGTATACGCAGGCCGTGGGCCTCCCGGAGCTCCGCGAGGCGATCGCGGAGAAGTCCGCGCAGGAAAACCGCATCCCCGCAAAGCCAGGGAACGTGCTCGTCGCCCCGACGAAGCACACGCTCTTCATGACGTGCATGGCCCTCCTCGATTCCGGGGACGAGGCGATCATCCCGGATCCCGGCTGGGTGTCCTACGGCCCGATGGTCCGCCTGGCAGGCGCGACTCCCATACCCGTCCGCGCGGCGGACGAGGACGGGTTCGTGCCGACCGCCGACGCGGTCGCGGAGGCGATCACACCGCGCACGCGCTTGCTCATGCTCAATTCCCCAGCGAACCCCGCGGGTTCCGTCTACTCGCGCGACGAGATGCGGGCGCTCGCGGACCTTGCCAAGGATCATGACCTGATCGTCGTTAGCGACGAGATCTACGAGAAGATCCTGTACGAGGGCGAGCACGTCTCCCCGGCCTCTCTCGACGGAATGTTCGAGCGGACCGTCACGGTCAACGGGTTCTCGAAGACGTACTCGATGACCGGATGGCGGCTCGGATGGCTCGTCGCGCCGCCGCACCTCTTCAAGGAGATCTCCAAGGTGCAGGAGCACACGATCACGTGTGCGACCGCGTTCGCCCAGATGGCGGGCGTGGCGGCATTGCTCGGTCCGACGGCGCCCCTCGAGACGATGGTCGCGGAATTCCGAAGGCGGCGGGATCTCGTCCTCGCAGAGCTGGAGAAGATCGACCGACTGTCCACGTACCGACCGAGCGGCGCCTTCTACGTCTTCCCGCGCGTCGATGTCCCGATGAGCAGCGCGGCCCTGGGGGAGCGTATCCTCACGGAGTCGGGTGTGGCCATCACGCCGGGCAGCGCGTTCGGCGAAGCGGGCGATGGCCACCTCCGGATCTCGTACGCCGCGTCGCGCGAGACGATCACGGAAGGCCTCCGCCGGATCGGCGAGGTCCTCGCTCGGCTGTAGACGCCCCGCCTCGTTCCGGGTCGGACGCGCGGCTCACTCATTCGCGCCGCGGGTCTTCAGGAGGTCCACGATGGCCGCATGGCCCTTCTCGCGCGCATCGTCGAGGGGGGTGTTCCCCCCGTCCCGCGTCGCATTCGGATCCGCCCCGTGGTCGAGTAAGAGGCGGACCATGTCGGCATTGCCATGCGCAGCGGCCTTGTGGAGCGACGAGTAGTTGCGCTCGCTCCGGACGTTCACATCGCCTCCCGCCTCCGCCAAGACCCGTGCGACCTCCAGATGATCCCCCGCGACCGCCGCGTCGAGGGCCGTGTTCGCGAACCGGCTCGGCGGCTTCTGGTTCACGTCCGCCCCGTGGTCCAGGAGGACGCGGACCGCCTCCACCCGGCCGAAGAACGCTGCGAGCCCGAGCGGGGTGAATCCCTCCGGGTTCGGATCGTTGACCCGGGCGCGCGACTGCCCGAGGATCGTCTTCAGCCGCCGCGGATTCCCGGTGGCCGAGGCCTCGTAGAGGTTCAGCGCGTCCTCCGGCGTGCGGTCAAGGAGGGCCTTCAGCGCGTTGTTCGACCCGTGATACACGGCGGTGAGGACGAGGGTTCCTTCCGGTGTGGGCATCCGGAGGAGGAACGGGTTGCGCTCGTGGATCGCCCGCACCTTTTCGCCCTCGTCCGCCTTGACCGCCGCAACGAGCTCGTCCTCGTCCGTCATGGCCTCCCCTCTCCGGCGCGGATGCCGGGGACGGCCTATCAAGGTTCCCGCCGAGGCTCACGTGATGAGCTGTGTCTCCCCGCACGACGGGCACATGACCTCGATGGGCCTCTTGCTCGTCGTGAGGTCGATGTTCTTCCCGCAGTTCTTGCAGGCGACGGACATCGGCGATGCGGTTGCGTGGCGGGGCGCCTCGGGCGGTGGCGGCGGGGCCATACCCGCGGACTGTGTCGGAACAGGGGCCCGCCCGCCGCCCATTCGGCGCCAGAGGACCGCGAGGGCGATGAGCAGGAGGACGAACAGCAGGGCCAGGAGGACCGCGAAGGCGGGCATGCCGGCGATCTCCGTGGACCACAACGGGTTCGCCGCGCCGATGCGGACGGCCTGGATCGAGGTCCCGCCCGTGTTGAACTCCTGGGCGATGAGGAGGAGTTCCCCGTTCCCCGTGCCCTGCGGCACCGTGATGAGAAGGTCCACCTCGGGTCTCGTCGTCGTCGCGGATGCAACGACCCCCGCGAGTCCGAGGGTCACGGACCACCGGAACTGGCTCGGGAGCGCGGTCGTGCCGCGCGGCGTCAGGCTGAGATGCACGCGGATCGTCTCTCCCGGCGCATACGTGGGTCGGTCGAACGTCATGCCGAGGATGACGCCGCTCGCCTGGAAGATGGAAATCTGTGCCTCCGTCGAGTTGCTCCCCTGGCTCGCGACGACCCGGAACGTGTACGACGGGCTGGCGGGATTCGGCGAGCGGAAGGAGAAGGAGGTGCTCGTCGTCGTGTTCCCTGAGAGGACGGTCGTCCCGGCGGAGTCCTCGACTTCATAGTCGTACCGCGGGTTCGTGATCACCCGCGAGGAGACGCCGTAGAATGCGTTGATCGTGTCTCCCGGGCTGAAGTCCGCCCGGTCCAGCATGAGGGACATGTACGCGATCGACACGCCGGCGGACCGCGTGCCGGATTCCACATCTGTGCCGTCGTGCACGTCCACGCGGAAGATCAGGGTCCCTTCGAAGTCCAGGGGGATCGCATACCGGTATGTCGAGTTGCCGTTCAGCTCGGACGCGACGACGCCCCCGAAGAGCACGGACACCCGCCAACTGTACGTATAGTTCCCCGGCCCCGGTGTACGATAGACGATCGCGGTGGCGGTTGCGGTGTCGCCGCTCAAGTACGACGCTTTGTCGAGCGTCACAGTGACCGTCATCGCCGCGCGCGCAGGCGGCGCGCTCACGACGAGGAGGGTGACGAGCAGGGCGAGCACGAGCGCACAGACGAGGACCCTCGCGGTGCTGCGCGGGCCTATTGAGGTGCGTGACATCGGGATCCCATCCCATTGTCCGCGGGAAGGGTCCCTCGGACGGCGGCTCATCGTGTCTGACCTACTTAATCATTTTGTCGGCCGAATGTCCGCCGCGTTGCCGCTCCGCCACGTGGGGCTTCACGCCTTCCGCGCCGGTCCGCCGTCTCCCTGGAGGCGAGTGAAGAGATCGTCCGCGCGGGCCCGCCACGGAGCCGCGTCGTGGGAGCGGCCCTGGGACTCGTACATGCGCGCGATCTCATCATAGCGGCTCGCGAGGGAATACGGATTCTCGAGCCCGGCGATCAGCTCGACGGACCCGAGGAGGTGCTCCTCCGCTTTCGACCAATCGCCCCGGCGGGCGAAGACGAGGCCGAGGTTCGCTCGCGCCGTCGATAGGGCGAGCGGGTCGCCGATCGTCCGCGCGAGGTCGAGGGCCCGCTCCGCGCTCGCCGCCGCGGCCTCCGTCTCCTCGAGCCGCAGGAAGTTGTCGACCGCGTTCGCGAGGGCGTACGATGCGAATCGAATGTCCCCCGTGCGCAGCGCGATGTCCGCGGACCGCCGGAACGTCTCCGCCGCCTCCCGCGGGTCCCCGTCCCGGCTCAGCACGATGCCGAGGTTGATCTGGATCGCGGCTTCCTCGCGGCTCCCGTGCCGGACCGTGGCCGCAGCCTCGAGGAGGCGTCGCTTCGCGAGCGCCAGATCGCCGCGCGCGATGAGGGCCGCCCCGAGGTCCGTGAGGGCGCGCACCTTCTCCCGCGACCCGTCCTCGAGGAGGCCCGCGGCCTCCGTGAGATGATCGAGGGCGGAGGCCAGGTCCCCGAGCTTCCGTTCCGCCGCGCCCAGCGCGCGTAGGGCCTCCGCCTTCACGTCTGCGCGTTGCAGCCCATCGGCTTCCTGCACCGCGGCCTCGAGGATCGCCTTCGCCTCCGCGTACGTCCCGAGGCGGTTCGCGATCCGCCCCAACTGGACGCGCGCGCGGACCCGGTCCCCCGGACCGCCGCGCTCGACGAGGTCCGCCAGCACGCCGCGCGCGTCCTCGAACTTCCCGAGGAACATCTGCGTCTCCGCGAGGAGCGCATCCGGCCTCCGGTCCGACGGGAGGCGGAGCAGGCACGTCTCGAGGTCGCCCGCACGGGCGCTCTCCGCGAACGCGGGCCCGATGTCGACGAGGAGGGCCGCCGCCCGGTCCACGTTCCCGGCTTCGATCCGGTGGTGAGCCTCCTCGAGGGGATCCGCTCGGCTCGCCCAGTACCCCGCGGCGCGGGTGTGGGCCGCGCGACGTTCCCCGTCCCCCATCCGGCGGCTGAAGAACTCCTTCACGAGGTCATGCAGAAAGTACCCTTCCTCGCGGTGGTGGAGGATCGCCCGACGCACAAGGCGGCGAAGCTGCGTGAGGCTCGCTCCCAGGGCCTCGGGCGAACGCGCGGGCCGTCGAAGGATCGCAAACGTCTTCAGGATCCCCTCGGAGCCCTCATCCAAGCCATCGAGGACCGTATCGAGCACGTAGCGGTCCGCGGCCACGACCCCCGCATCGAGGCCGCTCGCCGCAAAGAGCTCGAGGGACAGCGGATGGCCGCCGGTCGCGCGGATCACACGCTCCGCCTCCGTTGGGCTCAGCGCCGCGCCGCGCGCCTCGAGGAGATGCGTCGCCGCGACGTCGTCCAGTCCTTCAAGGCGCATCTCGAGGACCGCGCTCCGAGCGAGATCCGTCGACTCGTAGAACCCCGGCTGGATCCGTGTGGCCACGAGGATCTTCGCCGCGGGCGGCGGATCGAAAAGGGAACGCAGGAGGCCTTCGCCCGCCGGGCACGCATGGAGGTCATCGAAGACGGCCACGTATCCTCGCAGGTCTTCGCGTAGGACCGCGACCGCTTCCGTCGGATCGTACGCGGGTCGGACGAGCACCGCCTTCAGGCGACGCCGTCCCTGGCGAACGAGGAAATCTGCGAGGGAGGAGAGGATGCCGTGAGCGTCGTCGTGCGCGTAGAGCCGCCGGAAGAGGACGGGCCTCGCCTCGCCCTCCACGACCTTCGCGACGAGGGCCGTCTTGCCGATCCCCGCCACGCCGATCACGACTCCGATCGCGGGACCCTCGGAGGCGAGCCATTCCCCCAACCGGTCCACCTCGTGGCCCCGGCCGAAGAACGGCCGGCCGCTCGGGGTCGCGACGCGGGGACCCGCGGGGGTCGGTATCGCGATGACGTCCGTCGCGAGGACCCGATGGACGGCCTCGGACTCCCGGAGGCCAGCGCGTCGCAGGACCTCGATCGCCTCGAGCCCGCTCACCTCCCGGCGGCCACTCCCGTCCAGGAGGACGACCGCACGGGCCTTCGCATGCTCCCGCATCCGTCGGGCGGCCTCCTGGCCCGTGGTCGTGAGATCATACACCTTCCGGCGGGAACGGGCGTTCGCGACGTGGGCCATCCGCTCTTGCACCCGCCCGGACGTGCGCAGCCGTTTCAGCTCGAGCGCCACATGCGCGCGGCTGATCGAGAGCGCGGCCGCGATCCCGTCCTGCGTCATCTCCGCGGGGCATTCGTACGCGTCCGCATGGCGGAGGAACCCGGAGAGGTGGACGAGAATTCTCTCACCCACGGTGACGCTGGGCAATCCCTCCGCCCCCCCGGGCCGGATAACGGGCGGTCCTTACTTAACCGTGTGTGTCCCTGTCACGCGCCCTCTCCGTCCCTCGCGGCTCAGGGGAGGCGTCGCACGACCTCGGGGAGGTTCGAGAGATCGCGCACCTCGACGTCGGGCGTCGGGTCGCCGGGTCCGCGACGCACGCCGCTGCGGTTCACCCAGACCGTACGCATCCCGAGGCGCGACGCTCCCGCGATGTCCGCCTCGAGCGAGTCGCCGACGTGCACGACGTCCGCCGGGGGGATGCGCAGGGCCTTGAGGGCGAGCTCGAAGATCCGCGGCCGTGGCTTGTACGCCTGCGCGGACTCCGACGTGATCACGACGTCGAACGTGAGACGATTGCGTTTCAAAATCCCTTTCAGAAACGCGTCGTCCGCGTTGGAGACGACCGCCCGCGGGATTCCGTCGAGGGCCGCCAGGACCGCGCGGACCTCCGGGTACGCCTTCGCCTTGAGCCAGAGGGCCTCGAGCCGATCGATGTACGGCCGGGGGTCCGCCTCGATCCCATACTCGTGCAACGCTTTCGCGAGACTGTCCTCCGTTACCTCCGCGAGGGTGAGGAACTGCTCCGTGTCCGCGCCGAAGAAGTAGCGGTCCCACGTGTCGAGGAAGGCCTCCGGGTCTAGGCCCGCGCGGTGCTCCGCGCAAACTTCGCGGGCGATGTGGATGAGCACCTCCCGGCCGGTGTCGATGATCGTCCCGAAGGCGTCGAACGTGATCGCGCGGACCATCCGGACGCCCAGGCCCGCCGCGGGCTTAGCCGTTTCGTTTTCGGCCGAAGGCGCACACGGGTCGGAGCGGACACGAGCCGCAGCGGGGTTTCGGTCGGCACAGTGCCTTCGCATGGGCGACGAGGAGCGCGTGGTACTCCTGGAACGTCGACGGATCCCTGGGCAGGTGCCGTGCGAAGAATCGCTGGACCGCCTCGTACCGGTCCGTGCGGAACCAGCCGAGCCGGCGCCCGATGCGCACCGTGTACGCGTCGACCACGAACACGGGATGCCCGCCCGCGTACAGGAGGATCGAGTCCGCGGTCTCCGGTCCCACCCCGGCCTGGGCCAACAGGTCTCGCCGCACGACGTCCGTCGGCCGCCCGAAGTAACGGTCGAGATCTCCGCCCGCGCGCTCGATCAGGTGGCGGCAGAACGCCTTGAGTCGCGCGGGTTTCGTGCGGTAGAGTCCGGCCACGCGCACGTGGCGGCGGAGCACGTCGACCGGCGCGGCCGCGATCCGACCGATGTCGAGCAGGCCCGATCGCTTGAGGTTCGCGATCGCCGATGCCACGTTCCGCCACGCGGTCTGCTGCATAAGGAGCGCGCCGACAATCACCTCGAAGCGACTTTCCGCGGGCCACCAGCCCTGAGGACCGTAGTGTTCGAGGAGCCGCCGATGGACGTCGGCCACGCGGTTCATTCGATCCCGCGAACGCATGGGCGGACCAAGAGCCTTGCCGCGACCCCGCGTGCCTTTAAGCGGGCGCGGGCGATGCGGGCGCGTGCCCGCCTTCGCGGCCGCCGCGTCCCTGAGCTGGGACGAAGCCGCCTTCCGCGCGCTCAACCTGGCCGGGACGGACGCCGCAATGGACGCGCTCATGATCGGCCTGAGCCTCGCGAGCACGGCGTACGTCCTCGCGGTCCTCGCGGTCCCGCTCTGGTGGCGCGGTCATCGGGATGGGGCGTTCGACCTCCTCGTCCTCCTCGCCGTGACGATGCTCGCGGCAGAGGCGATTAAGTTCGCCGCGGGACGACCGCGGCCGTGCGACATCCTCCCGGACGTGCGGACGATCGCCGGATTTGGATGCGAGGCGGAGTTCGATCCGGCGTTCCCGAGCGGTCACGCATCCCGCGCGTTCGCGGTCGCGGCCTTCCTCGGTATTCATTTCCGCTGGCGGCTCGGCGCGACCGCGGCCGCATTCGCCGTCTTCGCGGGGGTGAGCCGGGTCTACCTCGGCGTCCACTGGCCGTCGGATGCGGTTGGCGGGGCCCTCCTCGGGATCGCGTTGGCCCTCGTCCTGGCTCGCGTGGCCCGCGACCTCCAGGGATACGGACGTCTCCGGGCGCGGATCGTCGGGGCGGTCGCGCGCGGGACGAACCGCGGTCGCGCGACCTAGGCCTCGCCGAGGAGGCCCAAGACCTCGCCGAGGGTCTCGTCGATCGCCCGGCCGAACGGCGCGGTGTTCTTCTCCGACATCGCGACGAAGAACATCTTGCCGGTCAGGTCGCGCACCGCGAGGACGCCGCCGTCCGCTTCGACGGTCACCGCGCTCGGCGTGCCCGTCTTCACCGTCGAGTAGATCACCTCGAGCGCACCCAGGAGTGTTGCGGCCATCGTGGCGAAGTTGTCCACCTGGACGTCGTCCGGGACGGACCAGGCCACGGGCACGCCGGAGCGGGACACGATCGCGGACATCTTCGCGCCGGATCGGTCATTGAACTCCTCGAGTAGCTTGCGTAGCGCGTCCACCGCGACGGGCACGGTCTCCCTCCGGGACGGGCCTCGATGCCCCCTTCGTTATATAGCTCTTGTCTCCCGATTGTCGACGCCCCCGCATGAATCCGTAGCAAAGAATTATCCGCGACACTCCCGCTACCGCCGATCCGATGGAGGAGGGAGCCCGTCTCGTTCTCCGGACGAGCGCCAGCCTCCGCGCCGGCGAGAAGGTCCTGGTCGTCGCCGACGAGACGACGCTTCCGGTCGGCGAGGCGTTCCTCGCGGCCGCCCGGTCCCTGGGAGCGGACCCGGTCCTCGTCCTCATCCGGTCCCGTGCCGCGGACGGCGAGGAGCCGCCGGAGCCCACCGGCACGGCGATGGCGGCCTCCGATCTCATCGTGCTCGTGACGAGCCGCTCCCTCACGCACACGCACGCGCGTCGCGCGGCGAACCGTGCGGGCGCCCGCGTGATTTCGATCCCCGGGCCCACGGCGGAGATGCTCCGCGAAGGCGGGCTTGCGGCGGACTGGACGCACATCCATGACGTCGTCCGGCGCGTTGCGCGCCGCCTGCGCGGGGCCCATGAGGTCCGCCTGACGTCCGCGGCGGGCTCCGATCTCACATTCAGCGTCGCGGGCCGCGACTGGGTCACGGAGGACACGGGCCTGTGCTCCCGCAAGGGCGCGTTCACGACCCTCCCCGCCGGGGAGCTGTTGGTCGCGCCGGTCGAAGGGTCCGCCGCGGGGCGGCTCGTGGTGAATACCTACTTCGAGGAACCCCTCCTGGAGCCCGCGACGGTGACGCTCAAGGAAGGCCATGCGATGCGGATCCTCGGGGCCGCGAAGGCCGTCCACGCGATGAACCGCGGCGGGAGGGATGGCCGGGCGCTCGGCCGCTTCGGGTTCGGCCTGAATCCCCGCGCGCGGGTCGCCGGCCCGCATCTCGAGGCGGAGAAGGCCCTCGGGTCCGCGCACCTCGGCTTCGGGGACAACCTCGTGCTCGGCGGGAAGATTCATTGCGGCGTGCGCGTGGAATGCATTGTCTCGGAGGTCGGGGTCGAGGTGGACGGCGATCCCGTCATCGAGAAAGGGCGACTCGTCGACTGAGCCGCGTCAGCGGTGGTACAGGACGCTGTAGAAACGGTTTTCCTTCGCCGTCTTCTCGAGCCGCCCGGAGATCGCGAGCTGGTACCCGCATTTCTTGCATTTGTTGTCCTTGTCGAGGTACCATCCGGTGATGTCGAACCCGTACCGCTTGATCGCGAGAGCGCCGCATCCCGGGCAGTACGTGTGCTCGAGCGGGTGGCCGGGGACGTTCCCGATGTATACGTACTTCAGACCGGTCTCCTTGGCGACCGCGCAGTGCTTCTCCAGGGTTTCGACGGGCGTCCAGGGGAACTCCATCATCTTGTAGTCCGGGTGGAAGCGGAGGAAGTGGATCGGGGTGTCGGGCCCGAGGTTGTCGTACACCCACTTGCTCAGCTTGCGCGCGGCCTCGAGGTCGTCGCCCACCTGCGGGACGATGAGGTCCGTGATCTCCGTGTGGATCTTCGTCTTGTCGCGGACATCGAGGAGGGTCTGGAAGATCGGGTCCGCATTCGGGATGTTGATATACTTGCGAACGAAGTTCGTTTCGCCGGACCCCTTGAAGTCCACGGTGACGCAGTCCAGGAACTTCCCCATCTCCATGACGGTCTCCGGTGTGTCGTACCCGTTCGACACGAAGATGTTGATGAGTCCGGCTTCGCGGGCAAGGAGCCCGATGTCCCGTGCGAACTCGATGAAGATCGTCGGCTGATTGTACGTGTACGCGAGCCCCTGGCAGCTCTGTTCGAGGGTCATGCGGACGACGTCTTGCGGCTCGACTTCGATGCCCTCGACTTTTCGTCTCTGGCTGATGTCAGCATTCTGACAATATTTGCACAACCAATTACATCCAGTCGTTGCAATACTGAAGATTTTGCTGCCAGGTCGATAATGCGAGACGGGTTTTTTCTCAATCGGGTCCACATGGCCTGTGATGACGCGGCCATACACGTAGAGCCAGAGCTTTCCTTCGTGTACTCCGCGAATCCCGCACAGCCCGACCTGATTCTCCCCGATCTTGCAGTAACGGGCGCAAGCCGTGCACATGATCCTGTTCGTACCCTCGACGGGCCTCCAGAGCTCCGCGACCTTCCCCATCGCCTTCCCAGGCGGCTCCCGCACGTCGAGGATTTCCCGCTCCGAAATCATCGTATACTGCCTAACGGGCCCTTCGAGGTTAAAACACTTTGCGGATACATTACCGAATCCCGGAGGAACGGAAGTGCTCCCAGCCCTTCGTCTGGAGGGGCTCCTGCCCCGTCTTCGAAAGGAGTACGTTTCCCCCTGACGGCGCGACCTTCCCGATCACGGTGAGCCGATGTCGCTCTCCGTGGCCCACGCCCTGATACCTCTCCAGGAGGGTCTCGATTCCAGCCGGCCTCACCGTCGCCACGAGCTCGTAGTCTCCGCCGTAATACAGGGCGAGCTCCTTCGCGACCGGCACGGGGAGGTTCGCGAGTCCGCGATACAGCGGAACGGAATCCCAGTTCACCTGGTACGCGAGGCTCGTCATCGCGGCCATCTGCGCGAGGCTCACGCCGAGGCCATCCGATAGGTCCATGCAGCTCGTGACGACGCCGGATTCAGAGAAAAACATCCCGTCCATGATTCGAGGATACGGCCGCAGGAGCTGATTGAGCGCCTCGCTCCGGACCGCGGCCGGAGACTCGAGCAAGCGTGCCGCGTGGCCCGCGCGGCCGAGGTCTCCCGTGACGACGATAAGGTCGCCCGGCCTCGCGCCCTTCCTCAGGAGGATCCGCTCCTTTCGCACGCGGCCGAACGCCGTGCCGGCGATCGACAGGAGGTCCGCTTCCTTCGTGTCCCCCCCGAGGACCGCGATCCCGAACTCCCGTGCACACTCCTCGATTCCCGCCGCGAGGCCCCGGAGGAAATCGACCTCCGTCGTGCGCGGGAGCGAGAGCGCGGCGACGAAGCCCAAGGGCCGAGCGCCGGCGGCGGCGATGTCGCTCAGGTTCACGGCGGTCGCGTACCACCCGACCTGCTGCGGCGAGGCCCCCTCGGGGATGTGGGTCTTCGGATTCACGACATCCGTCGTGACGACGAGGTACTCCTCGCCCCACTCGACGACCCCGCAGTCGTGCCCAAGGCCGATCGGCTGCCCGCGGTCGTACGTCTTCGCGAGGATCTCGATCGCCTGGCGCTCCCCGATGTCCGAGAGCTTCGCCATCCGGACGCGAGAAGGGCGGAACCCCTAGAGAAGGATGTCGCCCTGGGCCCTTCTCATTTCCTCGTGCGCCGGCGACGAACGAGGAGGAGTGCGGCGAGGGACCCGCGAAAACGTTCCATCAAAGGGTTGGAGGATCCTCCGAGCCCTTCACTGAGAACCCTCTCTCCGGTTCATCACGAGATCCGATGGATTAAAGGATGTCCTCCCACCCATGACGGCAAACGAGAAGTCCGATCCGCCGGGCTACGGCTTCGACGATGGAGCCGTCTCGAAAGCGATGGACCACTTCAGGAAAGGAACCAGGGCCGTCCGCATCCTTGTCCCGTCTTCCGTTAGGGAATATTCCACGCGGAGCGGGACCTCCGGAAAGACGGCTCGTTCGATCAAGCGAAGATCCTCGAGCTCCTTGAGACGATCGGTGAGAGTCCGCGGACTGATTCCCTTCAGCTGACGCAGCAAGTCGTTGAAACGGGTCTTTGGGGAATTCCCTAGGACCGCGATGACGAACAGCGCCCACTTCTTCCCAAGGACCGCCATTACGTCGTCGAGCGGGTAGATACAATATTCCTGGCTCCCTTCTCGGATGATGCAGCTCCGGTCCATGTCGACGACCCGAGCTACTTTCCGCGACCCCATTCACTTCACCTTCACTCAGTGACCGCTTAAGTACTCCTGATCCTACATTTACATTTGCCGAATAGTAACGACCGCGGTGGTACAGATGACGCGTTTCGACCTTGTTATCCTCGGAGGCGGCGCTGCCGCCTTTAGTGCGGCGATTCGAGCGGACAGGAACGGTGCGAAGGCCCTCATGATCGACGGCGGGACGATCGGCGGCACCTGTGTGAACGTGGGCTGCGTGCCGAGTAAGCGCCTCTTGGCTGTCGGCGATCAGTTCTTCCGTGCGGCGAACCACCCGTTCAAGGGCCTGCGGCTGGAGGACGGTTGGTCCGCGGAATTCCGCGCCGTGATCCGGGCGAAGGATCGGCTGGTCGACTCGCTCCGGAAGTCGAAGTACGAGGATGTGCTCGGGTCTTTGAAGGGCGTCGAGTACATGCGCGGATTCGCCTCCTTCGTGGGACCCAACGCGGTGAAGGTGGGAGGCCAGCGCCTCGAAGGGGACAAGTTCGTCATTGCCACCGGATCGTCGCCCACAGTCCCTTCGATTCCCGGTATCCGGGACGTGGACTATCTCACGAACGTGGAGGCCCTTTCTCTCAGGGACCTCCCCGATTCGATGATCGTCCTCGGCGGGAGGGCCTTGGGTCTCGAATTCGCACAGATGTACCAGCATCTCGGGACCCAGGTCACGGTCCTGCAACGGAGCGAACGGATCTTGCCCGAGGAGGAGCCCGAGGTCTCCGCCTACCTCACGCGGTACCTGGAAGAGGATGGCATCCGGATCCGCACGAACGTGCAGATTCTCTCCGCGGAACGGCAAAAGGGGCAGACGATCCTCCACGTTCGCATCGGCGATCGGAAGCGTCGCCTCGACGCCGATGCACTCCTCCTCGCGACAGGTCGCACGCCGAACACGGAGCGACTGAACCTCCCCGCGGCGGGCGTGGACGTCAGGGACGACAAGGGCATCAAGGTCGATGCAGAGATGCGGTCTTCGGCACCCCATATCTTCGCCGGCGGCGACGTGGTGGGGAAGCCCATGCTCGAGACCACGGCGGCGAAGGAAGGGTACATCGCGGCGGAGAACGCCCTCGCGAACCGAGGCCTGAAGATGGACTACACAGCGGTCCCCCACGCGGTCTTCACGAACCCGGCCGTCGCCTCTGTCGGGCTCACGGATGCACAGGCAAATGCGCCGGGCACGATTCGCTGCTCGTGCAACACAGTGTTCCTCAGTCAAGTCCCCAAGCCCATCATCGTGGACGACACCCGGGGCCTCGTGAAGATCGTCGCGAACTCGGAGACGCACCGGATCCTCGGTGTGCACATCCTCGCCTCCTTGGCCCCGGACATGATTCATGAGGCTGTCCTCGCGGTGAAACACGGCCTGACTCTCGAAGACATCATCGACACGGTCCACGTGTTCCCGACCCACAGCGAAGCGATCAAGCTCGCGGCGCTATCGTTCTTTGAGGACATCGACAAGCTGAGTTGTTGTGCTTTGTGAGGATGCCCGGATGCCCGAGCCGCTGACCATCCACATGCCTCAGGATGCAAGGGGAACGCGAGGACTCACCCTGCGCTTCCTTGCGGGTTTGGGATTCCTCGCTGTCGTGGCCATCGCAGGCTACGTGATTTTCCTGGCCTTCGCGGCAAGCCCGTCCCTCTCGACCTATGGCTTCCTCCTCGTCGCCGCCGTCGCGGGCGCGGCCGCGTTCTTCTCGCCTTGCTCCTTCCCCCTGCTCCCGAGTTACTTCGCGTATGCGGAGGTGGCCCACCGAGGCCGCAGCCACGATCGTTCACGAGCCGTGGCGGATGGATTGGCCGCCGGGGCGGGCGTGATTTCCTTCAACGTTCTCCTCGGCGGGGTCCTCGGCACCGCCGGTCTCGGGATTGCCCAGTCCCTGCTCCTACTCGCACCGAATCCCTCCGGTGTGACACTCGCCCTCCGGTCCCTCGTCGGAATCGCGTTGGTGGCCCTCGGCGCCGTCCAAGTGGCGAACGTCTCCCTCCACGGACGTCTCCTCAACCGTATCCTTCAGAGAATCCAACCGAGGGACAGGCCACGCGAACCGCGTTTCGGCCTCTTCGTCTATGGCTTCGCCTACACGCTCACTGGCATCGGGTGCACGGCGCCGTTCCTGGCCACGGTCCTCGTCGTCTCCCTCGCGGCGGGAGGCTTCCTACCCGCCTTCGCCGCCTTCCTCGTGTTCGCTTTGACGATGGCAGCCCTCATGGTCTTCGTCTCGGTCCTTGCCGCGGGATCCGGCCGTCGACTCCTCCCAGGTCTGAGCGCCCGCACGCCGACGATCAAGAGGGCGGGCGGGGCGGCCTTGATCGTCTTCGGATCGCTGCTCCTCGTCCTGACGGCATGGCCAGCTCTGTTGGGTCCTCTCTTTCCCTGAGTCCCGATGGCGCTTCATCGAAGGCGGAGGCGAAGCCACGCCTCACACTTCATCATGACCGTCTCGACCATCGGATGACCGGAGGCATCCTGGAGCCGATGGTCCGCGCCCGCCAGGACTTCGAGATTGATGTGGGGTAACGAGGCAACCAGGTGTTCGAGGGCCGGCAGATTCGCTCGTTCCGATTCGAAACCGACGAGGATGAGGGTCGGGATCTCGAACTCCCCGAGTCGCTCGAGGGCCATCTTCCGTTCCGGCTGGCCGACGTAGCTGAGGCCGAGGAGAATCGCACCCACGGCCATCTCGTCCGTCGCGGCGGCGACGGTTGCCCATGCGCCGAGGCCTCGTCCTGCCACGTATACCGCCTCGCTCCCGGAGGTCCGTCGCGCGTACCCAATCGCCTCCCGCAGGTCGGCGATCTCATCCGCATGGCCTGCGGAGGGCTCCGTGTCCGCTTCTCGGAAGGCAAAATTAAACCGGAGGGTCCATAGGCCTTTCTCCGACGCGAGCCGTGCGAGGGCAGACACGAGCGGACCGTCCATGTCCTCATGGCGGCCGTGGCAGACCACCAGGGCGCCCCGTGCCTTGCCGGAGGCAGGAGGTCGGACGCGGCCCCGCAGCGGCCCCGTCGCTCCGTCGAATGTGACGTTGGCCTCGGGAAGGTCAATCATCGTCGTGCCTCGGGCGCATTGGGCTTGGATACATAAGGTTCATCGAGCCGAATTCCCGGTGCCTTCCGTCCGGTCCGCGGCACGCGACCGCAAGAAGGCCGTCGGAGGAGGGCGGTCCCCGCCCGCCTAATGGCCTCCGGGGGCATCGCCGTGTCCCGCCTCGTGGGCAGGCTCCGATCATCGCTCGGCATCATAAACCACCCAACAGGAAGGAGCCGAAATGCCGAGTTCCGCCTCCACTTCAGGGGCGGTGTGCCGTACCCAGCTCGCGGTCATGGCGCGAGGGCTCGGCGTGGACCACGACCTCTGCCACATCCGGGACCTTTCCTCGGATGGCTTGCTCCACGTCGTGGGCGATGTTGTGGGCCTCCTCCAGCGAGGCGGACGGGGACACATGCACGGCCAGGTCGACGAAGATCTGGCGACCGGACCGGCGCCCCCGGAGGCTGTGGACGTCCACGACACCGTCCGTGTTGAGGGCCGCGTCCCGCAGGGCCTCCACGACATCCGGCGGAGGAGACGCATCCACCAGCACCTCGAGATTCTTCTTCCCCATCAGGAACGCCGCGACGAGGAAGGTGATTGCGATGGCCACGGCCCCCACGAGGTCCATGACGGGGTAGCCGAGGTACGCCGCGCCGATGCCTCCGATTACGCCGATTTTCCCGATCGCGTCGGTCCCGAAGTGGTACGAATCTGCTTCGAGGGCGGAACTCTGCAGGACCCGTCCCTTCCGGGAGATGTAGCGGAAAAGGATCACATCGAAGGCGATTGTGGCGGCCACGGCTGCGAGCGAAGCCTCAGAGACGGTCACGGTGAAGCCGAAGAAATACCGCCGCACCGCTTCGTAGATGACCGTCACGCCAATGATCGCGATCAGGACGAACTGAATCAGGGCGGCGGCGTTCTCGTAGCGACCGTACCCGTACGGGTGCCGCCAGTCCGCAGCCTTGAGAGCCATCCAGATGCCGGAGAAGGCCACCACGGAACCCGTTAGGTCCACGCCGGAGTGAAAGGCATCTGCCAAGACAGCTAAGCTCCCCGTGGCCCACGCGATGACGACTTCGACCGAAACGAGGCTTGCGTTCGAAGCGATCGAGATTGCTCCCACTCTGAGCTTTGGATGCACGGCACGGACGAGAAGCGGCAAGGGTTATCACGTTTTTTGCCCCGGGGCTCTCGGGCCTTTCATCCTGCGCGCTCCTTCGTGGCCTTCGCCAAGTCCAACCGCTGCACGTGGCGAAGGCTGGGAACTTCCGCTGCGAGCAGGGCCCCGAGGAGCAAGGTCGCGCTCAAGACAAAGGTCTGCCAGTTGATCTTCGCATCAATCACGAACACGTCGCCCCCGAAGAGGGTCACGAAGTACGCCGTCAGGACGTTCCCCAGGATTGATCCCAGGACGACACTGGGGGCCAGGATCATCAAGTTCTCCGCGGTAATCATCCCCGCGATCATCCCGCCCCTCATGCCGATCGTCCGCATCGTCGCGATCTCTCGATTCCTTTCGAGGACGTTGATGGTCACCGCGTTGAACACGATCGCGGCGGCGAGGGCTATCCCGAAGGCGACGATGATCCCGATGAAGGCGTAGTAGAGACGGAGCATGTCGTTCGTGTCCTGGATGTTCCTCGACTTGGAAGAGACCGCCCACACCGGCAAGGTGGCGTACAGGCTCGCCTTCACGGCGTCCTCGGCGGCGAGGGAATCGAGGCGGAGGAACAGCGCGTTGAACACGCCCGGCATCCCGAGCCCCGTCTGGACCGCCTCGAGGGGCAGGTAGCCGTTGCTCGACAGGTCGTTGACGAATCCTGCGACCCGTGTCTCGATGGACCCGACGCTCACCGGATCGCTCACGCGAAGGCCCCTCTTCTCGTAGATGGCGGAGAGGAGGATCCCGTCCTCGGTAGGGTACACGCGGTCCCCGGCGCGGGTAAAGAGAATGTAGGAATCGGAGTCCGCGCGGATCCCATAGAGTACGACGTTGAAGCTCTCCGTCCCCGCCCGCAGGATCGCGGGCATCGTCAGGAAGGGCTCGACGGCCGCGACTCCCTCCCACGTCCTGACGGGCTCGCTCGCGTTCACGGGCATCGGTTGGTACAACCGGGCGGCGAGATCGAAGTTCATGGTCCGCGTCTGCGTCGCGATTGCGCTGTCCATGGCGTCGAGGAAACCGAAGGGCACAATGATGAGGCTGCCCGCGAGGGCCAAAGCGAGGACGGTGAATGACGAACGCACGGGGTTGCGACGCAGCTGGCGAAGCGGGAGCTTCCGCGCGACCCTCCCTCCGGCACCCCGCGACCTCCGGTGCCGCAGGCGCCTCGCCCCGTTCTTCGGGACCTCCCCGCGCATCGTTTCCGCCGGCTTCTCGCGCGAAGCGCGGTAAGCGGGCAGGATCCCCGCGGCGGCGGCGAAGGCGAGGCTCAGGGCCACGCCCGCCACCATGACGTCCCAGTGAGGCACCTTGTAGACGACGGGTAAGCTGACCTGCGTCGCGAACAAATCCGTCAAGGGGAACGCGAGGGCGTAGCCCGCGGCGACGCCGGAGAACGATCCGACAAGTGCCACCAAGAGGGCGAAGCTCAAGTAATGAGCGAGGACGCGGCGGCGCGCGAAGCCCAGGGCGAGGAGAACGCCGATCTGACCACGCTGGACGTAGACGAGTCGCGTGAGGAGGACGTACGTGCTCAGGGCGACGATGACCAGAAAGAAGAGAGGGAAGACGAGGGAGAGGCTGTCCAGTGTGCTAACCATTGTGTCGAGGATTGCTTGGCTCGGCTGCTCTTCCTTCGGCACGACGGAGGAGAGCCCGTAGGGCTCGATGATTGTCTGAACTGCTCGGATGATTGCATCTCGATCCGCCCCGATCTCAATCGTGACCGCGATCTCGTTGATCGCCCCCTCGAGGCCGACGGCCGGCGCGATCCCGTCGTACCCCACGAAAAGGACTCCCCAGCGCCGCAGGACGTCGGGCATGTGCTCCGGCGCGCTGCGAGCTGGCCACAGATACTCCGGGCTGATCGCGATGCCGACGATCCTTCCCTCCCAAGGCCCCGCAGGGGTCTCCAACTTCACGAGCTCCCCGATCCGGAGGCCGTGATGGACCGCGAAGCCCTTCTCTGCGATGACCCCGTCCTCGGGACTCTGCGAAATGTAGTCGCCTTCGGTGATCTGGATGTCGTCCACCGCGGGCCGCTGTGAGGTCGGCAGCGTGATGACGCGTCCCGCAATGATATCGCCGTCTTTCTCAGGGAACGTCGTCGGAAGTTCCAGATTTAGCCGGCCGGTGGCACGATCGACTCCGGGCACCGATTCGACCGCACGGACTACGTCCTCCGGCGCTGCATTGAAGGACGTCGTGAAGTCCGAGAACCGGAGGTCGCCATACGTCTGGTCGATCGAGAGGCGGAGATTCGCCATGGAGCCGAAGAGGCTCACGAAGAACGTGACTCCCAGGACGACCATCACGGTGACCGCGGCGAACTGCCATCGACTCCGGCTGAGGTCCCGGCGGAGCTTCCTCCCGAGCGTGGACATGCCTCACCACTTCAGCAACGCGGGCTCGACTGGCCGCGGGTTGTGGACCGTCCGGTCGATCCGGCCTCCTCGGAGGTGGACGACGAGGTCGGCCATGTCTCCGATGACGGCGTTGTGCGTGACGACGATTACGGCGCGACCATCCCGGGCGACCGCCCTCAGGACCTCCAAGACCTTGGCGCCCGTCGCGTAGTCCAGCTCTCCCGTGGGTTCGTCGCACAGGAGCAACGGGGGGTTCTTCACGAGGGCTCGGGCGATCGCGACGCGCTGCTGTTCCCCGCCGCTCAGCTCCGCGGGGAAGTGATCCACTCGATCCGCGAGTCCGACCCTCCGCAGGACGTCCTCGGCGTCCGAGGCCTCGGGCACGAGTTCAGCAGCGAGTGCGACGTTCTCGCGGGCCGTGAGGCTCGGGATCAGGTTGAAGAACTGGAAGACGAACCCGACCGTGTCTCGGCGGTAGGAGACGAGGCGCGCGTCGTCGAACTTCGTGATATCCTGCCTCCCGACGAGGATCGTGCCAGACGATGCGCGGTCGATCCCGCCGAGTAGATTCAGGAGCGTCGTCTTCCCCGATCCGCTCGGTCCCAGGATTACCGTAAGAGACCCGGGAGGGAGGTCCAGTGTCGCGTCTCGCAAGGCGTGGACCTTCACAGGGCCTAGGTCATAGGTTTTCGAGACTCCACGGAGTTGGATAAGGCCGTCCTTTCCGCGTCCCGTCGTACCTTGCGGCACTCCCCGTCCTGGGACTGCCACGTCGATTTCCCACGGTGTGTCGAGAATCTCGTCTTCATCCGGAATGTCTGCCGTACTCGCAGCCCTCCCGGTCGCCTCGCGCAGCTCTCCGATCTCACGCTGGAGCGACGCGGTCCGGTCCAAGAGGTAGAGCACCGCCCCGAGGGACAGGAGGGTCGCGACCTTCACGAGGTCGGTCGCCCCCGACGTGTACAAGATTCCGAACCCGCCAAATCGGACGTCCGCCCATGCATCGAGGGCCATTAGGGCGATCGCTGTCAGGCCTGCGATCGTGACGCCGATGGCCGCAATCTTCCAGTGACGCACGCAGGTTCCGCTCGGGAGGAGGTACGCGAGCGGAACTCTTTGGAGTGTCGCTTGTCATTCGACAATTCGGAGGAACTGCGACCTTACGAGCGGCAGGGACGTTCGGGTTTGTCCTTGCACCGCCAATTCATCGCGATCGCTCACGGAACCCGCTACGCGCGTCTCTGTCCGTCCCATTCACTGGAACGCGTGGCTGCACTTAGCCAAGCCGCGATCCGTCTCCCCGCGAGATTCCTGACAGCGACGCACGATGATTCGTCACGGACTACCGTTCGGCATGCTTATTCCCACGGTGCGACCCCACTAGTGGGCCGCGTGAGGGTCGTGCCCCTCACCCTCTCCCGCCCGAATCACCCGTTTCATTTCCTCGTATTCGTCTCGCGTGATTTCCCCGGCAGCGAACCGCCGCTTCAGGATGCCGATTGCGGATTCTCCGTTCCCGGCGTGTGAGCCGTGGGAACCATGGCCTCCCATGCACATCTCTTACACTTCCCTTCTCTATTTGCCTCGAGAGATTGCGTCCAGGGCCCTCGTGAGCCGCTCTTCCGCATCCTCCGCGACCTCGGCGATGGCCGGGTTCTCCACGAGCCTGCCGAAGACCGCCGTCGGCCTCAGCGCGCTCACATGGGCACGGCCGTCTGCCGCCTCGTGTACGACAACGTTGCAGGGCAAGAGAAGCCCGATGTCGGGTTCACCTGCCAACGCGCGATAGGCGAGGGGAGGATTGCAGGCTCCGAGGATCATGTACCGCGGGAAGTCGACCCCGAGCTTCTTCTTGAGGATCTCCTTCACATCGATCTCGGTCAGTACGCCGAAGCCTTCCTTCTGCAGCTCCTCCTTCGCGCGTTCGAGCGCCTCTTCGTACGGTAGGCGGGTCTCCCGATAGATCCCGTACAGGGTCTTGCGCATCCGGATGTCACTTGGCGCGTTCACGTTGGGCCTCCTGTCGTCTCAATCTCTCCTCTACTTGCTCATTCAGTGACCACGACCGTCCCTGTCATGTAGGGATGGGGATCGCAATGGTACTCATAGACGCCGGGCTCCGTGAAGGTCGTGCTGAAGGTCCCCATGTGTCCCATGAGGCCCGAGTCCATCCCGGCTCCCATGCTGTCGTGTCCGCCGAACGTGACCGTGTGGCCGACGCCGTCGAAGTTCATCCACCGCACGACGGTGCCGGCCTTCACCGTCAGGTTGTTCGGATTGAAGGCATAGTTGGCGATGGAGACCTGGACGTACGCGGGGCTACTGGAGGCTCGGTAGACGAGAGCTCCGACGCCAGACACCAAGACGACGACCGCCAGGATTCCGAACGCAACGAGCTTGTTCACGGAATCGGCCCCCTTCAGGAACTCCGAGCCTCGATGTCCGCTCGCATTCGCAGATACTCTTCCCGAGAGATCTCTCCGCGCGCGTACCGCGCGTTCAAGGCCTCGATAGCGGGCATGGGGGGCGGTACATACGCTGGAGGGACGTACGGTTGGGAGGGCGAAAAAGCACCCAAGGCCGCTAGGAGCACAAGGATGAGGAACACCGCGGGCACGACCATGAACATCGCGCCCCATCCCCATCCCCCGCCCATCATCCCGAACGAGGTCCCGTCGGGCGTGAAGGCCGCGGCGAAGACCGCCATCAATCCGACGGCGAGGACGATCGCAAATACGAGCCAGAGCACTGAGCTGTGTTGCCTGTTCTGCAAGGTTTTTCACCTCGAAGAGCCTATGGGGCAGAAAAGGCCCTTTAGGACTTCCTGAAAAGCGGCGAAAAGCTTTCGAAAAGCCTGAAAAAGGGGCGCCTTTCAGGCCTTCTCCTGCCAAGCGTCGGAGAGACGAATCCGGTTTGTCATCCCGTGTCTCTCGCGTGCTACCAACCCCTTCGCCTCGAGACGATCCAAGATGCGAGAGATTTTGGGGCCGGAGAAGAGCCTCATCCCGACGAGGTCCTTCTGGAGCACCGCTCCGTTCGCCGCGACGATTCGTCGGTAGACGCTGCGCTCGTCGCCCGTAAGGAGCCGCAGGGCAATCTCAGGAACGGGGTTGTTCGTGCCGCCGGGAGCCGTTGGTGCAGCAACCTCCCCGCTTGCTCGTGGTAGTGGCGGGCCAACGGCGCTCTCCTCGTCTCGTTGCCGCACGCCGCGAGTCATGAACACGTACGCAAGAGCGACGCCGAGGATGATCGCCGCGAGTAGGAGGAAGATTCCCCACAGGAAGATGAGGCTCTCGGAGACCGTCGCATGATCGACGAAAAACGGGAGGAGGACGACGAGAACGACGAGAGCCATGGCTCCGGCCAGCGCCACTTTGGCGAGCGCGCGGCTTTTCGCCAACAGGTCGACGTCGACCATCTCGCGGACAAGCCCATCGGATTGTCTTAAGCTTTCTGAAGGTCCAGACTCGAGCCCGCCCGATCGAAGGACTCCTCAAGATAAGGGCGAATCGAAGGCCATGCCAAAGTCGGTTGGATGGTCAGCGGGGCTTCACCGATCGTGGTGCGCGTCACCCTCAGAACTGTCGGATCTCATTCAATCCTCGATGCACTTGCCTCCGGGGGTGCGGCTAGCTGACGAGCACGGACGGCGTCGCCGCATCGCACGCGGGTTTTGTGAGGCTGATCGAGACGACGATGCATGTCTGACCTGGACCTTCATCAGGGATCGTGATTGCCCGATGACGGAGGCTCATCCGTCGAGGGAGGACTCGGGGAGGCTGCCGCGCCATGGGCGGCATGCACGGAGGTTGCACCGGCCCGCACTGCAGCAGAACCACCCGTGGCCGCCGACGCAGCCACCTCGGGCATGGAGGCCGGCCGAGGCTCGGATGGCGCAAACGCTCCCGTAGCTACGTTTGTCCGCTTCAGAGACAGAGCGTTGACCGCGACTAGGAGGGAGGATCCCGACATCGCGATCGCCGCAATCTCCGGCCTCAAGATGAGACCGATTGCAGGGTAGAGGGCCCCCGCGGCGATGGGGAAGGCGAGGATGTTGTAGCCCGCGGCCCACCAAAGGTTCTCCTGCATCTTCCTCCGGGTCGCGCGGCTGAGCAGCACGACCTTGGCCACGTCGAGCGGATCGCTCCGCATGAGGACCACATCCGCGGTTTCCATCGCCACATCGGTCCCCGCGCCGATGGCGATCCCCACGTCGGCCTGGGCCAGAGCGGGAGCATCGTTGATGCCGTCGCCCACCATGGCCACCCGCATCCCTCGGGATTGAAGTTTCCGGACTTCGGCGGACTTGTCGCCGGGAAGCACTTCCGCCAGCACGGCCTTGATGCCTAGTTCCTCCGCGATTCTCTCTGCCGTCGCGCGATTGTCGCCGGTGAGCATGACCACTTCGACTCCCATCGCGGACAGAGCCTGGACCGCGGCGACGCTCGTAGGTCGCACGGCATCCGCCACGGCGAATGCGCCTTCTAGCCTCCCGTCGACGGCGGCATAGAGGACGGTCCGACCCGATCCCTGCAGGGCGCCGGCCTCCGTTTCGACGTCCGTCAGCTCCACTTGTCGATCCCGGATGAGCTTCCGGGTACCAACAAGGACTCGGCGACCTTCAACGACCGCGCTCACCCCGTGGCCGGGGATCGCCTCGAACTGGCGTGTTTCGCCAATCTCGATGCCGTTCTGCTGCGCCTTCTCGACGATGGCCCGAGCAAGGGGATGCTCGCTCCGCTGCTCGACGGATGCGACGAGGCGCAGGAGCTCATCCGCCATCAAGCCGCTATGTGACGTCACGATTTCGACGACCTTCGGCTGTCCGAGGGTGAGGGTCCCCGTCTTGTCGAAGACCACCGTGTCGATCTTCGCGGCCTCCTCGAGAGCGACCGCGTTCTTGTAGAGGATGCCGTTCTGCGCGCCCAATCCTGTCCCGACCATCACTGCGGTCGGCGTCGCTAGGCCGAGGGCATCCGGGCACGCGATGACGACCACCGTGATCGCCAAGGTGGTCGCGAACACGAGGGGAGCGGAGGCGAGCCAGTACCAGACGACGAAGGTGAGCAGGCTCCCCGCGATGGCTGCGAGGACGAGCCACTGGGCCGCGCGGTCTGCCAGGCGCTGGGAAGGGGCCTTCGAGTTCTGAGCTTCCTGTACGAGCTTCACGATCTGCGCCAAGGCCGTGTCGGCTCCGACCTTCGTGGCACGGAAGGTGAAGGTTCCCGTTCGGTTGATCGTGGCGCCGATGGCCGTGCTCGCGGGGGCCTTCTTGACGGGCAGGCTCTCCCCCGTGATCATCGACTCGTCAACTTCCGATTCACCCTCGAGGACCTCCCCGTCCACGGGGATTTTGTCGCCCGGTCGGATGAGCACAACGTCGCCGACAACGACCTCGGATGTGGGCACTTCGACCTCCCGGCCGTCGCGGATGACCGAGGCCTTCGGCGGAGCTAGGTTCATCAGCTTCCGGATTGCCTCCGAGGTTCCCGCGCGCGCCCTCATCTCCATGAGATGTCCGAAGAGGACGAACACAAGAAGTAGGGTCGCCGCCTCGTAGAAGACCTCCGACTCGAAGAAAAAGGTCGCCCCGACGCTGAACAGATAGCCGCCCAGAACCGACAGCGACACGAGAACGGCCATGTTGAGGACTCGGTTCCTGAGCGCCCTCCAGGCGCCGATGTAGAAGACCCAGCCCCCGTACAGCACTGCAGGCGTCGCAAGGAAGAAGGAGAAAACTTGATTCGTAAGCCCGAAGGGAAGCGGCGGCTGGAACTGAAAGATCTGAGTGGACAGAGGCGAGTAGAGGAAGACAGGGACTGCGAAGACGAGGGACACGAGGAATCGGTTGCGCATGTCGCGGACCATCGAGTCCATCGACACGCCGACCGCATGTCCCATCTCGTGCGCCATGGCCCCATGGCCGCCCGCCTGGACCGTTTCATGAGAGCCGTGTTCCATCGGCATGGCGCCTGGGGTCCCGGCCGGGCGGACACCCGAACTGTCGTGGCCACGTGGGTGTTCCTCTTGCGATGGCACAGTTCCTCACCCTCCCCCGTCGCCTGCGGGTCTACACAGATGCTCCGGGAGGCACTCGCCCGGACATTCGTATCCGCACTCGTGGATCATTCGTACAATCTCGTTCAGGGAGACTTCGCCTTCGTCGTATTCGACCGTTGCCGTACCAGAGAGAAAATTCGCCTCGACGCGGCGGATGCCTCGATGACGCTTGAGGCGCTTCTCGACTCCTAGGCCATCACACACGGAAAACAGTCCGTCGACGGACAAGATCACGGTCATCATCGTCTGCGCCCCACCGCGACTAGGAACCTTGTCTCCGGTTTTGGAATTTTCGCGCCCGTGAAGGGGCCAGAGGCGGCCCCTTCCTTCGCCTCCGCCGTACCAAGGCACGGGCGAACGCGAGGCCAAGGCCTCGGTACTCTAAAGGGTATGCGCTTGACGAATGCGCGCTCGGATGACTCATTCTCTGCCATCCGACTAGAACTAAGCGCAAGAACCCACAAAGCCCTTCTCCTGCCGTGGCCCGGAGACCGAGGACGGTCAAGCTGCGCGTGGATCGAGAGCTACTCGAGAGCGTCGCCATCCTTCAAGAGAATGCGAGCCTGATGTCGAACGTCCGTCGGCTCGAAGAGAACCTGAATGAGCTCCGCCGAAGTGGTCACCAGGCGTGAGCGGGGCGCTGAGGAGGCAGGTCGAGGGAACAGGCCGGAACC
>CAMTUI010000026.1:0-77837 GCA_947084985.1 Methanobacteriota archaeon | reverse complement strand
ATGGCCCGGTTCCCGGAGGCCGAGCGTCGGCTCCTGCACAAGATGATCTGCATGCAGTGCTACGCCCGGAACGCGATGCGGGCCACGCGCTGCCGCAAGTGCGGGAGCAAGGAGCTCCGGCCGAAGGCGAAGGAGGCCAGGAAGGAGTAATCCGACTCCCGGTGCTCAGGTCCGCGTCCCTTAATAGTCCGGTTGCACGTGACGCGGTCCCCAGGACGGGGGGGAGACCATGGCGGACAGACCCGGCGCGATTGTGCATGTGGAGTTCCACTCGGCGGATCCCGAGCGGACGAAGGCGTTCTACTCGAAGGTGTTCGGCTGGAGGTTCCAGGAGATCCCGCAGATGAATTATGCGACCTTCCAGGCTCCGAGCGGTCCCGGAGGCGGGCTGCAGAAGCCTGGCGAGGGCGGCCCGATGATCCTGGACTACATCCTGTCGAAGGAGATCAACGACACCGCGAAGGCGATCGAGGCGAACGGCGGTGCGATCCTCATGCCCAAGTCCGAGATCCCGGGCTACGGCTGGTGGGCCCTCTTTCGCGATCCGACTGGCCTCACGATGGCCCTGTACCAGAGCAAGCCGCCGGAGCGCCGCGCCCCGGCTCCGAAGAAGCGAATTGTGAAGCGCGGCCGGAAAGGCCGACGGTAGGCCGACCTCCGGGCCGGGCTCAGCGGGCCGCCAGGGCCGCCGCGAGCAGTTTGCGTTCCGCGGCCCGCAGATGCTTCGAGACGGCCGCGCGGGAGATCCCCAGGCTCGACGCGATCGTGCGGAGAGAGGATTGAGCGGGGGACGCGTAGTAGCCGAGGCGGAACGCGAGCTCGAGGACGTCGCGCTGCCGTGCCGTCAAAGATGCGAGGGGCTCCCACCGGAACGGGCCGGCGGTCCGCACGGACCGGACGCGGTACCTCGCGCCGAGTTCGTCCAGGAACGTGCGCATTCGCGGGAGGACGCTCTCCGTCGTGAGGAGGACCACGCGCACCTCTCCGGGACGGGCTTCCGAGACCTCGAGAGGGACGACCCCGCCCCACTCCTCGCTCAGGCCACCGCGTAGGATCCCCGGGAGGGTCCACTCGATCCACGCGACGTACTCGCCGCGCTGCCCGTCCAGGGACAGTATCTCGAACCGCCGCGCGCGGTACCGCCGCGCGATCGCGCGCGCCTCCCGGCGGACCATCGCCGCGTCCTTGAACGCCTCCCGACGCCGGACGCGCACGACGAGGGCCGCCAAGTCCGGCCGGACGCTGAACGATTGGAGGATTTCCACGGACGCGTTGTGCCGGAAGAACCGAGCGTTCAGGATCCCGACGTCGTTCAGGAGGGCCATCGGCATCGTGAGCTCAAGCCGCTTCATGGAAGGTTGACAGGTAAACCAGGAGGGGGATATATCCCTGCCCCCTCATTTCCACCAGAGGAGGATTCGCGATGGTGGCGAAGGAGGCCCCGGAGTCCGCGTCCGTGATCACGTGCGACATGAACGGGATCGTGCAGCAGTACGCCGCGGACGCGGCCGCGTTGTTCGGCTGGACGCCCGCCGAGGTGATCGGGAAGCTGTCCGTGGCCACGTTCCATCCGCCCGAGAACGTACCGACCCTCGTCCCGCGCCTCCTGAAGACGGCCGTGGAGGCGGGCAAGTTCGAGGAGGAGGTCACCCTCCGACGCAAGGACGGATCCACGTTCCGCGCGATCCTGACGGTCCGCCCGATGCTCCGGGAAGGCAAGCAGATCGGTTTCATGGGACTCACGCGCCCGCTCGAGTGAGCGGGTCCGCGATTCGATGGAGATGCGATCCGTGGGCGACCTGCCGTTCGAGAGGAAGACATCCGTCATAACATGCGACATGAACGGTATCGTTCAGGAGTACGCCGCGGACGCGGCGGACCTCTTCGGCTGGTCTCAGGACGAGGTCATCGGGAAGATGTCCGTCGCGATGTTCCACGTCCCAAAGAACGTGCCGACCCTCGTGCCCCGCCTCCTGCGGGAGGCGATCGAGAAGGGGAAGTTTGAGGAGCAGGTCACTCTGATGCGGAAGGACGGCTCAACGTTCCAGGCGATCCTCACGGTCCGCCCGATGATGCGAGACGGCAAGCAGGTCGGATTCATGGGCATGACGCAGCCCCTCGGTCCGCCGGGAGAGGTGCCCGTCGGGCGCCTCTGGGTGCAGGCGTTCCGCGTCCCGTTCCTCGTCGCGTCCCTAATCCCGGCCGTCGTCGCGGCGCTCGCGGCTTGGCAGGCGGAATACCCGATTGATTTCGGACCGCTCGGCCTCGCCCTCGTGGGCCTCGCGTCGATTCACATCGGGACGAACATGGCGAATGACGCGTGGGACTATCGCAGCGGGAACGACCTCGCCGTCCGCCACATGAATCCCTTCGCGGGCGGAAGCCGCGTCCTCCTGCGCGGCGTGCTGAGTCCCACGACTCATCTCGCGGTCGCGATTGCGTTCCTCGCCGCCGGCTCACTCATCGGCCTGTACCTCGTCTCGATCGTCGGCCTGCCACTGCTGTGGATTGGTCTCGCGGGCGTAATCGTCGCGTACTTCTATGTCGCGCCGCCCCTGCGGCTCGCACACCATGGCCTCGGGGAGGTGGCCGTCGGCTACGCCTTTGGGCCCGCGACGGTCCTCGGAACGTATTTCGTCCTGACGCGTTCCTTCGACCTTCCTGCGGTCATCCTTTCCGCGACGTTCGGCCTCCTGGTCGCAGGGATCCTCTGGATCAACGAAGTGCCGGACATCCCCGCGGACTCGTCGGTGGGGAAGCGCACCCTCGTCGTCCGGCTCGGGGTCGAACGGTCCACAAAGGTGTTCGGCGGCATCATCGTGGCCGCCTATGCGCTCCTGGCCATCGGCGTCGTGGCCTTCCGGCTCACGCCATGGGCGCTCCTCGCGTTCCTCGCCCTGCCTCTCGCCGTGAAGCCGGTCCTCGGTCTCCGGAAGGTCGGCGGGGACCCTCACGCCCTCATCCCGTCGAACGCGGGGATGATCCTCGCGACGATCGTCACGGGGATCCTGCTCATCATCGGCCTGACGGTCGAGGCGGTCGTCCTTTCGTTCGTGTGAGGGGACGCCGCAGCAGGCTTAATCGAACCGCGCGATACCCGCGCGATGCAGCGATTCGAAAACCGGGTCGTCCTCGTCACGGGCGGGTCGTCGGGAATCGGGTTGGCGACGGCGAAGGCGTTCCTCAACGAAGGCGCGAAGGTCGCGATCACGGGGCGGAGCGCGGCGCGACTCGCGAAAGCGGCGAAGGGACTGGCCCGCAGCGGGTGGGTCATCCCGGTCCGCGGCGACGTCTCGAAGGCCGCGGACGCACGCCGGTTCGTTCGGGAGACGGAGCGGGTCCTTGGGCCGATCGACGTCCTCGTGAACAACGCGGGGATCTACCTCCAGAAATTCACGCACGACGTCACGGAGCGGGAGTACGATCGGGTGATGGACATCAACTTGAAAGGCGCGTTCCTCTGTACGAAGTACGCGCTGCCGGGGATGGTCCGACGCAAGCGCGGAAACATCGTGAACGTGGCCTCGGACTCCGGCCTCGTGGCGACGCCGCAGGCCTCGATCTATTGCGCGTCCAAGGGTGGACTGATTCTCCTCACACGTGTCCTCGCCGTCGACCATGCGGAGGACGGCATCCGCGTGAACGCGATCTGCCCGGGCGAGGTGGAGACCCCGATGCTGGAACGGGACGCGAAGGCCGCCCGTCTTCCCTACAAGGAATACCTCCAGAAGCTCGTCGCGCCATATCCCATGAAGCGCGCAGGGAAACCGGAGGAGATCGCGAGAGGCATCCTGTTCCTCGCCAGCGAAGACTCGACGTTCATGACGGGTGCGTGTCTATCGATGGACGGCGGATGGACCGCCCTCTGACGGTCCAAAGGAAGATCGCTTTGGAGATGCATGACCGTCCAGCTGACGATCGATCCTCTGCTGAGGGACCGGTTCCCCGGTCTCGACGCGCATCTCTTCGGGGCCCGAGACTTGGTCATCAGAGAACGCGACGAACGTCTCGACTCCTTCGCTACGCTCCTCATCCGTGAGTTTCGCGAACACCTCGACCTGGCGACGCTGAAGGACGATCCTATCCTTCGAGCGTATCGAGACTTCTATTGGCGGGTGGGGATCGACCCGACGAAGATCCGCCCTGCTTCGGAGGCCCTACTCCGCCGCGTCCTCCAGGGGAAGGATCTTCCGCGGATTAACACCCTCGTGGACGCGTACAACCTCGCGTCCATGAAGACGCGTACTTCGATCGCAGCGTTCGACTCGGATGGGATCCAGGGCGATCTCCGGATGCGACTTGCTCGGGAAGGCGAGGAGTTCCTGGGGATCGGCATGACCGCGCCGGTGGTCCTGCGCGGCATCGAGGTCGTCGTGCAGGATGCGGATGCCGTGGTCGCAATCTATCCGTATCGCGATGCGGACATCACGAAGGTCACGACGGCCGTTCGGGAAGTGCTCTTCATGACGTGCGGCGTGCCGGGGATTTCGCGCGAGTCGCTCATCGAGGCGGCGGAGACGACGAGCGAATTCGTGGAGCGGTTCTGCCGCTAGACCACGAGAAGGGGAAAGGGACCCACCGCGGGAGGTGGGCCGAGTCTGGCTTAAGGCTTCCTTCCGTTCCCGTTGCCGTTTCCGCCGCCATGGCTGCCGCCCATGAGCGCCGCCACCGCGTCGTCCGCCTGGGCGAGGCCCCAGCCCGTCTGGGTGCCCGCGTCCGGGTCGATGGACTTGCTGTCGTCCCACGCATTGTCGTGGGGGAACGGGAAGCCCGCCTCCCAGGATCCGGCGAGGATGGGCATCGCGGTCTTCTCCAGGATCTCTTCCGCCATCGCCTGCGTCAGGTCGCCCTTCACGCTGAGCATGAGGGCGACGATTCCCGTAACCGTCGGCGCGGAGAAGCTCGTCCCGCTGATGTAGGAGTAGGGGCTCGGTACCCCGTCGGGCGGCGGCGGGTCCGGTGTCGGCGTGGCCTTCCCGTCGAGCAAGTAGGGGAGGAACATGAACCGACCCGTCGCGACGACGTCCAGATCTTGGCCGAGGTCCCTGTTCTCGATGGCAGACCACCAGACCATGAACCATTCGTCGATCGCTGCATCGCCCTCGGGCACGTCGTTCATCCACCACTGGTTGTTCAACTCGTCCTCGTCCCCGAAGAACTGGCGGCGCCAGCCGCCGACGCCAACACTGATCACGACGGGGTACGCGCCCGGCCATCCCATGGGGTTCGGCCCGTCGTTGCCCGCGCTCGCGACGACGAGGACGCCCTGGGACGTCACGTACTCGTACACGGCCCCTTCCTCCTCCGATGAGGACGGCCCGCCGAGGCTCAAGTTCACGACGATGGGCATGCCCACGGGCCGAATCCGTTCTCATCGACGAGAATGTGCATCGGGGCCAAGCTCCATATCGGACGGCCGCGTCGTCGGATGCATGAGGCAAAGCCGGCGGGTCGTGTTCACGATCCGTGGACTCGCGTGCGCGAGCTGCGCGATCGATGTGGGCCGGGCCGTCCGGAGGATCCCGGGTGTTGTGGACGTGAACATCAACTACATCGTCGACCGGGGATACGTGGAGTTCGATCCCGACGTGACGTCCTGGGATCAGGTTGCCGCGGCCCTCGTCGGCCGCGGCTACATGGTCGTCCCCGTTCGCTGACCGGGAACCCTTATCCAGCGGGCCATCCTTGCGATGTCGCATGTTCTTCGAGCAGCGCCTGATCGGGTCGATGGCGAACTTCGGATACGTCATCGGGGATCCCGCGACGCACGTCGCAGCGGTGGTCGACCCCAGTTTCGACGCGCGCATCCTGCAGAAAGTGGCCCGGGAGAACGGCTACACGGTCGACGTGATCTTCAACACACACCACCACCCAGATCATGTATTCGATAACGAGCGCCTCGCCAACGAGACGGGTGCGAAGGTGGCTGCACATCGGCTTAGCGACGTTCGGAAGGACATCGTGCTGGAGGACGAGCAGATCGTCCACGTCGGCGCGCTGATGGTGAAGGTGATTCACACTCCCGGGCATTCCCCGGATTCCTGCTGCTTCGTCGTCAGGGGACGCGTGTTCACGGGCGACTGCCTTTTCGTCGGCGATTGCGGGCGCGTGGACCTGCCGGGGTCCAGCGTGGAGCAGATGTATGATTCCCTGTTCAGGCGCGTCCGTACGCTCGACGAGAGCCTGGTCGTCTGCCCGGGCCACCACTATGGCCCGACGCCTCTCTCAACGATCGGCGAAGAGAATCGGACGAATTACACGCTGCGACCACGGACTTTCGACGAGTTCGTCCGGTTCATGAGGACGCCCTAGCCCGTCGGGATATCCTCGGCGATGGGTTCCGGGGCGGGTTTCTTCTTCCGTGCGGCCTTCTTCACCCCGCGTTTCGCAGGCGCGCGCTTCCCCTTTCTATTCTTCGTGGGGCACTTCATGTTCAAGCACAGGACCCACGGTGCGCGCCCTTTCATGATGACCTTGATCACCGGATGCCCGCACGCCTTGCACTGCTCATCCGTGGGGACGATCAGGCCTCGCTGCGGGAGCGGATACGAGTTGTCGCAGTCCGGGTAGCTCGAGCATCCCACGAAGCGCTTGCCGTATGTGCCGTGGCGGATGCGCAGCTCCCCGATCCCACACTTCTCGCACCGGCCGATGAAGTTCTTCTCGCGCACGGTCGGGCAGTCGGAGGCGACGCAGTACGTGGTCGTCCGACCGCGGTCCGTGTGCTTGATCATCGGGGAGGCGCACTCGGGACAGTTCTCCTCGGCACCCTGGACGATGCCCATCTGCGGTAGCGGATGCGTGTTCTTGCACGCCGGGTAGCGGTCGCATCCCAGAAAGCGCGAGCCCCGTCGAGAGCGGATCACGGTCAGGTTCCCCTCCTTGCAGACGTTGCATTTTCCGATGTAATTCTGCTCACGCAGGGCCGCCTCGATTTCCTGGCCGATCGCGTCGCGGTTCGCTTCGAGGGTCTCGAGGACCTCGCTGAGCATCTGCTGGGATTCTCGCACGACGTCCTGCCGGGCCCGCACGCCCGTCGCGATCCCCTCCATGTCCGCCTCCAGGTGAGCCGTCATCTCTGGCTGGGTGATCCGTTGCGCATGATCCTCGAGAGCCTGGATCACCGCGCGGCCACTCGTCGTGGGTCGGAGGTACTTGCCCTCGACGAACTTCCGATCGGAGAGCTTCTTGACGATCTCGTGCCTCGTCGATTTCGTCCCGAGGCCGAGCCGCTCCATCTCCTGGATCAATGCGCCTTCGCTGTATCGCGGCGGCGGTTTCGTGCGATCCTCCTTCATGAGGACGGGTCCGACCCGCTCGAGCGCTTCATCGAGCACGAGGGCCGGAAGGATCGCTTCGCGGACCTGCCAATAGGGATAGTACTTCCGCCAGCCGAGGTCCCGGACGCGGTACCCTTGGGCCGCGAAGATCTCTCCGGCGAGGTCGATTTTCCCCTCCGCGGTCTCGACGAGGGCGTTGGGCGCGACGGTTGCCATGAAGCGACGCACGACGAGTTCGTAGATCCGCCAATGGTCTTCTCGCTTCACCTTGTCGCGCGTGACTCCCGCAACCGGGTAGATTGGCGGGTGGTCCGTGGCCTCCGTCCTGCCGCGGCTCGGGACGATCCGCCCCTGGCCTAGGAGTTCCCGCGCCTCCTTTCGGAACGGTGAATCCGTGAGCTTTTCGAGCACGGATCGCAGGTTCACCGTCGACGGATAGACCGTGTTGTCCGTCCGCGGGTATGAGATGTAGCCGGATTGGTACAGATCCTCGGCGATCTTCATCGCCTGTGCGGCACCGAAGCCGATCCGGTTCGCCTCCGCGACGAACATCGTCGTGTTGAAGGGCGGCGGCGGGCGCTCCTCTCGCTCGTTCTTCACATATTCGCGTACAATTCCCGTCTCCGTCGCATCCGCGCGGCCTCGGGCTTCCTCCGCCTCGCGCTTGGCCCAGAACGGACCGTGGGCGTGTTCCGTCTCGAAGTCGACGGGGTTACCGTCACCCTCTTTCCGGAACGTCGCGTGGAGGGTCCAATAGTCCTGCGGCGCGAAGTTCTCGATTTCACGTTCGCGATCGACGATGAGCGCGAGCGAGGGACTCTGGACCCGGCCCACGGACAGGAAATCGCGACCGAGCTGGTTCGAAGCGATCGACAGGAAGCGTGTGAGGACCGCACCCCAGGCGAGGTCTATCGATTGTCTGGACTCGGCGGACCATGCAAGCGGGAAGTCTACGTCAACGAGGGACTCGAACGCCCTCTCGATGTCCCATTTCGTCAAGGCGGAGAAACGCGCCCTCCGCACGCGAACATCCGGTCGGACGTTCTTGACAATCTCGAGCGCCTCAACGCCAATCAGTTCTCCCTCGCGATCGAAGTCCGTAGCGATGACGACCTCTTCCGCCTCCGCCGCGAGGGACTTTAGCGCATTCCCAATCTTGTCGGCCGTCACGATTTTCTGAGGCTCTGCCCAGATGAGCTCCTTCAGATCCACGCGGGTCCAGTCGTTTAGCGACTCCGGATAATCGAGGTTGATGATGTGCCCACGGAGGCCCACGACCCGGACGCGGTCGTCCCCTTTGGCGAATTCAAAGACGGGGGTTCCCTCAACGTACGTACGCTTGGACTTCCCATCGCTGAGGATCGTCGCGATGCGCACCGCTGCGTTGAACTTCTCCGTCACGATGAGTCGGCGCACGGGAGGTCTCGCACACAGGGGGCTCTATTTAACGATTTGGCGGTGGGTCGCCGTTTCCATGAAGAAGTCACGCGCGCGTTTCTTCTCGCGCACGCACGGACCTCACGAGGTGCGCCCTCGTTTCTCGATCAGATACGACCTCGCGTCCTGGGAGATCGGGCACGCCTCCATGTACCAAGGTTTCCCGCATTGGATGCAGCGCTGCGCCTCCGCGACCGCCTCCTCGCGGGTGTAGGGATGCAGCGCTTCGATGAACGCTCCGCGGCGCTCCTGGGAGTCCTCTTCGTGGATCGTGACCCGTTGAGGGTTTAGCCTCTTCCTTGGCGGCGAATCGGACATAGTAATCCTCCGGGCCTTCGCCCCTGCGCCAAAGAACGCTGCGAAAGGACTGTAATCACCGCGCAGACGATTCGCTACACCTTGGACGAGGGCCGCGGACGGGCCTCCTCGAACGCACGGCGCAGGTCCTCCGCGGCTTTCCGCGGATCCGGCGCGTCCATGATTGCGGACACGACCGCGATGCCGGCGATCCGATGGCGCGCCAGGATTCGTGCGCGCTCCTCGTTGATGCCGCCGATCGCGAACACCGGGAGTCGCGTTCGAAGGACGACCCCGTCGAGGACATGGAGGGGCATCTCCGGTTCCTCAGGTTTCGTGGGGCTGGGGTAGACCGGTCCGACCGCGAGGTAGTCGGCGCCTTCGCGCTCCGCCCGAGCCTCCTCGCCTGATTTTCCATAAACCGTGACGCCGACGATTGCCTTGGGACCGAGGAGCGCGCGCGCGATCCGCGGCGATGGATCGCCTCGGCCCACGTGGACTCCGTCCGCACCGAGCCGGCGAGCCAGGTCCGGGTCGTCGTTCACCAGGAATGGGACGTCATGTGAGCGGCACAAGGCCGCGATCCCCCGCGCCGCCTCCCTCCGTTCCGCGTCCGAGTACGTTCCCTTGTCGCGGAGCTGCACGATGGACACGCCACCCTTGAGGGCGGCGGCGACCACGGACAGGAGGGATTCCACGGGCCGCTTCGGCGACGTCACGAGGTACACCCCGCCGAGGGCCCGTGAACGCGGGTTAGCAAGGTTCAGGTAATCTCTCCGGCCAGGGCGCGGCTGAAGGCCAGCCAGAAGGGATCACGGTCTGCCGGCCCGAACGCCCTTCCGCGATCGCGGCAGGGACCGCGCTTCCTCGTGAACGCCCCGATGTCCACCCCAAGGATTCGTTTCCTCTTGAGTCTGGCGATGACGTCCTCGGAGGTATTCGGGTCGACCGCGATGAGGAGGGTCCCTTCGCTGATCGCGTCCAGCGGGTCCATGCCGAAGACTTGGGAGACGTCCACAACCGCCGGGTCCACGGGGACCTTCGAGAGGTCCACATCCACGCCGACCCCGGACGCCTGCGCCATCTCCCACACCGCATTGCGCACGCCGCCCTCCGTCGCGTCGTGCATCGCCCAGACGCCGCCGTCACGGAGTCCGGCGCCCGCGGCCGCGAGGGCATCGTCGACCGTGCTCATCGATTCAAAGAGGGCGCGCGCCCGGTTCGTGGTGTCGACCCCGAGTTTCCGTTCGACGAGTTCCACGAAGGTGTTCGAGAGGATCGCGGTCGCCTCGAGGGCCGCCGTCTTCGTGACGATGAGGCGGCTTCCCGGCCGGGCCATGTCCGCCGTGACCCATTCGTCCTTCGGCGCGATCGCGAGGAACGTCGCCCCGCCGACCATCGGGTACGCGCACCCCTCATACCGACCCGTGTGGCCGGTGACGATCGCCGCACCGTACTTCTTGCACTCGCGGTCGATCACCCGTAACATCGTCTCGATTTGGTCGTCCTCGATATCCATGGGTAGGTTCCAATCGAGCGTGACGTATTGCGGTGCGACGCCGGACGTCGTCAAGTCGCTCGCGAGGATGTGAAACGCGAACCACGCGGCCCGCTCCCAGCCGTACGGAGGCACGATGTAGATTGGGTCCGTCGTGGAGATCATCGCCCGTCCGTCGGCAAGCCGGACCACGCCGACGTCCACGCCGTTCGCGGGCCCGACGAGGACGTCCTTGCGTCGGCGTCCGAGGTGGCGCGCGATCACGGTCTCGAAGAACGAGCGGCTCACTTTGCCCATCGGATGCTTGGGCGCGGGTCGTTCGGTCACTTCCGGAGGACTCCTCTGGGTCCCCGGGCTGAAAACATCCACGTGTTCCCTACGCCGGCATTACCCGGATCAGGTTCCATGGGTCTATCCCTCATGCGGGATACTCTCAGCCCCTCTGGGCTCCCCATCCCTCGGAGGGCCGTCCGATATTTGAACGTTCCTCGCCCACGCGAGACCGCGGGATTCCATCTGAAAGGTTTTGGCCGCGCCCCGCGGTCCTGCGCACCATGACGACTCCGGGGATGCGGACGAGCGGTCAATGTCCGAAGTGCGATGGGATACAGGTTGGCGTCGAACGGTCATCCCAGCTTCGGGATGGCGGAGCATGGTTGATGTCGGCACCACTCCAGCGTTTCACCCGCAGAGGCTCCTACCCTGTGTGTGCGGTTCGTGCGGCTTCGTTGAGCTGTATTACGCTCCGCAAGAGATGCGAACGCCGTTCGACGTCCCGTGAGGCTCATGTGGCGGCGAGGAGCTTCGCGACGTCCGCAGGATAGTCGGCAACGGGGACGCCAGCCTCTCCAAAAGCCCGCACCTTCGACTCTGCCGTTCCCTTGCCGGCCTGGATGATCGCGCCCGCGT
Source organism: Methanobacteriota archaeon (assembly GCA_947084985.1). Classification (GTDB taxonomy): domain Archaea; phylum Thermoplasmatota; class Thermoplasmata; order RBG-16-68-12; family RBG-16-68-12; genus RBG-16-68-12. The sequence continues at coordinate 66,416 of CAMTUI010000026.1, read as the reverse complement.
GCCCCATCCGCTTCCCGGGCGGTGCGGTCCGTCCGGCCACGTAGGCCACGACGGGTTTCGTGACGTGCCTCTTGATGAACTCCGCGGCCTCCTCTTCCGCCGTCCCGCCGATCTCGCCAACGACGACAATCCGCTTCGTCTTGCGGTCCTTCTGGAACATCGCGAGGGCCTCGACCGTGTTCGTGCCGATGACCGGATCCCCGCCGATGCCGATGCACGTCGATTGCCCGAAACCGGCTTGGGTCATCGCGTTCACGATCTCGTAGGTCAGGGTCCCGCTTCGCGAGATTACGCCGACGTCGCCCGGCGCGAAGATGTGGTTCGGCATGATCCCCATCTTCGACTGGCCCGGCGAGATGATGCCCGGGCAATTCGGGCCGATGATCGCGCAGCCCTTGCTCCTTGCGTACGGAACGAGGTCGAGGCAGTCGTGGAAAGGGATCCGCTCCGTGATCACGACGACGAGTTTCAGGTCCGCCTCGATCGCTTCGATGGCGGCATCCTTCGCGAAGGGCGCTGGGACGAAGATGATTGACGCGTTCGCCTTCCGGCGGAGGACCGCCTCCCGCACCCCGTCGAACACGGGGACGCCTTCGACCTTCGTGCCGCCCTTTCCTGGCGTCACCCCGGCGACAACCTTCGTCCCAAAGTCGAGCATCGCCCGCGTGTGGAAGGTGCCTTGGTGGCCCGTGATTCCCTGGACGAGGACGCGCGCTTTCTTGGTCAACAGGACTGCCACGTCAGGTCCCTCCAGCGCGGACCTTCACCGCGAGCTCCGCGGCCTCCTCGATCGTCTCGGCCGGATGTGTCCCGATGTCCCGCAGGATTTGCTTCGCGGCGTCCTCGTTCACACCTTTGATGCGTGCCACGACGGGCACCTTCTCGCCCATCTCCTGGAGGGCCTGCTTCACACCCAACGCAACTGTGTCCGCCTTCGTGATACCGCCGAAGATGTTCAGCAGGATGACGGACGGGCGCGCCTTGAGGAGGATCTCGAAGGCCTGCTTCACTTTTTCCGGATCATCCGTCCCGCCGAGGTCCAAGAAGGTGCCGCCCTTCCCGCCCTTGAGGTTCAGCACGTCGAGCGTCGCCATCGTGAGTCCTGCGCCGTTCGCGATGACGCCGATGTCCCCGTCGAGCTGGATGAACGTGATCCCCTTGTCGTGTGCCTCCTCCTCCAGCGGCGTGCGGTCCTGGTCCAGGGCCGCGTAGTCCGGGTGGCGGTACTCCGCGTTGTCGTCCACGATGAGCTTCGCGTCCCCCGCGACGACTCGGCCGTCTCTCGTCACGACGAGCGGGTTGATCTCCACGAGTTCGGCGTCCTCCTTGCGGAAGAGATCGTAGGCCCGTCGGACGATCGCGGCGACCTGTTCGCCGATTTCCTTCGGGAGGCCGAGCTTCCGGAGGATCGCCCGTAAGACATATGGTTGGAGTCCAATCATCGCGGGGACGTGCTCGATGTACATCTCGTCCCGCGGAACGGACTCGATCTCCACGCCGCCCAGTGCACTCGCCATGAGGAGTGCCTCCCTCGCGGACCGGTCGATCGCAAGGCTTAGGTACAGCTCCTTCTCGTTGTCCAGGCGTTCCTCGAGGTAGACCTGCCTCACCCGGTAGCCGTGGATCTCCATCCCGAGGATCTCGCCCGCGACGGCCCGGGCCTCGTCGAGGCTCGACGCGGGCCGAATCCCACCCGCCTTCCCGCGACCCCCGACCAGGACCTGGGCCTTCACCATGCAGGGGAGTGGTGGATCGGCGATGTTGTTCGGACGCGATGCGACGACCCCGCGCGGGACCGGGATGTCGTAGCGGGCGAAGATCTCCTTCGCCTTGTATTCAAGGAACTTCATGGTGGGTCGGTCGACGGATGGGCCTTGGGCGATTAAGGTTTCCCTTCCGCGCGATGCGCCGGGCGCTCACACGTAGATCGGCGTGCCCGTGCTTGTGACCAAGTCCCGGAAGGCCTTCATGAGCTTCTTCGTGATCTTGCCGGGTCTGCCGTCCCCGATCGGCCGTCCATCGACCTCGACAACCGGCCCGATCTCCGCTGCCGTGCCCGTGATGAACGCTTCGTCCGCCGCCCAGACATCGTAGAGGGTGAAGGGGCGCTCCTTCGCCGTGACGCCAATCTGCGCCGCAATCTCCATCACCGTTTCCCGCGTCACGCCAGGAAGGTTCGTGGACGTCCACGGGGTCAGAATCGTCGAGTCGCGTGCAATGAAGAAGTTGTCCGCGCTCGCCTCGGCCACATAGCCTTGGATGTCGAGCATCAGGGCTTCGTCGGCTCCGTACTGGTTCGCCTCGACGCGGGCCATGATGTTGTTGAGGTAGTTCAGGGACTTGATCGACGGACTCAGGCTCTGCGGCGGGACGCGACGGTACGACGACGTGACGACGCGAAGCCCTCGTTCATAGACATCGCCGCGATAGAGGGAGATCGTCGGCTGCGCGATCACGACGACCGTTGGCCCAGATTTGCACTTTCGCGGGTCGATTCCGAGGTCCCCCGGGCCTCGGGTGATGATCGGGCGGATATATCCATCCTGGATCTTGTTTCGCCGGCACGTCTCGAGGATGATCTCCATCAGGTCCTCCCGCCGGTGAGGGATCTTGAGGTCGATCGCTTTCGCGGATGCGTAGAGACGGTCCAGGTGGCGTTCGAGCTTGAAGACCCGACCGTTGTAGGCGCGGATTCCCTCGAAGATCCCGTCTCCGTACAGGAGGCCATGGTCGAAGACGTTGACCTTCGCCTCGGATTGCGGGTAAAACTTGCCGTTCACGTAGACGTTTAACTCCATCCGGGGCCCCCGACCGGCCGACGTATTCCCGCCGTCGGTAAAAGACTTTGTTCCCGCGTTCTCCGTGGACGATACGCAGCGGGAATCAGCGGAATTTCTCCCCTGTGAGCCGCTCGAAGAGGCCCACGTAGAGGTCGCTCACCCGCATCGTGACATCGGGCGGGAGGGGCGGGATGTCCGGCTCCGGTTTTCCCGCGGTTCGGGCGTCCATGAGGGCTTTGTGGTAGCCGGTCCCGCGGTAGTACTGCCGAACGTACTCCTTGCTGAGCTCCACGTGCTCGCCCCTCTCGTACGCCTCCGCGTCCCAGAAGCGGTCCTCGTCCGCGGTCCCGAACGTGTCCACGAGCATGAGTTGGCGGTCCTTGTCCATCCCGAACTCCTTCTTGCCGTCCACGTGGATGAGCCCGCGCTTTCTGACGTCCGCGTTGAGGCGGGCATCGATCCTCAGGACCGCTTCGACGAGCCCGTCGTACTCCTGGCCGCTCAGCTTCGAGATCGCGAGAGCCTCCCGTGTCGTGAGCTCCCGGTCCACCTTCTCGAGCTTCGTCGTGACCTCGACGAACGGCTGTGGCAACGGTTCCCCGTACGTGGGCACATGACCCCGCGGGAACCCGGCGTCCTGGGGGCGGATCCGCCCGGCCTTGAGCCGGTCGTGGAACGATCCGGCGACGTAGTACCGGGCGATCACCTCGAGCGGGATGAGGAAGTTCCGTGTGCTCGGCGCGATCTTGTCGTACTCCGGAATCACCTCGACCCGCCGTACGCGCATCCGGAGCCCGTCCGTGAGCCCCTGGAAGTGCGTGCGGATGCCGAGATCCTCGACGACCTTGAACCAGTGCGCCGCGGTGCGGCAGAGGGTCTCACCTTTGTGGGGCACGAGGGTCGGGATCACCTTATCGAAGACGCTGATCTGATCCGTGAAGACGAACTCGAGTTCGTCCTCGGAGACCTCGTAGACCTCCTTGACCTTCCCTTTCCGGAGGAACCGCATCCTCCCACCCGGCTGACGGAAGCGAGTCGCCGCACTTAGGGATTTTGGTATCCTTGATACTCGATCCGGTCCGCTACTTCACGGGCCAGTTCTGGGTCGAAGTGCTTCCGCAGGAGATGGAGGCCCAGGTCGATGGACGCCGATACGCCGGCAGCGGTCGTCACGAGTCCGTCCTCGACGACCCGCTCCTCGACCACTTCCGCGACGTCCCGCAGGTCGTCGAGGGCACCTTGGTGGGTCGTCACGCGACGTCCCGCGAGCAGACCCGCCTCCTTGAGGACCATCGCACCCGTGCACACGCTCGCGATGGGCCTCTCCGTCCCGAAGTCCAGCAAGGCCTGCAGCAGCGCCGCGTCTTTCAGAATCTCCGTCCGACCGGGACCTCCCGGCACGATCACCATGTCGCAGTCCGAGAAGTCCCGACGCACGTCATGGGCCAGGAATTTCATGCCGAGTGCGCCCGTAATTTCTTCTTTCAGCGCCCAGAAGCGCACGGTCAGGTCGAGCCGCGGATGGATCTGCTTCGCCTTCGCGAGGACCTCGTACACCCCGACGGCGTCCAGTTCCTCGACCCCGTCGAAGAGGAGGATGCCCACCCGCACGGGGTGGATGTTCGCCGGGGCCCCCTTAATCGTTCCGGCCTGGCTTCGCGGAGTGCAAGCCTCCCCGTTCCTGGAGCCATCGCCGGGCCTCCTCGAAGTCGGACGTCTCGAAGTGCACGTGGGCCTTCAGCTTCCCGTTCGAGTTGATTCCGAGCCGGACCCCGGCCTCGGAGAGGAGGGGCACGTCCATCAGTCCGTCCCCGAGCGCTACAATGTCCTGGCGGCGGACCCGCCATTTGGCCGCAAGTTGCCGGACGATCTCCCCCTTCAGTCGGGGGCTCACGCGGACGACCACGTCCCCGTTGAAGACGCCATCCTCGTACAGGAACTCGTTGCTGAACGCCGCATCCGCTTCGAAGAGGGCGAGAGCGGATTCCGCGACCTCGCGCGGTCCGCCGGTGACCAGCACGACCTTGTGTCCCTGGGACCTCAGCCAGTGGACGAAGTCCATGGCGCCGGGGACCGGCCGCAGATGCCGAGCGGCCCGCAGAATCTGGGCTTGTGTGAGGCCCCGGAGGCAGCGGGCTCGGAGACGGAACCCCTCCTCCCAGTCGATGCGACCGTCTATCCCGGCCTGGGTCATCGAGGCCACCTCGGCCTCCCTCCCGACCAACGCAGCGAGCTCCGGGAGGAATTCGTTGAAAATCAGCGTGTTCTCGAGGTCGAACACGATGAGCTTCAGTTGAGTGCCCTTATCCGGAACAAACGGAGCCCTATTTGAGGTCTTCCTCCGGAAGCGTGCGGGTGGCTCCCCGCCCCCGAAGCCCGGCGCATGACCCCGGAATGCCCGGCCTTCAGAAGACTTCCATGTCCCCGTGGACCTCGAGGCCTTGGTCCGTGATGCTGTACGGCTTTACGGACCGCGGGTGTTTGAGCCGTCGCATCTTGATGACCTGGATCACGAGCTGGACATCCCCGTTCTCCCGCTCGTTGAACCTCAATCCGATCACGCCGTCGGACACGTATTCGACGAGGCCGTCCCGGGAAGAGCGCGCGTTGTCGTCCTTGACCTCCGCCGTGAAGACGCACGTCGCCCCGGTGGACTTGAGCTGCTTGCACAGGGCGAACAGCCTCGCGCGGCGCTCGTTGTCGTCCGCGAAGAGCATGTTCAGGAGGCTGATTGAATCGATCGCCACGCGGGCGGCTCCGCTGCGCTTGATGAACTCTGGCAGCTCGGACTTGATCCTCGTCACGGTCGACTTCGCGTCCGCGGGCTCGAGCTTCACGATGTGCAGCTTCTTGTCCTTGATGTACGGACGCAGGTCCCATCCGAACGAAGCGGCGTTCGCGAGGACGGACTCCACGTCCTCCTCGAGGGAGATGAAGATCCCCTTCTCGCCGTTGATCAGGCCCTGCATAAGGAACTGAAGGGCGAAGGTCGTCTTCCCCGTCCCGAAGGACCCCATGACCGTGATGATGTGCCCTGCCGGCACGCCGCGGCCAAGCATCACGTCCAGTCCATCGATCCCCGTGAGCACGAACTGCCCGTCCGGGGCGGCGCCCGACCCGTCCTCACTACGGGGTTCCAACACTTCCGTCTCGACCATCCGTTCACCTCACGAAATCCGTTCCATGTAGACGACCACGAGCCCGCTGTTCGCAGACACCATCGTCGGGAACCGGGCAATCTTGTCGCGCGGCAGGTGTGGCAGGACTCCTGTGAACTTCTCCAGGTACATGTACCGCTGGCGGGTGCTCGACCGCGGGGAGGTCCGCCACTCGAAGACGAGGCAGCCGTCCGTGCTGTCCATCAGGAGCTGCTCGTGACGCCGCTCCAGGATGCTTCGCGTCAGCATGAGGTACACGAGTCCGTCCCATCGCTTCGCCGCGCGCTGGAGCCCCTTGATTGTCGTCACGAGGTCCTTCATCTCGACGAGATCCGAGATTGCCAGGTCCGTGAGGGAGTCGATGACGATCATGGAGTCCTGGGCGTTCTCATCGAGGAAGGTCACGAGTTCTTCGAGGATGTTCGTGGACGGCAGGTCGAACCATTCCTCCTGCTGCGTCCACGATGCCGGTACGACGCTGTGTCGGAAGTAGATGCTCGAGAAGTCCTTGAACACGGTCCGCTCGCGGAACGCACGATAGAAATCTCCGTTGAAGGATGTCGCGAGCTCCTGGAGGATGATCTCCCTCGAGCGGGAGAAGGTGATGTAGCACACGCGCGCTGGCAGATCCGAATCGTCGCAGTGGTCCCCGAGGTAGTAGTGACGGGCCTCCGGCCGTTCGTTCACGAGGGCGATCTTGGACGCCGCCGTGTACACGTATTCCTGCATGCCCGCGCCGATGTCCCCGCACAGGAGGATGGTCGAGCCACCCGGGAAGCCTCCCTCGACGATGCTGTCCAGATCCGCGATCCCCGTAGGCACCTTCCGGATCCGGGTCGCCTCCGCCGGTTCCGGGAGAGCGTCGACGCTGAGGTAAATGCTCTCGCGCGTTAGAGCCATCCCGATCGGGACGCGAATCCGGTCCGTGACCATAAAGCACTTTTGTAAAAGGTGGGAGGGATGGCGGTCCGACGGCCATGCGGGTGGGCCGTCCAAGCAAATGCATCTATTTTTATCGACATGATGTAATTGAAATCCGCCGCGCGCAGGCGCGCCCGCGCGCGATGGCGGGCCCGTCGGGACCTCACGAATCCGAGCGGGCGGCAAACCTTTAACCGGCCGGGCGGTCGTCCAACATTCGGCGACATGGTCGAGGTACGCGGTTTGTCAACCCTTGCCCGGTTCGCGAGGGCCGTGGACCGTCCGGAGGCTTCCATCGACCTTGGTGAGGCTGCGCTCACGATCGCCATGGACGTGTATCGTGACCTCGACGTGGAGGCGTACCTGCGGCGGCTCGATGCGTTCGCAGAACCCCTTCGGGACCGGGTCGATTCGGCGACGTCCCTGCCCGCTGCGGTAGACGCGCTCAACGGCCATCTCTTCGGCGACCTGGGATTTCGGGGCAACGCGGAGAACTACTACGATCCGCGCAACTCGTATCTAAACGAGGTCCTCGACCGCCGGACCGGGATCCCAATCACGCTGAGCGTCGTCTACATGGAGGTCGCCCGTCGGCTCGGGGTCGACGTCGTCGGGATCGGGCTGCCCGGCCACTTCATCGTCGAGGCTCGCGGGCACGAGCAGTCCGTCCTCCTCGACCCGTTCTGCGGCGGGGAACCCCTCACCCTCGAGGATTGCGAGCGCCTCGTGTCCGATGTCTACGGCGGCGCGATGCCGTTTGTCGAGGAATCCTTGGAACCCGTCGGGAAGAGGCAGATCCTCTCGCGGATGTTGAACAACCTCAAGATGATCTACTCGCCGGAGGGCGACGGGGACCGCGCCTGGCCCGTCGTTGAGAAGCTCGTTCACCTGGACCCCGAATCCGCAATCGACCGGCGGGACCGCGGGCTCCTCGCGCATCGCCGGAACCTCTTTGCCTTGGCCCGGGACGACCTGCGGTTCTACCTCGCTCGGCGCCCGGATGCGCCGGATCGGGACACGATCCTCGCGTCCCTGCGTGCGGTGGAGTCCATCCTGTCCGTGATGGACGGCGGCCCGGCCTGATTATCACGGCCCGATAGCCACGACGGCACGTTGAAAAGGCCTCCCTGTCGTGGCGCCAGGACCTGGAGGGACGATGCCCGCCGTTCGGAACCCCCTCGCGGGGCTGGCCCTGACGATCCTCAGTGCCCTCGGGCTTTCCTTCCTCGTCGGCCTGCCGATTCTCTTCCTGCCAGCGCCCGAGATCACGCTGCTCTACCTGCCGTTCGCCCTCTTCGGCATCGGCATGTTCGCGGGCCGGTCGAGCTACATCGGGTTCATGGGCTTCGCGGGAGCCACCCTCGGTGCCTTCGCGGGGACCTACGTCTTCCGGATCCTGTTCCTGCCGGCCGGATGGCCCATGTGGCCCCTCGGTTGGGAGATCCTCCTTGACGTCGGGTTCGCCCTCGCCTGCGGCCTCGGCGGCCTCGCGACCGGGAAGCTCGGCTTGCGGCGCCTCGAGCGGCTGACGGCGAACACTCCGAAGGTCCGGCGCTGCCACAAGTGCGGCGCGAAGGTCGGCCTCACCGCACGCAAGTGTTGGGACTGCAAGGCGTACCTCCCGCCCACATGAGGGGCGTCAGATCTTCTTCATCCGGCCCAGGATCGGCTCGTAGACGAGTCCCTTGTCCAGAAGGCGGTTGATCGACTCCTCCAGTCGGTCTTTCGACACGCCCTTCGCGGTCGCCGCGTCGAGGATCCCCTCCCACGCAGCCCCGCGTCCGTCCTTGTCAAGGGACGCGATGATTTCGAGGACGGCCTCCTCGTCAGCGTCCGGCTCCGACGCCTTCGGCTCCGGTTCGGGAGAGGCGACAGCTGGCTCGGGCTCGCCGGCTCCCGCTTCTCGGTATTCCGGCAAGAGGTACCGCAGGCCTTCCGCGAGCATCGCCATGTACCGGGACAGGTCCACCTTGCCGTAATGGCCGACGGCCTGCACGATGCCCTCGGCGATCGCTTCCTTCACGCCGATCTTCATGAGACCCTCCTTCGTAACGGGGTCCATCTTCTGGGCTTCCGCCATCGCGTCGAGGCGCTTCCGGAGGGACCGGCAGGCCTCGAGGATCCAGTAGTCCCGCACGGACTCGTCGACCGCCTTGATCGTCTCCGGTCGGATCGACGTGTAGACCGCGCCGGAATCCGGCGTGTAGACGCGGCTCTTCCCGACGATCGCGCCGAACAGGGGCGGCTTGAGCTTCGACAGGGCCGCCGCAGCCTCCGGCTGGTACTGCCCCGCGTAGACGTGGAACGTGCCCGTCGGGTCGGCCACGCGGGCCCGCCACATCGGCTGCATGTCCGTGCCGATGTTCTCCACGTCCGTGATTACGCCAACGACGAACACGCGGTTCACGCGGGCGCCGAGCGGCGTGACGAGGTACGACGGCGCGCGTTCCCCGCCGCCGTTCATCTCGAGGGTCGCGTCGTTGTACTCCGACGCGAAGAGGCGCCACGCGACCTCGCGCATCATTCGGACGCCTCCAGGCCCTCGAGCATCTCCCGCGCCTCCGCCTGCACGTCCACCTTGAGCATCTTCGCCGACTCCACGATCATCATCAGCCCGTAATCGTCCGAGGTCACGTTCCCTCGGGCCTCGACCGGCTGGGCGACGAGCAGGTCCGACAGCTCGTCCCGCACGACGTCCGTGGACATCGCCTCTTTCGCGGCGGCGATGCAGTCGTCGAGGGATTTGTCCAGAAGGGCCTCCGTGAGCTCGCGGTCGAAGACGGCGGTCAGCGCGCCGGAGCCGTCATCGAGGACCGCCTTTACGCGCAGGTCCGGCTCCCCCTTGACCTCACCATGGACGCGGCAGGCGCCCTTCCTCAGGACGCGTCGGCATTCCGGGCAGCGGTACACGAGCCCCGATCCCTCCCGGAGGTCGATCAGGATGCCCCGCACGGACACGTCGACCCCGCCGCCCCGCTCCGCGAGGTCCTCGATCCACATCCGCGGGCTCGCCGCGAGCCGGTCGGCGGGCGGCAGGACATCCGGCTTGAGGCGCGTGATCGTCGCGCGTTCGTCGAAGCTGATCTGCGGGATCCCGCGCCACGACTTGACGTAGGCGCCCTCGATTCGCAGGACCTCGTCCTCCTTCAGGTCGAAGTCCTTCCACGCGCTGAATTGGGACTTGCCCGTCTCGTCCGCGAGGACGCCGGAGAAAACGGTCTTCGGCGTGCCCTCGACCTCGACCTCCCGCCTCTCGACGGACAGGATGCGCGCGGTGACGGCGATGTTCGAGGCGCCCTCCCGCAGGTCGACGACGCGGACGGGCGTCGGCTTCCCGACGTACGTCGCTCCGACCCCCGCGCCCGGCCTGTACTCCGGCAGAGCGTCCGGCGCCTCCTTCGAGACGACCGTGCGGACCCCGAAGTTCACATGGACCTGGCCGCGGTACTCCTTCGTGTACGCGTTCTGCACCCGCACGACGTCCCCCCTCGCGAGGGGCGCGTTCAGGGGCTCCCACGCGGTGAAGGGGACCGTTGCGGTCGGGTCCCCGAGGATGCCGTACAGGATGCGCTTCGTCCCCTGGCCTTCCGGGGTGACGTCCTTCTCGTTCACGCTGACGATCCGCGCGAGCAGGTTCACGCTCTGCTCCCCGGGGATCAGCTCCCGCAGGGTCCTGCTCACACCGACCGCCAGGCTCGCCGGATTCCCGCCGTGCTTCTTGACGATCGACCGCTTCGCCGTATCCAGCGAGACGCGGTACACATTCAGGTAGCTCGACAGCTCCCGCTCGATCTCTTGCTCACTCACCTTGTTCCCAAGCGCCCGGGTGATGTCATGCACATGGGGCGCGAGTTCCTCCTTCACAGAAGTCACGTTCCTGAGGCGTGTCGATTTCTCGCCTCATTTTTAGGTAACAGTCCGTGGTATAAAGGGGTTCGGCGGGGTGCGTGAAAGTACGGGATGCGGACATAAACTTCATCCCGAAGCCTCCCTTCGCGAACCCGTGAATGTAGGGGACCTTCATCGCGGCCTGATCGACTTGGTCCGGACGTGGATCGAGACCGGGGTGGAGGTGGAGCGGACGGCCTACGGGGCGATCGTCCGGGACCTGCGGCACCCGCTCGTCCACGAGGCGAACCTCGCGTGGATTGAACGCGCGCCTGCCGGCGGACCGCCGTCCATCGTGGCCGACATGGACCGCGTGTTCGAGGGCACGCCGGTTCGCCATCGGAATCTGCTGTTCGCCGACGCCCAGGTGGCATACGACCAGCAGGAAGCCTTCGTCGGGCGAGGCTTCCAACCCCTCGCCGAACTCGGGATGGCGCGCGTCGGCCTCCCGTCCTGCATCGTGAACCCGGAGCTCGAGGTCCGCGAGGTCGGCGCGGGCGCCACGGAATCCCACTACCGCCTCGTCCAGACGTCCCTCCATGCGGAGTCAGGCTACACGACGGAGGAATCGCGCCAGCTCCTCGAGGTCGAGGCGGAGCGGCGCCGCGCGGTCGGGGACCGGGCGTTTGTCGGCTATCTGGGCGGGGAGCCGGCGGGGGCGTTCACCCTATGGCCTCGCGGGATCTTCGCGATGATCGGCGCCGTCGGCACCCTCCCGGCGTTCCGGATGCGGGGCGTCGGCCGGACGATGATCTTCGACGCGTGCCAGAGGGCCCTCCAGGAACGATGCGAGTACTCCCTCCTGACGACGAACGTGCTCGAGACCCCGCAGGCGATGTACAAGACCCTCGGCTTCGAGCCCGTCGGCGAACTCCGGGGATTCCTTCGCCGCGCTCCGTGAGCCTGTCCCCCCTCCGTATCGGATGGCCATCGTTATGGTTAAACAACTATAACCTCGAGAGCCCGAATCCTTCTTACCCGCGGCCGCGTTGCGACCTCCCGTGGATCTCGGGTTGGAGGGCAAGGTGGCCGTCGTCTCGGCGGGGAGCCAGGGGATGGGCCGTGCCACGGCCTTCGCCCTCGCGCGGGAAGGGTGCAGGGTCGCGGTCTGTGCGAGGAACGCGGGCCCCCTCGAGGAAACCGCAGCCGCGATCCGGCAGGAGACGGGCGCGGAGGTCCTCGCCGTCGCGGCGGACGTCGGCCGGGCGGACGATATCCGGTCGTTCATCGAGAAGGTCGAGGTCGCGTTCAGCGGCATCGACGTCCTCGTGGCGAACGCGGGCGGGCCTCCTTCCGGGACGTTCCGCTCGCTCACGGAGGAGCAGTGGTCGACAGCCTACGATCTCACGTTGCAGAGCGCGGTCCGGCTGATCCGGGCGTCCGTGCCGTCGATGGCCTCCCGCGGCGGCGGAGCGATCGTCGCGATCACCTCGATCAGCGTGAAGCAGCCGATCGAGAACCTCCTCCTCTCGAACACGATGCGAGCGGCCGTCGTGGGCCTCGTGAAGACCCTGGCACGCGAGCTCGCCCCCGACGGGATTCGCGTGAACGCTGTCGCCCCAGGCTGGATCGCGACGGACCGGCTCGCCGAGGTGATTCGCGTGCGCGCGGAGCGGGAGGGCCGGAACCCGGACGAGGCGATGTCCGCGGAGGCGGGTGAGGTGCCCCTCGGGCGCTTCGGGCGGCCGGAGGAGGTCGCGGACCTGATCGCGTACCTCGTGTCCACTCGGGCGTCGTACATCACGGGGGACATCATCCAGGTCGACGGAGGCCTGTACCGCGGGGTCCACTGACCCGGCCGGTCAGGCGTGCCGCTTCGTCTGGCTCGCCGGCGCCGTCTGACAGGACCAACAGGATCGCCGGGTGGGGCCGTTCCACGCGCGACACTGGCGGCACTGCCATGTCTCGCTCCCCGGACCCGTCTCCGCCCGGAGGGAATTCCGCGCGATCGCCGCCTGGCAGGTCCAGCAGATCGTCCGGTCCGCCTCGTTCACGATGCCGCAATGGGGGCAGTCCCAGCTCGGGCGGACCCTTGCCGGGAGTTTGCGGGACCGGATGCGCCAGTCGACCCAGGAGAAGACGACGCCGCCCACGAGAAGGAGAAGCACCGCGCCGGACAGCAGGTCGTCCACGGTTCGAATGAATTCTCGCTTTCCCGTAATATAGGCTGGCCGCTCCGTATCACGGACGATACTCGTGGACGCCCGCGCGGCTCACTGGTTGAACGTCTCGACCTTCTCGTACGTCTGCTTGAGATATTTGATCAAGACGTCCCGGTTCCGGCGGAGGTGGCTCTCGTACCACACGCGGACGAGGTCCGCGAGGAGCTTGTGGATGTCGTCGAGCTCGACGCGGTCGAGCGCGCGGTCGTACAGGGTGTGGATCGTCCAGATCCGCTTCCATCCGCTGTACTTGTAGTAGTGCTCGCCCTCGCAGTACTCGAACGTGATGCGGAGGTGCGGCTTCCCGTCCACCTCGACGTAGTTCACCTTGAGGGCGTCCCCGACGCGGCCCTGGTCCATCGAGCGGTCGAGCAGCTGGATCGTCTGCACGACCGCCGGGTTGAAGCCGGGGCGCCAGTGCCACTCCCCGTCGGGGAACGTGTCCGGGAAGACGGCCCAGTTCGTGTACGACGGCTCGAGGGCGAAGTGAACGTTGATCTTGTTGAACCGCTTCCAGACCTTCCAGAAGTCCTCGATGAGCGTGCGGTTCAAGTCCGTTCGGGTCGAAGTCTGTTCGCCGACGTCCTGGACGATTTCCTTCGTACGCTTCTCGAGCTCCGCGTCAAGGGAGGAGAACCAGTCATCCCCCTTGGCCTTCTTCGCCGCCATGGCCAAGTCCCTTCTCACCGGCGCCGAATGAATCCTGTCGGTATAAGTCTATTTGTCCAGCACCCCATGTCCAGCACCCCGGGAGGCCCTACGCGCCGGACAGTGTCTCGGCCGCGTTGAAGATCCGGAATGCTTCGAAGAAGTTCGGCGCGGTGAACTCGATGCGTGTGGCGCCGACGCGCGTCACGCTTGGCGCGATTTCCGCGCGGTCCGCGGACGTGGATTCGTGGAACTCCACCGCCATCCGGACGGGCTTCGCGGCCTTCAATGGAGGAATCTTAGCGGCCTCGCGCAAAGCCTTCTCCGCTTCCGCCCGAATCGATTCCCGGGCGCGCTTCGGGTGCAGGTTCTTCGCCGCGCTCGCGCCGATCGCTTCCTTGACCGCGACCGTGTGAACGCCCTTCAGGAGGCCCTGGGCCTCCGCCGCGACCGCGGAGTCGCCCGTGACGAGGACGATGGGCACGTCGTAATGGCCTGCGAGGTATGCGTTCACGCCCGTCTCCCCGACCGCGCGTCCGTTCACCTCGACGGAACGAATCCGACCCGTGAACGTGTGATCGATGATCGCGCGGGGCGTCCCGGCCATCGCGTGGAAGCCGACGAACATCGCCGCGTCGAACGTCCCGTCGAGTCCGTGGACCATGGAGAAGGGCCTCGGCTGTCCCCGCAGGAGGACCGCGGCTTCATGCAGCTCTTCCGGGAGGAGATTGTCGAAGTTCCAATGGGAATCCGCGACGAGGACCTCCTTGGCGCCGGCCTTCAGACATCCCTCGATTGCGGCGTTCGCTTCCCCAGTCATCAGGCGTCGGCTCGTCTGATACCGTTCGCCTCCTTTCTCGGGATCCGTCTCACGCACCGCGACGACGCCGCAGATTCCCTCCATGTCCACGGAGATGAAGACCTTCATCCGCGTCTCCAGCGCGCGGGAACGGTTGCGAGGGCATAACGTTTCTCACGTGCGGTATCCCGGATTTCCGCGCATAGGTTCAAGCCGTGATTCGAGAACAGGGGACGTCACTAACCGGGGCCTGGCCCCAGGAGGAGTCAGACCACCATGGCAAAGAAGACCTCGAAGAAGGCGAAAAAAGGCAAGCGCTGATGATTCGCGGCGCGTGAGCCTCGTTGTGGAGCCTTTCACTTTTCCGATTTCTTTCCCTTCGAGGCTTTTCCCTTCCCGACTCGCGTCTCGAGCCGTTTCCGGACGGCCTCGCTGACGACCTTCCCATCCGCGCGCCCGCGGACCTTCTCCATGACCCGTCCCATGATCGCCTTCTCCGCCGCGGCTCCGCGGCTCTCGATGAGATTGATCGACCCATCAAGGACCTCGTCCACGATCTTCTCGAGCTCCTCGGGGCTGAGCTCCCGCACGCCCAGCGTCGCCATCGCGTCGGACGCGCGGACATTTCGCCGGGCCATCTCCCTCAAGAGGTCCGGTATCGCTTCCTTGGCGAAGCGTCCCGCCTTGAGGAGCGAGAACAGTTCTCGCAGGTGGTCCACGGGAATCCCATCCACCGCGAGGCCCTCCCGCCGCAGTTCCGGGAAGGTGTAGAGCAGGACCGTGGCCACGAGCTTTGCCTCTCCGAATTCCTTCGCAATCAATTCGAACGCGTCGTCGCTCCCCTCCTGAACGAGCTGTCGCGCCTGCTGTTCGTGGATCCCGTAATCGCGGACGATGCGCGCCGTGCGGACCTCAGGTCTCTCCGGGAGACCATCCCGAATCCGTTCGAGCCGTTCTGCAGCCACGCGGATCGGGGGGACGTCTGTCTCCGGATACATCCGCGCCTTCCCCGGGAGCGGGCGACTGTAGACTGAAGTCCCGTCGGGCCGCGGCTCCCGCGTTTCTTCGGGGACGCCAAGGAGCGCGGCGTCGGCGCGCGGGAACATCTCTTCGAATGCATGGCGGGCCTTTGCCTCTCCCTCAGCGACCAGGACGAACGCGTCCTGCGGCCCCGTCGCTAGGGACGCGCGGACAGCTTCCACCTCAGCCTGGCCCACGCCGTATCCGGGCAGCTCGTCGGAATGGAAGATCCCGGCCGCGCCTGCGATCCTGGCGTGCGCGGCCAGCTCGGGTCCGAGCTTGCCTTTGAGGAGGCCCGCGAATCCGGGGAGGGCCCACGCGAGGACTTTGCCTTTCTTTTCAAGCGCCGCTCGGACGACCTTCGATGTGGACCGCGCGAAGATCTCGGTCACGTCCAGGATCGCCCGCGGGACGGACGAAACACTTCGCTCCTTCAGCTCCGCCGCGATGTCAAGGAGCATCCGTTGTCGCTCGACCTCCTTCTCGACGTACGTCGCGATGAGGCGCAGTTCCTGCACTCCCTTGATCTCGATCCGAGCGCCGCCGGCGATCGAGACGTTCAGGTCCTCGCGTATCGTCCCGATCCCGCGCATCACCTTCCGAGTCGCGCGCAGGAGGGACCCAAAGGCCAAGGCGACGTCGCGGGCCTCCTCCGGCGTCTCGATGTTCGGCGTGGTGGCGATCTCGATGAGCGGGATTCCGAGGCGATCGAGTCGGTAGACGACTTCGCCCGCCGCCTCGCTCACTTTGCGGGCGGCATCCTCCTCGAGGAGGATCGTCGGCACGCCGATCCGCTTCCCCGCGACCTCGAGGTGTCCGTCGAGGGCGATCAGGGCGGACCGCTGGAACCCGGCGGTGTTCGAGCCGTCGATCACGATCTTCCGCATGAAGTGGGCCTCCCCCACGGGCTTCGCCTCCAGGAGGAGGGCGACCTCCAACGCGATGTCCAGCGCCTCCGGATTCGGCTGATGCGGTGGCTCCTCGTCCGCCTCGACGAGGCACGAGTTCGGCGTGGTCTCGTAGACGAACGTGAGACGGCGTCGCGCCTCCTCGATCGCCGCGGCGTCGACCTCGCCAAGTTCGGACTGGGTCGGCCGCAGCCGGCGACGGAATCTCATTCCGCCGGTCTCATCGACGAGGGCGGAGGCGCACTCGCAGAAGAGCTTGCGGGTCGCGAGCTGCTGGTGAACCTCGAGACCGACCTTCAGGCCGAGCGCGCGGTAGTCCATCCGGCTCGGAAACCCCGGGGGTGATGATTAAGCCTTTCCCGACGAAGGCTCCACAGCGATGCCTGCCTTCGCGAGGTGTTCCTGGAGTTCCGCGATCCGCAGGCGGGATCGTTCCGATTCCCTCTCGAGTTCCTCGATGCGCGCGGCGGCCTCCTTCAACTCCGACCAGAGGATGTGGTAGCGGCGCGAGGCGCGGTACTCTCGCAACGGCTCGGGATCGGACGGCTCTGGCTCCCCGTCCGTCGACAGGAGGTTCTTCACGTAGAACTCCTTGTCTAGGTCCGGCATCGCCGCCATCCGCTTGACCAGGTATGCCGGGTAATCGCTCTTCAGGGCCGACGTCGCGCGGAGTGCCATGACGAGGGCGTGTTCGCCGCAGCAGTTGAAGTCCTTCACGGGCACGTGGTCCTCTCCGTGGATCTGCCTGTGCGTGTCGATCCACATCTCCCACATGCGGTCGTATTCCTCGAGGGCGGTCATCGAGAACCCCATCCCGAGAGGCCTCGCGCCTCGATTATCCTTTGCCTATCCGCGTGCTCGCGGATGATACTCGAACCGCTGGCTTCTTGTGCGCCTTGCGTGCATCGTCCCCGCGATGGGGCGGGCGACGGACTTCGCGAAGCGCCGAATCGCGGGCTACGTTGTCTTCTGGCTCGTCGTCCTGTTTGTCGTGTACACGTTCTATGATGGGGATCGCCCGACGGAGGCCACCTGGGTGTTCGTGCTGGCGTTCGCTCTCACGATGTCCTGGGCCTACACGCGGCGGATGAAGCGGAAACAGCGCGAAGCGCGTGCGGCACAGAAGTAGGCAGACCCGTTAGCGGAGCTTGTGGTCGTACGGGGACTTCAGGGTGCCGTCGTCTCGCATACGACGTTGTAGCTTCTCGTTCTTGAGCCACGCGAGGAGGCGGGACGAGGCGCCGAACGGGGTGAATTCGATGACGACCTTCCCGTGCTCCGCGTCTTCCGCGTGTAGCAGGACGCGTTTCTTCTTGTGCTCGACGTCGATCGTTTCCTCGAAGGGGATCTCGTGGAATCGCTTCCCCTTCTTCCCGCCGGGCAGGTCGAGCCACTCGGAGTCGAGCAGGAGGAGCCGGCGGCGCGTCTGCCACACCCATCCCCGCCTTCCCTCGACGAGGGTCTTCTTCGCAACGGTGACGGACCTGTAGATCTCGTAGCTCAGCTCGCGGAAGCCGATGATCTGGTCGCCGCCGGAGAGGACGGGCTCGTTCGCTTCGGTAAGGACGACGCCGACCTCCCCAACCTGGTCGATTTTCATCCCGATGCGCCGAACCCGAACCCGGGGATAAGCTTAACGAGCCGCAGCCGAGTCATCCGCAAATTCATCGAGGCGGATTGCGGCGTTGATTTCCCCCGCCACGTTCGTCGCCATGGACAGCGCGACCTCAGCGGGCTCGCGGCTGTGCCCCAGGACCCACATCAGTTTCACGTAGGCCACCTCCGGCAGCATGTCCTCCGCGCTGATCACACCGGCCTTGAGGAGGTCGCGGCCGGTGTCGTAGACGTTCATGTTCACCCGGCCCTGGAGCGTCTGGGTCGCCATGACGATTGCCGCGCCGTCCCGGGTCGCTCGGTGCAGGATCGGCACGAGTTCCTGGGACACATGGCCGAGCCCCGTCCCCGCGACGACAGCGCCGTGGAGGCCCTTCAGGACCCCCTCGAGCTCCGCGGGCCGTTGGCCCGGGTAGAAGTACACGAGCCCGATGTCGGGATCGAGTGCGTCGTCAACCTTCACGGGCCCCTTCGACCGTGGGAGAGAGCGCTCGGACAGCACGACGGTTCCGTCCGCGAGGATCCGTCCGAGGGGCGAGGCGTTGAGGGACCGGAACGCGTCCCGGCGGGACGAATGCATCTTGCGGACTTTCGTGCCTCGATGGATCTCCCCGAACGTGTCCGACGTCTCGCCGTGCATCACGGCGACGACCTCGCCGAGGTTCGCGGTCGCGACGCGCGCGGCGCTCAGCAAATTCGCGGCTGCATCCGACGAGGGCCTGTCGCTCGATCGCTGGGCTCCCACGATGACCACGGGTCCGGTCAGGTCACGCAGCATGAACGAGAGGGCGGCCGTCGTAAAGTGCAGCGTGTCCGTCCCGTGCGGGATGATCACCCCGGCTGCGCCCGCGTTCAGTTCCTTTGCGGCCTCGCGCGCGAGACGCTGCCAGTTCTCGGGCTTCAGGTTCTCGCTGTAGATGCTGTAGATCACGCGCGCCCGGACGTTCGCAATCTCCAAAAGCTCGGGGACGCTGAAGACGAGCTCCTCCGCCGTCACCGCGGGATGTACGGCGCCTGTGCGATAATCGACGTAGGAGGCGATCGTCCCGCCCGTACCAAGCACAGCGATCGTCGGCTTGTCCTCCGTGGCGGGAGGCAGCTTCCGGTCCACGGTGACCGGGGCTCCTTTTCCGGTTACCTCCACGGCCTCGATGTCCGCGATCTCGATCCCGATGTTGTAGCCGTTCGTCAGCTTGATCGTGAGGATGTCCTCGCCGCTGAACCCGTGGTGCGGCATGAGGATGCCCGAGTATCGCTCGCCCCTCGCCCGGATGACGACCGTGTCGCCTTGGTCCGCCTTCGCGGGGTCGAGGAACGCGCGGATCCGAGGCGGGTATTTCATGCCCCCTCCTAACGGGCCGGGCCGATATGGCCTTTATGCCCAGCGGAGATGACGCGTCTCGAACGATGTCGCGTCCGTCCGCGCGCACCGCCCGCGAGGTGCTCAATGAACTCCGGTGGCGGGAGCCGAGCCGCATCGCCGACGCGGTGCTCCGGTATCGAGACCGCGCGCGGCCCGAGGGCTATCGGGTCGTCCGCGGTTCCGAAATCGTGGGCCTCGAGCGGCGATACTTCACGACAGCGACCGCGCGCCTGCCGTACTACAAGATCGAGACGATCGAGTGCGATGGCGACATCCTGTTCGAACGCAGATCCGCTGTCCGACATCCCCGCTCGCGGCAGACTTGACCGCCACGATTTGCGGAGACCTTTTCCCCGGACAAGGGTTCCTGGAACGGGGTGCTCATGTCTCCGTTTCCCGAGGACGTCCTCACGAAAACGAGGAAGGGCGAGATCGAGGTCCGCTCCTTAATCGACCGCGGCCGCTATGTCCGGTACAACTACCTGCATCCAGACACGGGCGAACCGATGGAGGGCGGCAAGGTGAAGCTCGTCCTCGTCTCCGACGACGGCGGGATGGAGGAGTACTTCGTCATCCCGACGAAATCGAAGCGGGACCTCCTCATCCCGGCCCCGGAGAAGGGCGCGAGGAAGGTGTGGGACGGCGGGAAGGCCGTCGACCTCTGAGCCGCCAGTTTTATGGCAGTCATTCGTCTCACGTCGCGGGCCTATGGATTCCCTCCGCCGGACGGTCGCGGTCCTCTCCGGGACCGTGTTCCTCGTGATGATCGGCATCTCGATCATCGTCCCCGCGCTCCCGCAGTATGGGCTGGAGCTGGGCGCAACCGCCTTCCTCGCCGGCGTCCTTGTGGGCGCCCTGCCGGCGGCCCGGATCGTGCTCGACCTGCCATCCGGGGCCTTCGGGGACCGCTTCGGGAACCGGCGGATGATGCAACTCGGATTGCTGATCATCGCGACGACGTCCGCCGTGGCCGTGTTCGCCTTCCACTACGTGGTCCTGCTCGCGGTCCGCGTGGCGGAAGGCGTCGGCAGCGCCTTCTACGTGACCTCATCGCTCGCGGCCCTTGCGAAGCGGGTGCCCGCGGAGCGACGCGGCCGCTACATGGGAATCTACGTGAACGCGCTCCTGATCGGGCAGATCATCGGGCCCGTCGTTGGAGGGGTCGTCGTCCTTGCCGCGGGCATCCGCGCGCCCTTCGCCGCCTACTCCGCCCTCGCGGTCGTGGGCTTCCTCCTCATCACGTTCGGGATGAAGACGACACGCGTGGCAGGGATGGGCGCGGGGGTCGATCGGGCCGCGGTCGTCCGCCTGTTGCGGGACCGTTCGTACGTGCTCGTAAACATCGGGACGATGGGTACGTTCTTCGTCCGGTCGGGTCTCATCACGACGGTCATCCCGCTGTTCATCGCCTTCAACTGGGGCGTCAGCCCGACGGAAGCGATCACGTTCACGGGACTCCTGATCACGACGAACGCCTTGGCGAGTCTGTTCACCCTCTACCCGAGCGGGTGGCTTGCGGATCGGATCGGACGGAAGATCCCGTTCGTCATCTCCCTCATCGCCGCGGGCCTCGTGTCCCCGTTCCTGTTCTTCACGCGCGACCTCGCGAGCGCAATCCCCGTGATGTTCGTCTATGGCCTGGCCCTGGGGCTCCACGGTCCCCTTGCCGCATGGGCGACGGACCTCACGCCGACGGATATCATGGGCACGTCGATGGGCCTCTACCGGACGCTCACGGATCTCGGCTTCCTGTTCGGGCCCGTGATCCTAGCGGCGGTCCTCGAGGCAACGATGGTCGCCGGTCACGTGACGATCGTCCCGTTCCTTGTCGCGTCCGTGTGGGTGATCGTGTCGGGTCTCGTAATGCTCGCGGCGAGGGATCCGGTGGCCGAGCGGCGGCGACTGGGGATTCCAAAGGGGACGGCGGAACCGTCCGATCCAAGAGAGAACCCTTGAGGCGTGCCCTCAAGAAGTTCTGCGCGTCCCCGCCGGGCTCCGAGATGTCCGCACGAGGTCCAGGACCACCGCGGCGTCCTCTGCGTGTGCTGTCAGATCCCGCGCCGCGTCGTCGAGCGCCCGCCGTTCGTCGTCAGGGAGCGGCCATTCCTCGACCCGCTTCACACGGCCACTGCCGAGTCGCGCGGGCACGCCCATCGCGACGCCCGTCGCGCCGTACTCGCCATCTAGGACCACGGAGCAGGGCACGACGCTCGGGGTCGACGCGACGAGGGCGTGCACAAGGTCCGTCGTCGTCCCCGCGGGTCCGAAGGCCGTCCCGCCTTTCGCCTCGATGATGCGGCCGCTAATGTCGCGGAGTTCTTGTCCGATCTCCTGTCGGTCCGCCGGGGAGAGGGTTACCAAGCTCCCTCGAATCGTCACCCGACTGAAAATCGGCACGGCCCGCTCTCCGTGCTCTCCGAGGACCACGGCGTCCACGTCGGCCAAGGGGATCCGGTGACGGTCTGCGAGGATCGCGCGGAGCCGCATCGAGTCGAGGAGCGTCCCCGAGCCGACAACCCGTTCGCGGGGCCAGCGGGTCGACCGCCACGCGACGGCCGTCATCACGTCCATCGGATTCGTCAGGACAACGAGGGTCGCGTCCGGCGTCGTTCGCGCAATCTCCCGGCTTGTGTCGGCGACCACACCGGCGTTCGATTGGAGCAGGTCGAGGCGCGTCATCCCCGGCTTGCGGCCCTGGCCCGCGCACAGGACGACGACGTCCGATCCCTCGAGATCCTCGATTGCGCCCGCGCGGACGACGGGACGAACGGGTTCCCGCAGACCATGCCGGATGTCCTGCGCCTGGGCCCACGCGAGGTCCGGGATCGCGTCCACGAGGACGACCTCGTCCCACGGGCCCTCCCTCGCGAGGGCGAAGGCGATCGCCCCGCCGAGCTTGCCGACCCCGACGACGCCTGCTTTCATTCCGCCCCCGATGGCACGTGGGTCCGGCCGGATAAGGCCTCTGTCCTGCTTCCACTCACGGGCGATGCGCCTACGGCGGCTGCAGCTCGTAGACGATCCGGTCCGTCTCCTTGCCCTTCGATCGTTTCTCGAGGATCCGGATCCGACCGATCTCCGACGTGTTCCGGAGGTGGGTCCCGCCGCACGGGCAGTAGTCTGCGCTCCCGACCTGGATGACCCGAAGTCGTCGGATCGATGCGGGAATGAGATCCAGGAGGGAGCGGTCCTCGATCGTGTTCTCGACGACCACTCGATCCTCCTCGAAGATGTTCACCTCCTGCGCCGATTCGATCACGCGGTTGCACTCGTCCTCGATCCGCTTGAGGTCCTCCGGGGAGAAGTTCGCCGGCTGGAAATCCACTCGGCTGTAGTCCGTGTGTATCTGATTCCCGACCGTGCGCGCGCCGTAGATCCGGAAGACGAGCCCGGACATGAGGTGTTGCGACGTATGCATCCGCATGTGCTTGTACCGCCGGATCCAGTCGATGACCCCATGGACCGAGTCCACGGGCGGCATTCGGTCCACGAAATGCTTCACGATGCCCTTCTCTTTCGTCACCCGGTGGACCTTCGCATCGCCGTCGGGCCACCGGAGGACGCCTGTGTCGTACGGCTGTCCGCCCCCTTCCGCATAGAAGAGGGTCTCGTCGAGCACGGCGTAGTCGGGGCCCCGCTCGACGATGCGGCCGTCGAACTCCCGCGCGTAGCAAGGGTCCGGCTCCTGACCCCGTCGTGCCTCCATGTAGAGGACCCGCGTAGCCATCCAGTCGAGGATGCGACGGGAGACGATAAAGGGTTTCGCCGTGGATGGTGCGGCCCTGCGTCGTTCGCACTCCGGAGGATACGACCGCAAGAATTAGATAGGGCCGTCTCGTCGCCGCGATCGCATGCCCGAATCGAAGACCTCCCCATCGTCCTCGCTCGAGCTCGCGATCTACATCGGGTACCTCGCGTCGTTCATGGTGCTCCTTGCGGGCTCCGCATGGCTCTTTGGGCTGAGCCCGATGAGCCTCGTGTTCCAGATCTTCATCGTCCTGACCCTCGGCATCGTCGCGATGGCCTCCCGCATCATGAGATGACCGACGGGCCCGCGGAAGGCTCATAGCGGAATCGGGCGTTGCCCAGGGTCGATGGCCCTCACGCTGGATTCCGGGTCCGTGCGATACCCCGCGTTGAAGGTGTTCCGAGCGAAGGGGACGCCCCGCCTGATCGGCGAGGAGCTCGGGGCGCACTTCTCCGAACAAGCCCATCGAGCCGTCGAGATCTTCCGCATGGAGCTGGGCTGGGAGAGGGGGGCCACGCTCGACGGCGCGAAGCGGTACGGACGGGAGGTCCTCCCGCTCATCGAGAAATGGGTCCCCGATTTCGTGGAGGAGATGCGGGGCTATGCGGACGGAAGCGGCGTCCCGTTCGACCTCCTAGTGGCCCAGTGGTCCGGCTACAGTCCGACCGCCGGCCTGAAGGGATGCACGGACCTCGCAGTCGGCCCGGAGCAGACCGCGGACGGGTCCGTCCTCGTCGCCCACAACGAGGACTACACGCCTGCGTACGACGGCATCGTCGTCCCGGTACACATTGCGGCGGACGGAAAGCCCGCGTTCTTCGCGATGTCGTATCAAGGGCTTTTCCCGACAATCGGATTCAACGCGGCCGGGATTAGCCTGACCGGGAACGCCTTGAGCCACAACGACGCCCGCGTCGGCATCCCGAAGATGTATCCGCCCCGGCGCGTGCTCGAGGCGCGGACACTCCTGGAGGCGCTCGAGAGCTCGATGCCGGAGGGTCGCGGGGCGAGCTTCAACAACATCGTCTGCAGCCGCGAGGGCGAACTGTACTCCATGGAAGGCTCCGCAACGTCCTTCGACGCGCTCTACGGCGACGGCGGATGGCTCGTCCACACGAACCACTACGTCTCGCCGAAGATGTGGGCGTTCGAGAAAAACCCGAACTGGACCTTCTGTTCCGTAATGCGGTACAACCGCGCGAAGCATCTGCTGACGTCCGCATTGGGCCGCGTGACGCCGGAGACAATCATGGCAATCCAGCGGGACCACCGGTCCGCGCCGGATTCGATCTGCCGCCACGAGGACGAGCGGGGCCCGGCGAACGAACGCACGAAGACCCTCTTCGGGTCCATTCTGAACCTCTCCTCGGGCGTCGCATACATCAGCGGCTCCCCGCCTTGCGAGACGGAGTACCGGTCGTATCGCCTTGCGACCTGAGGCCCGCGGTCCGTCGGGAGACGGACACGAGCCGTGGGCTCTTCCTCGGTGAATACTTCGCGCCGAGCCGGAGGTCTCCCCACCACTCGACCGATTGGAAGCCGCTGCGGGCCAATTCGTCCGCGAGCTCCCGCTTTGACCAGATCCGGAGTGGCGCCTCGGCCCACAGGACGTCCACTCGTCCCCCTCGTTCGACGAGCGTGAGGAACCGCGCGTGGTGGATACGCCTCTCAAGCTCCTGGTCGTTGTAGGCGAAGATCGTGATCCGACGGCCGTCCGCCGTG
Organism: Methanobacteriota archaeon; assembly: GCA_947084985.1. Lineage (GTDB taxonomy): Archaea > Thermoplasmatota > Thermoplasmata > RBG-16-68-12 > RBG-16-68-12 > RBG-16-68-12. The sequence continues at coordinate 41,685 of CAMTUI010000026.1, read as the reverse complement.
CGGACGTCCACCTCCGCGCGTGCGTTCATGGGCTCGCGGATCCACGCATCGAAGTTCGTGAGATCGAGGACCAGTATTCCGCCCGGCCGGAGATGGCGGTGGAAGTTCCGCAACGCGGCCCGGATGTCCACGGGGATCGTCAGATAGTTGAACGCGGTCCCGAGGCAGAGCACCGCGTCGAAGGTCCCCGGCACCCGCGCGGTGCGCATGTCGCCGCGTGCCACGTCCGCAGGACGACTTCTGCGGCGCACGAGAGCTCGCGCCACGCGGAGCATCGCGTCCGATCGATCCCGGCCGACGACCCGATATCCGCGCCGGAGTAGGGGCCAGTCCAGCGCGAAGGTCCCGCATGCGAAGTCGATGACGTCGCGTACCGGCGCATGGCGGCGGAGGAGGTCATGGAGGAACGGATAGGCCTTCGACGCTCGCCTGGGGTCATGCAGGTCGTCGTAATGCTCCGCAACGAGGCGGTACCAACCCTCATGGGCCTGTCCGCGCTCACTTCCCAAGAACCGCACGCGCAATGACGAGGCGCTGGATCTCCGAGGTCCCTTCGTAGATTTCCGTGACACGCTGGTCACGGTACAACTTCTCGACGATATAGTCCTTGATGAAGCCGTACCCGCCGTGGATCTGCACGGCGTGGTCGACGGCCCGATGGGCCGCCTCCGAGGCGAACAGCTTGGCGACGCTCGACTCGTACGTGTGCCGCTGCCCCTGGTCTTTCATCCGTGCGGCGCGGTACGTCAAGAGCCGGGCGGCCTCGATTTCCACAGCCATGTCCGCGAGCTTCCACTGGATCGCCTGGAGGTCCGCGATCCTCTGGCCGAACGCCTCCCGCTCCTTCGCGTACTTCAGCGATTCCTCCAGAGCCCGCTGGGCGATGCCGAGCGACTGGGCCGCAATCCCGATCCGGCCGCCATCGAGGGTCGCCATCGCGATCGTGAAACCCTTGTGGGCTTCGCCCAGGAGGTTCTCCCTCGGCAGTCGGAGATCGTCGAACCCCAGGAGCGCGGTGTCGCTCGCCCGGATCCCCATCTTATTCTCCTTCTTGAGGACGGAGAAGCCCTTCGTGTCCGTCGGGACGATGAACGCGGAGATGTCGTGTTTCTTCGGACCGGTCCGTGCGTAGGCGATCACGATTCTCGCGGCCGCGCCGTTCGTCGCGAACGCCTTGGTGCCATTCAAGACCCACTCGTCCTCGTCGAGGGCCGCGGTCGCCCGCATCGCCGCGGCGTCCGATCCGCTCCCGGATTCCGTGAGGGCATACGCCCCGATCCATTCGCCACGTGCGACGGGCGCGAGGTACGTCTGCTTCTGCTCCTCCGTGCCGTACCTGAGGATCGGCTCGCACACGAGGCCGTTGCACACGGCCGCGATCACGCCGGCGCTCGCGTCGGCCCGGGACAGCTCCTCGATCGTGATCGCATAGCTAACGTTGTCGAGCCCCGCGCCTCCGTACTTCTCCGGGACGAATACGCCCATGAGGCCGAGCTCCCCCATCTTTTTCGCCCACACATGAGGGAATTCCTGCCTCTCGTCGTACTCCATGGACTGCGGCATGATCTCCTGTTCCGCGAAGTCCCGCACGGTCTTGCGCGTGATCTCCTCCGTCTCCGTGAGCGCGAAGTCCATTCGGTGCGTCGAACGCCCTTCCGGCGGATAAAGACTACGCGCGGGAAGGTTCATGTCACCCGAGGGCCTCGTGGGCGACGTGTCGTCCCTGTCCCTCGAGCCCCTCTCGTCCACGGAGGCCCACTCCTACTGGCAAGTCTTCCTCGAGGGTCGGTCCGACCTGCCGACGAAGGACCTGACGGTCCACCTGGACCGCTACCTATCCCTGCCTGCGGAGGAACAGCGCGCCCATTTTTCAATCAAGCGCGACGGACGCATCGTCGGCACGATCCACCTGAAACCGGGGGAGATCTCCGGATTCTCCATGGCCCCATCCCACGCGACCGAGGCGCCCGCTGCCGTGCTGCGAGCGATCGACATGCTCCGCGCGGCGGGATCGGCCGCGATCACGGCGCACTACGAGGACGTCTACGAGGACGCGTTCGCGTCCCTCGGCTTCCGACGTGTCTTCGCGCGGAAGCGAATGGAGGCGCCGACGCGCAAAGCTCCCCTGCCGGACGGCGTGAGCCTCCAGCCACCCGAGGAGGGTGAGATCCTCGGCCTCACCTCGTTCCTGATGGACGTCTACGACGGCCACATGGAGCAGCAGTTCGGCCTCCATTCCGGTCCCGAGGACGAGTGGCGGGAGTATGTGGCCGCGATCTTCAAGGGAGAATCGGGCCAGTACATGCCCGATGCATCCTACGTGTCTCTCGACGACGGGCAGATCGTCGGTGCGGTCATCATCACCCATTGGATGGGGATGCCCCTCGTTGCGGAGGTGGGCGTCTGGAAGGAACGACGAGGTCGGGGTCTCGGCCGAGCGCTCCTCCAGGCTGCGATGAACCGCCTCGCGGACCGCGGCGAATCGCGACTTGCCCTGTATGTGACCGTGGGGAATGACCCCGCGATTTCGCTGTACCGCAGCATGGGCTTTGCTCAGGTGGGCGGACAGAGCGTCACCGCTCGTCTCGAGTCCGCGGACGATTCTCAGCGGTGAGTCTAGCGGGCGTAGACTTAAGGCTCGCCGCTCTGCATCGAACGGCCGGTCGATCGCATGCTGCCCAATGTTGAGCAGTTCGTTGTACTCGTGCTGAGCATCTCGTGCGGTGTCCTCGGTGCCTTCCTCGTCGCCCATCGCGGTGTACGGATGATGCGCGGTGGTCTCCTGTACCGCCTGAGCATCGGCCTGGCGTCCGTCGGAATCGCCCTCAGTCTGAGCGCTGCGGCCCGCATCCTGGTCACGGACACGATGTTCCCGGATCTCTTCCTCATCCTAGCGCTCATCGTGCTGTTCTACGTCGGATACAGCGCGTGGCTCAGCGCACACCAGATGCACAGCGAAGCGTGAAATCATGGGCGTGGAGTCGGCGTACGAACGCATCGCGACGGACATGCACGCCGTCTGGGGAGACATGGCCCTCGCCATGCTCCGCAAGCGGCTGCGCGACGTCCACGCGGAGCTCGGGACGTTGACCCGGGATAATCTCGTGAAGATTGTGCACCTCCTGCGGGAACGCACCCTCCCATCCGTCATCGGCGAGGAGGGCGCGGAGGCGAAGGCGAGACAGTACCTCGCGTGGGTCGACGACTCCGCGTGAGCCGAATCAGAGGGCCTTCGCCAGCTCGTGGATCCGATAGGATTCTAGGAGGCTCCTCGTCAGCGGATGCACATCCGGCGGCGCCCTCTCGAGGCCGACGAGCCGCACTTCCGCGGCCCCTTTCCCGGGCGCGGGTTCCGTCGAGACCGTCGCTTCGAACTGGAATGTGAGAATCCATTCCCCTTCGACCGAGGAATGAATCCCGAGCAGGCGCATGGATTCCGGGGCGATCCCCGTCTGATCTCGCAGGATCCTGGCGGCGCTCTCCCGCGGGTTCACGCCATACTCGAGGGTACCACCGGGGAGCGTCCACGCGTCTTCGAAGATCGGATGACGACGGTGGCGGATCAGGACCACTGCGTCGGCGCGACGCGCGAAGATCACGCAGCGCAGCTCGAGTCCGCCCGACGCGCGGCCGGCTGCCCGCGGGAAGACGGCCCGTTCAACGTCCGTCATCGTCCGAACGGGAGGGCCCTTGGAAGGATAAGGGTTGTGCGCGTGGCGGGTCCGGACGGACCGCTGCTCACTTCTTCCGGATGGGCACCTCGATCTTCGCGTGCACGATCGTCTCGCCAGCGACTTGCTCGGATTTCCTCATCTACACCTCCCCTGAATCTTCTGAATGGAAATTGCGCATGAAGGCGAGCCCTGTGTGCGGGCCAACCTCGCCCGGCCTCAATCCTCGGTCTCCTTGGCTCGGTTCACGCGGCGGGGAAGCTGACCGTGTGCCCTTCCGCTTGGCGTCGCGTCGTCGCGGGCGCACGGATCCGGAAACCCTTGTGCCGTGCATAGCGGTGCATGATGCCCAGGATGTATCGACCGCCGATGCGGGCCGTCGCGACGATCATCGCCTTTGCCGGAGCCGGGAGGCGCGTCAGTCGCCAGAGATCGTTGTCGATCTCGAGGAGGATGTGTCGCCACGCGCGGTACGCGACGTTGAACCGGGCCTCGTCGATCATCTCGTCGAGGTTGTAGAATTCCTCGCCCCGCAAGACGCCGATCGGCACGAAGGTGAGCGGAGCCGTGATGAAGTGGTTGTTCGGGATCTGCTCCATCCGGTCGATCGAGTCGACCGTCATCCACGCATCCTCGGGCGTCTCGCCCGGCAGTCCTAGGATAATCGTGAAGGTGGGGAACCAGTAGTTGCGGTTCAGGATCTCGGTCCCCTTGACGACGATGTCGGGCCACTCCTCCGCCGTGAAGGGCGCGGCCTTGCGATGCAGGACCGCCTTCGACAGGCGCGGACTCCCCGTCTCGATCCCGCTCTGGATCCCGATCCACTTGTCCGGTCTCGCGCGGCCGATCTCCGAGAGGTCTTCGATGAGTCCCGGGTTCGTCACGGCCGCGCTGACGGTACCGTGCGTCGGATAGCAATGATTGACCCCGGGCCGGTCCATGACGAACCGGAAGAGTTCCTCTACGGCGTCCTCGTTCGGCTCCATTGTCTTCCAATTCTCCAGTCGGTACAGGAAGATGTCGTCCGACTGGAGCTGGATCGAGCTCGCCCCACGTTGCGCGTTGACCGCAATCTCGTCGCCGATGTAGTCGATGGGGAAGTACCTCGGGCGACGCAAGGTCACCTCGCAGAACTCGCAGCCTCGGCCGCACCCCCTCATGACCTCGTTCATCGCGTGCATCGTCGGCCCGAGGATCTTCGGGATCTTGTCGACGGACGGCGCGGTCGCGTTCGTGAACCGCAGCACGGACGGCGCGTCTCCGGTCTTCACGCGTTCGAAGATCTCGCCGGCGATGTGATCGCACTCCCCGTGAACGATGTGGTCGATTCCGAGGCTCTCTTGCAGGCCATCGCGGTAGTCGAACTGCCAGCTGCCGGGGCCGCCGAGCACGACCTTGTACTTCCGGTTCGGCCGCACGGCGCGATGCAGCAGGTCGAGGAACATCGCCTTCGTGTACGGTGCCAACGTGCCGCCCATCGTGAAGGACATGCTTACCGGGCCGAGGCCCAGCGGGTCCATTGAATGCAGGCCGAGACGACCTCTGTGTCGTCGTCGATGTAGCGGTCAAGATGTCTCGCGTCTGCAATCACGACGTCGTCCCGGCCGTACACCTGCACGAGGCACGACTCGATCTTCCGCAGGCCGTAGGGCACTCGGATCGGTTGTCCGCTCGCACGCAGGATGCGTTGTTCCGACTAAACGCTTTGCGAACCGCGATGCCTTTATCTTGCGTCGCGCGTTCGAAGCGGACGATGGCGGTAGAGGCGCGAGCGATCGACCTCGACGAGACGTACCGCGTCATGCGTGAGGCGATGCGGGACCGGGGGCGCGTGCTCGTGGCCTACTCCGGCGGCGTCGACAGCGGACTCGTGGCGCGCGTGGCCCACGACGCCCTCGGGATGAGTGCGCTCGCCGTGATCGCAGACGCGGAGTCGCTCTCCCGACGCGAGCTCGAGGAGGCGATGCAGGAGGCCGACGAGATCGGGATTGACCTGCGGGTGATCCGCGTCTCGGAACTCGCGAACGACGAATACGTCGCAAATCCCTCGAACCGCTGCTACTTCTGTCGGAAGGAGCTCGGCGCGGCGCTCCGGCCCCTCGCGGCGGACCTCGGCATCCGGACGATTGCCGACGGCGTGAACGTGTCGGACCTCGGCGACCACCGTCCGGGGATCCAGGCGATGAACGAGGAGGGGTTCTGGCACCCGCTCGTGGAGTTCGGCCTGACGAAGCCGGACGTCCGAGCGCTCTCGAAGCACATCGGCCTCAGCTTCCACGATAAGCCGAGCAACGCCTGTCTGTCGTCGCGCATCGCGTACGGCGAGGTGATCACGTTGGAGAAACTGAACCGAGTGGAGTCGGCGGAGGAGGCCCTTCGGGCGCTCGGCTTCCGGGTCGTGCGGGTCCGCGCCCACGAGGGAATCGCGCGGATCGAGGTCCCCCGAGAGGACCTCCCGAGGATCGTCGAGCCCGCGATGGCCGAGAAGGTTGCCCGGGCGGTCCGCGACGCGGGGTTCGTGTACGTGACGATCGACCTGCTCGGCTACCGCAGCGGCTCCATGAACGAGGGCCGCTAGCGCTTCCCGGACAGGTGGCGGCAGTGGAGCTTCTCGAGGTCGTAGCAGTTAGGGCATGTGTCCGGCTGCTTGATCAGCTTCCGTAGACGCCGGGCCGTGTCGTCGCTGAGGACGTGCTCCATCTCGCACGCCTCGTCGTGGTACTTTCCCTCCGGAACGCCAAGAGCCTGGGCGAGGAAGTATTCCATCGTGCAGTGTCGCCGGAGGATCCGCACGGCGACGTCTCGCCCTTTTTTCGTGAGGGAGGCCCCCTGGTACTTTTCGTGCTTCAAGAAGCCCTCAGCCTGGAGCCGGTCGAGCATCTCCGTCACGCTCGACGGCGTGACCCGGAGGTGGTGGGAGACCTCACCGGTCTTTGCGGGCCCGCCATGGGCCTGAGAGAGGAGGTGGATGTACTTGAGGTACATCTCGACGTTCTCCGTGAGCTGGACGGTCTGGGCCATCGTTTCGGGCATCCCAAACCGGACGAGGGCCATAAAGAATTCGTCTGGGCGATTCCCATCGTACGTACTGTAGTTGCGTGTGTTTGACGACCCGCGCTTGATTTCAGCATGCACCGGATTTCGGTTGACCGAAACCTTAAATATTACGCCGTTTTCGCCGCGACGGCGCCAATTTAGGCTAACCGAAAACCGCGAAGGAATCCCATGGTCGTCGCCCAGTACCTCCTGACGTTCCGGGAAGTGTTGGAGGCCGCCTTGCTCTCTGCGATTATCCTCGCCTTCCTTGTCCGCACGGGACGAGAGAACATGGTCCGGTACGCCTGGTACGGCATTTACGGGGCGATCGCCGCAAGCTTCGGCCTCGGGGCCGCGGTCTGGCTCGCCTACGGTGCCCTCTCAGATTCCCAGCGGTTTCTCTTCGAGGGCGTCGCGGCCCTGATCGCGGTCGCCGTGCTCACGTCGATGATCTACTGGATGGCCGCAAAGGGCCGGACGCTCAAGCGCGAGGTGGAGACCCGGGTCGAGGCCGCGGTGACCCAGGGCGCGATTCTCGGGCTATCGTCCGTGACGTTCGTGCTCGTATTCCGGGAGGGCCTCGAGACCGTCCTGTTCCTGACGCCTTTCCTCGTGCAGGAAGTCGGGATGACGCTCCTCGGCGCGGCTCTCGGCATCGGCGCGGGCGTCGGCCTCGCGTACGCGATCTTCCGCGTCGGGATCAAGCTGGACCTCCGCCGGTTCTTCTACTTCACGAGCATCCTCCTCATCCTCGTCGCAGGCGGCTTGCTCGGATACGGCGTCCACGAGCTGATCGAGTACGGCGGCGAGACGGGCGCTTACGACCTGGGATGGTGGGCCACACCGGCGTACAACCTCGGGCTGTTCGGCGGCGACGCCACGACCCCGCCCGACCCTCTCCACCACAAGGGGTACGTCGGCTCCGTCTTCGCGGTGCTCTTGGGATATTCCCAGAACCCAGAGTGGGCTCGGGTCATCGCGCACGTCGCGTACCTCGCGGTCGCCCTGCCCCTCGTGATCGCGATCTACCGACGTCCGGACCTGCTGGCCGGGTTCGTCGCGCGGATTCGGTCTCTCGGGCGGAAGGCGACCGCGCCACGCCGCAGAAGGACTGAGATGGTCCGCTATCCTGTGGACGCCAGAAATCGAAGGGGAGGAGGACTCATGGAGAAATCTTGATGACTTTCGTTGGGCAGGCCGTCTCGCATGCCATGCAGTCGATGCAGTCCGACTCCCGGATCGGATCGGACTTGTCCGTCCGGTACTTCTGCCACTCCTCGCTGTTGTGGTCGAGGGGCCCGATATCATTCCCGGTCCCCTTCTTTCCCGGCGCCAATTCCCACTCGAACACGTCGACCGGACAGACGTCCATGCAGACGCCGTCTGCGATGCATCCGTCGAAGTCGACAGCGACGTGGGTACCGTGGATCCCCAACTTCGTGGGGTAGGGGTTGCCGTCGGCGTCCGGCCGTTCCTTGCCCTCGGCGAAGACCTTATGACCGAAATGGGTGCCTGTCTCCGGATACTCGTCGGGCTTGTTCATGAAGTCCGGATCGATCGGCTTGGCTGCGAAGTCCACTTCTCGCGACATCCGGTCGCCTCCTAGGGCGTTTGGCCCGGCCCTTGATCGGGGGCCGAGCAATGGCTCGAATGCGGGTCCCCTTTTTGACCTTTCCGGTTTTAATTCACTCGGGAGGGCCGCGGCGCGTCCAGATCGATCGCCCGCGGCCTCGCGAAACGTATTACGTCGTTGTCGCAGTGCCCGGCCCCGTGGCCCGGCGCCGGAGGCCCAAGACGCAGGCGATCCACGGACGGCGGAGGAAGGGCCATCGCCCCATCGTCACGCCGATCTACGCGACGTCGACTTGGGTTCTAGAATCCGCGAAGCAAGGTGCCGATTTCGCGGTCGCAACGGCTCCGGCGCGGACTCAAGACGCTGCCCCTGCGAATGGTGGCTCACGGGACGAACGCGCAAGCCCTTGCGGAGTTCCTCGAGGACCATCGCGCCGTGAAGGTCGTGCACTATCCCGGGTTGAAGTCGTTCCCGCAGCGGTCCCTCGCCCGGAAGCAGATGTCGGGCCTCGGCGCGATGGTGAGCTTCGAGCTGAAGGGCGGCTACCGCGCCGGGAAACGGTTCGTCGAGTCCGTCGATGTAGCCACCCTCGCGGTGAGCCTCGGCGGCGTCGAGACCCTAGTCAAGCATCCCGCGTCGATGACTCACGGACCCTTGACGGACGAGGAGCGACGCGTGAGCGGGGTCACGGAAGGCCTCGTGCACGTGAGCGTAGGCCTCGAGGACATCGACGATCTCTTCGAGGACTTCGACCGGGCGATGCGAAAGGCGACGCGACGATGACGCGCACGGCTAGTGCAACACGCCCTCGTGCCGGAGGAGCTTCCTCTTCCAGTGCAGTCCGCCCGTGAAGCCCCCGAGGCCGCCGTCCGAAGCAACGACCCGATGGCACGGGATTACGATTGCAATCGGGTTGTTCCCGAGAGCCTGTCCAACGGCCCGAGCGGCCTTCGGTTTTCCGATCGCCTTCGCGATTTGGCCGTATGTGGCCACATTGCCGAACGGAATTGCCCGCGTGGCCTCGTAGACTTTCTTCTCGAACTCCGTGGAATCGCTCAGATCGAGCGGCAGGTTCTCGAATCGGACGGGTTCCCCAGCGAAGTACCGCTGAATTTCGCGGACGATCAGCTCGCGGTCCGCGGCCGGTGTGGGTCGCGCCCGTGTGAGGTTCAAGGCCTTCAGCCGTCCGTCTTCCGTGAAGACTTCGACGCCCCCGAGCGGCGTCTCGATGACTCGGCGGTCTATCATCTCTCTCCCTGGGCCGGGCAAGGCGTGTGCGGGATATGCCCTTTGCGCCGGCTCCCGGCGGGTGCGGATTAGGGCTTCACGCCGAGCTGCTGTGCGAGCGCCTGGAGCTCTTCCTCCCTCTTCCGGAGCTTCTCCTCGCGGTCCAGGAGGTCCATCGCCTTCCGCTGGATGATCTTCACGCGGTTGTCGATGTCCTTCTTCCAGTCTTCCATCTCGGCGGTCGGCTTCGCGGCCTTTTCAGCATCGGAGAGCTTCCCCTTGAACCGGTCGATCTCGGACTGGAGCCGTTCCATCTTGGCGACCATCTGGGTGCGCTCCTCCTCGATCGCCTTCTCCTTTGCCTCGAGGATTTCCGCGCGGGCCTCCAGCGTCTTTTCCCGTTCCTGCGCGTTCTGCTCGAGATCGCGGACCTTCTCCTCGCGGTCGAGGACGTCGACGGCCTTCTTCTGGAGGAACCTCATGTTCTTGGCGACCTCCTTCCCCATCGTCTCGACCTGTGCCTTCGCCCGGTCCGCCTCGGCCTTCAGGGCCACGGCCTCTTCGCGAGCCGTCGCAGCCGCCGAGCGGTCCTGGTCGATGGCCCCGAGCCGGGCCTCTAGGTCCCGTCGCATCGACTCGAGGACTTTCAGGCCCTCCTTCAGCTCGGCCTCCTTTTGGGCCACCGCGGACTTACGCATTCCGAAGTCCGCCTCGACGGATGCGAGCGTCTTCTCCTTTGCGCGAATCTCATCTTGCTTGCGCCCGAGATCTTCCATCAGGTTTTCCGCCCGCTGAAGCTCCGTGGTGAGGACACGCTCACGCTGGGCGACCTCGGCCATCTTCGCTTCCGCGGCGCTCACGCGCGCCTGGGCGTCAGCCTTGCGCGCTTCGGTGTTCGCGTTGAGTTCCGCGACGCGGGCCGCCTCCCGCTCCAGATTCGCTTGGCGAGCCTTCAGGCCCTCCGTCTTCGATGTGAGGTCCTGCTCCGCTGCGACGAGACGCGCCTGCTCTGCCTGGAGATCCTTCCCGCGCGCGGTGAGCTCCGTTTCCTTCACGGCGAGCCCGCGCGAGGTCTCCTGGTATTGGGAGTTCTGAGCCTTCAGCGTCCGCTCGAGCTTATCGAGATCGGCGCGGCGCGTCTCCAGATCGGCATGCAAGGCCGCAAGGTCATCCGCCTGGCGCCTCGCGGCCCGTTCCGCTTCGCTCGCCAGGAGAGCGCGCCGCTGCGCGTCCTGGGTGAGCCGCTCCGCCTTCTGTGTCTGCTCCGCAGCCGCATCGCGGGTCGCCTCGAGCTGCTTGAGTTCCTCCGCCCGCCGGCTGGCCCAAGAGGATCGCTCCGACTCGAACGCCTGACGCATCTGGAGGACTTCCGCCTCACGGGCCTGGATCTCCTGGAACCGCTTCTCAGCCCGCGACATCGCCGCGGACGCCTCCGCGTCCTTCGCCGACTGGGCCTTCGCAGCATCTGCGAGCCGCGCCGTTTCCGCCTCGAGCTGGGCTGCCGTCACGGCAAGGGACCGTTCTTGAGCTTCGAGTTCCGTGACCTGCTCGGTGATCTGTGCCATCCGCGATTCCGCCGTCGCGCTGATTTTCGCTTCCTGCGACTTGAGGGCGGTCCGCACGGATTCCCATTCTTTCTGCTTTTCCTCCTGGTCGACGAGCAACTTCCGCGCCATCGTCTCGAGTTGGGCGGCTCGCGCGTCGACCTCGGCCTGTCGTTTCGACAGAGCGGCGGTCTGGGCGGCGACTTCTCCCGCCTGCGCATCGACCTGTCGTTCTCGCGATTCGATGGCTCGGATGCGGCCTTCGAGATCTTGCTCTTCCGCACGGAGTTCGTCCTCGCGCGCGGAGATTGATCGTTCCCGGGACACGAACTCCTGCGCTTTCGCTCCGAGACGGTCCTGCAGGGATGTAGACTCCCTCTCGAGCCGTTCCCGCTCCGATTGCAGGTCCGCTTCCTTCGCGGCGAGGGAATGGCGGATCGACTCCGCTTCCGCCTGGAAGCGCACGGCCTCTTCGGCGTGACGCTGCCTCTGTTGGGCCAGCTCGACCTGCTTCGCGTCCAGCTGCTCGGCTGCGATCTGGAGGTCCTTTCGCTCCCGGACGAGGCGTTCCTGTTCTTGCCGCAGGGACTCCTGGAGGGAAACGAGCCGCACTTCCCGGCCGGTCACCTCTGCGATCTTGGCATCGTTCTCTTGCCCCTTACGGGTGATGTCCGTCTCGGCTTCTTGCAACTTCAGGGACCGGGCGGTCAGATTCCGTTCCATTTCCGCGCGCTTCTCGGCCAGCTGACTCTCCGCGGTCCGCAAGGCCGCGTCGCGTCGTGTGAGTTCATCCGCATGCGTGGCCGCCTCCTCGCGCAGGGACCGTTCACGAGCTTCCACCTCGAAGGCTCGCTGCTCGACCTCCTTCCGTTTCGCCTCGACCTCGGCGTTCATTCGGTCCGCCTCGGCGGACGCGGTCTGAACCGCCTTCTCGCGGCGCGTTACTTCTTCCTCGGCCTTCGCGGCCCATTCAATGCCCTCGCCTGCCTTTTCCTCGCGCGCCGCAACATTCTCCTCGCGCTCCTGGATGCGGAGCATTCGGGCGGCCCAGGAGTCGCGGAGGTCGGACATTTCCTTCTCGAAGGTCTCCCGCTGCTGCCGCAGGAGGGTCTGCTCCGACTCTAGGGTTGCCTGCCACGTGCGGTACTCTTCCGCTTTGCGGGCCTCTTCCTCGCGAAGCTGCACGGCCTTCGCGTCGAGGTTCTTCGCGAGCTTGTCGAGCTCGCCCTTGCGCGCGTCGAGTTCGGCGTGGTCCTTCTCGAGCCGATCCGCCTCGATTTCGAGGGTCTCCTCTCGGGCGGCCAGGTCCGCGAGCTGCTGCGCGTTCTGCTCGGCCTGCGAGCGGACGGCCGCCTCCTTTTCGGAGAGGGCCTGTTCCAGCGACTCGAGCTCAATCTCCTTCGATGCGATCCAATGGGATTTCTCGCCCCTCAGCCCGTCAAACGTCTGCTTGTCCTGAGAGAGCTGAAGCTGTCCGTCCGCCACCGCTCGTGCCTGAGCGTCGAGGTCCTCCTTTCGCGTTCGCAGCTCGGCATCCAGTGTCTGAATGCGTCTCTCCAAGGAGGCTCGTTCGCGCTCCAGAGCCGCGCGACCTTCGTCGATGCTCGTTCGCTCGGCGGACAGCTCGTTCGACTGGGTCTCGATGGATCGGAGACTCTGTTCGATCTCCTGGCTCTTTGTCTGGAGCTGCTCCGCCTCCTGGGAAAGCTGGGCCTCTCGGTCTTCGAGATGTTTCGTGCGCTTGGCGATCTCCGCCTGGATGGCCGTTTCCCTGTCCAGTAGGGCGGACTCCCGTTCTTGAAGTTCCTTTTCTTTCGGCGTGATGCGCGATTCGCGGTCCTCGAGTTCCTTGCGATTCGATGCGATATCCGACTCCGCTTTTTCCACGGCCGCAACGCGGGAGTCAATCGACGCTCGGAAATCCAGCACTTCCTTCTGGTCATCTTCGAACGCCTGTTGTGCGGCACGGAGTTCCTCCTCTTCGTCTGTCACAACGGCCCCGCGCTCGGCCAGGACGTGCTCCTGGGCCGCCAAGTCGGATGCCTTCCTGTCCATGAGTTCCGCCTGGGCCTTCAGAGCCGCTTCCGCCGCGGCGATCCCTTCCTCCCGCTTCGCGAGGGCCTCCTCGTGCGGGGCGATCGCATTCTCCCTCGCGACGATGGCCTCCGTCCTCCGAACGACCTCTCCGGCCTGCTCCTGGATCTTCGCGCCTCTATTTTCGAGGGATACGCGAAGCTCTTCGAGCTGGCGTGCCAAGTCGTCCACGACCCGTCGGTCTTCGGCGACCTGCCGCTCGCGGGCCTCGAGAGATTGCTCTCGCGTGGCGAGAGCCGCCGTCTCCGTCGAGACCTTCGACTGCGCGACCTCGACCTGCTGGATCATGGATTCGATTTCCGTGGCTCGTCCCTCCATGGCCGCCTGCTGCTCCCCGATCGAATTCGCCTGCCCCTCGAGTTCCGCCTCGTACGCCCGCGCTTCCTCGAGGCGGGACTTCACCGTGTCCTCGAACTTGTCCTGAATCTGGACGAGCATCTCCCGCGCGAACTCGACCTGCTCCACGGTCACGGGGCCGACGGCCAGGAGGACGACCGCGAGGGCGTCCCCACGGACCGTCTGGGCGTGGTACTTGGCCACCTTGATCGGCTTCTCGACGGCCTCCAAGGCGCCCGCCTGCACGGCCTCGTCGTACGTGACCTGACAGGAGGGATCCAGGGTGAATTCCCTGATCATTCGACCGCGTTCGTCCACAAGGAAGGCCTTCGTCGGCCTCCAGCGCGCGCGTTGCGCAAACATGGCTACCACCACGAATACACCGATAGGCGGGATTGCGAGCACGTAGGGGGAGCTCCACCAGGTCGGGGTGACGCGGAACGCCACCCGCACGGTCTGGAGCGCGACCGCCGAGCCATCGGAGACGGTGATTTGGATATCGGCGTTCGTCCAATCGGACGGGAACGCCAGGGTGAGGATGTGTCCGTTCACCGTGACGTATGGGCTGTCCGTCGTCACGGTCACGGAGGAAAGCGGGGTGTCGACGTCGGAAAGGAACGGACCGAGGTTAAGGATGTATGTCACAGCTGCGTCGATTGAGAGGTCCGGGATCAGAGCGAGGATGGGCGCGTCGTTGACGGACCGCACGAGGACGATGAAGGAGGTCTCCGCGAATCCGCCGGTGGGATCCGTTGCGCGGAGTCGCATCGCTTCGGAGCCGTACCAGTTCGGATCGGCCCAAAAGTCGATTGTCCCTCCCGCGTTCACTCGGACGTGTACCGTCCGGTTTCCGAGGACCTCGAACGTGAGGGGGTCCCCGTCGGGATCATCGATGAACGTTCCGGCCGGTACGCCGAATCCGTTGACCGAGGTCGTATCCTCATCGAAGGCCACCGCCGGAGGATTTAGGAGGACGACAGGCGGGCTCACGCCGGAGGCGATGATTGTGAGGAAGGCCCAGGCGGTGTCGATACCGTCGGACACCCACACAGTGAGCACGAAGGTGCCCGATGTCCCGTAGGTGATCGTCAGGCTCGGGTAGGGGCCACCGAGGACCGTGACGTTCGCAGGATCCGCGACCGTGATCGAGAGGGACGCGAGACCCGTGTCGGGATCGGAGACGTAGAAGCTGAGGTTCAGGCCGTACGCCGTGCCCACGCGAACGTGGAGGGCCGGGATCCCTTGGATTGATGGCGGGTTTGTGCCCACGGTGCGGTTGCCAATCCCTAGTCTCTCGCCGGTTCCCCATAGGCCCACCTCGTCCACGGCGGTTGCGCGGACCGTCACTCCGTTGATCGGGATGCCGGGCGTCCACACGTAGGAGCCGTCAACGGTGACGTCGGAACCGATGGAGTTCCATGCCCCGTCGAAGTATGCGAAGTTAACCTGGACGACATCGGGTGATGTTGCGTATGTGAGCGTGATTGTCCCGCTCGTCGACTGCGAATCGACAGCCGAGCCAACCGTGATGGTGGGCGGGGTATTGTCGACCTCGATCGGAGTCACTGTCGTCGTGTTCGTGGTCGCCCGATTGTTCGTGACGATCGCCCGAAGGCTCCCGCCCGCGAAGTCGAGTCCCGTCGTGTCCCAGAGGAACGTCCCATTGAGTGTCACCGTCATCCCGATGAGCGTCCATCCGGATCCGTCGTCGTACTCGAAGCGGATCGACACCGCATCGGAACTGTTCGTGTAATCAACTGACGCGGCGCCGGTCAGATGGTCTCCGCTCGCCGGCGCTGAGATCGTGACCCACGGCCGGATGCCCGAGACAACATGGATTTGCGCAATCCCCACGATTGCGCCAACGGACGCCTCGACGATCCCGTTCGCGGGCGGGGGACTCGCAGTGAAATTCACGCTCGGTCCGGTAGAGAGGTTCAAACTCCCGACGCCCCCGGTGACGGACCAACCGAAGGGGAGGACTGAGATCACATTGTTCCAGGCGTCGTAGCCGGTGGCCGTGAGAATCTGGCCGTCGAACGGAAGGAGAGTGACGTCGTTCGGCGTCACGGCGATTCGATTCAGTGAGCCCGGAGAGACATCGATCGGGCCGCTCAGACCCGACACGGTTCCGAGGCTTGCGCGGATCCGGATGACCTCGGCCTTCGTGTACGTTTCCGTGGTCAAGGTGGCCGTGCCACCTGCGGAAATCGCGAGGCTCGTCACGCCGAGGACCCCACTTGCGGGGGTGACGCCGTCCGGCAGTACCGCGTCAAGGGTGACGGTGCCCGTCCACCAGGTCATCGTTGCGTTGCCCGCGTCCTTGGCAGTCACCGTCATGGAGAAGGAGGCGCCCGCTGTCGCGGTCGATGACGCCGTCACGTAGAAGTGGTCCAGCATGTGCCGATACGTGAGGCGCATCTCGCGGACAACCGGCGTGAGGGTCGCGCTCGCCGTTGAGAGTGTCGCGCGGAAGCGGATTGTTCCGCTGGCGGTACTCACCCCCAGGAGGAATTGCGGCGGTGTCAACGGGGTCCAGTTTCCGCCGGAATCCGTCGAGTAGGCGTACGCAACCGTCTGTCCATTGAGTGTGTGGACGGCGTCGAACGTGTCCCACTCCGCCAAGTCGCCCGGCGCGAAATCCGCGGTCTCGACGGTCCCCGAGGCCGGGTACGTCGTCCAGGAGATGTTCACGTCGCCGATGTTTGGCGTGTGATCCGGATACGCGACGGACAAGGTCAGGCGGAACTGTGCATAGTTCGTGCGCCCCGACATGGGGGAACCGGACGGAGCAGGATACGGTGCGGACCACGCGGACCAGGAGGCGTCCACCGTGCTCGTGTTCCCCGTCCTCGTGCTCACGGCGACCGTGGCGTCGTTGCTGATGTTCACGCGGACGTAGTCAGCATCGACCGTGTGGGCGGTCCCGGAGAGTCCGTCGGTCAGGAAAACGGCAATCCGGACCTCGAGGGGATACTCGAACGCGGGCGTGTACGTGTCCCGTGTGGTCCAAGAAACACCATCGGAGCTCGTTGACGCCGTGAAGGTGTTCCCGGATCGCCCGATCCGGTACCACGCCGGAACGGGGTTCCCGCTCGCGACGTTCGCGCGGATTACGGTGGCGGCATCGGCGGTGGACTTCGCCTGCCAGTTGACGCTCCCCGAAGCGTTTACCTTCTGGATTGCGTACCAGTTGCGACTGTTGAGCAGGACCATGAGTCCGTGTTTTTGCCCGCTTACGGTCGGGTCGCCGCTGATCATCGCGATTGCGGTGAAGTCGCCCGCCACTTCGTTCGCGAGCACGTTGCCCGAGAACGTGGCTCCGTCGAGGTCCCCGCCTGTCGTCGATACCGCATGGAGGCTCCCCGGTGTCGTCGTGCCGACGTCGTACGAGGTGGGCGGGTTTGTCCACGTCCATTTTGGATCCAGGGACGATCCGGCGAACTCATCCGTCGCGAAGGATCGTTCCGTCATGTTCCAGGAAATGGAGTCCCAGGCGACGAGGGAACCGGGCCCCCCGACGCGGGAAACGTACTCACCGGCGGCCCCGATGACTCGGTACCGTACCTCG
Organism: Methanobacteriota archaeon; assembly: GCA_947084985.1. Lineage (GTDB taxonomy): Archaea > Thermoplasmatota > Thermoplasmata > RBG-16-68-12 > RBG-16-68-12 > RBG-16-68-12. The sequence continues at coordinate 24,633 of CAMTUI010000026.1, read as the reverse complement.
AGCTTCGGACGGAGGCTGGGGTCTACCGCATAATCAGAGGACCAGAACGTCTTGTCGAAGTTCGGTCCAGTCGTGGGGCCCGTGAGGATAAGGCCGTTGCTCGAGAGGCGCCCACGATACCACAGGTCGACGAGCTGCGTGACGTTCCACGTCTTCCATCCTAGCGATGCGTTGAGGCTCAACTGATCGACGACATGGGCAACGAAGTCGCCCCCGGCACTCCCCCACGGCGTCGCAGTCAGGCGGTTGTTCCAGGTAACCTGACCCTCGTTCCAGGCCGCGGTCACCGAATGGACTTCCGCCACCGGAGAATTCGCCGCTGCGCCGCTCATGTAAAGGCTGAGCTTTGCGTCGTCGATGAGCGCGCCTGCAGGGATAGCCGAAAGGCTGAACTGAAGGATCGGCCGCCGAGTGGTTGACCCGCGGGGCTCGAAGACCATGCTCGCGTCGGCACCACGGTTCGTGTCCGCGTTGCCGCGATCCAGATAGGCATCGAGGCCCGTCGCCCCATCGGGCTGGATCGTGACGAGGGTCGACGGCCCGGCCACGGAATCCATGACGACGTCCCCGGGCCAACGTGTCCAGTTCGCGTTCGTGGCGCTGTCGGGTCCCGTGAAGTCTGCCGCACTCGTGCTGTTCCACCACCCGAGCTGCCGTTTGAGGGCAGCGCTCCCGCCGATGACTTCCGCGTCCGTGAGCGCGTAGTCGGACGGATTCGTGAAGTTCCAAAGGACCACCGACGTGCCGTCTCCGTTGTTCGTCGGCCACGGATCCGCGGACGCCGGATGCGCGACGATGAGCGGGGCCGCGAGCACGCTGGCGATGAGGGCAAGAACTAGCGTGACCGCGAGGGCTGGACGCATGTCGGATATCCTCCGGTCGAGAGGGCTGGACTCCCCCTTCCGGAAAGCAAGAATCGAGGCCTGAGCGACCTATATAAGTCCGGTTCGGTGGTTATCTCCCTTGATTACACAGGGGGCGACGCTCATCCGGCCGGTACCCGTCCCGCAAGACGGGCTTCCATCGCCTCGAGTTCCGCCGCGCGCTTCCGCAGCTTCTCTTCACGGTCGAGCAGTTCGAGGGCCTTCTGCTGGATGATCTTCACCCGCCGTTCGATGTCTTTCCGGGCCTCGTTGCTCTCCGCCCGGACCTCCGCGGGCTGGAGTTTCGCCTGGGCGAGAAGCACCTTCTGCCGTTCGAGGTCCGCCTCGCGAGCCACGACCTCGTCCTCCCGCCGTGCGACGTCCCGCTCCCGTTGCTCCGCCCTCGCCTCGTGATCCCGGACCCGCTCCTCGCGATCGAGGAGTTCGATCGCTCGACGCTGGAGGAACTTCCGCTCCCGCGCGAGCTCCGCTTTCTCGCCTTCCTCGGCCCGCTTGACGGCCTCGGACGGCTCCGTCGTCCGGTGGGATGCGACGAGCCTCTCCTTCGCCATGGCCGCGAACCTCTGGCTCAGCTCGGCGACACGAGTCTCGATCTCCCTTCGGGTCTTCTCTTCCTCGGCGACGCGCACGGACGCCGCCGCCCGTTCGTTCTCGAGCTTGGCGACGGCGTCCTTCGCCTCCTGCTCAAGCCTGGAAATCCGGGAGACGGCATCGCGGTACTTCCCATCGAGGCCCGCCTTCGCGGCGAGGAGTTCCTGCCGCTCTCGCTCGAACCGTTGTCGGAGTTCCAGTGCGGCCTTCGCGTCGGTCTTCGTCGATTCCGTGCGCGAGGTCGCAGAGATCTGCTCCGCGAGTTCGAGTGTTTTGAGCGCTCGATTCACGCCTTTCGTGACCGTGTCTTGCATCCTCGCGGAGTAGTCTGCCAGGGCCGCGAGCCGCTGCTTCTGTCGGTCGAGTTCTTCGCCGCGACCGGCGAGGTTCGCCTGCTCGGCCTTCAGCTTCACCTCGAGTTCCGCGAGGGCCTTCTCCCGGGATTCGATCCGCGACTCGCGTTCGGCCAGGGCCTTGTCGGACTCGGGCGTCGCCTCCGAAGGACGCGCGGGAACCGGACGGGCCGCGCCACGGGCGAGATGAGAGTCCGCTGCGGTCAGGAGGAGTGCCGTCCAGTCGAAGTCCTCCGTGGCCAGCTGGCCCCGGGACAGGAGGACGAACACGAACCTGCCGCTCTGGAATGCCGTGAACACGTACTCCCCGACGAAGAGGGAATCGCGATCGCCGATCCCTTCGTTGGGGAGTACCTTCAGAAAATCGTTGTAGTCGATTGGGCAGTCGGCGTCGAGGATGTACTCGCCCGCCATTTCGCCTCGATCGTCGAGCACGTAGATCTTCTTGAGTTGCGCTCGCGTGACTTTCTTCAGGGGCGCGGACATCAGGACGGAGACGAGCGTCGGGCTGAGGCCTCGCATCACGATGCCCGACAGGAGGGACTCGATCAGCCCTTGCATGCGCTGTCCGCCTCGGCCGCGAAGGCGATGCCTCGCGGTCCCTCGATCGTGAATCGAGCGGGCGGCAGCTTATTTAAGGGGCGGGACCCCGTTATCGAGTCTGAAAAAAGACCGTCACGGGGACGGGCCGGCGGATACGTCGGACTCGTGTGGGCTGCGCTTCTTCGGGTCTTGCATCGGTGGTTTGGGTTCCCCATTCCGGAACGCGATCTGCATCCGGACCGCATAGTCGCGGAGCGCGTTCAGTTTGTTCTCCCGCGCCAGCACGTCGACCTCCAACTCCCGGAGCGTCGCGTTCGTGAAGTGGAGTTCCGACTCCCGTAGTGCGACACGTTGCTCCCGCATGATGAGCGATGCTTCTCGTTCGTCGAGATCGCGCTCCAGTCGGCGGAGGACCGCCTCCCGCTCCGCGAGTGCGGGAGCGAGGACGGTGGGGAGATGGAGCCGCATCGCCGCGAGGAGGGTCCCGATCGAGCCGCGGTCCTCGATCCGCGGCACGCCCCGCGTCAGGACGACGAACCAGATGTCATCCACGCGGAAGGGCGTGAAGGCGTATTCCCCCTGGTAGAAGGACACGAGGTGCCGCATCCCGCTTGCCGGGATGGACCGTTTGAGGTCGGCGTACTCGAGCGGGCACTCGTCCCGCAGGGCATACTCCCCGAGCAGATTCGCCTGACCGTCTAGCACGAAAATTCGCTCGTGGTCGACCCGCGGGACCGTCTTCGGTCCGAAGATTGCATAGCCCGTCGGCACGACGCCCAAGCCCTCGCGGGGCGCCCCCTCTTCCGATGCGTCTCTCAAGGTCCGTCCTCCCAACCCGTGTGGCGGATGTGAGAAGATAGGAGTGCGGCCTGATTTGAGTGTTTCTATCCCGGACCGGGTGTTCTCGATATCGAATGTGATACTGCGACTTGCGGCGCGTCGCGGACCGTCTAGACGAGGGCCCTCGCCTTCTCGAGATTGTCCACACCGATCGCGAGCTGTGCATGTCCAGCGACGGTGCCGAGATGGATCATGCTCACGATGTCGATGCCGGCGTCGCCAAGTTTCCGGGACAGCTGGGCCAAGGCGCCGGGTCGGTCCTCGATTCGCACGACGAGGACCGTCCGGGTGGAGCACGTGTAGCCGTTCTTCATCAGCGCGTCGCGGGCCTGCACCGGCTGGTTCACGATCAGGCTCACGTACGTTTCGCCGCCCGCAGATTCGGCGCTCATCGCATCGATGTTGATGCGCGCGTCTCCGAGGATGGCCGCGAGCTTCGCGAGCTCTCCGGGTCGATCAGGTAGCTCGACGTCCAACTGTATCACGCTCTCTCGCCTCGGACGGGCATAGCCGTCCCGGATTACAAGCGTTGCGCGCCGTCCCTCTCCGGCGATGGCCTTATCGGCTGCCCCCCGGTTCCGACCCCCGGTCACTATGCGATATACGCTCACGTACGTCGGGATCCAGGTGCGCGACATGGACACCTCGCTTGCATTCTACCGGGACGTGCTCGGGATGACGGTCCACCGACGGACGCGCGTCCCGGAGACGGGCGGGGAGTGGGCCGAATTGCAGAGCGACGGGTCTCCTCAGATGCTCGAGCTGAACTGGTATCCGGAAGGGTCCACGCACTTCGAGGGTCCGTACCGCAACGGTCACGAGCTCGACCACATCGCGTTCGCTTGCGACGACGTCGAATCGGCCTATCACGAGCTCCTCTCGAAGGGAGCGCGCCCCGGGATTCCGCCGTTCCTCGAGGGCGGGACGGTCCTCGCGTTCGTCCAGGACCCGGACGGGATCTGGATTGAGCTGTTCGCTAGGCCTCTGCCGGGATGAGAGCGCGCGGCGTCACGAGCTCCTTTGGGAGGCGGCGAGGAGGCCGAGCGCGATTCCGGGAGCGAACAGGATCCATCCTGCGCCGATCACGATGTAGAACGACTCGATCGGAAGGATCCATCCGATCCCGATCAGGACTCCTCCCAGCATCGACATCACGGCCCCCGCGACTCCAAGAACGCTCGTCGGAGCGCGGGCGGACGAAGGGAGCGAAGGGAGCGGGTACGGAATAGGGGCGCCATGAGGAGCGGACCACGTCGGCGGCGCGGGTGCAAGGGCAAAACCGCACTTGGCGCAGAATCGGTTGTCGGGGGCGTTCGCGGATCCACACTTCGGGCACGAGATGGGGGCGGACAGATGGCATTCCTCCGCCTCGGCATCGGTGGGCGCTACCATAATGGCTGTGCCGGACCCGCAATGATAAGTTCCATGGCCGAATCCCGCCGGGCGATCCTGTGACTGCCGCCTCGGACCTCGCGTTCGGCCTGACGACCGCCGCCGGATACGGGACCGGGGACTTCCTCGCGCGGCAGGCATCTCACCGCATCGGGCACCTCTCCGTCCTGTTCTACATGGAGCTCATCGGGATGGTGATCCTCCTTCCCGTCGCGGTTTGGTTCGAGTCGTCCCGTTGGGAGGCGACAACCATGTGGCTCTGGCTCGTCGTCCTGGGATCGATCAATCTCGTCGCCTCTCTGTTCCTCTACAAGTCCTTCGAGTACGGCGTCCTCTCGGTCGTCTCGCCTCTCGCGTCCAGCTATCCGGCGGTCACCGCGACCCTCGCGATCGTCTTCCTGGGGGATCGGCCCGGCGGCCTCGCGTCCTTGGGAATCGTCGCGGTCCTCTCGGGGATTATATGGCTCTCTCGGAGCCGGGTCCACCCTGCCAATCCTGCGGCGAAGGATCCTCGGGTTGGGATCGTGAGCGCGTTCGTCGCGTTCGCCGGCTACGGCGTGTTCTACTTCGCCCTCAAGTATCCCGTCGTAGAGCTCGGGCCCGTGACGTCCGCCGCTTTTTCTCGTCTTGTCGGCGTCATGATCCTCCTCGCCGTCGCCGTGGGCGGACGGTCGATCGGTCGGCCTCCGAGAGGCCTCGTCTCCTCGCTCCTCGCGATTGGCGTGGTGGACAGCCTCGCATTCCTCGCATACAACGTCGGCATCCAAGGAGGATCCGTGGCCGTCGTCGGCACCTTGAGCGGGCTGTTCAGCGCCGTGACCGTCGGACTCGCCGTCGCGATCCTCCGCGAGCGCCTGACCTGGCCTCAGTACGCCGGCGTCGCGGCGATCTTCGTCGGCGTGGCCCTCCTGGCGATCCGCTGAGGGCGCCAGCCCTAAATAGGGGCGGCTCCGGTTCCGCGCCGATGGTCCCGATGACCTTTACATACACGGGGATTCGCGTACGCGACCTCGATCGATCCATCGATTTCTACACGCGCGTCCTCGGAATGACGCTCCAGTCCCGCACGCGGATCCGGGAGACGAAGGGAGCCGTTGCCCTGTTGAAGAGTCCGCGCGGGAAGCAGTGGCTCGAACTCAATTGGTATGCGGCGGACAGTCCGTTCGCAACTCCGTACCGAAAGGGGGAGCAGCTCGACCACCTCGCCTTCCGCACACGGAACCTCACGGAGAAGATCCGCGAGCTCCGCCGCCTCAGCATCCCGGTCATAGCCGGACCGGTCGGGCCGCACAAGAGCGCCTGGGCCTACATCCGGGATCCTGACGGGATATGGATCGAGATCATCGGACCTCTGTCGACCTCGAAACGGGCGCGGCTCGCGCTCCTTCCGTAGGGTCACGACGGCCCAACGAGGATGATTCGCGCATCAACCGCGCGGTATCCCTTTCCCTTCTCGAGCGCGATCACGGGGTTGAGGTCCATCTCTTGGATCGCGTCGAAATCGAGGACCGCCTGCGCGAGGCGGAGGAGGGCCTCCCGGAGCGCGTCGACGTCGCACGGCGCCTCGCCGCGCACGCCCGTCAAGAGCGGATATGTCCGGATCGACTCGATCATCCTCGACGCATCCTGGTCCGTCAGCGGCGGCAGGCCGAACGCGACGTCCTGGAGGTATTCGACGTAGATGCCGCCGAGACCGAAGACGAGGAAGGGGCCGTACACCTTGTCTCTCGTCATCCCAAGGATGACTTCCTTCCCGTCCACCACGTACTCCTGGAGGAGGAAGCCGTCGAGGGCGACGCCGCGTGCCTTCAGCCCCCGCTCCATCTTCTGTGCCCCGTCAACGAGTTCGCGCTCCGTGCGCACGTCGAGGAGGACCGCCTTCAAATCCGTCTTGTGGACGAGCTGGCTCCCGACGGCTTTTAGGGCGACCGGATATCCGATCTCGCGGGCGGCGTCCGGCAGCTCCGAGCGCGAGGCGACGATCCGCGACTTCGCCGTGCGGATGCCGTACGCCTCGAGGAACTCCATCGCCTCCGTTTCGGCGAGACGCTGCCGTCCTTCGGCTTGCGCGCGACGGAGGATCTCGGCGGCACGTGCTCGGTCCACCTCGAAGATCCGCGTCTTTCCTTCCTCCCGCTCGCGGTACCGAGCGTAGCGGTACATCGCCGCGAGGGCTCGCGCCGCGCTCTCGGGAAACAGATAGGACGGGATCCCGTGGGACACGAGTTCCGCGAATCCCGGGCTCTCCTCCGTCCGCCCGAGGAAGTTTGTGAGGACCGGCTTGTGATGCTTCTCGGCCGTCTGCCAGACGATTCGCGCGACCTCCACTTCGTCCACGCGGACCGGAGGGACATAGATCGCGATGCACGCATCCACGCCGTCATCCGAGAGGACCGTATCGAGCGCGTTGCGGTAGTCGTCGAGGCTCCCTTGCGGCGTCAGGTCAATCGGATTTCGGAGTGAGGCCTCAGGCGGTGCCCACGTCTCCATCAACCTGATCGTGGCGGGCGAGAGCTCCGCGAGGCGAAGGCCATTCGCGACGAGTTCGTCCACGCACATGATCGCAGGTCCGCCCGCATCCGAGACCACGGCCACCCGGTTGCCTCTGGGCAGCTGCTGCAGTGAGAACGCCATCGCGTAGTCGAACAGCTCCTCGATCGAATTCGCCCGGAGGACGCCCGTTTGATTAAACACCGCTTCTGCCGCGAGGTCGGACCCTCCGAGGGAGCCCGTGTGCGAGGCGGCGGCTCGGCCTCCCGCCTCGGAGCGGCCGGATTTCATCGCGATGACGGGCTTGCGTTTCGTCGTCTCGCGCGCGATCCGCACGAAGTTCTTCGGGTTCCCGAAGTTCTCGATGTACGCGAGGATGATCCTCGTCTCCGGATCGTCCTTCCACGCGGCGAGGAGATCGTTCAGGCTGACCTGCGCCTTGTTTCCGAGGGAACAGAACTTCGCAAATCCTACGCCGAGGGATTTCGCGTGGTCGAGGATCGCCACGCCCAACGCCCCACTCTGCGTGACGAGGGAGATCCCGCCGCGCAACGGCGGCGTCGGGGCGAACGTCGCATCCATCCGGACGTCCGGGTGCGTGTTGATGACGCCCATGCAGTTCGGGCCGATCATCGTCATCCCGTACTGCCGGCACAAGGCGAGGAGGCGTTCCTCCCGCTCGATCCCGGGGCCGCCGACCTCCCGGAACCCGGCCGTGATCACGACGAGCCCGCGGACGCCCTTCTTCCCGCATTCCTCGACGGCCGCCAGGGCCACCTCCACGGGGACCGTGATGATCGCCAGGTCCACGGAGTCGGGGATCGCGAGCACGCTTGCATACGCGGGGATCCCGTGGACGCTCCGTGCCTTCGGGTTGACGGGGTAAATCGTCCCCTGGTATTCGTTCAGGATCAGGTTGTGCAGGATCTCGTAACCGATCTTGCCCCGGCTGCGGGACGCGCCGACGATGGCAATGGAGGATGGCGAGAAGATCGCATCGAGCGGATCTGTCGTCATCGCGGGGCGTACTTCGGCTCAGCTAATGAACGTTGGCTGGTAGGACCGTGGCATGCGTTGTCGCGGGCAATAACGGAATCATGCGCGGGATTTCTCCAGATATAATCCGGACCGCCACTGAGCACGGCACGCGCACCGTTCGGAGTTACACCTGGCCGATCCACGCCCATCATCTGATCCGCCCATGGCGAAGCCTCGGCCTCGCCTGGCGATCGTCGTGTCGTCCTATGCGACGCTCCTGATTGTCTCGCCAACTGCAGCCGCGGCAAGTGGCTCGTCCTCGCAGCGCGGATCGAGGGGGACGGGACGGCGACCTGGACCGGGCAGATCGAGCGCTGCATCAATGACATGGAGGACCACCACTGGGACCTGCTCGATGACTGGGACGGAGACATGGGCCTTGCGCGCATCCTCACGCCGTATGTCACGAAGCTGATCCGCGGCGATTACGCGTGACGACCGCTTAGACGGGTAACAGGGTGAAGAGGGCCATCACTTCGTCCCCCGGTTCGCCTTGGGTCTTCGCCTTCGCCTCCAGCCGCTCGAGCTTTCGGCGGGCCTCCTCGATGATTTCCCACGCCTGCTGGATCGCGTCCTTTCGCCAAGGGATGTGGTAGAAGTATAGCCGCCCGACCTCGAAGTCGACCGTCCCCCTTGCCTGGATCCGCTTAATCGATTCGTTCACGAGCCCCTTCAGCAGGCCGAGGACCGCGAGGCGATAGTTCACCTTGTCCGCATCGCTCAGCTGGTCCCAAATCGTGCTCGAGTCGATTCCCGTCGCGGGGATGCGATAGTACTTCTCGACGAGGTTCCCGCGGACCTCGCTCTTCGTCGGCACGATCAGGTTTGCCTGGAGGAGCTGGGTCACGTGGTGGTGGACGGTCGCCGGGCTCAGGTCGAGGGCCTTGGCGATGCCGGAGATCGACATGTCGCGGTCCATGAGGAGGGTCAGGATCCGGAGGCGCGATGCCTCGCTGAGGACCTTCAGCTGGTCGATCGTGACGACGACATGCGGCGGGGTCCCCGCCGCTTCCGGTGCCTGGTCAGGCACGCGACGGCCTCATTCGATTCTATCGAAACGTGTTATCATCATCGATATATTTAAATAGAACCCTCCAATTAGTCCGTTTCGATAGCATCAAAACGATGTGATAATGTGAAACTCACGAAGATCGTGAAGGAATCCCGGAAGGTCCTGAAGGAGACGCCCGGAGCGCTCGCCTGGTATTCGGTCGCGCCCCGCTTCTCCTTCAACCGCTGAGCCGGAGGAGGTGCTTCGATGCTGCCTCTCATCCTGCCCAGTCTCACGCGTCTCCTCGTCCGGCGCGACGATGTCTCCGTCAAGTCCGTCCGCCTGACCGCGAGCGAGCGCCAGTAACCTCTTTTCCAGTATTCCATCCGCCCGGCCTGCCGGGTGGCCCCTTCTTTTCGTTGCTCGACGACCGAGCGAACGCCCTCGAGTCGCCCCGGCTAGGGTGCCGACGGGGGCTGCGGCGGGGGCTGCGAAGGCTCAGACGGCGGCTGGACGGGCGGCTCTCCAGGCGGCACGCCGGGCCACGGTCCTTCGGTCGGCTCGACATCCTCGTGAACAACGTGGGAGAGTGAGTCGTCAAGCCGGTCGAGACGATGGACCTCGCGACCTGGCGTCGCATCCTCGATTCGAATCTCACAAGCACGTTCCTCTGCTCGAAATACGCGGCGAGGCATATGCGCCGCAATGCGTGGGGGCGCATCGTGAACCTCGGCGCCGCCGGCGCCTACCGGGCCCACGGGTCCGCGGACATGTCCGCGTTCTACGCCGCAAAGGCGGGAATCGTCGCGTTCACGAAGTCTCTCGCGCGGGAGGTCGGCCGCCATGGCATCACAGTGAACGTCGTCTCTCCCGGCATCATCGAGGATCCCGATCTCCGTCCCTCCGCCGCACGCCGGCGGAAGGATTCGCAGACCGCCGTTGGTCGGTCGGGCACCGGTGCAGACGTCGCGTCGGCTGTCTTGTTCCTCGTCTCCGACGAGGCGGAGTTCGTCACGGGCGACGTGATCGGCGTCACGGGTGGCTGGCTGCTCTGAACCCTCATCTTTCATTCAGGAAATCAGATAATAGTCGCGGCCGCCGAGCGACGCGCGGTTCCTTTTAAGTGTCGCAACCGCGTTTCGGGATGCGTGCGGGCCGCCCTCCTGTACCACGACGAGTTTCTCCGATACGATTTCGGGAAAGAGCACGCGTTGCGGGAGGTCCGGCTCAAGCTCGCGCGGGACCTAATCGCTTCGTACGGCTTGATTCGCGACGGCGTGGACGAGTTACGGCCCGCGCCGGCCGGCGACGCCGCGATCCTGCGCGTTCACTCGCCCGAATACCTCGGGATTGTGCGGAAGCTCAGCGCGGATCCTTCGGGCACGTCGTACGAGCACGGACTCGGGACCGCGGACAATCCCGTTTTCGCGGGCATGTACGAGGCCGCGGCCCTCCAGGTCGGCGCGACGGCCCGCGCATGCGAAGAGGTCGTGTCGGGCCGCCACGTGCGGGCGTTCAACCTCGGCGGCGGATTCCATCACGCGATGCGCGACAAGGCGAGCGGGTTCTGCATCCTCAACGACGTGGCAATCGGCATCGCATCCCTCTTGGAGGAATTCAGGCTCAAGCGCATCCTGTACGTCGACGTCGACGCGCACCATGCCGACGGCGTCCAGGCGATCTTCTACGAGGACCCGCGCGTCATGACGATTTCCCTCCACGAGGACGGCCACTACCTGTTCCCCGGCAGCGGGTTCGCGGACGAAATCGGCGAGGGCCCCGGACGGGGCTTCTCCGTGAACGTGCCCCTGCCGCCGTACACGCGCGACGTATCCTATCTCTACGCGTTCCAAGAAATTGTCCCGCCCCTTGCCCGCGCGTTCCAACCGGAAGTCATCGTGAGCCAGCTCGGGGCCGACGGGCACCACATGGACCCGCTCACCCACCTCATGCTCACGACGGAGACGTACGAGGCCGTGGGCCGGATCCTCGACGGCCTCTCGACGGAACTGTGCGGCGGACGCTGGATCGCCGTGGCGGGAGGCGGTTACGACCTGACCGCGGTCCCCCGGGTCTGGACTCTCCTGTTCTCCAAGATGGTCGGCGCGAACCTCGAGGACGCGATCCCCGCGGAATGGCTGCGGGAGTGCAACCAGCTCGTCGGCTCCGTGCCGGCGGACAAGTCCCTCCGCGACCATGAGCGAGCGGACGAGGACGCCCATGTGCCCCGACAGGCGAAGCGCACGGTCGATGAGATCCGCCGCACGCTCTTCCCGATTCACGGTCTGGCGTGATCAACCTGTGATGAGCGCCTCGACGATGAGGAGGACCCCCGCCGCGATGAACAGCAGCGTGGACGCGACGCGCATGCGGTCGGTGTGCAAGATTCGCGCGAGCCACGTGCCGATGGCAACGCTCGCCCCGGCAACGGCCGTCAGACCAACGCTCGCGCCCGCGAACACGCTCAGGGGCGCCCCCGTCGACGCGACCAGGATGATCACGGCGAGCTGCGTCTTGTCGCCGAGTTCCGCCACGGCGTTCATCGTGAACGCCGTGAGGAAGGCACCCCGCGGTCTCGCCCTCTCGTCGGCTGCCTCCCGCTCCTGGTGCCGGTAGCTCGCGACGCCGAACGCGATGAAGAGGAGACCGCCTCCGATCTTGATCGCGAAGATCCAGTCCCTCAGGAGCTCCGCGAGCAGGAGCCCAGCGGCCGACCCGATCGCCGTCACGAGGATCAATCCGGTCGCCGCGCCAAGTAGGACCGGCGGCCACGGGTGGCGCGACGCGAGGGAGATCGTCGCGAGTTGCGTCTTGTCCCCGAGTTCTAGGACGACGATAAGACCGAGCGCGGCCGCGAAGGGGACGAGGCCTTCCACGCTCCGCGGACCGGCGCCTCCCTTTTTGGTCTTATTGCTACTACAAACACGTCTGCGCGCTCGGATGTCGCGCGGGCGTTTAACGGAGGCGCACATCCGTCAGCAGAGCGCAGCGGAACTTGGTTCGTCGCAGGCTCAATACCGATAACAAAAGCTTTAATTCAGGATGCCACTTTCTAACAAGGGATGGGACGAGGCCGCATCTTGTTCCATGGACTTCCGTCCGAAGAGCAGATGCTCCTGATTCCCAGCCGACTCGCGGGCATACGCACGCGGTGATCCACAGATGGCGAGCGACGAAGGCGATGGAAAGGCGTCGAAGTCTGCGGACGAAGTGCGCGACGAGTTCGAGGAGAAAATGGACCGCCTGCGCCGACAGTACGAACGCGATCTCCATTCCTTCCGATACGAGATCGAGGAGCGTGAGTACCGCCTGAAGGCGTACGAGGACAAGTTCAACAAGATCAAGCAGCCGCCGCTCCTCTACGCGTACGTCGTGCGCAAGGAGGGACCGGACCTCGACGGGAACCAGGTGGTCGTCGCGCGCGCGACGGAACTGCTCAAGGTCTCCACCGGTCTCGTCGAGAAGGCGCAGCTCGGGGTCGGTCAGTATGTGTGGGTCCACCCGCAGACCTACGCGATCGTCGAAGGCTCTCCCGTGCGGAACGAAGGCGTGATCGCGAAGGTCGCCGACATGATGGACGGCAAGCTCGTGATCTCCGTCGAGGGCGACATGGAGAAGCGGCTGATCGATTGCGAGAAGGGTGTCTACAAGAAGCTCAAGCCGGGATTCCAGATCAGCGTCCTCCCTCCCACGATGGAGGTCCTCGATATCTTGCCGAACCTCGAGGTCAAATCCCTCCTGCTCGGCGAGAAGCCGAACGTGACGTACGGCCAGATCGGAGGGCTGATGGAGGCGATCGAGCGGATTAAGGACGTCGTCGTCCTCCCGTACCAGGAGGCCAAGCTGTTCCAGCAGATCAATCTCGAGGCGCCACGCGGCATCCTCCTGTACGGTCCTCCGGGCTGCGGCAAGACGCTGCTCGTGAAGGCGATCGCGACGGAGAACGACATGACGTTCTTCAACGTCAGCATCGCGGATGTCCTCTCGAAGTGGGTCGGGGAGTCGGAGCGGATCATCAAGGAGATCTTCCGCCAGGCCCACGAGAAGAAGCCGAGCATCGTCTTCTTCGATGAAATCGAGGCCCTCTTCACCGTGCGTGGCATGATGGACACGTCGGGCGTGCACAAGAACATCATCGCGCAGATCCTGAGCGAGATGGACGGGCTCATCAAGCTCCACGATGTCTTCGTGATTGGAGCGACGAACCGCGCGGACCTCGTGGACCCCGCCCTGCTGCGGCCGGGCCGCTTCGACGAGATCATCGAGATCCCGCGGCCCGAGCGCATGGCGGCCGAGGAGATCCTGCGGATCTACCTGAACGAGGAGCTCCCCGTTGCATCCGAGCTGGAGCAGCAGTACGGCGGCCGCTCGGAGGCAATCGACACTCTCCGCAAGTTCGTCTTGGACGAGCTCTACGGAGAGAACAAGTGGGTCAGGGTGAAGCTCGACGCCGAGGCGAAGGAAGCGATCAAGACCGTGAAGCGCAAGGACATCATCTCGGGCGCGATCATCGAGGCCATCGTCACCACGGCGAAGAAGAACTTCGTGAAGCGGGTCATTCTCCTGAAGAAGTCCGACCGGAAGAAGGAGGGCCTGAGCCTGCGGGACTTCGAGATGGCCATCGACGAGGAGTGCAAGGAGCACGCGATCACGGAGATGTACGTGTACGAGAAGCGGCAGCGCGAGGTCTTCCGGACCGGTGCGGATCCGATGGTCGGGTGATGCATGAAGAAGATGATCCAGGGGACCGAGCACGAGTACACGCTGTACTGCCGCAAGATGGGCACGATGGGGTTCGATCCCCACATGATGGCCCTCGACCTCTTGCGGGAATCGGACCTCCACCTCGCGGGCGAGTTCATCACGAACGGCTCCCGCGTCTACTACGACGTCGGGCACTTCGAGGTCAGCACGGCGGAGACGACGAACTTCCACGACGTCGTGGTCTGGGAGAAGGCCGGGGAGAAGGTCCTGGACTGGCTTCGGCGCGTCATGGAGGAGAAGTACATCTCCTCGGAGACGAAGATCCACGCCTTCAAGAACAACACCTCACCCGACGGGACGTCCTACGGATCCCACGAGAACTACTGCGTGTCGCGGGACGTCGCGTTCCCGCAGCGCTTCATCCGCGAGCTCGTTCCGCATCTCGCCACGCGGTTCATCTACACCGGCGCGGGGGACATCGTCCGCGGCAAGTACGTGCTGTCGCCGATGGCGTTCCTGACCTCCCAGGTGATCAGCGGAGAGACAATGCACGACACGGGGATCCTGAACACGCGGGACGAGCCCCATGCGGATGGCCGCGTATGGCGTCGGCTCCACGTGATCGTCGGCGACGCGCTGATGAACGAAACCGCCATCATGCTCCGCCACTTCACGACTTCCGCTATCTTGCAGCTCATGGAGGCCGGACAACTCGACGATGTGCCTCGCCTGAAGGACCCGGTGAAGGACCTCTGGCGCAATGTCGAGACGCGGAACCCGGAGCAATGGCGGGTGGAACTCGAGGACGGATCCGTCGTGTCGCCGGTCGACATCCAGCGGTACTACTTGGGGAAGATCGAGCCGCTTGCGGAGGATCACCGCGAACGCAGGGCGCTGCGAATCCTCGAAGAGGTCCTCGACGATCTCGAGAACCGGCGCTCGAAGGACGCGGCGCGGCGCGTCGAGTGGCTCGATCGATACTTCGCGATCCAGGAGGCCGTGGAGAAGAAGTCCGGGTCGGACGTCGAGATGATGGCCTGCAAGCAGTATTCGGAGATCGGGGCGGAGCGCTCGTTGTTCTACAAGCGACAACGGGCCGGGCTCATCGACCGGATCACGGACGACGAGGCGATCAAGGACGCGATCCACGAGCCGCCGGAAGACACCCGAGCACACCTGCGACGGGAGCTGTGCGACACCTTCGATATCGAGATGATTGATTGGTCGATGGTCATCGTGAACGACGGGACGCGGCGGCGTATCGATCTTCTGGATCCATACGCCACGAAACTGGAGGCGGCCTATGCCACAGCAGGTTGAGGAAAAGCCGAAGAAGCGGAAGAAGCAGGAAAAGAAGCTAGAGTTTGAGGCCGGCAAGGTCTTTACCCCGAGCGAAGTCAAGGAAGAGGACTTCGAACTCGACCTGGACTCGGCAAGATTCAAGGCGCAAAAGGGGGAAGGGGGAGACAGGCGCGCTTAGCACTTTCACCAACCTCCCTCCCTGAACCTTAGGCTTTCCCCATGCTCTCTGGCCGTCGGCCGTGCTCTCCGTCGAATACCTTGCCGGTTTTGTAGACGGCGAGGGGCATCTCTCAATCGCACGGATACCTCGGCGCGACCGACCGCACGAATATTGCGCCAGGGTGTCCATTACCAATACAAATCGACCGATCTTGAACCAAATCCAGAGGTTCTCAGGTGGAATTTTTGTGAGCGTTGGTCCGAGGAGCCCCGGATGGAAGCCCCAGTACGCTCTGGTCTGGACAAACGCAGCCGCCGCAAGATTGCTGACAAAGGTTTCGCCCTTCTTGCGGGTTAAGTCGAAACAGGCTGCAGCATTGCGTGAGTTCGTTTTCCATGTCCGAGGATCCCGCCGGAGGAGAGATCGACTCGGACGCCTTCTGTCCCTTTCGGGGCGGGAGTTGATAATCCGCGACGCCTTCTACAGGCGCCTTAAGCTCCTGAACAAAAGGGGATCGGTTTCAGTTTCCAGGGGTCACGACAACACTGCTCGTAAATCAGAATCTCGGACCATTTCCTCGGAATACCTGGCCGGTTTCATCGATGCGGAGGGTTGTCTGATGATTGCGCGATCGGAGAGTCGGAGGCATCGGGGACTTCAGTACCGAGCGCGGGTGTGTGTCAGCAACACAGATAGGGTCATACTCGAGGACCTGCAGCGAGCCTTTGGAGGGATCCTTGTGAACCAGCCTGCCGTCAAAATCGGTTGGAAGCATGCCTATCAATTGGTGTGGTCCGACCGAATGGTCCAGCAGCTCTTGTTGTCGGCCTTGCCATATCTCCAGGTCAATCGGAGGCAGGCGGTCGTCCTCTTGCAATTCATAAGGCACAAGAGGAGAACGCGGCAGGGCCGCGACGCAAACGGTTTCGCCCCTCTTTCGCGGAGGGTCGTGGCTACCAGAGAGGCGCTCTACAGACGAATGAAGGAGCTGAATGCAAAGGGACAGCGCCTCGGCGCCACAAAAGACAAGCCAGGGAGGTAATCGTCGGTCAAGCTCGCCGGCCGTGAATATCGATCCCGTCAAGGCCGGTAATCACCTCTGATTCTCGCGGCCCGCGGTTTAAGCCGAGCTTTGGCGCTGAACACACAGCCGTGGTGAGATCTGCGATCCGAGACATCGACGAGTTCTGGCAGCTGACGACGAAGCCGAGGACCGCGGACACGCGTCTCTCGACCGTCCCCGTGGTCGTGATCTCGCGGGACACCTTGCGGCGGTTCTTTCGGGAGGTCCGGGCGACGCTCGGTCCCGCCGCGGACGACCTCCTGTACCGCAGCGGCCTCGAGGCGGGCGAAGCGTTCGTCGGCACGATGGCTCGATGGACCGGCAGTCAGGACCCGATGGAGATCGTGGACCACCTGGGCGACGTGTACTCCCGGTGCGGCTGGTTCGCCGTGTCGTCGATCGAGGTGGACCGGGAGAGCCGACAGGCCCGACTCCGACTCACGCGGACCTTGGAGACGTACGGGCAGGAAGGGACCTGGGACCGTCCGGCGTGCCACTTCCTGCGTGGCTACTTCGCGGGTTTCTTCCGCGCCCTCTTCTGGGCCGAGGGCATCTCTTGCATCGAGACGACATGCCGTGGCACGGGCGATTCGGTCTGCGAGTTCGTCCTGCGAACGTCAGCGTCCGAGGGCCCGTGAGCAGGGCCGCCCACGCAACTCTTTATCCATCGGGCCCGTTTCCGCGGCCCGTATGGCCACCCATGTCGAGTCCCTCGACAACGGGCTGAAGGTCATCCTTCGACCGATCCCGGAGACGAAGGCCTTGTCCACGTGGGTCACGTACCGGATCGGCTCGCGGAACGAGCGGCCCGGGATGACGGGCTCGACGCACTGGGTCGAGCACATGCTCTTCAAGGGCGGAGGAAAGCTCGCCAAGGGGGAGATCGACCGCCTCATCTCGCGCCTCGGCGGCAAATTCAACGCGTTCACGGACACGGACTACACGATTTACTTCGAGACGATCCCCGCGAGCGCGATGGACACGGCCCTCATGGTCGAGGCGGAGCGGATGCGAAACGCGGCCTTCGACCCCAAGGAGGTCGAGGCGGAGCGGACCGTGGTGATCAGCGAGCGGGAGGGGGCGGAGAACCAACCGGAGTTCCTTGTCGAGGAGGAGTTGTGGGGCCTTGCGTTCCATGTCCACCCGTATCATTGGACCGCAATCGGGTACAAGCAAGACCTCGCGGCGCTCGCGCGGGACCCGCTGTACGAGCATTACCTTCGGTACTACGCGCCAAACAACGCGACTCTGATTCTCGTTGGAGGGTTCGATGCGGCGGTCGCGATGCAGCACATCCGGGAGGCGTTCGGGCCGCTCAGGCCGGAAGCGCCGCCGCAGCCCATGCCGCTCGTGGAGCCGGAGCAGCACGGGGAGCGGCGCGGCGAGCTGTCCCGACCGGGGGCCGCGGATCTCCTTTCCGTGGGCTGGCACATCCCGCCGGCCACGCACGACGACACCCCGGCGATCCTCCTCCTTGCGACGATCCTCGGCGGATGGCGCGGCTTCATCCCCTACGCGGCGGGCGAGTGGAGACCGCGGTCGAACCGCCTCTACCGCGCCCTCGTGGAGACGAAGCTCGCGACGGACGTCGGCGTGAGGCACGAGATGAAGATCGATCCGTCCCTGCTCATCGCGAACGTGACCCTCGCGGGCGGCGTGTCCCTCGACCGCGTCGAGGACGTCCTGGACCGCGAGGTCGCCGTGCTCCGCAAGGCCCCGCCCTCGAAGGTCGAGATGGAGCGCGCTAAGGCGCAGGTGCGCGCCTGGTCCCGCTATGAGCAGGATGGCGTCACATACCAGGGGATGCTCCTGAGCGTGAGCGAGGGCCTCGCCTCCTGGGATTTCACGGACGGCCTCTTCGCGGAGGTCCTCAAGGTCCGGCCGGAGCAGGTGCGCGGAGTCGCGCGCAAGTACCTCGTCGATGAGCATCGATCCGTCGTTCGATTCCACCACCAGGAGGTCCCCTCCTGAGCCTTCCGGACCGCACGGTCCTCGACAACGGCGCAGTCCTTGTATCCCAAGCCCTGCCGGCGAACCCGTTCGTCGCGTTCCGCGGGAGCGTGCCCGCCGGGATGGCGGCGGAAGCCGACGACCACGGCATCGCGGAATTCATGGCCCGCCTGATGCTGAGCGGCACGAAGCGCCGGAGTGCGGCAAAGCTCGCGGATCGGCTCGAGGGGATCGGGTCGACCCTCGAATTCCGGAACGCGGAGGAGCTCCTCGGCTTCCAAGGGCGATGCACGCAGGAGACCGCCGCGGAGACGATCCGGATCCTCGTGGAGTGTCTCTCGGAACCCGCGTTCCCTCCGAAGGAGGTCGAGCGGGTCCGGGGCGAGATGAGGAACGACCTGCGGATCGAAGCGGACGACCCGCGGCACCGCGCGGCCCGCGAGCTCGCGCGGAGCGTGTTCCCGAAGGACCATCCGTACGGTCGGGATCCCAAGGGGAACGAAACCCGCATCAGGCGGATCCGCCGGGCCGACGTTGTCGCGTTCCACGAGGCCCACGTCGGTCCGGAAGGCCTCATCCTGTCCCTCGCGGGCGACGTGGACCGGGCGTTCATCGAGGACTCGATCGCGAATCCCCTGTCCCGCTTCCGGGGGAACGGCCGCGTCGGTCCGGCCATCCCTGTGCCCCCGCCATACCGGCCGAGGAACCTGTGGATCCCGATGCCCCACAAGTCCCAGGCGGACATCGCCGTGGGCGCGCCTGCCATCTCGCGCTGCCACGACGACTACTACGCGCTACATCTCGCAAATCTCCTCTTCGGTCGCATCGGCTTGTACGGCCGACTCGGCCAGAACCTTCGGGACGGGCAAGGCCTCGCGTACTACGCGTTCAGCAGCCTCGAGGCCCGGACGGCGGGCGGGATGTGGACGATCGCCGCGGGCGTGAACCCCTCGAACATCCCGCAGGCAATCCGCTCGATCCGCGCGGAGATGGACCGCCTGCGGCGGGAGCCCCTCACGTCGGACGAAATCCGCGACGGCAAGGACAACCAGATTGGCGCGTTGATCGTGTCCCTCGAGCGAAACGCGGAGGTCGCCACGGAGCTGCACCGCATGGAGTACTATGGCCTCGGGATGGACTTCCTCGAGCGCTTCCCGGATATCATGAACGACCTCACGGAAGACCGCATTCGATCCGTTTCCCAGAAGTACTTCGATCCCACCGCGAGTTCCATGGTCGTTGCGGGCCCTGTGGGCCGGATCCGCGTCAGCCTCTGAGGACCCCGGTCAGAAGAGGTGGTCCTCGCTCAGGCGGGCGGGGCCGCCAACGCGGCATGGGATCGTCTGGATGGTGAGCTCCCCGATGGCGCGCCGGACCTCGTCCGCGCGGTCGGCGAATGTGTTGACGTACACGGTGGCGCCCGTGTCGATTGAGAAGAATGCGGGCACGCCGGCTTCGCGCAACTTGCGGACCGCGAGGATGACCCGCAGCGTATCCGGTTGCCACAGGACCATCTCGGCGGTCCCGGTCATCGTGATGCCGTGGAGCATCAGGGTGTCCCGCTCCGCGAAGGCGCAGATCGCCCCGATGTCTTTCTTCCGAATCGCGAGCTCCATCTCCGCGATGAGCCGCGGGATCTCCGCGAGGCGGGCGTGGAAGAACGGGGACGTGAGGGCCTCACGGTGCGCGTCCTCCGTCTGCTTGAACGCGGGCACGAGGGCGACCACGATCCCCATCTGGAGATCTTCGCCGGCAAGCTGGACCGCGTACGAGTCGTCGTCCGTCAGGCCCATCTTCCACTTGCTGAATCCGCCCGTGACGGAGCGCGTCGCCGAACCCGCGCCACGGCGTGCGAACTTCGAGACTTCCTCGAGGCTCACCCGCAATCCTGCCGCATGGCTGGCGGCCATCGCGAGGGCGGCGAATCCGGAGGCGCTCGCCCCGAGGCCGATGTTCGACGGGAAGTCGTTCACGGAGGCCATCCGGAACGGATCCCGTATCCCAGCCTTCGTCCGGATCACGTCGACCACCGCGCGGATCCGCTCCATGTCCCTCGCCGTCACCGTGCGACCGTCGATCTCCGCCGTGTCGCGAGGCACCGAGCCGAACTCGACCGTCGTGCGGGTCGTGAGCGGAGCCGTGCACACACTGATCGAGTCGTGGAAAGGGAGGCGCAGGACCGGATCGGCGAGCCCGTGGTACTTGATCAGCCCCTGGATCGGATGGGCGATTGCGGTGGCCTTCATCCCCACGCCTCCAGGACCTTCAGGAGCCGCGGATGTTCGCCGATCTCCGCGTCCGCGCGGTCCGCCCGTGCGCCGGGCCAGAATCCCGTGTTGAACCAGACCGCGCGCAGCCCGACCTGCTTCGCGCCCGCCACGTCCGCCGTGGCGTCGTCGCCGATGTGAACCGTTTCCGACGGTTCAAGGCGCAATGCCTCGATGGCCGTGCGGAAAATCCTCGGGTCGGGCTTCCGCACCCGCACCTCGTCCGAGAAGACACGGACATCGAAGTACGAGCCGATTCCGAGGCGGTCCTGGACGCGTCGCAGGAAGCGGCCCCATGTGCGACCCGTGTTCGAGATCAGGCCGATCCGGTATCCAAGGTCGCGCAGGCGGGCCAGCGTCTCCTCGATTCCCGGGTAGAGCCGCGGCATGCGGGACTCGATCGCGGCGCCGAACGCCTCCTCGATCCGCGGTCCGAGACCCTCGATCCGGTCGCCCAGGCCGGCGAACTCCAGGAAGGCTCGGATCTGCTCCTCGGCGGTCAGATCGACGAGGTCCTTCCAGGACCGGACAAGCAGGTCCGTGTGGGCGTCGTACGCCCGGTAGAGCGCCGCGCGTCCGACCGGTGAGCCCGCGGCAGCGAGGGCCTCCCCGATTCGCTCCACGCGGATGTGCCTCATCCGGTCGTCGTAGTCGGGCCACGGCGTCTCGGCGATCGTGTGCCACCAGTCGAACGTGATGCCTCGGACCATCGGACCCCTCAGATGTCGAAGATCACCTCGGCCACGCCCTTCTGCTCGTCGACCGCGAGCCGGTGTCGAGTGACGGCCTTGATCGCGAGCTTGAGTTCGTGACGCGTCTTGTCGATTGTCTCGCCCCGGGCGAGCGCGCGGAGGGTCGTGTCACTCACGCTCGCATCGAAGGAGGAGAACAGAAAGTGCTGTGTCTCATGGAGGTAGAGGAGCTCCGACAGCCATCGCAGCAGGAGGGTCGGGATGTCGTCCGCACGGAGCCGGATCTCGACTTCCCCGACCGGCCGGACTGCGTCCAGGTTCGCGATCAGGCTGAACATGCCCTCCGCGGCGTTCACGAACAGCTCCGTCAGGTTCGTCCCGAACGCCCGAATGCCGACGTCCGCCGTGTGGTCGATCTCCTCGTACCGCACGCGTACGCCAAGGGCGGGGAGTAGATGAAACTTCTTTGGACGGCGATCGCCCGAAGGCTAGATGCCACGTTCCCGCCCGGGCCAGAGGATCTTGTGCACCTGGAGCTGGAGGCGCACCGGGAGGCGGTCCCGCAGAATCCACTCCGCGAGCTGGCCCGGTTCGAGGCCCGTCGAGACCTTGTGAGCCGGCGTCGCGGGGGAGAAGAGGACCGTCTTGGCCTTCGTGGAATGGTTCGAGAGGACGTCCTTCGCGAACTCGTAGTCCGCGCGGTCCATCAGGACGAACTTCACTTCGTCGTGGTCGCGCAGCAAGGCCATGTTCGCGAACGCCTTCGCGGCCTTCATGCCGGATCCCGGACACTTCACGTCCATCACGTACCGCACGCGGCCGCTAGGTCGGTCGACCGCCACGAGGTCGTCGAAGGCGCGAAGGTCCACCTCGCCGTCCGTCTCGATGGAGTGGATGAACGTGTCCGGGAGCCGACGGATTGCCCGCGCGATGGACTCCGCCTGGAGGAGCGGCTCCCCCCCCGTCCAGCAGACGTTCCGGATCCCCGAGTCACGAGCCTCCGTCGGTCCCGCGAGTTCGAGGATCCGCTGAACGACCTCGTTCACGGAGACTCGGGTAAAATCCCCGCCCTCCACGGCGTGCATCGAGTCGCACCATCGGCATCGCAGGTTGCAGGTGTACAGGCGGACGAAGATCGTCGGAAGGCCGACGAGGGAGCTCTCCCCCTGGACGGAGACGTAGAGCTCGCTGAGGAGGAACTCCTCCCCCTTCCGCGCGATGACGCCGGCCTCGGCCTCCATGATCCGTCCGATGCCCGCGCCGCGTATTAAGAGTTCGCCGCTCGCCTTCGAGGCGAGGCGTACGGGAGCGGATCCTTCACGCCGGCCTCACGGAACCCCTTGAGCCGGAGCTGGCAGGAATCGCAGACGCCGCACGCCTTCGCGCCTCCGAGGTAGCAGGACCATGTGAGCTCCCACGGCACCCCGAGTTCCTGACCCTTCCGGACGATGTCCGCCTTCGTCATGTGAATGACCGGGGTGCGGATCTCGATGACGTCCCCCGCGACACCGCGTTTCGTCCCGAGACGGGCGACCTCCTGGAAGGCCTTGTAGAATTCCGGCCGACAGTCCGGATAGCCACTACTGTCCTGGTAATTGGCTCCGATGACGATGGCCCTTGAGATCGTTGCCTCCGCGAGGCCCAGCGCGTAGCTCAGGAGGATCGAGTTCCGCGCGGGCACGTAGGTCGGCGGAATCCCTTGGCCAATCTCCTCGAGACTTCGTTGCTCGGGCACGCGGATCGAGCGGTCCGTGAGGGCGGATCCTCCGATCGCCGCCAGATCGACCGAGACGATCCGGTGGTCCCGGACGCGGTAGTGCTTCGCGAGGGCCTTCGCCGCGTCGATCTCCTTCCGATGTCGCTGGCCGTAGTCGAACGTGAGCGCGATCACGGCGAACCCGTCCGCCTTCGTCATCGCGAGGGCCGTGGCGGAGTCCATGCCGCCGGAGAGGAGGACGATCGCGAGCGGGTCCATGCGCCGGACAACGCAGGGCGCGGTAAAGGGTTTGCGAGGCCGGTCGGGGTACGTCCGCACACCTCCGAGTTATAGTTAAATAACTATAACACGATCCACGTGCATGCAAGTCGGCTGCGGCGTGTACGAACACACGGTCCGAGGTCGCGCGTACGTGTACTTCTGGCACTACGAGACCCGCGGGGGGCGTCGGGTGCAGGTGAAAGAGTACGTGGGCCCAGCGAGTCTGTCTCGGACCTGGGAGGAGGCCCGGCGGCGATGCGAGGCGTACTACGCACGAGCGGTCCAGGATCTCGAGCAGATGCGTAAGGCCACAATGATGGCCATCGCAGGCGCGCCGTAGAGACGTCGGTCAGTACGCGCGGATCTCGTCGAACTTGTAGTCCTTCCAATCGCGCTCGCCGAGGACGGTCTCGAACTCCTGTGGCGTCAGCATGGGCTTCTTGTACTGCAGGATGTCCTCGATCGCGATGCGCGGGCACGCGGTGTTGACCCACGCGTCCACGCGGTATCCCTCGAGGAACTCCGGCGAGACGAGGTCCATGAGGAAGATGTTCGCCTGGCGGCCGTGCTTCTCCGCGAGGGCCTTCAGGTCGTTGGCGAGCTCCATCCGCACCTGGCCAATCTTCCGCGACACGATGATCCCGAAGACCTTCGCATCCTTCGAGCGCGCAATCGCGGCATGCCGCTGCCGGAGGATTCGGTCCCTGACCTCCGCTAGGTCCCGCGCCGTGCCCCGCTCCGGGTCCGCGATGATGACTGGCTTGTCGACGAGGATCGCGATGCCCAGAGGATGGAAGTCCCCCGTCCCGATGTACAGGTACCCGTCGACGTCCTCCTCGATCACCGTGGCCGTATGGTAGTCGCAGCCGAGCAGCTGTCCGGCGTATGCGACGCGGCGGTCCGGCTCTCCGATGCGGATCTCATGGCCTTTCGCTTCCAAGTGCTCCTTGATTTTCAGGAGCCAGTGACGGTATTGCGTCGTCGTCACGAGCCCGACACGCTTCGGCAGCATCGGCTCCGCGGCCTCGACGAATGCGAGGGACGTGAGCGGTGGCCCAGGCAGGTCGTAGAAGAAGACGTTCTTGTAGCGAAGGTGAGGCATCGGCGCGTGGCCCAGGTGGACAATCAGGTCCACAGGCATGTCCGTGACGTCACACGCACCAAACGAGGGGTCTGCGGACACAAGGCACGTGACGCCCGTGGTGGCCTCCAGGTCGTGTGCGAGTTCCACGGCCTTCGTGCGCAGTCCCACGGGGAACTGGAGGCCGACCGTCTTCGCATTGCGGCCGCGAATGACTTCGATGAGTCGGTCCGTCTCGCCCATGATCCCCTCACGAGAATCGGGGCGCGAGAAAAAGCTGTGCCTTAGGCCGGAGCTTCCCTGGACCGCCGGAT